>CAJTQU010000001.1 GCA_910578665.1 uncultured Muribaculaceae bacterium
TTCAACCAAAACCCTTGTAACTCAATTCTATCACTATATCTTTCCGCATTTCACTTTTTTGTAGTAACTTTGCAGACTATATTTATAATGTAAGGGTATGACACGTAGTGACTTTGAGATTATGGCCCCGGTGGGCAGCCGCGAAAGCCTGGCAGCAGCCCTGGCTGCGGGGGCAGACGCTGTGTATTTCGGTGTCGAAGGACTGAATATGCGTTCGAGGTCAAGCGCCAACTTCACTCTGGCCGACTTGCGCGAGATAGCTTCGACATGCTCTGCCAGAGGGGTGAAGACATATCTAACGGTCAATACCGTGATGTATGACTCTGACACGGCACGCATGCGCGCCGTCATAGACACTGCGCGCGATGCCGGAATCACTGCCATAATAGCGGCCGACATGTCGGCCATACTCTATGCCAGAAGCATCGGGGTCGAGGTGCATGTCTCCACCCAGGTGAATGTGGCAAACACCGAGGCCGTGCGTTTCTACTCGCAATGGGCTGATGTCATGGTGCTGGCACGCGAGCTGGACATGGACCAGGTGGCTGAAATAAGCCGCAACATCGACAGCCAGTGCATCACCGGGCCTTCGGGCAGGCCGGTACGCATCGAGATGTTCTGCCACGGCGCGCTGTGCATGGCCGTAAGCGGCAAATGCTACATGAGCCTGCACGAGATGAATTCGTCGGCCAACCGCGGAGCATGCAACCAGATCTGCCGCCGCTCATATCTCCTGACCGACCGCGAGACCGGGGCCGAAATAGAAGTAGACAACCAGTATATCATGTCGCCCAAAGACCTCAAGAGCATACATTTCCTCAATAAAATGGTAGATGCCGGTGTCAGGGTGTTCAAGATAGAGGGGCGGGCCAGAGGTCCGGAATATGTCAAAGAGGTGGTACGGGCCTATGACGAGGCTCTATGCGCCATATGCGATGGTACCTATTCTGAAAGCCTGGTGGCTGACTGGGACGAAAGACTCTCACGTGTGTTCAACCGAGGATTCTGGGACGGCTATTACATGGGACAGCGTCTGGGCGAATGGAGCGCGAAGTATGGTTCTTCGGCCACCCGTGTCAAACGCTACGCGGCCAAGGCCGTGAGATATTTCTCTAAAATAGGCGTGGCCGAATTCAAACTAGAGGCCTCCGTGCTGCACAAAGGGGAAGAAGTGGTAATCACCGGCCCGACCACGGGAGCGCTGATACTCACGCCCGAAGAGATACGCGTAAACCTCAAACCTGTCGAGACGGTGCGCAAAGGGGAGCATTTCTCAATAGCCGTACCCGAAAAGGTACGTCCCTCTGACCGTCTCTATATCTGGGACCACGTGTCCCCCGCCGGAGATGGCAAATAACCGAATATCCGCAAATTAATCATTAAAACCACATAAGAATATGAACAAAGTAGTCATCATCGGTGCCGGAGGCGTAGGCACAGTGGTCGCTCACAAATGCGCCCAGCATCCCGATGTATTCAACGAGATTGTCATAGCCTCGCGCACCAAAGAGAAATGTGACGCGCTGGCCGCCAAAATAGGCGCCCCTAATATAACAACCGACAGTGTCGATGCTGACAGCGTGGAACAGCTGTGCGAACTCTTCCGCCGGCATAAACCAGTGCTCTGCATAAACGTGGCGCTGCCGTACCAGGACCTTACCATAATGGAGGCATGTCTGCAATGCGGTGTAAATTATCTGGATACGGCCAACTATGAGCCAAAAGACGAAGCACATTTCGAATACTCATGGCAGTGGGCCTATCGCGAACGTTTTGAGAAAGCAGGCCTGACAGCCATACTCGGCTGCGGCTTCGACCCCGGAGTGAGCGCCATATTTGTAGCCTATGCGGCCAAACACCACTTCTCGGAGATGCGCTACCTGGATATAGTGGACTGCAATGCCGGCAACCACGGCAAGGCCTTCGCCACCAATTTCAATCCCGAAATCAACATACGCGAAATCACCCAGAAAGGCAAATACTGGCTCGACGGCAAATGGGTTGAGACTGAAAACCTGGAGGTGCACCAGCCTCTGAACTACCCTAATATAGGCGAACGTGAGTCATACCTGC
The DNA here is from genome assembly GCA_910578665.1 of uncultured Muribaculaceae bacterium. Lineage (GTDB taxonomy): Bacteria > Bacteroidota > Bacteroidia > Bacteroidales > Muribaculaceae > Lepagella. Next base: position 2,074 of record CAJTQU010000001.1, read on the forward strand.
TGTACCACGAAGAGCTTGAAAGTCTCGTACTGAATTTCCCCACCATACGCCGCGCACGCTTCTGGATGACGTTCGGACAGGAATACCTGACACATCTGCGCGTGATACAGGACATAGGCATGGCACGCATAGACCCCGTGATGTACAACGGCCAGGAAATAGTGCCCATACAGTTCCTTAAAGCCGTATTGCCCGATCCCGGCAGCCTGGGAGAGAACTACACCGGCGAGACCTCTATCGGATGCCGTATCTCGGGCCTTGACAAACAGGGAAATGAATCAACATACTACATCTACAACAACTGTTCGCACCAGGACGCATACCGCGAGACTGGAGCACAGGCAGTGAGCTACACCACCGGCGTACCTGCCATGGTAGGCGCAATGATGTTCCTGACAGGCAAATGGGTCATGCCCGGCGTGCGCAATGTAGAAGAGTTCGATCCCGATCCGTTCCTTGATAAACTGGCCGAATGCGGTCTGCCCTGGCACGTGATCACCGGAGGCGACCTGGAATTCCGCGACTAAGCACGACAACCCAGACATAATAACGGGTGTCCGTTCAGTAACAAAAACCGAACGGACACCCGTATTTATTTCCCTCGCAACGATTAAATTATATTGCCAGCCGGATGAGAATCCATATACAGTGGTTCTGAAATGACAAGACCGCGACAACTGTGCATCTTCACAGTTGTCGCGGTCCGATATGTCTTAAAGAGAGGTTACAGGTCCAGTTCCGAGTCAAACCCCAGGCCTTCTATCTCGGCCATGTCTTCGGCAGAGGTTTCGGCAACGGCTTCGTCTCGAGGAGCCGCGGCAGCCGGATTGAGCGACAGAGCCTCGCGTATCTTTCCTGAAATCTCGGCAGCCATGGCTTCATTCTCAGCCAGCGTACGTTTGGCAGCCTCACGGCCCTGGCCCACTTTCTGGCCCTCGTAGCTAAACCATGCGCCGCTCTTTTTTACTATGCCGAGATCGACACCCAGGTCAACTATCTCGCCCTCTTTGGAGATACCCTTGCCAAACATGATGTCAAACTCAGCCCTGCGGAAGGGGGGAGCCACCTTGTTTTTCACCACTTTTACCTTGACTGTGCGGCCCACCATCTCGTCATCTGAATCCTTTATGGGTGACGACGGACGAATGTCGAGACGCACAGAGGCATAGAATTTCAACGCGTTTCCGCCAGTAGTCACCTCGGGATTTCCGAACACCACGCCTATCTTCTCACGCAGCTGGTTTATGAAGATACATGTGGTGCGTGTACGCGAAATAGCCCCTGTCAGCTTACGCATGGCCTGGCTCATAAGACGGGCATGCAGACCCATATTCTTCTCGCCCATCTCTCCCTCAATCTCCGCCTTGGGAGTGAGCGCCGCCACGGAGTCAACCACTATTATATCGATTGCTCCCGAGTTGATAAGCTGCTCGGCTATCTCGAGGGCCTGCTCGCCATTGTCGGGCTGAGCGATCCACAGATTGGTGGTGTCAACACCAAGACTTTCGGCATAAGCACGGTCGAAAGCATGCTCGGCATCTATTATTGCCGCTATGCCGCCCTGCCTCTGGGCCTCGGCTATGGCGTGGATGGCCAGCGTGGTCTTACCAGACGATTCGGGGCCGTAGATCTCGATGATACGTCCGCGCGGAAAACCGCCCACGCCGAGAGCGGCGTCCAGCGATATAGAACCGGAGGGTATCACCTCTACGTCTTCTACTGCATCGTCACCCAGACGCATTATGGCGCCTGATCCGAAATCCTTATGTATGTGTTCCATGGCCGTGTTCAGGGCTGCGAGTTTCATATCGCGGTTTTCTATACGTCCCTGAAGAGCCTCTTTTGCTTTCTTTGCCATATTATTTCTGTTATTGTTGTTCTTATATGGTGCAAAGTTAACGCCGTATATGTGCCTATATCATGCACACCAGTGTTAACCAAACTAAAAATCATGCTCAGGCCCCAAAAACCTGAAGACACCATTTTGAGATGAATACATAGATCACCAGGCCAACTATATCATTGGAAATCTGTATGAAAGGACCTGTGGCAAGTGCCGGATTGATATGTAGTTTCTCAAGTGTCAGAGGTACCACCGTGCCGCACAGCGTGGCAAACATAACCACCACGAACAGCGACAGGGCCACAGACAGCGTCACGGCGAAATCACCTGGCAGCATGACCAGGTTGTATACAAGTATAACAGTGGCTATGACCGTAGCGTTCAACAAGCCTATAAGCACCTCTTTGCCCAGCTGCCGTCCGAACTCCTTTACTTCCAGCGATCCGTTTGCCAGGCCCTGTACCACTATGGCTGATGCCTGCACGCCCACATTTCCCCCGGTGCCGCCTATAATCGGTATGAACAGCGCCAGCGCCGTGACAGCGGCCATCTGGCTTTCAAAACCGGCAAGGATCAGAGATGCCAGTATGCCCGACACGATTCCTATGAGCAGCCAGGGTATGCGCGCGCGCGTCTGGGCCAGTATGGAGTCATCAGCATCTACGTCGGTAGCAAGACCGGAAGCCAGCTGGTAGTCACGCTCGCTTTGCTCGCGCACCTCGTCCATCACATCATCTACCGTTATCTGTCCTACAAGACGCCCTATGGTGTCTACCACAGGCATGGCCACAAGGTCGTATTTCTCAAAATCAAGCGCCACCTCGTCTATCGGCGTATCGGTGCTCACCGAGCGCGGCTCAGGATCCATCACGCGCTTTATCTTGCTCACCGACGGATCAGTAATCATCTTCTTAAGCGGCAGGATACCGAGCAATCTTTCCTCGTCGTCCACAACATAGATGTTATAGATATCGTCAAGATCCTCGGCCTGGGCGCGCATCTCCTTTATACACTGAGGCATGCTCCAGTTCTCGTTGACCACGATCATCTCCGTGCCCATAAGGCCGCCGGCTGTATCCTCGTCATATTGGAGCAGATCGACAATGTTGCCGGCCTGCTCCATGTCGTCTATGTGCGATATGACCTCCTGACGCTCGTCCTTGTCCAGCTCCTGGATAAGGTCGACAGCATCGTCAGTGTCGAGCATGTCTATGAAATGGCCGATCTGCTCGGGATTCATACCCTCGAGCACTTTCTTACGGTCATCCTCGTCAAGCTCCATAAGGACATCGGCCTTGGTCTCGTCTGAGACAAGGTTGAATATCCACTCCGCCTGGCGCAGGTTGAGCGTACGGAACAACTCGGCAATATCTGCCGGATGCAGCTCGTCCATTTCACTGCGTGCCGTCTGCACATCACCGGCTTCTATGGCCTGTTCTATACGTTCTATGTCCTGGTCGGTAAATTCTTTCATGGTGCAAATACAAAATTACACAATTTTTTTCACCCCGGGGCATAACGGGCTACAAAAATCCATACAACACATACACGGCCAAACAGACACTGCTTTATACACCACGCCTCCACGTTAAATTAAAATAAAGGCCGGTTCATAATCAGAACCAGCCTTTAACTTAAAAATCAGCGCTGTTTGTGTCTTTTCAGACGCCTTAGCCAGATATAATAACCTGTCAGAGGCAGACTAGCGCCGAGCAAGGCGCCGAGGAACCATAATATACGTGTGATCATACCGCCAAAACTTCCTGTATGCACCGCATATATCCAGCCGCGGAGTTTGTCTGAGGAGTCTGAAGCGGCATATTTTGTCACACCGGTAAATCGGCCCGAACGGCTATCGAACTCGTAACGGTCTGCCGCGTTGTTGCCGGATGAAACTGTGACACTGGCATTTTCCTGGCCTACAGTTATCCGGGGGGCTTCCGGATTACGCGCTTCCAAGACATCATATACCTGTTGCCAGCATTTGAATTCTGAACGCATGCTCGGACCGCGGTGCTGTCTTTCGGCATAATCACCTCTGTGGCCGTGGCGGCCGCCGCGCCAGTCTCTGTCACCGCTTTTATGGCTGGATTTGTTTTTTTCACCCTTTCCGTCAGAAGCGGAACCACGTGGCACGTATTCAACGCCGCAGACAGCATAAAACGCGGCGCGGTACCATCCGAAAGACCATGTAAGGCCCGTAAGCGCCATTGCCAGAACAAGCAGCAAGGCATACATTCCTCCTGCCACATGCAGTCCTTTCCAGAATCCCCGCCAGCCATCTCTGAAAGGCACCGACAAGCTCCGCTTAAGGTTTCTGCGTGCTCTGGGCCACCAGATCACCACTCCGCTAACCAGGGCTATCACAAACATCATGGTCGATATGCCGACAAGCATTTTGCCTACTTTTAAGCCATCTCCACGCGGATCAGCGCTGTCAAGTAACCAGCGGTGAAGTTTGAACATAGTGGAGAAAAATCCTATTCTCTCATATTTCCCTGTAATCCTGCCCGAATACTGGTCTATGAAAACAGAGGCCCTGCGCGGCTTTGACAGATTTACCTGGTATGTGCGGTTCTTGTCTCTGAACACGGTCACCCCGGTTATGGAAACCGAATCCGGCAGCGTTGCCTTTACCGTCTCCATCAGTTCTCCCATATCCACAGGCTCTCCCTTCGCGGAAGCAACATAATAGATGTCACTTTTCACATGCCTCGTGATTTCCGGCTCAAAGACAAGCATCGCGCCTGAAAAACATATGAGGGTGATCACCAGCCCGAACGGAACTGAAAGCCAAAGATGTATCTTGTGAAAAAACTTCATATCAGATTACTTTACCGTGTCCATATAACCAAATCCGGTTATATCTGTCGCATCTATGGTCAGTCCCTTGGCAGCCTGTCCTGTGGCCGAATTTATTTTGTATATGGCAGGATTACCTCCGGTTACATTTATCGGTATATAAACACTCCCGTTTTGAACATATACCGTTTTTCCTATAGAGGAAATATCTGATGGAAGACCCTTGACAAAAGTCAGTTTCTTATTGCCAGCATCAAATATGGCCAGATCTGTGGCTACAAAACCTTGTTCCGTAAGTGGGCGGTCATACATGAGCATAAGGAAACGGCTGCCTCCCGCAGGCCAGCAACGCATGAAAGATCTGCCGCCAGACAATGTCTCTATGTCGCAATAATAGGAATCAAACTGTGTGGATCCGGCCGGTATGCGGCACACGCCTGCCGGCAACGAGGTCTGCTGCTTAGGATCGGTCATAGTCTTGGCATACGACGGAGAAAAAACATAAATATCACCTTTATCATCCGCCCAGATGGTCTGATAATATTGTGATTTGAAGCGTCCGCACGGATAACTGATTCTATCAGTTTTAGCAAATGCAGGGTGAGCTAGATTATTATCTTTATAGACAGCCACCCAGCACTCGTCGGGATACTGTGTCCACTGTAGTTCTCCCTTCTTATAGCTGGAGCTGTTACTGCCCCCGTCGGCAGTCTTGACCAGGTGCTCATATCCCGGGCGTATCCATTTGCCGTTACCAACTGCTGCCCCGTACTGGCTAAGTCCCATAGGAGCAATACCGCAGAAAATATCTGAACCACGTTTTTCAAGACCTGCGAGAGTCACATACTCTCCGTTGCCAAGATAATTTTCCAACGAATATATCCCGGTTGATGTGTCGTTCTGCCTTGATGTCTCGGATTTCACATCGATATAGGTCGCCAGCAGTGTTTTCGGGAGATAGCCGTTGCCGTCCGCCTGTGACACCGGACCGTCCCCGGTCGATGTCGAGATGATCTGGTCCCCACAGATTCCATAAGAAGTGAAACGGCTTATCTTGTACTCCATGTCACGGGCCCGTATATAGCCCTCCTTATCAAGAATATAACTTCTCGTAGTTCCGGCATTTCCCTGATTGTAGGTCAGAGCATAAAGATAATTGTCAGGATGAAACACCCATTGGCTTGCCCCGTCGTTCAAAAGCCCGTTGTTATTTCCAAGAGCGATATGGCCTTCGTCAAGCGACTCTGCTGTAAATAAAAGATTCGTAGTGCCTTTCGAATCCGTCACTGTGGCCGCGATAACAAATTTTCCGGCATTTGTTCCTCCTGGCTGTGTTCCGCCACCAGGTTCGTCGTTTTCAGAGCATCCCGACAAAACCACAGCCGGAAACGCGAGCGCGGCAAATGCGCGCAATAAAGTAATCTTTTTCATTTTATCAATAATATATTTGTTAGTTTCCGAAATACACCCTTATTTTCCCATAAAACGCCCTCCCGGCTTTCTGAAGACTGAAATTATCATACAGTTTCGCGTCAGTAAGATTACGGCATTCAAAAGATATATTATATCTTCCTCTTTTTATACTGTAACTCATCGTAATATTATGCGAGAATTGGTCCGGCACCATGTAATCATCACTATTGCTGCCTAGATTTGAAGAATAATAGCAAAAACCATCTGTATATTGATTGTCATATGTAATTGTCAACATATTGTCTTGGCCGCCGAGTCCGGCCCAATAGAAGTTAACATACGAATCTGCAAACATAAACGGGAGATTTGGCATACGTTCTTTATAAGAAACATTGGCAGCAGTACCATTGACCGCGGTACGCATATTGTCCCGCACATTCATCTGAGTGAAATTACCACCAAGGCTCAGCCATTTAGAAAAACTATATCTCGCCGATATACTGATGCCGTCAGTTCTGACCTTGCCATAATTGATGTATGACGCTGCGAATTTACCACCGCTGAGTGACATTATATTACGCTGGATATAATCACGCGTGTCACGGTATATGAGTCCGGCCTCGACATAAATTACATTATTTCCGAACGAGGCGTCATAGCTCAGGTTGAGGTTGGCGTTATGACTGCTTTCGGGCTTCAAAGAGATATCCCCCCTTTCCAGGTCCTCGTTGCCAAACATCTCCTCTACAGAAGGCATGCGCAACGCTTTCTCATATGATGCTTTCAACTGTAATCCCAAAGGCATAAACAGGGTGCCTGCCGCTCCGTAGCCCCAATAATTTTCCGAACGCGACACGCGCGTATAATCATCCTGCGCCGAAGACGTAGCTATAGGCCCTGAAACATATTGATGATAATGCTTGCCAAAAATGGAAAAATTAATTTTATTGTTCGGCTTATAACGATAAGACACACCTAGAATATTCTTACTCGTCAGCTTTGATATTTCATCTTTTGTAGACGGTGTGGTGAGCAAGTTCTCATTAGTCCTTTTGAATGAGTTAAATACATTATTTATAGTAAACAGATGTCTATGGCCGAGTCGGTAATCAGAAGTAAAGGCTACAGACCAGTTGTCATTTGCAGCGCCGGTATTCTGATAAGACTGCTCGCCTGGTGAATTCAACAATGACGTCTCACCTCTCCAGTTATATTTAACTGAAGCAGTATCAACATTCACAGTCATATTCCTGTTATAATTGGCATTAAACGAGATATCCAGTCCCCTTGCGAATAAATCTCTTTTATAATATTCCACAGATGGCATCAGGTTATGCCCGTGACGATGTTTCCGGCCGTATACGATCTCTTGGCGGACACCTGTCTGTATCTCCTGATACATATGCGAATAAGCAAATCCGGCCAGCAGCCTGTCTGCCCATGGCCTGTCTACAAATCCTGCTTTGGCCATCACAGCCTCATTATGATATGTATCGTTGAATCTGCGTACATGTTCTTTCTTTTTCCGGTTTATCGACCCTGTTTCAAAATTTTCAACAGGAGAATCAATCCAATAATCATTATCCGAATAATTCTGGAAAGCATTGATCTCGTACTTAAACCCGTTACCCGATGTCTGGCCTAAATTTATATAAGACTTATGGGTGTTAAAAGATCCGTAAGAATACGAAGCGTCAACAAACCACGACCGCCTGCGTCTGGGTGTGACTATGTTGATTATTCCGCCTATCGCGTCAGAACCGAAACCTACAGGCACTACTCCGCGATACACCTCTATCCGCTCAGCGAAATTGACAGGTATATTATTAAGGCCGAAAGAACTGCCAACACCTTCCTGGGGCACGCCGTCTACAAAAACCTTGATATGCTTGCCGCTGAATCCGTCCATGGTGACAGTCATGTCAGAACCGATACCGCCACTCTCCCTTATCTTCATTCCGGGAGCCTGCGCGAGAGCGTCACTTAAAGACTTTGTCGTATTCACCAAATCCTTTGTGCCTACCGACACGGCATTGTATGCGGAATTTTTAAGTTTGCCGACATTGCTGCCTACTACCACTACTTCAGCCAGGTCGGCAGCCGGCTTTAATTTTACATCAACACTGGTCCGTTTGCCTCCCGCCACCTTCGCGGATACCTCTTTCCGCTCAAAACCCACAGATGAAAAAACAACTGTATGCCTACCTGGAGGTGCTTCCAGACGGTACATACCGCGTTCGTCTGTACTGCATGAATACTGTGTGCCTTTAATAAACACAATGGCACAGTCAACCGGCGCTCCGTCTTCAGACACCACCTTGCCCGACAATATGCCCGCATTGCCATTAGCGCTACCATACATAAATCCGGCAACATATATTATCAACAATAAGAATAACCTTATTTTCATTTCAATTTCTATAATGATTAACAATCCATTTTCATCGTTTTTTAACATTGCAAAATTATATGTAATGGCAGAACTACGCCATACCCAAAAATAATGAATTTTAATGCTTATACAGGTTCATAAAATAGCTCCATAACTTTTGTCAACGGATATATACCCCATAATAACTAAGTTTAAATTGTTAAAATATATTAATAACTAAATTATTAGTTGCGCAACTAATAATTTAGTTATATATTTGCCGATGAAATACAAACGCATACCGTATATGGGCGAAAAGAACAAAAATATCAGGAAGTTATCCCCTAAGGAGGAAGCTATCATGGGTTACTTCTGGCAGTGCGGACCTCTGTTTGTGCGCCAGGTGGTCGAAATGATGCCAGATCCCAAGCCTCATTTCAACACTGTGTCGACATTCGTCCGCGGTCTTGAGGCAAAAGGATGGCTCGCGCATGAACAGATAGGCAATTCATACCGATACCACGCAGTGGCAGATGCCGGAGAGTACCGCGATAAGTCGCTGCGCGGACTGATAGACCGTTTTTTCGGCCGTTCGTACATAAGTTTCGTATCCTCTCTTGTACGTGAAGAGAAGATTTCCACTACCGAACTGCGCGAACTTATCGAACAGATCGAAGCGCAGAAAGAAAAAGAAAAGGAGGGATGACATGGGATTATTCTTAAGATACATGGTAGAGACGGCCATAGTAATGACACTTCTGTATCTGGCCTACAAACCGCTGATGGCACCGACTGCCTTCCACCGGCTGAACCGATGCGCCATTCTATTTATATATCTGGCTTCGTGGACCATACCGGCATTAGCGCGGCTGTCGCTGCCTCACGGCGCCACTACCGTTGCGGCCGGAGTGCCTGCTATGGTCTTTGCCACAGACTACGGCAATCCTGGCGAGGGTGGCACAGACTGGTGGAACATAGCGCTATGGGTATACGCGGCAGGAGCTGCTGCCACCGCCGCAGGCACTATGGCAGGAGTGTGGCGCATGGTCCGTATCATACGTTCCGGACACTGTAGTACGCAGGGATCGTATACAGAGATCGTCAGCCCCCTTGCTCCGGGACCTTTCAGCTGGGGAAGGTATATAGTGGTCCGGCCGTCAGACTGCGACCGGTGGCTGCCGATGGTGACAAACCATGAGAAAACCCACCTGCGCCTGTACCACTGGCTAGACCTCGTGCCCGTACAGCTGTCACTGATATTTCAGTGGTTTTCACCTGCTGCCTGGCTGCTTAGAAACGAATTGAAAAAAGTGCACGAATTCCAGGTAGACAAAATCGCGGCCGGCGATCATCCGGCCGAATACCAGTTTATGCTATTAAGAAAGACTGCCGGCTCGAGTTTCCCGACCTTTGCCGACAGTCTGAATCACAGTCACATTAAAACACGTATAACTATGATGGGTAAAAAATCAAATTCTTCGCGCCGTATAGCTGCGCTTGTGCTTCCGGCTATGGCCGCCCTGTCTCTGTCAGTGCTCTCACAACCGGCAGTGGCCGGAGTACTCGGGCAAATGTCGCAAACAGCAGACAATACTGTTTCCAACAGCAAAATTAACCAAAAACAAACGACTGCGCAAGCAACGCGGCAAACAGCGGACATGAAAGAAGCTGCCGCAGGCTCTGAAACCAGGCCAAAATACGCAGTTGAGAAAATAGCCGAATTCAAAGGAGGAGCAGAGGCTATGAATAAATTTTTCGCAGATAATGTGAAATATCCCGTAACCGCCATAAAAAGCGGAAAGAGCGGCCGCGTGGTCGTACAATTTGTTATAAATACCGATGGTAGCGTAAGCGACACAAAAGTTCTCAGAAGCATACACAAAGACCTGGACGAGGAAGCCCTCAGGGTGGTCAGGCTCTCAAGCGGTCTGTGGACTCCGGCCAGGAATAATGGCAAACCTGTAAAAAGCCAATATGTAATACCTGTGTCATTTAAAGTGAAATAATAAAAAAATTAACCGCCAGGTTTCCGATTCGGTACGGAATTTCTGGCGGTTATATTTTTTATACGGCCCTGATCAGAGTTTCGACTGTATGGCCTGTGTCTCTGCCTCGTATCCGGGCTTGCCCAGAAGAGCGAACATGTTACTCTTGTAAGCCTCTACACCCGGCTGGTCAAACGGATTGACACCCAGTATGTAGCCGCTGATACCGCATGCTTTCTCGAAGAAATAGATGAGTTCGCCCAGAGTGTGCTCGCACAATCGCGGTATAGTTATCTTTATTACCGGCACACCACCCTCGTTGTGGGCGATACGCGTGCCGAGTTCGGCCATCTTGTTTACTTCGTCCACACGCCTGCCCGACATGAAATTGATTCCGTCGAGATTAGCCTCGTCAGCCGGTATGCGCAATTCGCGGTCAGAAGCCTCCACGCTTATCACGGTTTCAAAAATAGTCCGTTCGCCCTGCTGTATCCACTGGCCCATAGAATGGAGGTCGGTGGTAAAGTCAACGGCAGCCGGGAATATGCCTTTGCCCTCTTTGCCCTCGCTCTCGCCATAGAGCTGCTTCCACCATTCGCCGAAATAATGCAGTTTGGGATTATAGTTGACCAGTATCTCTATCTTCTTTCCGTCACGATAGAGAGCGTTACGCATCATGGCATAAGTCTGTGCCGGATTGCCGGAAGATGCCAGACGTGTCTTCTCCATCATGGACACAGCACCGGCCACAAGCCTGTCTATGTCGAATCCTGCCACAGCTATAGGCAGAAGTCCCACCGGAGTGAGCACGGAGAAGCGTCCGCCCACATTGTCGGGTATCACGTATGTCTTATAGCCTTCCTGCGAGGCGAGAGTGCGCAGAGCGCCCCGGGAGGCATCAGTGACAGCCACTATGAGGTCTTTGGCTGCACTTCTGCCCACCTGCTTTTCCAGCTGCTCCTTAAGCAGTCTGAAAGCGATGGCAGGCTCTGTCGTGGTGCCAGATTTGGAAACCACCACTATACCGAATCTTTTGTCCGACAGAAAATCGCGCAATTCGGCCATATAGTCTTCGCCTATGTTCTGCCCGGCAAAGAGCACTTTGGGATATTTGCCGCGAGGCATGAAAGAGGCAAAAGAATTGTCAAGAGCCTCTATCACGGCTTTCGCGCCAAGATACGAACCACCGATGCCGACACATACCACATAGTCGCATGAAACCTGCAACGAAGCCGCGGTAGCCTTTATGTCTTCCAGTTGCGAAACAGGTATGTCGGACGGAAGTGTGACCCAGCCATGGTAGTCAGAGCCGGCGCCCTTGTTACTTTCAAGATTTTCGATTCCTTTCACAGCTTCCTGACTGAGAGAGTCATATGCCTCGCGGCCTGTGAAAGAAAGCGCATGCTGAATATCAATCTCAATTGTTTTCATAATATATCTATCTTTGAAACTTTTATATCCTTTTCATTGTATGTAACGCCCCGTGTACCGGTTAAGTTTTACACGGGCGCATGAACGGCACCGGCCAGCCGGCAATAAAAAATAAATACCGGGCCGGTCCACTGGGTTTTATAGCTTATACCCTGGCCGGCCCGGTTATCTTCATATAAAACTGTCAGTGACAGCCTCTATGGCTTTCTCCGGAGTAATGCCGTCATAAAGTATGGAATATACACATTCGGCTATAGGCATGGACACACCGTGTTCCTTGTTGATTTCATGTATACATTTGGTGCCATAATAACCCTCGGCCACCATCTCCATCTCCATTTGTGCCGCTTTCACGCTATATCCGCGGCCTATCATAGAACCGAAATTGTGGTTTCGCGAAAAACGGGAATAGGCCGTAACTAGCAGGTCGCCCAGATAAGCCGAATCAGCCGTGTCACGCACTAGCGGGTCAACCGTGTCTATAAAACGCCTCATCTCCCTCAAAGCATTACATATAAGCATTGCCTGGAAATTGTCGCCGAACTTCATGCCGTGGATTATACCGGCTGCTATGGCATACACATTTTTCAGCACGGCGCCATATTCTATGCCGTCGACATCGGAACTTATGACAGTCTTGAGGTTACGTCCTGACAACGTGTCTGCAAACATCGAGGCCTTGGCCGTGTCGTGGCATCCTATCGTCAGATAGCTCAATCTCTCGAGAGCCACCTCTTCGGCATGGCACGGGCCGCCTATGACCAGCATATTCTCGTCTGCACAACCGTAGCGTTCCATCATATAACGCGTCACTATCTTGTTCTCATCAGGCACTATGCCTTTGACTGCCGACGCTATGTTCTTGTCATGCAGCGGCTCTGTGATGTTGTCAAGATGAAACTTTATATACGGACTGGGCACGGCCAGCACCAGTGTGTCTGACTCCCGGCACACGGCATTGACATCCGAACTGAAACGTATGCGGTCTGTATCGAACTGCACATCGCTCAGATAGACAGGGTTATGTCCCCCTTTTTTGAAATCTGCTATGCGGTCGGGACGACGCATGTACCAGCTTATAGTGTCGGCGTTGCGCAAAAGCAGCTTGGCCAGGGCCGTAGCCCATGATCCGCCGCCTAACACAGCTATATGGCCGAGTGTTGCCATCTCTTTATTGCTTTTTAAATCATTCTTTCAGTCTCTTCAGCCTCGTCGCCGGCAGAGTTCTGCTGCTTGAGCGGACGCATCTGGGGGAAGAGAAGCACTTCCTGGATCGTGGTCTGTCCGGTGAGCAGCATGGCCAGGCGGTCCATGCCTATACCCATGCCGGAGGTAGGAGGCATGCCGTATTCCAGCGCGCGTATGAAGTCATGGTCTATGACCATGGCCTCGTCATCGCCATTGTCTGCCAGTCGCATCTGCTCCACAAAGCGGTCGTACTGGTCCAACGGGTCGTTAAGCTCGGAATAGGCGTTGGCCAGCTCCTTGCCGTTAACCATAAGTTCGAAACGCTCCGTAAGATTCGGATTGTCGCGGTGGCGTTTTGTGAGGGGCGACATCTCTATGGGATAGTCTATGATAAACGTAGGCTGTATATACTTTCCTTCACACTTTTCGCCAAATATTTCATCGATAAGCTTACCCTTACCCATGCTCGGGTCTGTCTCTATGCCAAGCTCGCGGCACACACCCCGCAGTGCATCTTCATCCATACCGCTTATGTCATAGCCCGTGTGTTCCTTGATAGCGTCCGTCATAGTGACACGCGGGAAAGGAGCCTTAAAGCTTATGGTATTGTCACCCACTTTCACCTCGGTAGTGCCGTTGACATCCATACAGATTTTCTCCAGCATCTTTTCGGTGAAATCCATCATCCAGTTGTAATCTTTATAAGACACATATATTTCCATACATGTGAACTCCGGATTATGTGTGCGGTCCATGCCTTCGTTGCGGAAGTTCTTGGAGAACTCATATACTCCTTCAAAACCACCAACGATCAGGCGTTTGAGATACAGCTCGTCGGCTATGCGCAGATACAGGGGTATGTCGAGAGCGTTGTGGTGCGTGATAAACGGACGTGCCGCAGCGCCGCCGGGTATAGACTGCAATATCGGGGTCTCTACCTCCACATAGCCGTGCGAATTGAAGTATTCGCGCATAGACTGGAACATGCGCGTGCGCTTCATGAAAATATCCTTTACACCGTGGTTGACCACCAGGTCCACATAACGCTGGCGATAACGCAGTTCAGGGTCAGTGAAAGCATCGTATGCCTTTCCCTCTTTCATTTTCACTATAGGCAGAGGCCGCAGGCTCTTGCTTAGCAGCTTTATTTCCTGCGCGTGTACCGATATCTCTCCCGTCTTGGTGCGGAACACGTAGCCGCACACACCGATAAAGTCTCCTATGTCAAGCAGTTTCTTGAAAACCACATTGTACATTTCCTTGTCCTCGCCGGGACAGAGATCGTCACGGCTCACGTACACCTGTATGCGTCCGCGTGAATCCTGCAACTCCATAAACGAGGCTTTGCCCATGATGCGGCGGCTCATGATGCGGCCGGCCACACACACCTGGCGTGCAGGTTCCAGCGCGTCATCAAAATTTTCCTTTATTTCGTCAGTATAGGCATCTACAGGATAAAGTGCCGCAGGATACGGCTCTATGCCCATATCCCGTAGCGCGGCAAGCGAATTGCGACGCACCTGCTGCTGTTCTGAAAGTTCTTCCATGCTCATAATCTAAATATTTAGAGACTTATAAAAATTTACAGAATATGTTTTTTGATTTATTATTTAAAAACATACTCTTAAACCACAAAGTTAGTCATTTTAAGCCGAAACCACAAATCATGCCAGGGCATCCAGCAATCCGGCTATGGCGCGGCCTCTGTGGGATATGGCGTTTTTGGCATCAGGACCCATTTGTGCAAATGTAAGACCTGTCTCTTCGGGAATGAAAACAGGGTCATAACCGAATCCGTCGCTACCACGTCTTTCGGTGGCTATCAATCCTTCCACGGTTCCCTCCATGACCTGCTCGCGGCCATCCTTTATCAGTGCTATTACTGTGCAGAAGCGCGCCGTACGCCTTTCTTCACCAGCCATCACTTCGAGCAGTTTGGTCACATTGTCATCAGGATCGCATGCCGGGCCGGCAAAACGGGCGGTGCGGACACCGGGAGCACCCCCCAGCGCGTCCACCATCAGCCCGGTGTCATCGGCAAAGCAGTCGTAACCATATTTTTCCTTGACCCACCGGGCCTTAATCAGGGCATTGCCCCGAAGCGTGTCGGCAGTCTCGGGTATGTCGTCATGACAGCCTATATCGGCCAGCGAGCGTATGACGAACCTGTCGCCCACCATGCGCCGCACCTCGCTCAGCTTGTGGGCATTGTTAGTGGCAAAAACCAATTCTTTCATATCACTACGTTGACTATCCTTCCGGGCACTACTATGACCTTGCGCGGCGTCCTGCCCTCAGTCCACCGGGCGGCAGACTCGTGGCCGAGCGCTATTTCCTGTACCTGGTCTGACGGGGTGTCTGCCGGCACTTCTATGGTATAGCGCACTTTGCCGTTGAAGCTCACGGGATATTTCACACTGTCCTCGCGCAGGTATTTCTCATCATGCACGGGCCAGGGAGCCGAAGTGACCGAACTGTCATGGCCTAGCTGCTGCCATAATTCCTCGCATATGTGCGGAGCGAACGGAGCCAGCACGCGCACAAACAGCTCGAGAGCCTCGCGCGAGGGCGCTCCGGCACTCTGTAACTCGCCGAGGGCTATCATAAAGGCTGCCACCGAGGTGTTAAAAGAGAATGCCTCTATGTCGGCACTGACTTTCTTTATAAGTTTGTGCACGGCTTTCATCTGCTCTCGTCCGGGCTCACCTTCTTTAGGAGCGGCCAGGGCCTTACCGGCGTATCCCCATAGTTTCTTGAGGAAACGGCTCACGCCGTCTATGCCGTTGGTGTCCCACGGCTTGCTTTGCTCCAGAGGCCCGAGGAACATCTCATACAGACGGAGCGTATCTGCACCGTAACGTTCCACAATGTCATCGGGATTTACCACGTTGTACATGGACTTGCTCATCTTTTCAACAGCATATCCGCACACATATTCGCCGTTATCGAGCACGAACTCGGCATCGGCATACTCCGGTCTCCAATTACGGAAAGCCTCTATGTCAAGCCTGTCAGACTTTACAATGTTGACATCCACATGTATAGGTGTAGTGTCATAACCATCTTTGAGAGTGGAAGATACAAATGTGTTGGTATCCTTTATGCGATACACGAAATTACTGCGTCCCTGTATCATTCCCTGGTTAACCAGGCGTCGGAACGGTTCGTCGCTCACCAGCAGGCCGAGGTCATAGAGGAACTTATTCCAGAACCTGGAATAGATGAGATGTCCTGTGGCATGCTCCGTACCGCCTATGTACAAATCGACATCCTGCCAGTATTCGTCTGCCTCGCGTCCCACAAGCGCCTTGTCGTTGCCCGGATCCATATACCGCAGATAATAAGCCGAAGAACCTGCAAAACCCGGCATGGTGCACAATTCTATGGGATATCCCTCTGAAGTCACCCATCCCTCGGCCCGTCCGAGCGGAGGTTCACCCTGCTCGGTAGGCAGGTAAGAAGGCACCTGGGGAAGCTTTAGCGGAAGCTTGTCCTCTTCCATCAGATAGGGCACGCCATCTTTGTAGTATACTGGAAACGGTTCGCCCCAGTAACGCTGGCGGCTGAATATGGCATCGCGCAGACGGTAATTGACTTTGACGCGTCCCAATCCTTTTTCTTCTATGAAGCGCTTAGCGGCAGCCATGGCCTCTTTCACGGTCATACCGTTAAGGTCAAGTTCCGGACCTTTAGAATTGACCATGACACCCTCTTTGGCGTCAAAAGAAGACTCGCTTACATCGGCACCCTCTATCAGAGGTACCACGGGCAGGTCGAAATGACGGGCAAAAGCATAGTCTCGTGAATCATGTGCCGGTACGGCCATAATGGCGCCTGTGCCGTAACCGGCCAGGACATAGTCTGACACCCATACAGGTATTCTCTTGCCGGTAAGCGGATTTATGGCATATGAGCCAGTAAAAACGCCGCTGACCTTTTTGTCTATCTGGCGTTCACGCTCTGTCCTATGGCCCACTTCGCGCAGATAGGCTTCCACCTCTTCCTTGCGCTCTGGCGTGGTAAGCATAGGCACATACTTGCTCTCGGGAGCAAGCACCATAAATGTGACACCGAAAACAGTGTCTGCGCGTGTTGTGAATATTTCTAATTCTATATCGCTTCCGTCTACGGCAAACCGCATCTCGGCACCCTCGCTGCGTCCTATCCAGTTACGCTGGGTCTCCTTCAACGAATCTGTCCATTCCAGTTTGTCAAGACCGTCGAGCAGGCGCTGGGCATAGGCGCTGACACGCAGGCACCACTGCGTCATAAGGCGTTGTTCTACCGGATAGCCGCCGCGCACGCTCACACCCTCGCTCACCTCGTCGTTGGCAAGCACGGTGCCAAGCTGCGGACACCAGTTCACCATGGTCTCTCCCTGGTATGCCAGACGGTAGTTCATCAACACGCCGCGCTGTTCACGCTCGCCCATTGCCTCCCACTCGGAAGCAGAAAATGACATCTCCTTGCCGCAGGCCGCATCGACACCTTCAGTGCCATGGGCCGCAAAATGGTCTGTAAGGTCCTTTATCGGACGGGCCCTGTCTGCGGCACGGTCATACCAGCTGTCGAACATCTGCATGAAAGTCCATTGTGTCCAGCGGTAGTAAGAGGGGTCGCAGGTGCGCACCTCGCGGCTCCAGTCGTAGCTGAAACCTATCTTGTCAAGCTGCTCGCGGTAACGCGCTATGTTGCATTCCGTGGTTATCTCAGGATGCTGCCCGGTCTGTATGGCATATTGCTCGGCAGGGAGACCGTAAGCGTCATATCCCATAGGGTGCAGGACATTGTATCCTTTCTGGCGTTTATAGCGTGAAAATATGTCTGACGCTATATAGCCGAGAGGATGTCCCACATGCAGGCCGGCACCAGACGGATAGGGAAACATATCCAGCACATAGAATTTGGGCCTGGAATGGTCTATCTTTGTCTTATATGTGGCATTGTCTTTCCAATACTGCTGCCACTTGGCTTCTATCTCTTTATGATTATAATCCATCTATGACTTTATCCGTTATTTAATATTCATGATAATTCGAGCATGCGGCGTATGGGGCGCAACGCTTTCTCAGCAAGCCCCTCTTCAACCGTGATTTCAGGCTTGTCGGAGAGCAGGCACTCATAGACCTTGCGGAGAGTGGCGAGCTTCATATACTCACACATGTTGCACTGGCAATCGGCATCTTCTGCCGGAGCAGGAATAAACACCTTGCCGGGACACTCGCGCCGCATCTCGAACAATATACCGCTTTCGGTCACCACTATGAATTCCCCGGCATCGCTCTTGCGCGCGTAATCAAGCAGAGCTGCCGTAGAGCCTACTTTGTCGGCTATGATCTGCAAAGGCTTGCGGCACTCGGGGTGGACAAGCACTTTCGCGCCCGGATGTTTCGCGCGAAGCTCCTCTATCCCTGCCAGCGAGAAACGGTCGTGCACATGGCACGCACCGGGCCAGAGCAGCATGTCGCGGCCGGTTACAGAGTTTATATATCCGCCCAGATTTCGGTCCGGGCCGAAAATTATCTTTTCGTCCGCAGGCAGCGAGTCTATTATCTTGCGCGCGTTGCCGGATGTCACCACTATATCCGTATGGGCTTTGACAGCGGCCGACGTATTGACATAGCTTATGACCGTATGTCCGGGATGTTCCGCTATGAATCTCGCAAACTCTTCGGGATCGCAGCTGTCGGCCAGCGAACAACCGGCGTCTGCATCGGGGATCAGAACTTTCTTAGACGGACAGAGTATCTTTGCCGTCTCGCCCATGAAGTGCACGCCGCACATCACTATCACATCGGCATCGGTCTCGGCCGCATACTGGGCCAGCGCCAGCGAGTCACCCACGCGGTCGGCTATTTCCTGTATCTCGTCACGCTGGTAATAATGAGCCATTATCACGGCGTTCTTCTCCTTTTTCAGCCGCATTATGGCTTCGCGTAGTTCGCCGTCACTCACCGGGGTGCCTGTGGCCGTCCCCTGTACCTTGCCATCCGTCATACCATTCATAGTAATAAGGAGAATTTTAAATTTATAATAAATATACTACTATTATTATCCCTGTAGATAGTGAAGATAAAAAATACCCCAAAAATTTGCTTTTATGAGTTATCGTACACAGACACATCATTGTCTACACGTCATCTACAAGCCCCAATATTGACTTTCAATATGTTGTGCAGGTGGTCTACAGGGTGTAAATAATAGGCAAAGTTAATAAAAAGATTCTGAAAGGCTGTATAAAACAGCCCTTAAATCGGTAGATACAGCGGTAGATAGAATATAATAACTATCCTTGCATACCGTGGATGCCCTCTGCCTATACAAAACCGTTGATATTGCAAATAAACTTGTTATAGCGCTTTCTACACCTTGCCTACCGGTTATCTACAGTTTATATACACAGGCTGCCAGGCCTTGGTTTCTTACGGTTATCCGGTTGTTTTTATTCTGTTTGGCCAGATAATCTTGACTTTTTTGACTAACTTTGCCTGTCGGCATAAAGGCCGGTGAGAAGCTATGGGCAAACATATAAAGATATATTGTGTAAATACAGCCGCATACATAGAGATAGAGGGTGGCGAGACTTTGTCGGAAATATTGGCGAGACTTCCGGAACTGCCATTTAAACCTATTTGCGCGAGGGTGAATAACCGCACGGAGGCGCTGGCTTTCCAGGTGTTCATGCCCAAACAGATAGAATTTCTGCCTCCAGACAATCCTTCGTCGATGCGCGTATATACGCGTTCGTTGTGCATGATGCTGTATAAGGCTGTGAGCATGGTGCATCCGGGCGTGGGGCTGCGTGTGGAACATTCGGTGAGCCGTGGTTATTATTGCAGGCTTTTCGACCAGAGGTGTCTGACTAAGACTGTCGCTCCTGACGTGGCAGCGATCGCGGAGCAGATGAGGCTCCTGGCAGAACAGGACATACCTTTGGTGCGCCATGAGATGCTGACAAGCGACGTGAATGATATATTCCGACGCCAGCATCTGGATGACAAGGTGTTGCTGCTTGAGACCACGCATCCGCTCTATACGACCTTTTATACGATAGACGGCCTGGCCGATTCTTATTACGGGCCGCTGGCACCGTCTACGGCATCGCTCGGAGTGTTCGCGCTGGAACCTTATGCCGAGGGCATGCTGCTGCTGCCCCCTTCTGAAGAGGATGTGTCTGTACCGGCCGTGCCTGTAGAGCAGAAGAAGATGTATAATGCCTTTACCGAGCATCTGCAGTTTAACAACATAGTGGGTGTGAGCAATGCGGGCGAGCTTAATCGCGCCATAGAGGAAAAACGCAGTGCAGCGCTGATAAATCTTTCGGAAACATTGCATTCAAAAATGCTTGGAAAGATAGCGGACTCTATATGCGCCAAGGGTGCCAGGGTGGTATTGCTGGCCGGTCCCTCTTCTTCCGGCAAGACAACCACCTGCAAGCGGCTGTCTATACATCTTATGACAAACCTGCTGCGGCCCAAGATGATTTCTCTCGATGATTATTTTGTAGACAGGCATAAGACGCCTGTCGATCCGGCTACGGGAGATTATGATTTTGAATCTCTCCACGCGCTGGATCTTGATCTGCTCAACGCGCATCTTTCGGCCCTGCTGCGCGGCGAACAGGTGAATCTGCCTACTTATAGTTTCGAATTGGGGCGGCGTGTGGAGCGTGACCGTCCCTTACGTCTGGAAGAGGGCGATGTGCTGCTTATGGAGGGCATTCATGGTCTGAATCCGGAACTAACGCCTCAAATCTCGTCGGATGACTTATTTAAGGTATATGTGTCGGCCCTCACCACCCTTTCCATAGATGACCATAACTGGATACCCACTACCGACACGCGGCTGCTCCGGCGTATAGTGCGCGACCATAAGTATCGCAATACGTCGGCCCTTGACACGCTGCGCCGTTGGCCCTCTGTGCGCCGTGGTGAAGAAAGATGGATATTCCCGTTCCAGGAAAATGCGGATGCCATGTTCAATTCGTCGCTGCTGTTTGAACCTGCGGTTATGAAAGAGTATGCCGAGCCGTTGTTGCGCTCTGTGCCGCATGATGCCGAAGCTTACTCGGAGGCCCACAGACTTCTGTCATTCCTCAGTTATTTTAAATCACTTCCAACAGAGCAGATTCCGTCTACGTCGCTGTTGAGGGAATTTCTCGGAGGTTCGTCGTTTCACTATTGATAATTAAAGCAGATGGATAAGCCTTATATTATAGTCGGTATGGGAGAAGTCCTGTGGGACATGCTTCCCGAGGGTAGAAAGATAGGTGGTGCCCCGGCGAATTTTGCCTACCATGTGTCGCAATTCGCACTGCCCTCTTATGTGGTAAGCGCCGTAGGCCGTGACATGCTCGGAGACGAGATAATGGAAAATCTCAGGTCAAAAGCCATAAACCATCTTATAGAGAGGACAGACAGCCCAACCGGTACGGTCATGGTTGAGGTGGACAGTGCCGGCATACCGCGTTATGACATAACAGAAGATGTGGCGTGGGACCACATACCCTATACTTCTGAAATAGAAAAAATAGCCCGTAGGACTGTGGCAGTGTGCTTCGGATCGCTGGCACAGAGATGCGCCGTGTCACGTGACACCATAGGCAGATTTCTTGACGCCATGCCTGACACGCCTGACACCCTTAAGGTGTTTGATGTCAATCTGCGTCAGGATTTTTATGACAAGGATGTTGTGGAAGATTCTCTGAATCGCTGCAACGTGCTCAAGATAAATGATGAAGAGATAGATTTGCTCGGATGCATGTTCGGATTTCAGGGAATATCTATGCAAGATAAATGCTGGCTGCTTCTCGGAAAATACAATCTTAAAATACTTATACTGACATGCGGCACCAGGGGAAGCTATGTCTTTATTCCTGGTGAAATGTATTTCCGGCCCACGCCTGCCGTGAAGGTGGAAGACACTGTCGGTGCCGGCGACTCCTTTACAGCATCGTTCATATCCGGCATATTAAAAGGCAAGACAGTGCCGGAAGCCCACAGGCTGGCTGTAGAAACATCAGCCTTTGTATGCTCTAACAAAGGCGCTATGCCCGAACTTCCATCCTCGCTCACATCACTATAAGACATAATAAATATGCGTAATGAAAGCCTCGGACACTTATTTTTTCAAGTGTCCGAGGCTTACTTGATGACAACTGATAAGTTTTGAATATCAAATTCATTTTGACGTGGATTAGTGGTTGGACATCGGGAGGAATATCCGGTGTCCTTTGTCTCACTGTTGCCCAATCCGGCTGAAATGATTGTCTTTACAGGGATAAAACAAAACCCGATAGCTTGATATACAGGGGCTACCGGGATTCAACACTGCAAAGGTAATGTATTTTAAAAACAAAACATTTTTCAAAAAAAGATTTCAGTAAGCAGATAAAATATGCCGACTTCGAGAAAATAATGTCCTCCAAGCGTATGGAGCGATACCTGACAGCCTGCGGAGGTGACACCCACAAGGCTATGACGCTTTACCAATACAATCTTCAGATTTCTCAAGAAATGTTCACGATTGTAAGCTGCTTCGAGGTCGCATTGGGACTACTCGTTTGAGAGTGTATTCCCGACCATTTTTAAGGTCGGATTATTTTTGTGACAGTACCGTTTCGCTGTCTGATGTATATTCCCGGAGACAGAACATTGACGTCATCCGCCACTTTCCGGCCGTGCAAATCATATATCTCATCCGATGAACTTTCATCAACCCTGACAGCGTCCACACCCACTGAATCATAGATTGTAACCTTTTGGCCTTGGCCCATAGGAATCCATATATCTCCGTACGAATTGCGCATACTCAGACATATGGCGTAGTCTCCGGCATGGGAAATTTTTTCCTCTTTCCAAGTCCACTTATCAACAGTTATCACAAAGTCGATTGTTTCTTCTGGCTCGAAGTTTGCACTAACCCATGGTGACCATCCCTTCACTATTCCATCCTGTATAAGCTCGACTCGCACTGGGCGCACAACCTTACGGGATGTGGAATTGCGCAAAGTTGCATGAAATGTAACTGATGAGTTGAGGGCAAATTTATCAGGAATGTCAGCTTCCTCTATTTTTGGCGCACATATTGACTCAATAAACCGTATATCGGAACCGTTGTTTTCCACTAAAGCACAATATCATGTAGCAATAGGCATAAGAATTCCATGCCCCCAACCTGAAGGACCGATATAGAAATCATTTTCGAGAGCATAAAGGCCGTCGGGCAGCCCGTATGGGACAATTTTCATCTCATTGTCATAACTGCTGTAAATTCCCAAATCGGATGGGAGTTCTACAATGTTGGATGGGACAGTCGTTCCGTTGTAAAAAGAAGTGAATACGGTTGCAAATTTAGAACCGGCAGGAATGACAAAAGGTCCGTAATTGTCGCAATCGCCCCTCATATTGAATTTGTCACCGGGATGGAGCGAATGGATTTCCTCGTCATTAAATCCTGTTGCGGGATTGACATAATATGAATCAAGCCATACGGCATAAGTGCGCGTTCCAGGATTTTCTGGCGAACGTGGACGAATATTCAATAAGGCGCTCTGACTGCCGTTATAGCCGGTTTTCCACGGTTCATCCCTTACAATAGGGTTGAGAAAGTCAATGGCAAAGTATCCGTCGGCCTTGCCGTCCCAGCCCCAGTTGAAGTGGAACATTCCTTCGCCGTCATAGCCGTCGCAGACAAATGCATGCGCGGACGACATAGAAAAACCTCCATATAATATCGGTCCGTAGTTCTTCAATGCGTCATAAAGCAACTGTGACCAGTCCCGGAGTGAGAACCAGCTGCGGCGCATATATCTGATATCGTCGCTATAGTCCCAATATTTAAGCAGAGCCTGAGCGGCATCGTTTACATCCGCACCTGAAGCTGTCGGAAAATAGTTCATCCTAACGCTTCCTCCTACACCTCGCAATAAGTGTGCCACAGCCTGTTTTTGATATTCGGTAGCAGTTTGAGAAGAATAGTCGTCAAGCATATTTTTCCAATCAGGCGTGTATTGAGAAAAGTCTGTATAGATATCAGTGCTGATTTTTTCGGCATGGTATTCAAGCTCATCTTTACCTTGTGCAGGCCAATTGTGATATTTCATAACTTGGGCCATTGCAGTAGCCACGCAGCCTGAAAGGCACTTTTCACCGTTGTATTCAGGACATTCCGTATTGAACGGCTCGTGCTGCCCCCATGCAGTTGTGCAGAGTGGGGCAATAGCTTCGCCCACTGAGGGCGCTACAGCTATACTATTTCCCGAGACTGCGGCCTCCGACACACTTTGGCTCATATATTGCAACCACTCACTAAAACCTATTGGCAAATTACCGGCTGAATCATACATCGGACTGTCACCATAACCCAGTAATGCAGGAAGAGCGTCATCCGCAGGCGTAACGATAAAACCATCTTTAGAATCAAAGAGATAAATAGTATTATTACCGCGATCGTCAGTCATAACTTCAGAAATCCTGTAGTGCTGTGTTTGGAGCAGTCCTCGCACCTTGGACATATTTTGACTTTGCAATCTATTCAGTGCAGCATCCGGGGTAACAGGAGTTGCAAAAACCGGGATTGTGTATAATAGAAACGAAAGTATGTAAATTAACTTCATATTTGTTTAATTGTTTTATTTCCCATTTTTATATCAAACGTTGATATAAAAATGGGAAATCTATTACCGGATAACTATTTTCCTGCCGTTCTGAATATATATACCGGATTTCGCGGGTTTTGCAACTATGCGTCCTCCTAGGTCATATAGCTGTGAGGCGTTGTCTGTCTTGTCATTATTGGTTTTGTCTATGCCGCTGCTTCCGTTCAGCTTTATCACATTTCGGGAATTGACAACGGGGTCTCCATTTTCTGCGATTATTGCTCCTTCTGGAATGACGAATACATATCCGACACCGGGAGCCATCTGAAATCCTCCGAAATCTGCTGATACAATCCAGCAGTTGGCCTGTATGTCAAGATACGCGTCAGCCTCTTTGACAAGTTTTTCTCCGTCGTTTTCCCATAATTGCAATTTTGCACCCTCAGCAACACGGACGGGGCGGTCGTATGTGAAGCTGACTATGTCCAGAACATCGGAATGGTTGGTGTACAGACTGCACCAGACATAGTTTAGCGGCGAAACTGTTTCTTCATAACCTCCGGTGAAGTTGAAGACGGCCTCTTCGTTGACAATGTCATCCCGGTACATGGCGTGCGCGCTGCCGGCAGGAAGCACCAGTGAGTAACTCACCCCTTTTTCAAACCGCAGCTCTTCGTCAATCATCGGATATGCCTGCCCAAGGTCCCAGTCCCACCCGATGCTTGCCGGAAATTCGCGGACGAGCTTATCCTCGCGGTATAGCAGGAAGACAGGGTCTCCGACAGGTTCGGTTTCGATTTTCCAATAACATGTCAAGAGACTTCCGTATCTTGGTGTCTTATCGATTATGGCTCCGTTTTTGACATCAAAACGGGCCGGACCGAGATTCTCAGGTACAGAGAATGTCTGGCTGAATTCCTGATTTTCTGCTCCGTCAGTTTCGAAAGCGATGGAACCAGGCGCTACGCACAATGTATAGTCTTTGCCTTTGGGCAGATTCTGGGTTTCAAAATATATAGCCAGACTGCCCTGGGTGCGTTCGTTAGTGTAGTTGCTCACTTCCATCCGGGAGGCAACCGCGACTGTCTCGCCGTTACATTTAACAACGGCCGAAGCACCGTCGAGCAGCTTTATCCCTCCGTCAAAATAGAATCCTATCTCGTTAAGGGGTCTGGTGAAAGGACGGGTGCCTACTGTGCAGGATTCCGGTAACGGTGCGGACGCCTCGTTTGGCGTCATGGGAAGAACGCTTAAAATAACGCTTCCCAGTGTAAGAAAGAGATTTTTCACAACAAGGAGATTATTTGATTGTTATTTTTTGAGTTTTGATCGATACACCGCTGTCGGAAAGCGACACGAGGTAGATTCCGTGTGACAAATCCGGAAGAGGGCATACGCCCTCCTCGGCCGTGCCAGAAAACACCGTGCGGCCTGAAAGGTCAAAAATATCAAGCCTGCATTTCATGCCGGCATCGGAGATCATGATTTGCCCGTTTTGATACCGCAGGCTTACGGCATTCTTATTGTAGGTTACGGGAAGTATTCCTGAGTCTTTCGGATTGATCACGGCACGGATATTAGCACCTTCGGGCTTCGAAGCATCGCCAGACTGCAAACCGCTGGAATCAACAAAAATGCTTACAGCCCTTGTACTCGGTTCGACAGCCACGCCCATATAGGTGTTTTCCGGGTAAGAAGCCCCTGTCCAATAAGTTCCTTCAATATCGATAATAGGAGCATCATACCATTGGCCGTATCCGCACTTGGGGAGGAATATGCTTTTCTCGTTCGGGCCGTAGACACGGGTTCCTTCAACGCCGTTCTCCACTGTCCATCTGTGCCAGCATATCATGCGCAGCTCATAGGCCTCTTGTTCGTTCGGCAGCCTCCACCCGTTGCCCCAGTGATGCCGTGCGGCATCATACTCTGTGCCGCAGATGTCATCGCCGATGTCGTCAAGAACAACCCATTCCCCTTTTTCTGGGTCTATTATGTACTTCTGATAGAATTTGTAATTTTCCCATGTGAAGCGTTCACGGGGTTCGACCTCACCCCATGCGAAATACGGTCCGGTTTCATAGGGGGAGGAGGTGCCTATATTGTATGTGGCCCACAAAGTGCCGCTCGGAAGTCCCAGGTCTACGTATTCATGGCCGCCGATTATACCGTCGGGTTCACTTGGTGCTGGCGGCTGCGGAACTTCGGCAAATGCTGAAATAACTACAGCATGAAGCATAAAAAAGAAAGAGTAAATTTTTTCATATGGAGTGTATTTGGTAAAGTGTATCTGAGTTGTTGTATTGCGTTGGATTGTTGACAATTCTATTGTCATGTGCCGAAATTACAATAGCTGAAGACATTCCGCAATCGAATTGTTTTCATTTTGTTTCTTAGCGTACCAATATGATTGGCGGTAAAGTTAGTCAAAAAAATAGACTTCGACGTAAAACTAGTTTTATTTGACGCAAATTTTTTTTGTATTTTTTTACTTAGACCCCAGATATTGGTGCATTGTCGGGCCACAAAGAGGTTAGCAAGGCTTTAGCCCGATATCGTGACATTGACGAGGAAATGAAACAAAAACTTGTTAACTTGTTCGGATAATAGCCCTGATTCCCAATAAAATTTTTAACTTTGTAAAATGAAATCCTATATAATATCCCCAATTTATCGTGGTCGTAGAAATTGAACATAAGAAAGAGATATTGGCCTTACAAACAGGCAAATATCAAGATTAAACCCTGTATTACCGCATGTTGAAATTAAATATGGGGTGATATCCGTAGATAGAAATAATAAACTACTCTAAAATATATCATATGGACAGAGAAGAGCTTAAAAAGCTATATAATACTCCGGTAAATTTAAGATTAAAGTATATCGCTCTTTGCGTTATCGGAGTAGCTATTGCCATTATGATAAGTATGATATTCTTTGTGGATAGGGTATCTTGGCAATTATGGTACTTTATGCGCGGATGTGCAGGGGTATTGGCAATCATATTTGTCATTATAGTGACTATTCTTGTCTATCGTGTGAATCGCGCTTATATTACAGGTGACAGGCGCAATAAAAAATGAAGCATCTGTTTTTGAGGTGTCAAAACATGGTCCAATTTTTATTGCCACCTTCTTGCACACCCACAGTTTCAATATTTTGTGCCGATCTGTGGATAGGTTTTCATCGGTCTGATAGACCCTTTAGTGACCCCGGAGAGGCTTTGAATATTTTGCCAACTCGCTGGAGTTCAATACGTTTATCTTAGTCAAAATGCAGAACGCACCCTCATGGGACACCTCTCTGCTTCTGCGATTTTCAGTAATCCATTGCCTTGCCGCTGCAAGAATGTTTTGCAAAGTTAGTAAAACTATATGAGTATTTGTCAAATATTATGATTAAAAAAATGTATATCAGAAAAAATGCAATTACATTCGGATATTGTATTACTACTCGATGTATGCTTATATATATGTAAATTCTGAGTTTCTATAGATGGATTTTTAGGGCCTTCTGTAGGAGTCTCAATCGGTTGGCTATATACAATTATGAAAATGATAGCTATAAATCCTAACGCTGTAAGAAGATGGTAAATACTATCAGATCTTAAGAGATGCCATTTTACTTCTAATAAATTATTCTTCCTCCAATTAATATCTTCAGATGCTTTGTGTAATTTTTCGTTTTTATAAATTGCCCATTCAAAGTCTATGTCAGAGTGATTTAAATTCCATTTTCGAAGAATGGCATTGTACTGATCATTATAATATTTCAATGTCTCATGCGAGATTTCTTTGCCACAGGCAAGGTATATTTTAATATCCGTTTCTAAATTTGATAGTTCTAATCCACATTCATGATATTGTTCTTCTCTTTTTTCATATTTTAGATGCGAAATAATCAGCGATAGGACAAGTACAAACATTGATAAGCAAACTGTCGTAATCGTAATAACTACATCGTTTAATTCAAGGGATTTAATGAATATCAACAAGTTTATTACAATTATCTCCAGCGACAACATTGCAATGCATAGTGTAGATGCATTATGGCAACGCTTCATTCTCCTTGCAGATTCAAAACGGGCTACCGCTGTTTTCCAGCATCTGTCAGCAATTTTATTTAATTGGTCCTTCATATTATTTGTATAAAAAGAAGGAAGGGAATAAAATTAAAACGCGAAACGATTCCGTCTAAACGGCCAAATGTCCCCATGTAGAGGATAGTTTTACCTATACTGACTAAAGCCAGTCCTGCATATGCAGACATCCCTTCCTTCTTAAAATTATGATAACTCTCTAATGTCCATTTCACTTTTTCTAATAAAGTCTTGCACCATTTTACTGAATCTTCTATCTACTTCTTCATCTGAAATATCTTCCGATTCATTTTTTTTATAGTAACCAAACTTTTTTAGATAAGCGATGCGTTCCCCTCTATTGGAAATTTTATCAAAATCTACTAATATTGAACGCCCATCATTATGTTTAATATCAAAGTATGTTCGGACTATCGAAATTATTCTAAGTTTCTCTAATAAATCTTTTCCAATAGATTTTTTAATTAGAGCATCAATTTGATAGAGAATCGATAAGTCAGTAATTTGCTGAAAATATGCAATCCAGCCATAATTATGATTAGCAACTCGGAAGCCCGAAATCATCAAATTTAAATCAGCCTCAGTATATTCACAAAACTCACTCTCATCAGTGATGAATCTAGGTCGTAACAATTTATCAACATACTGCAATTTTGCTTGATAGCAGCGTCTGACAATACGATTAGTAAATTTGTCGCGATTAGATTTCTTTATCGAAATTTTACTGCCATTTATATGATAACCGATATAGTCAAAACTATCTTCTGATATTTGACCGAATTTGGTCTTTTCCTCTGATAGCTTTAAACCAAGATTAAAACGCGAAATATGGCTAATTATTCTTTCATTAATATCAAAAGTTCCCGACGTCAATACCAGAATATCATCAACATATCTCAAAAAAAGACTTCCTTCAAAAGATTTTTTCAGAGCTTTATGACAATCCTCCATATATACTGCAGCCAATATATTTGATATAGATAACCCTTGAGGAACACCGATAGTATTGATTTGATTTATATCAACCGTATTTGACACTGTAGGAGTTATGATTGCACCTAACACCAGTTTTAATGCTGAACCATCAATTTTATTTGATAATTGTTTAATTAGAACTGAGTGATTTATGTTGTCGTAAAATGATGCTATGTCGGTTTTAAAATATGAAATTGATTTATGGTCATTTTCTTGAATATATTTTAAGACCTGAAATATGTATCTATTAGGGGCCTCATGCTGTAAACCGATGGCATCATTTAAATAACTGCTGAGTATAGACAGTACAAATCTGTCCCTAACGATTGGGATTGAAAGTACACGAGGTAATTTATTTTTCCCCTTTAAAATTAATTTCTCTTGATATGGAGAAAATTTATAATCTCCCGATATACATTTCTCTTTTAACCATTCTATTTCATTGATAAAGGTCTTGCGATAAGATGATGGAGACATATGATCCCTTCCTCCACCTTTTTTAGGCAGAATTTCTTTATCAAAATAACTGAGAAAATCAATCTCAGATATATATTGGGCGAATGATATATTCATTATAATAATATCACAATAAGTACCTTTTTATACTTACTTCAAAGTTACAACAAAAAGTGTCTCAATACAATAATCGTTAGCCTGTAATTAAGTAAACATTCCTTTGACATTATTGCGTCAGGAACACTCGCCAACTGCCATCTTTGTCGCCACGCTCAATGTATTTTTTGGAAATTAGTTGATCCAACAATTTTTGGATTGCTGTAATGCTAATGCCGGTTTCTTCCTGCATATCTACAAGAGTTAGTGTCGGCTGTGTGCGCATGGCGTTCAGAATCTTGGTGTAGTTTGGAGTGCGGAAAGCTATTCGTTCGCCATCATACCACCAGACGTTTTCATTTTTCTCGCTTACAAACAATACATCGTTATAGACCTCTGTCGCTACCAAATCATTAAAATATTTAAGGAACGGGCGTATATCCTTGATGTCGGCATGTGCCCCGTCGCTCGGCACAGGGCCCACTTCAAGGTCTGCCTGATGCAGTGCCTCCAGATATTCGCTTTTCTTGCGGCTGCGGACTACAATCATCGGATAATTGTGACGAGTGAGAATATAATTAACCATCAGTCGGGCGATACGACCGTTGCCATCTTCAAAGGGATGTATGCGGATATATCGGTAGTGGAATAATGCGGCCAATTCAACGGGTGATAGTTTTCCTTCTTGTTCCGCAGTATTGTACCAGTCAACCAAATCAGCCATAAGACCGGGCGTTTCCTCAGGAGAAGCATACTCAAATCGATCTCCGTATCTTGTAATTACGCTGTTTGGGCGTGTCTTATATTGCCCTGCGTGTATGACATAGCTTGTCTGTACACCTCCGGGCAAATTACGATAGACGGTGTAATCCTCGCGTAAAAGAGTCTTATGTAATGTCCGTATAAAATTCTGAGTCAAAGGTATGTTCTTAACAGCAGCTTCCTCTGTCATCATTCGCAGACCGATATTACTTGCTGTCATTTCCTCAACGTCGCGTACATCAGCCTCGCCTATTACCTTGCCGAACAGCAACAGGATTTCTGTCTGCCCATAAGTCAGCGTGTTGCCCTCGATATGGTTGCTGTTGTAATTGAAATCCACGGTAAAACGACGGCTAAGTCTATCCCTGTCTTTCTCGGATAATGGCTGTATGCTCTGCCATGCGGCAAGTGCTTTCTTTATAGTGAGATACTTCATACTAAATTTGTTGTATAACTGTGCAAAGATAGTAATAAATATCTAAAATGGTTATAAAACTACAACCTTTTTTGTAGTTTTGCTATGCAATTCTATGACGGATATGATTTTCCTTTTTCGGCTTAACTCATTTGGTGGACAAAATGTCTATAACGAAAAACTCAACTACTTTATTTGTAAGTAGTTGAGTTTCAATTCAGTGACCCCGGAGAGGCTCGAACTCTCGACCCAATGATTAAGAGTCATTTGCTCTACCAACTGAGCTACGGAGTCATTGTGTGGGAGAATGGCGTTTGCCACATGTCCCGTTTGCGAGTGCAAAGTTACAATCTTATTTTTGATTGGCCAAAAGTTTTTTGAAGTTTTTTTAGTTGTTATTCAATTTTCTTGTTATCAGTCATGGTGTATGGGTTGTTGTCAGGATGCCGTTATGAATAATGTAGTCATATAATCTCGGGAATCTGTGAAGATCTATTTGTGAGTTTCACACTTTGTTTGATGACAGGCAGATACGAAAACCAATCTGCAATTCTTATGTTTAGGTGATGCTGTCTTACCGATAAGAAATGATACTTTCCTTTTTATGAAATCAATTATACACGGAATAAAGTCGGATAAAGCCGGATATTCCATTTGTTATCATTTTTTAACAATTAATTTTTTTAGATGGATCGTGTTCTGTGTATTAGAGTTTAGGGTATGGTAATAGGGCAATTTTTTGATAGGGAGCTGAAAAAGGGCTTTTTTATCGTACTTGGATTTGTTTTTGTTATTCGGAGACGTGGGTATCAAATTTTTTTTACTACCTTTACACCGCGTATGCGCATGGCTGCGCTCGCTTTATTTAGTGCCATTTATCAATATCAAAATTTATATGAATAACAAGCTAACTTATCTTGCTCTCGGCGCGCTTGTCGTGGTGGGGGCCACTGGCTGTTCAAAGAAACTCGGACAGTTTAAGAGTGAATATTTCGCCGTTAATCCGCAGCCGCTGGAGACCCAGGGGCAGAATGTGCCGGCCACTATCGCTGGTAATATTCCGGCCAAGTTCATGCTTAAGAATGCGGCTGTCAGTGTCACTCCGGTGCTGGTATATGCTAATGGCGAGACACCCTCTGCCTCTTATCTAATCCAGGGTGAGAATGTGCGTGCCAACGGCGCCGTGGTCAATTACCAGCAGGGCGGTTCGGTCATGATTCCGTTCTCTGTGCCTTACACTCCCGATATGGCCCAGAGCACGCTGTATCTGGATTTTTCTGTAGACCAGAACGGCAAGAAATATGCGTTGCCACGTCTTAAGGTGGGCAACGGTGTAGTGGCTACTTCCACACTGGCTTCTGCTGCCACTGTCACTCCGGCCACTGCTAAGGATAATTTTCAGAAAATAATCAATGAAAAATATTCGGCTGATATACATTTCCTTATCAACCAGGCCAATATACGTTCGTCGGAGACTAAGGGTGCCGAGTATGTTGATCTGGGCAAACGTCTGCAGGAGGCTGCTGCCGATCCTAAGCGTGAGATTGCCGGTATTTCGGTGAGCTCTTATGCTTCGCCTGAAGGTTCTTATGACTTCAATAAGAATCTGGCCGAGAAGCGTGAGAAAAATACGAATACATTGGTGGAAAACCAGCTGAAGAAGGATAAGATAACCGAGTTCGGTGAGCTTACTTCGCAGTTTACACCTGAAGACTGGGATGGTTTCCGCAAACTTGTCGAGCAGAGCAATATCCAGGATAAGGAGTTGATTATAATGGCTCTGGACAATCAGAGTGATCCCGAGCTCCGTGAGAAAGAGATACGCAAACTCTCTAATGTCTTTAACGAGCTGGCTGACCAGATTCTGCCCCAGCTGCGTTATAGCCGCGTGCAGGCCTCTATCAATGTTATAGGCAAGAGCAATGAGGAACTTGTCAGCCTGTTCAACACCAATCCCAAGGCGCTGACTGCCGACGAGATGCTGTATATCGCTACTCTCACCGCCGACAATAATAAGAAGATGGAGGTGTATAACACTGCCTGCGAAGTTTTCCCCGGCGATTATCGTTCGTTTAACAACCTGGGTCTGACACAGTATGTGGCCGGTGACTATGACGGGGCGCTTGCTAATTTCGAGCAGGCACTGCGTCTCAATCCCTCTTCCAAGGAGGCTGAAATGAACAAGGGCCTCGTGCAGATGCTGGAGGGCAGATATTCTGACGCCTACCAGGCATTCGGCATGTCGGCCGGTGTTCCCGAAGTGGGTGACGCGCTGGGTGTGTATTATCTGAGCCAGGGCAACCTGCCTGCCGCTGTTTCTTCATTCGGCGATGCCAAGACTAATAACGCCGCTCTCGCGCAGATACTTAACAAGGATTATTCTGCTGCCAGGAACACATTGTCCGCTATCGCCGCTCCCGATGCCACGACTTACTATCTGATGGCTGTGCTGGGCGCTCGCACTAATAATGAGAATATGGTTATTTCAAATCTGCGCCAGGCTGTCCGTCTGGATTCTAAACTGCTCAAGCGCGCGCAGTCAGATTTGGAATTCTCACGTTTTAACCTGTCTTATCTTTAACAATACGTCCGGCACCCCGTCTCGGGGCAGGCGGACCGTTGCCATATAAGGAGAGGCTGTATCGCAGCAGTAATGCTACGGTGCGGCCTCTTCGGTTTTTGCTTCAGGCCATGGGAATGCCGGAGGGTTTACACAGATGTCCACTGCCGGCAGGTTCAGTCTCACGGCCGCGTAGTCTGCCAGCCGTTTGCGTTCGGCGGCTGCAAGTCCGCGAGGCGCGTTGACCATGAGCAGATACACGGTGTCTGACGGTATATCGCCCGATACGTCTGAAGCCACCGTGTGTGTCATGGCCATGGCGCTCACGCCGGGGAACACCACTCTGACTTCCGGCGACAGGCGCACGGCGGCATCTGTGACACGGCGTTGTCCGTCTATTATGCGTGATAGCGAGTCGACAGTATTCTGTCTGGCCGCGAGTTGCGACTGCATGATGGCATACATGCGTGACGCCTCCTCATTGTTTGTTACGGGGCCGGGCTGTGCCCGTTCTATCGAGAAGCCCTGGTGTATGTTGAGCCGCGTGCCTCCCAGCCCGGCTTCGTCCAGGCGTCTGGTCATGGCCAGTTGAAGCGAGTCTTTGGGCAAAGGGTCGCCTATCAGGGTCACGTCTATGTGCCGCACACCCCTCTCCACATATTCACGGTGTGAGAGCACCTGCGTGTTGGGAAACACCATCTCTGTCTGCACGAATTGCGCCGCACGCTCCATAAATATGCTTTTTTGAAGCATTATAGCTGTGAGATACGCGCTTACGCCTACTGTGGCTATGACTATGGTATAGACCAGCACCTGTATTCTGCGTGCACGTGCCGTGTCCTGTGCCGGCAGGGGACGCAGCCCCATGAGCTTGACCCCGGTCCATGTGGCAAACAGTATGAACACCATATTGGTAAAGAACAGGTAAAGGGCACCGAAGAAAAATTGCCACTGCAGTGTGGCCAGCCCGTATCCGGCAGTGCACAGCGGCGGCATCAGCGAAGTGGCTATAGCCACGCCGGGCATCACCTGCCCCTTGTTTTTTGCCGCGATGCTCACTATGCCTGCAGCACCGCCGAACAGGGCTATGAAGACATCGTAGATGGACGGCGATGTTCGTGCCAGAAGCTGGCTGCTGCCTTCGTATTGCGGCGAAATTAAGAAGTATACGGCCGATGCTGCCAGCGAACCCACTACGGCCATGAATATGTTTTTCATACCGCGCCGCAGCAGGTCGAAGTCATGTATGCCTATGCCGAGCCCCATGCCTATGATGGGGCCCATGAGCGGCGAGATAAGCATGGCGCCTATTATCACTGGTATACTGTCGGTGTTGAGACCCAGCGAGGCCACGAATATGGCGAAGATGAGTACCAGTAGCTGTGCTCCGCGGAATGATACTCCGGAGCGTATAGACGCCTCGATCTGTGGTTGTGATTCCAGATCGCCGGCAACATTGAAATAGGACTTTACAGAAGTCCATACAGATGCAGCTGTCATAGAGAGCGAAGATATGATTAAAACACTGTTTTTAATCTAAAACACTTTTTGCCATCGGGGGTTCAATGAAACCGCCGGAGTTGCAATAACGGCGGCCAAACGCTATCCGGGCATAAAAAATAGTTTGACGGACAACAGACTTTCTGTGTCTGATATTTGTTGTATATTTGCAACGATTAATAAATACTGAAAATTAAGATATTATGATTGCTCCAGATTTTCTAGGCACAGACCAGGACGGTAAAGAGATCAGACGCAGCGATTTTCCCGGTAAGAAAATTGCCTTGTATTTTTATCCCAAGGATTCTACTCCGGGATGCACCGCGCAGGCATGCAGCCTGCGAGACAATTACCAGGCCCTTATCGACGCCGGCTACCAGGTGATAGGCGTGAGTGTGGATTCGGCCGCGTCGCATAAGAAATTTATCGAGAAAAATAATTTGCCGTTTCCGCTTATAGCGGACACAGACCACAAGCTGGTGGATCAATTTGGTGTCTGGGGCGAGAAGTCTATGTACGGCCGCAAGTATATGGGCACTTTCCGTACCACGTTCATCATTGGCACAGACGGAAATGTGGAACGTGTGATCGGACCGAAAGAGATAAAGACCAAGATCCATGCCCGGCAGATATTAGACTGACAATTGTTTTGAACTGCTGTGTTACGGGGGCCCGCCATATTTGTTTGGCGTGTCCCCGTGTTATTTGCTAAAACAGAGGTAAAATAGCTTTGTCCCGTAAATATTTCTTAATTTTGCATGGTCTAAAGCTGTTTTTATGGATAGGAAGAAGAAAAATATTATAGAACTTACACGGGTGGGGGTAGATGAATGCCGCACGGGCAGCCATCTGCCTTTGCGCGTCATGCTTGACTCGGTGCGCTCGCTGAATAATGTGGGGTCGGTGCTGCGCACCTCCGATGCGTTTATGGTAGACCAGGTGATCATGTGCGGTATCACGGGCACTCCCCCTAATCCTGAGATACACAAGACGGCTCTCGGTGCCGAAGACTCGGTTAACTGGCGTCATTGCCCCGACACTCTGGCAGCATTGCGCGAACTACAGGCCGGCGGATGGACGGTGTGCGTGCTTGAGCAGACACATAATTCGGTACCACTTGACGAGTTTGTGCCAGTCGTGGGCCAGAAGTATGTGATCGTGGCCGGCAACGAGGTGCACGGTGTCGATCAGGCTGTCGTAGACGCGGCCGATGTCGTTATCGAAATACCCCAGTGCGGAGCCAAGCATTCGCTTAATGTGGCTGTCAGCACCGGTATAGCCCTGTGGCACTTCTTTTCCGTTCTTAAGCCCTGATGCCCATGGACGCGTGCAAAGGGCGTTTCGCCCCCTCGCCCACGGGACGGATGCATTTGGGCAATATATTCACCGCCCTCATATCGTGGCTTGACGCTAAGAGCCGCGGAGGCACGTGGCTGCTGCGGATAGAGGATCTGGACACGCAGCGCTCGCGCTATGAATATGCCAGGCTTATAGAGGATGATTTGTCGTGGCTCGGACTTGAGTGGGACGAAGGTGGACTGGATGACACGGGTGACGCGGCTCCTTACTCGCAGAGCCGGCGTTCCGGAATATATGCCGGCTGCCTGTCACGTCTGGAGGCCACGGGATTCACCTATCCGTGCCGTTGTACCCGTGCCGGAATCATGGCGGCCAGAGCGCCCCACCAGAGGGAC
This sequence comes from uncultured Muribaculaceae bacterium, assembly GCA_910578665.1. Lineage (GTDB taxonomy): Bacteria > Bacteroidota > Bacteroidia > Bacteroidales > Muribaculaceae > Lepagella. The sequence goes on from CAJTQU010000001.1 coordinate 39,260, forward strand.
GGGCGCGTCATTTACGGTGGCACGTGCCGCCCCGGCATACTGCCGTGCCATGCCCCCCGGCCTGATTATCCCCACGCCGTGCGGCTCTATGTGCCTGACACCGATATCGTATTTACCGACTGCCTGCGCGGCCGCCAGCATTTCAACCTTGCGCGCGAGTGCGGCGATTTCATATTGCGCCGTGCCGACGGAGCCTGGGCCTACCAGCTGGCCGTCGTTGTAGATGACGCCCTTATGGGGGTGACACGCGTGGTGAGAGGCTGCGATCTATTGTTGTCAGCGGCACAGCAGATATATCTTTACGGCCTGCTCGGATTTAGAGCGCCTGAATTCGCCCATGTGCCGCTGTTGTGCAACGGGGCCGGGCAGCGTCTTTCAAAGCGTGACGGCGCCCTCGATATGGAATCTCTGCGCCGCACACACACTCCCGGACAACTGGTAGGCCGCCTGGCCTTTATGGCAGGACTTACCGTCTCTCCCGAACCCTGCTCACCGTCAGACCTTGTCCCGTTGTTTTCGCCGGAGTGTGCCGGCGTCCTGGCTGCGGACAGCATACAGGTCGGCTGAGCGGTACATATAAAAGAACAGGCTGCGCCGTGTGTCTCACACGCGGCGCAGCCTTATGTTATGCAGAATATGTTATTTCGGATTACTTCACGAGCACTTTGACTGCGTTGCCGTCAGCCAGACGTACCACGTAAACACCGGCGGCCAGGCCGTTGGCGTTAACACGTGCGCCGTTCACGCTGTATACCTCGGCGCCTTCGGGAGCGATTATGCTGCCGCCGAGCACGTATACCTGTGCCTCTTCGCCTTCTACGGCCTCAACACCTGAAGCTTCGTTGATCGAGATGGGATAGAGCTGCAGCTCGGGAGCATCGGCACCTTTCTGCTGGTAGTAGCTTACTATAGCCACGATGTCCATAGCCTTTTCGCTGTCGGCAATTTCGATTTTGAACTTGTCGTACATAGCTATTTCGTCACCGTCCTTCTGTGCGTAGACAGTAGTCTTGTCGGCTATAGTCTCGCTCTTGATAGTGGCACCCTTGAGTATCACATAGCTGTTCTGTTCCTTTTCGGTGAGTGTGCCTATGTTGATTTCTACCGGCTGTGCGGCCTCGCCTTTCACGGCTTCGCCCATAGACTCGGCGTTTACCATCATCTCATAAGTGCTGTAGTAGTTCTTGAATGTGCCTTTGAAGCCGGTGAGTATGTCGCCGTTGGCATACTTGTCGCCGAAACCGTCTTTGTTGTAAAGCAGCAGAGAGGCGCTTTCGTCGCGCACGTAGAGATTCTGGCCGTTCACATAAGTTACCACAGCGTTGCCGCCATAAGTGAATTCGGTTTTTTCATCTTCCAGACCGGCTGCCACAATGTCTGCCAGAGTCTTCATCACCATATCCTTTGTGTAAGTGGCAGTAGCCACGGGGCTGTCGTTCATACCCTCTTTTACAGCGATAGCCTTTACAGTTGTAGTGGCTGTCAGAGCGATGGGTGCATCGTAAAGGTTGCTCTCCTTCGAGGGCATAGAGCCGTCCAGAGTGTAATAGATAGCGGCGCCCTCGGGACCAGCGATAGTCACTGCCAGGCCGTCATCGCCGAAAGTAGTGCCGGATGCCGGAGTGAAAACGGGAGCTTCCAGAGTTTCCATAGAAGAAGTGCCGGTCTCTATCTTCAGGGTAGAGATGCGGTAAGAAGCCTGGTATGTGAAAGTGATCGCGGTAGCGTTGCCTGTCCAGTTCATGACAGAGGCAGAAGCCACGTTGAGCGAGCCTGTGTTTGCCTGGTACTTGCCGGGATTCTTCGTGTCGGCTTTAGAACCGCTGAATTCGATAGAGAGAATCTCTTGACCGGCAGGGGCAGTGATGGTCATAGTGGCCTCGTTGTACACACGTATGTCGCACTGCTGTTTCGGATTCGTAGAAGTGGCATAGTAGTAAGTCGGGGCATTGTTGCCGCTTACGTGTGTGAATGTAAAGCCGTATCCTCCCAGTTGCAGGGATGTCAGGTCTTCGTAATGCTTTGCTGCCTGCACACTGCCGTCGGGTTTCATTGTTTCCTCTACCAGAGTGCCTTGGATGTCGGTGGCATCGTTCACATTGAGCTCTACCACACCTGCGTTGGCGCCGGCCATAGTCATAGCGGCTGCCATGGAAAGTAAGAATTTCTTCATGCGTAAGTATTTATAAAATTGTAATATAAGTCTGATTAAAAATACTGGTCCGGATAATGTTGCCGGGACTGTCTGCCATAGGCCGGCCACGCGGCCTATGGCGAATCCGAACCGCAAAATTACAAAACATATTTTATAGAGGGATAATTATTACTGATTTTTTTTTCGATAGGGATGCCCATTCGTCTTAAAAGCGTTGTCGGCAGCCTGTTTTACGATTTGTCTGTGTCGGGCTTAGCGTATGTATTCTTTTTTGACGGTGCCGAGGGTAGACTTCACTATGTAGAGGCCGGCGGGGAGGCCTTCGCGCCAGTTCTCGCCCGAGACGGCTGAGCGCACCTTGACCCCCGACAGGTCATAGACCTCGTAGCCTACCTGAGAGTCTGGATTGACAGTCTCTATTCCCGTCAGATACTCTTCTATGTCGCGTATATTCTTGAACTTGCCCCAGGTCTTGTCGTTGCGGAAGGCCTCCATCTGGTCTTCGCGCACATAGAGCGTAGCCTGGCTGTAGACCTGCTCGTCAAAGGGATTTCTGTCATCCTTATATTGACGGGTGCTTCCCTCGGGTGCCTGTGGCAGTTTGGTGTTCATCACCACGTACTTGATGTTCGGACAGTGCCGGAAAGCATTAGTCTCCACGTAGGGGGCGCTTTCGAAAAACACCGTCTCAAGATTAGGGCAATCCCCGAACGCCATATACTCCACACACTGGGCGGCGCCGATACGCGCGGTGCGCAGCCCGAAGCATGCATTAAATATACCTTTAGGCACCACCGCATAGCGCGGGGTACGAATCGAAGTCAACTCCTCCTTGTCAAAATACGAAAGTCCCCCATCGGGGTATATATCAAAAACAATATGATATTTTGTCTTGCGAAGATCCGGAAGAGCCTGCATGCATACCGAATCCTGAATCCAAACATCGCCGGTGTAAAATCGAGAACGCTTTATGTTCTCGTCTTTATCCGCATCATAATTGGGCAACCCCGTATCCCAAGAAGCATCTGGCCCCATGAGTATTGCCGCATATTCCACACTCGGAATTCTGGTGCCGTCATAAAACAGAAATTCCATATCTGAAACTCTGCTGTCGTCATAACTCAACATACTCTTGGTCTTCAACTCTGCCTGACAGCATTGAGCAATCTCCTTAATATAAGATTTTGTTATTACTTCAAGCGTAAACATCATAGGCAGATCCTCATCAGACAGATTAGAGAGATGGAATCCCGGAGAATAGACAGTCCTGTATTTCACATCATCGACAATAGCCTGACAATTGAGAACTACAGCATTGCCGTTCATGGCGAATAATACTGCAATAACCGGCATTAAGGCCGCCGGTTTTATCTTTTTTATTTTAAAAATAAGACGCATATAGATTTATTTTAATTTACCATATCATTTTTTCAATGATATGGCCATTAGTTTTAGATTTCCTTGTTCTCCTATCCATACCATTTGGTATGCACCTGCTTCAGTTATATTAGCTGACGTATTGGAAGGAACAAATTCAAGAGTATTTTTTCCTGTCTTGGTCAAGTAAAACAGACATGGGGCATAATCAGGCAATCCTTGAAGATTGACTGTGGCTGCGCTGCTGTTATTGAACTGCAAGATACGAGGCAGGGCTTTCAATCCACCAAACTTGCCGGTGACAGCAGGCATTATCGTCGGTTGAATCTCCTGCAGGTTGCTTGAACGCGTTACCGTATTTGTCATTTGATATGGACTGACCGAACATGTGGCTGCCTTCTGTGGCGTGCCGTCGTTTGGATCTATCACAATCATGTCAAAGGGAGTGCCTCTCCAGCTCGTTGTTTTAAGGACAGAACCTTTTATGACAATATCACTGCATGAACCGCTCGCCACATATTTGTCGGCATTAAGATCTCCATTGATTGTGAAGCTTGCATAAGACACGTTTTTGAAATCAATCCATGGGTTGTTCCCTTTAGGCAAAGACTCAGCCATGCGGATATATTCAAATCTCAAACGCGTAGCATTCCGAAGAGTTATGGCTGATTTATCCAGACTTTCAAATCCGATATTGGTAAAACAGCTCTCGGTGATTTTAGCTGATTTAACGATGCCATCTGTCATATATATACCATGAGAACCACTAAGTCTTCCGCCGTGGAATGAGCATCGCGTTATCCGGTTCTTTTCTGTATCCCCAACCGAGAATATGTTCATATATATACAATATTCTGCATATATATATTGAAATTTGATGTTGAGATACTGAACATTGGCAGAAGCCCCAACTTTTCCGGGAGTTATATCAATACCTAGCTCCGGATATAGAATAGTATTGACATTTACCGAAACATGATATACATCTCCGGATATCCTTATGCCAGTTCCTTTATCCGGAACAGTTGTAAACACTATCTCATCGTTTTCGTCACGTAACGGGAGTCCTGTTTTGTTATCAATAACTTTAACCTCTTTCCCTTGAAATTTAATCCTGTAAATGTCAAGGCGAACGTTGCTAACATCTATTTCTATCGCTACAGGGTTATTATTCCATTCAGTATTAGTACCGTTAACAACTTCAAGTGTGCCCGCACAAATCAAGGTAGATGGTGTTCCCGTAGGGAAAGTAATTGTTCCCTTCAGTTGGTAATTCATCTTTGTCAGAACTACCGGGCAGCCCTTTGCATACTTCAACGCATTGTTGATATAAGTGTGTGGGGCGGTATCGCCATTGCTGTTAAACCACTCGGCATATACTTTGCTGTTGCTAAAGCCCGACACCGCCATGTTTGAGAATATCGGATACGGGTCAGCAATCACCTGTCCGCCATTCAGATTGAACGATGTGCCGGCGATTCCTTTAAAGCTGCCACCCGTGAACTCAATCACGCTTCCCTTGCCAAGTGTGTACTGAATAGCCTGCAACGTAATCGCCCGCTCCACTATGAAGTAGGTATTTTGCGCTGCAAGTACTGCCTTGAGGTTATCAGCAGTATTGATATATTTGACAGTCATATTCGTGTGTTTTTAAGGTTTAATGAACTCTACCTGACACTCTTTCAGACTCTTTTTGTGGACAAACTTACTCCAGAGAGGGTCACTGTTACATTTATCCATCAGAGTGTCCGGCAGATAGAGAGTGGCGTTTTTGTAGACGCTATCCTCAAAGGCTGAGGTATCTTCAAACGGCGGTAACTCAACATCAGACTGAAGCACCACCGATTTAATATCGGGACAACCGGCAAAAGCGTATCTGTAAATGTATGGAGACTTCTCCAAGATTACCGTCTCAAGCTGCTTGCTGTACCAAAAAGTACAAGGCACAACAGAATAACATGAGCCAATCTGCACTTTTTTCAGTCCGACCGCCTTCTTAAAAGAACTTGTTGAAATCGACATATAAATCGAAGTCCTGATTGCGGTTAGATTTTCAGCCATAGATCTGGGCTGAAACCCGAGCACATAATACGAGCCTGTTAGTTCCGGAACAAAATTAGACCTCTCAATCGTATCAGGCAGATAGATCTCTCCTGAATATGATGAAGGAGCGCCTTCAGGTGGAGCTATAGTTCCATTGTATGCATTCGGAGCCATAACCCGCAAGGCATCATGAAACTTGGGCACAATCTTCCCATCAGGAGCTATGTATGTATCTTCATTTTCGTAATTCAAGACAAATCCAAAGTCCCTTAAATCTGACAAAGTAGGCTGATGATCTTCCCACAGATCCACTTCTTTATCCAATTCATTACTCACTTGCCAATAACGAACGCCGTTAATTGTTTTCTCCGGAGCAATATTTACCGAATCAGGTGTCCTTGTTTGCGCCAAACAAAAACAAGGCAATGCCATAAGCAGCAGACCGGTTATACGCGTTGGGATAAACCCTATCTTTTTACTCATTTATCGTAAGTCTTTAATTTTACAACTTCGTTATTCGCAGTGACCAATTACTCAGCCATTGTATTGCATAAATACCTGATGCAGAAACAGTCTTTATCGTGTATGCAGGTTTATTGTCTTGCGTGTTTTCGGGAGTATACGTGCCTCCTTCTATCCCTAAATATCCGGTTGTTTTGAAATTGAGTTTTCCGCCTGATAATATAGACGCATCTACAGTATACAGACAAGGAGCAAATCTGTCTATTCCTGTAAGTTCAATAGTAAGAGTTTTAGACTCTGCGATATTTACTTTCAGGGCAGATGCCAAAACGGGCAGACTGATTTGCGATGTAGACGTGGTGCCATCCTTGAGATTCGGAAGAAGGTCTTTGATGTACATCGTAGTTTCAGCTGACACATTTATAGTCTTGGCCATATTGTAAGGCACCACCGAGTTGGTTACGTACATCTGCGACTTTTCAATCATACTGCTTCCGGACTGTTCATAGAGGGTATCAATACCCAAGGTGTCGAAGTGTGAGCCGTAGTTTGCAGGATTGTCAAGTATGGGACCGTATATATAGCTATTTTTGCATCTATTCCCGACTTTTATGCGGTTCGGCAGCACAAATGAGTTGAATGTCATCCGCACTTCATTTATATTTTCCAAATCAATCCACGGGGTAAAGTCTGTGGGATCGTTAGGATCTTTACCGGTCTGCGGCATGCTGTTGAACATTTGCAGATTTAAGAAGACACTCCTCTGTACCGAGCGAAAACGGAGTGCCAACTTTGTTATCCCCTCAAAACTGATGTTCTCAAACTTCAACCCGTTCATAACGTTGTTGACATTTGCCGGATTGATAGTATTGGCGTACTCCTTGGTGCCGTCAGTAATTTTGAACTCATTCGGACTCAATATGTACACTCCGTACTTGCCTTGCATCAATCCGCCGGAAATCTGATTTTCGTTAAACCAATTTAACGCCTCCAATTCAGTGGTAGACAATTTACCGCCTGCAGCCAATGCAGGCAGTGAAGCTTTGTCATTTGTATCTTTATACAGGTATTGTGCAGTTGAGAACACATCAATGTAGAAGCAGTAGTCAGCGTAGATTGAACCGAATTTAATGCGGCAATACTGTACGCCACCTGTGTCTTCTTCCGGTTTATCCGGATGCTTGCCTCTCACATCCGGCTGTACAAAGAAGCCCTTTTCAAGATTCCGCATGGTGGTGACCTCGATGTCGGAGTTTTCGTTATAGACGCTGAACTTTATGCCTATACCTTTATACCCCGTAGCAGTCGAGGCTCCCTGTATCTTATTGATCTGCAGCCTTACCGACCCGGTATTTATGTCTATGGCCGGTATGCTTCCTGAAGCGTTGGCAACTGAAAGGGTGCCCGGACATATCAATGTCTGTCGGATGGAATCGGGAATAAACCTGATACTGTCGCCAAGCTCGTAGGTACGTGTCTCAAGCACTACCGGGCAACCTTTAGCCGCTGTGATGGCGCGGTTTATGTAATCAGCATCGGAGGCATCGTCAGCTGACCTGAACCACTCGGCCCTTACTTCGGCAGATTCAAGACCCGTAATTTTTATATTCTTATGAAAGATAGGATAGGCTCCGGCAAATATCTGACAGGATTTCAATTTAACTGTTGTACTTGTGCCGGTGGTAAACGAACCGCCCCTGAAAGCAAGGATACTTCCGGCGCCTAATTCTACCGTGCCCCCGGGGAACGGTACATCTACGGTGATTATAAAATGTTTGCCCCCTTTTTTCAACTCAGACAAGGCGGCAGAAACATTGCCCGAATTTATTATATACGTCTCCATAAATAATGATTAAAGAATGTTGATAACAGGTCAACGGCACAAAGATAAAAAAGTTTAGCCATAAGCGAAAAAAACAATAGCATTTTTTAGCATATTTAACACATACCCGTCAAACACTTATCAGTGAGTTGATAAAAGAATGGCGTGGCAGACCTTGAGAGTCCGTCACGCCTATCACTTGTGAGTCTTGTCGGCAGCCTATTTTACGACTACTTTTTCAGTGTGTCTGCCCTTCTTTTTCAGATATATGCCGGGAGTAAGAGACTTCAATTCTTCAACATCTGTGGTGCGCAGCATCATCTGTCCCTGCATATTGAAGACCTCTATCTCTGTGCTGTCGTCATCCGTGTTCACGTCTTCGATGCCAGACACGTCCAGATCATCAATTATGTTGGCGAAATTGCACCAATACGGTGCCTCTCTGTAAGCCTTACCACTCCCTTTCGGCACATGAATCTCAGCTTTGGGGTAAGACTCCGAACTGAACGAGTATTGCTCAAGTTCAGGAGGTTCCTGTCTGCGCACATACACCGTCTCGAGGTCAGTACACCGCAAAAAAGTCCCTTTCCATATCTTTATCACCGACCCGGGAATTATAACTTTCTTCAATCCGTAACACTTCGAAAATAAGTTATCGTGGTCAGTAAGATGTTGAAAGTCAACACCTACCTCTACAGAAGTAAGAGCCTCACCTAATGAATAAGTACCATCGCGGCCTAAATATAAGTATTCGACCGGAGTTTGATCAAACATACCGGGCATGAGGTACCAGTGGTTCCAACCCATGAGCTCATCATTTGGCTGCGACTGATGTATGTATTCAGGCGAATCCTCCACCACTACAGTTTTGAGATTAGGACAATTGGCAAACGCGCCGGTCCATATATCGGTTACGGTCTTTGGTATGGTCAAAAACGTGAGACCTGTCTCGGCAAAAGCACTCTCTCCTATACTCGTCACGGAAGCTGGGATGTTGATTGACGCCAGATTGCTACAACCCCTGAAAGCCTCATGTTCTATGCTTGTCACATCATCAGGAATGGTAAAGGATCTCAACCCCGAACAACCTCTTAATGCCCCGTACATGAAGAGGCCCTGGTCCGGCAACTTAAGATCTTGAAGCGAGGAACAGCCCTTGAAAATCTCCACTCCGACATCGTGCACCGAGTTAGGGATATGTAACGAAGTCAGACTTGCACAGCCTTCGAAAGCTCTATCGCCGATGAACTGCACAGTGGAGGGTATGTTGATAGACCTTAAGGCGGAGCAGCCGCTAAACGCCTCATCCCGTATTTCTGTAACCTTGTCCGGCAAGGTAAATTCTGTTAAATTGCTACAACCACTGGCAAAACCATTCTCGATTATAGTGATCGAACGGGGCAGCTTCAGAGTGGTCAGACGACTGCAATCCTTAAAGACGCTGTCGCCCATTGTCGTCACTGAGTTGGGTACAATAATAGTCTTCAGCCCCGTACAGCCGGCAAAAGCATTATACCCTAAATATTCAACCTTATCGGGAATAGTTATCGACTTCAGAGAGATGCATCCCTTAAAGCCGCCGAGGTGTTTCACCGCAGAGGATATATTTATTTCTGCCAGATTCGTGCAGCCATCAAATCCGTCTAATATTGTGACAGACGACGGGATAACAACCGAGGTCAGACCCGTGCAGTTTTGAAATCCGAAGATGGATTTCACCGATGAGGGAATCTCAATTTTGGTAAAGCCTGTACACCCTTTGAATGCTTCACTGCCTATTTCCTCAACTTTATTAGGTATTGTCACAGATTTCAGGCCGGCACAACCATCGAACATACCATTACTTATCTTTGTCAAAGTTTTAGGAAGCACGACCGAAGTCAGCCCGGTACAACCCTTAAAGGCTCCGGCACCTATTTCTTTGACAGATTCAGGGATCTTGATCGATTTAAAACCTGTACAACCGACAAATGTGCTGTCATTAATAGACGTCACTGATGAGGGAATGTCAATGGATTGCAACGATGTGCAATATCCAAACCCTCCGAGGCTACGCACTGACTTCGGAATATTTATTGAAGTCAAATTTGAGCACCCCTTAAATCCGCCGAGCACCTCTACTGAGCCGGGTATGTGGACCTTTTTAAGTCCGGTGCAATTTCTAAAGGTTCCGAGGATTTGTGTCAATGTCTCGGGAAGTGAAACGGAGGTTAACCCGGTGCAATCATGAAAAACATCGATAAGCTTTGTCATTGAAGGTGGGATTGTCACATGAGTCAGACCCGTACAATATGCAAATGCAGAATTATAGATATTTATACCATCATTATTCGGCAGAGTAAGCGACGTCAACCCCGTACAACCCATGAAAGCTTCGATTCCGATTTTTTTAACCGAGGCCGGTATCTCAATAGAAGTAAGAGCTGTACACTCAAAAAAAGCCTGATATTCAATCCTCTCCAGTGTATTAGGCAGCACAATGGATTTCAACTTGCTTTTCCATCTAAAGGCAGCTTCCTCTATAGCAGTGACTTTATATGTCACCGAGTTATAGGTGACGTATGGCGGGATCTCAACATGCTCCACACCATACTCTTTAAGACAACCCTCCCTAAGTACTACCGTGTTGCCTTCACTAATATTATACTTTATGCCATCCACCTGAAAGTGCCAAACTTTCTCTGCACGACAAATGCCGGCAATTATCAGGCAAGCGAAAAGTAAAACAATTTTCTTCATAATATTTATCAGTTAGCGTATGTATTCTTTTTTGACGGTGCCGAGGGTAGACTTCACTATGTAGAGGCCGGCGGGGAGGCCTTTGCGCCAGTTCTCGCCCGAGACGGCTGAGCGCACCTTGACCCCCGACAGGTCATAGACCTCGTAGCCTACCTGAGAGTCTGGATTGACAGTCTCTATTCCCGTCAGATACTCTTCTATGTCTCGTATATTCTTGAACTTGCCCCAGGTCTTGTCGTTGCGGAAGGCCTCCATCTGGTCTTCGCGCACATAGAGCGTAGCCTGACTGTAGACCTGCTCGTCAAAGGGGTCTTGGTCATCATCATAATAACGGGTGCTTCCCTCGGGTGCCTGTGGCAGTTTGGTGTCCATCACTACGTACTTGATGTTCGGACAGTTCAGGAAAGCTTCAGTCTCCACGTAGGGGGCGCTCTCGAAGAACACCGTCTCAAGACGGGTGCAATTCTCAAACGCCTTTGCCTCCACACACTGGGCGGCGCCGATACGCGCGGTGCGCAGCCCCGTGCAGTCCTTAAACAGGCCTGTACGCACCACCGCATAGCGCGGGGTACGAATCGACAGCAGCTTCTCGTTAAATTTATTTACCATTTCCGGATGCTGTTTTCTATAGGACCTATCGGGCAGCATATCGTAGACGATATAGTCTTTTGTATTGCGAAGGTTGCGCAAATCCCGCATATTTACCATGTCCTGAAGCCACACATCGCCGGCATAATAGGGAGGACGCCTGGCTTCCTCGTCCTTGTCGGCGTCATAATTGGGCAGGCCGGCATCCGGCGAAAAATTAGACTTCCAAAGCAAAGCGCCATACTCCATGGCAGGCACCCTGCTGCCGTCGTAAAACAGAAATTCCTTACCGACAATTTCTGCCTGACAGCGTTCCGCACTCGCCTCGACATAATACTTTGTCTCAAACGGAAGCGTATAGACATAATGCCAATCGGCTCCGCTCTCAGGTCGTGTGATATCCTGGTAAAAGTCTGTCTTATAATTAACTCCATCCACCTTAGTGTACGCCATATTCACATAGGCAGTGGCATTCACGGTACCGCATAGCGCAATACCCAATATCTGAAGCGTTCGTTTTATACTCTCCATATTATAAAAATGCATATACATGTTTACTTTTAACGTTTTACCGGCTCTACCGGGCACTCTTTCAGACTCTTCTTGTGCACAAACTTACTCCAGAGAGGGTCACTGCCGCATTTCTCCATCAGCGAGTCCGGCAGATAGAGTGTGGCATTCTCATAGACACTCTCTTCGAAGGCCGAGGTGTCTTCAAACGCAGGCAAATCTTCCCCTGATTTAAGCACCACCGACTTGATGTCCGGGCAGCCGGCAAAAGCATATCGGTAAATGAACGGATCTTTTTCTATGATCACAGTCTCAAGCTGTCTGCAGTACCAGAAGGAACAAGGATCCACTGCATAGCAGGCACCGATCTGTACCTTTTTCAAGTTTGACGCATGTTGGAAACAACCGGTCGTGACAGGCATATAGAGCGGAGTCCTTATTGATGTCACCTTGTCTCCTATTGCCGTCCAATTGAAGCCAAGCACATAAGGATCGGATTGGCTATGAAACCCCTCTATAAAGTCAGGCAGATAAATATCGCCCACATAGTAGGGAAGTGCATCTTCGGGTGTATGCCTGCCCGGATTATTTTGATTCGGGGCCTCTGCCCATAACGCAGAATAGAATTTAGGAATTATCTTTCCATCAGGAGCAATATACGTTTCTTCGTCATCGGGATTAAGCATAAATCCGAAAGCGCGCAAACTTTCAAGAGAGGGATACTGTACGATGTGATCTATGGTATTACTCAGTTGGAAATAACGTATTCCTCTGATAGTTTCCTCCGGATAGCCATACGCCCATTCCGGCGTCTTCTCTTGTGCGAAAAGTAAACAGGGAAACGAAAGTAGCGAAAGACCCACTATTCGTTTAATCTGATTAATAAGATAATGTCGCATATTAATCTAATTTTAGTTGCTTTGTTTGTTTTTAAAGTATCGTTATTTGTATAGCTCTGTCACTCAACCATTTATTGCAAAAACAGTTTTTTATCATGCGGATTGGAACAAGTTTATATAAGAAATTATAATGATTAAACTACATTGATAACAGGTTATCGGCACAAAGGTAAAAAAAGTTTAGACATAAAAAAAATAATAGCAATTATTTAACAGTCGGAATCAACTGGCGGATGCGAAAAACTCAAATTCTCAACACCAATTGCGGATTTCATCAAATTTTTCAGTAATTTCGCATCCTCCAGTTGACTCCGCCATCTCGTTCTTGAATTCACCATATCGCAAAAAATTCATAATTTTGTCCTTTAAATGATCCGGCAATTTTGCTGGCAGCATATTTTTTTATTATATGTTATAAGCCATGGTAATCACCATCCCCTCAGTATCCTGCCTGCCACAGGCGGCTAGGCGCTTCATAGAGGCAGCCGGCGGCCGTTCCGTAATAGCGTTCCATGCCCCCATGGGAGCCGGTAAGACCACGTTTATAGCCGAGGTATGCCGGCAGCTCGGAGTGGGAGGCGACACCCCTAATTCGCCCACGTTCGCTATCATAAACCATTATGAGGGACTTCCTCCCCACAATGATATTTACCACTTCGATTTCTACCGCCTTGATTCTCCTGGGCAGGCTGTTGACATAGGTGCTGAGGACTATCTGTATTCTGGCAGCCTTTGTCTGATAGAGTGGCCCGAGCGCGCGGCCGAGATACTGCCGGCTGACACGCTGCATGTGGATATCTCTGTCGATTCCGAGACGGGGTGCCGTGTAATAACATTCTGACCATTATGGAGATACATTCGTTCCCTACGCTGCCGTCCACCAGCACCTATATAGCGGATAACGCCGCATCGCTTCCTTCTGGCTATGTGGTCGAGACGCCGTGCCAGACTGCCGGCCGCGGCCAGCGTGGCAATTCCTGGGAAAGCGAGCCGGGCAAGAACATAACATTTAGCATGATCATGCGTATGCCCGGTTTCGCGGCACGCAGGCAGTTCCGCATATCCGAGGCAGTATCGCTGGCCATAATAGAAACAGTCGTGCGCCACACCGGAGTGGCATGTTCGGTCAAATGGCCGAACGATATTTATGCCGGCGACCGCAAGTTGTGCGGTATACTCATCTCCCACTCTCTTGCCGGCGACACAATAAGCTATTCAATAATAGGCGCCGGCATAAACATAAACCAGACATGTTTTCTGTCATACGCGCCCAATCCTGTGTCTGCTGCAATTCTCACGGGGCGAGAATATGATGTCGGGCCGATACTGCGTGACACGGCTGCTGCCATCGAGGCTTCATTGTGCCGTCTGGCATCCGATCCGGGCTACGAGCAGCAGGTGCATGAAAGATATATGGACTGTCTCTGGCGCGCCGACGGAACACCACATCCGTTTCAGGATGCGGCTGACGGCACCGAGTTCCTGGCCACGGTCTACGCCGTGGAACCGCTGGGGCACCTCGTGCTGCGCCAGCATCCCTGCGGCACCCTGCGCCGGTATGCGTTTAAAGAGGTGGTCTGGCTCTGAGCGTCCGTAACAGCTTCCACACACCTCTTTTTAAGCACTTCAGAAGAAATCACTGGGATCCAGCCGTTCGCCTCCCCCTCCGCAGAAAGCCTCTTCCGGTGTTGACGGATATTCGGCCATCATCTGTTCGTGGGTGCTGTATTCCCTGCGTTTGTCGTGATACCAGGCGGCAGCCTCCAGACTGACGCCGTCCAGGCCCAGCAGCCATTTCTCATAACTGTCAAGACTTTCTGCCACCTCGCGGCGTTCGCTGTCAGCCAGCTCTTTGCGATAGATCTCGATCTCATACCAGGGAACGAACACGGCCTCCTTGTCGCTCTCTCCGCGCACGGCGCGCTGCCATTCCGTGTGGAAGTAATTGTCATCGCCGTCGGCGGTACTTTCCATGACTATCAGGGTGTCGGGCAGGAGGGCTATGGAGCCGGCCACGCTTCTCACTATTTTTTCGGCCACATCGTGGTCTCCCTCTCCCCAGAACGCCACCTCGCTCAGGTGGGCCATCTGGTAATTGCCTCCTCTCACGGCGTTGGGAGCGAATGCCGATGCCAAGGCCACGCGGCAGTCGCGCGCGGCTATAATATTCACATTGGCACTTTTTTCAAAAGGCGTGAAACTCCATTCCCCTGGCTTGTCCCCTTTCAGATGTGCCGGATAGTGACGCAGCAGCAGGCTGTACATGCCCCTGATGTTTGCGGCAGCATCTTTCACATGTCCGCATATGAGCGAGTTCCAGCCCGTTCTGCGCACTAGCTGCATCCACGCCATATACATCTGCACCAGTGTGCTTCCGCCCCACTGCCGGGCTTTAAGCATGATAAGCCTTACAGGCCTGCCGGCTTGGCGCTGGCGCTCCATAATGGCCGCCACACGGCGCTGGGGCGCGTTGAGCACGAACGGCACCGGGGCGCCGGTCAGCTTGTCTGTCACCGTGACGCACTCGCGGCACCACAGTTCAAAATCTTCGGAATATCTGTCCATCATACATATCTTTGCGGTACCCACAGCCCTAGCCGCAGGACACGGTTAAACCTCCCTTTCATTTCCAGCCGCCACCTCTGCGGCAGAGAGTGCTTGCTGCTGTAGTTGCGCAGTATGTTCAGCGGCAGCCATGCCCTGGCGTCTCTGGCGCTTCGCAGCGAGGCATCCAGGGCCAGCACGGAGAACATGCCGCTGTCGGGCAGACGGGCCGTACTGCCCCTGAGTACCATGGAGACATCCACAGGCTCACCCTCCAGCTCGACACACAGCCGGCCCGTACAGTCTTCGCCCATCGGCTGCGAATCCAGCTCGACCGTGTATGCCGCGTCGCCGCACGTGCTGCCGCCGCAGTCGGGACTGGAAATTTCTGTCACACCGTTGTCCGACGTTGCCGATACCAGGCATGGATAGAGGCTGTCAAGTCTTTCGGAGAAGCCGAAACTGCTCGTAAACCCTTTGCGCGCGCCCGGGTCACTGAGCACTACCGAGCCTTTGCCGGCGCCGCCGCTCAGCCACAGCTCGCCGTGCAGGTTGCTCCAGCACACAGCCCGGGTTCCGGTTAGTCCGCGTATGAGCACCTCGCTTTGCGAGTCGCGCAGCCGCAGCAGGTTTCCGGCAGAACTCACCGCGTATACGCCGTCCGGAGCCGCCACGCCCATCCGCACCGATTCCACTCTTTCGCTGCTCAGCATGCGGCAGTTGGTGTGGGTGCCGTCTTCCTTATGCGTGAGAGCCGCCACACCGTTAGGCGTGGCCAGATAGATATATTGGCGTGTGAAAGCCCCTCCGCCGTTCAGCCTCGGCCACATGGCCGTCACCTCGCCGCCTACCGTTGTGGTGGCGCAGCGTGTGACAAACGGATTTCCGCGCATGCTTGTCGCCACGCCGCTGCCGCGCGCCGTATAGAGAAAACCTCCGTATCCGAGTATTGCCCCCACACCGTCGCTGTAAACTTCGGTCCCGGCATACCGCGTCACCTTGTCATTATATTCGGTTTCTGCCGTGCGGCATATCTCAGCCGGCATTTTGCCGCCTGCGGCGAAATACATCAGGCCGCTCGGTGCTTTTGCCAGCCCCTCTTCTGTCTCTTCGGCACTTTTCACAGGCAGTGTGGCCGCCAGGTAATTGCCGGAGGTGTCGGTATATGTTGCCAGAGCGCATTCGCGCCCTGCGGCTATCGTGTCCTGTTCGCGGCTTATCCACACCTCTATGCCCTCTGCCACATCCTGCCATGCCGTGGGTATGGCGCTTTCAAGTCTCACAGCTATGCGGTAGCCCTCCGCGCCCACTACGGCTTCGCCCGTGCCGGTAAACAACTTTTTGCCGCTGTCCCAAACAAGCGGCAGCATCACGCGGTCCGGGCGCGCGGTTCCGGCATTGTCCACGCGCACGGCCTCGCTTATCTGGGCCAGGGAGCCGTCCCACAGACGCATGGCCAGCCTCACAGTCACAGGCCCCGTCCAGTATCCGGCAGCGTGGGCGCTGGTTACGGCTTCGTTATGTCCTTGCTTAACAGCCTCGTCCACACGTCTGGTGCTCTCGCTGTCAAGTCCTCCGCGCAAGTCGTCGGTGCCGTTGCGGAAAACCGTGCTCCTGACTGTTCCCTTGAATGCCAGCTTGCCGGATGCCTCGGCACTGAATCCCGGCAGCCGGGGCCGTTCGCCAAGAAAATCATAACGCAATGCCCGGCTGTTCCAGCGTGCGTAAAGCAATTTGCCGGCGGCAGTGAGAAGCACCAGAAAATCGCCTGCCGCCGCGCATCCGCTTACGGTGCTGCCGCATTCGCCCAGCCGTTTGTCCAATGCTGTATAACGCCCGGCATCGTCCACGCGCCCTTCAGTCCATAACGAACCATCGTCTTCCTGAGTTATGATGTATGTGTGGTGTCCGCGCCTGTCGCATGCCACTGTCCGGCGTCCCGACACCGCCACCGTGGCGCCCCCCTGCGCGTAAACCGGTACTCCGCCGCCCGTCACGCGCAGGTTGTGGCACACGCTGCAGGCACCGTCGGAAGCCGGAACCGGTCTTTCGCCTTCGAACACGCGGACACCCTGCTGGTCCGTCGAAATAACCATATTCTCCATCAGTCTGTAATTTTTAAAAGTTCGTCCCTCCTTATCACAAACTGGCGGAATGCCGCCAGCACGTCCAGCATAGAGATCGTGGAGTTTTCCAGTTCGGCACGCAGCATCCCCTCGCCCGTGGCCGCCGACGGCTTGCCGCGCAGCGCGCCTGTGGCTCCGCTTATCTCGTCGAAAAGCTGAAGCTGCATCTTGAGCATCTCGGTGGCGCCCGACCCTGTCGCGCCGTTGCTGTGCACCTGCTGCGGCACGACGGTCTTCGAGGTGCGCTTGTAGGGCAGTATGCCCATCGGGTTCGACCATATGCGGCGCAGGTCTTTCCACGTGAACCCGTCGGGCAGCTGGTCGGCCGGATAGAGCAGCACGCCCTTGGCGCTCGACGATATTATGTGGTCCAGCATCGAAATAAGCCTGTTGACATACTTCTGCTGGTCTATCACGTCCTCCACCAGGGAATGCACCTCGCCGTCGATTAACGGGTACAGCTTCATAACTATAGGGCATGTCTCGGCCTCGCCCTGCAACAGGACATCGCCTTTCGGCGTGAGCCATGTCACCTCCCAGCTCTCTTCTACCTCGTGACGCCACTCCAGCAGGGCGCTGTCACATTCGCGCCGGGCGCGGTTCAGCCCTTCGAGACGTTCCAGCGCGTCAGGATGCTCGCGGTAACATCCCCCCTTGAACGGATCGTGTACCTTGAGTATCTCGCGCGGCGTAAGCCTCCATATCTCTATCACGCGCCATGTGTCTGGCAGCTCTGGCTCGTTAAAACTGGCCTGGCGCCCGAAACGGCTTCCGGCCGCGGCCCCCTGTCCGGCACGGGCGCAGGCCAGTTTCACCTCGCGCGCCTTGCGCGAACTTCCTTTGGAGAATCTCCTTACCGCGTCGGCCGGGCTCATGTCGTGCAGAATGCCCACCATGCGCAGATCCTTGCATTCCGTATCGCGGAATTCATGAAAGAATACGCGCTCGGGGCTTATATTCTCCACCCTGCCGCGTTCCAGACGCTGTACGGCGCATCCCGAGATCAGGAACTCCTCCAGTGCTCTGGCGTCCTCCTCGCTCACACTGCCCGTGGTCAGTCCCGTGTCGATGCGTCCCGGCGTTTCCGCGTCAGATTCGCTTCCCGAGGGCGTGCACATATAGCGGTAGCGCCCTATGATGCTCTTCACTGTCTGACGTATGATATTGTTGGTCACGGGTATGCGCCCCTCCTCGCTTATCCTTTGCTCTTCGCTCACTATTCTCCCGTCAGGCAGCCGGCAAGTGTCGCCCCACTGCCGTCCGTAGGTGAAAGCCTTGAACCGGCGCCGGCGCGCCCTCAGCCCAGAAAGCCCCAGCCATGCGCCGCGGGCCATGTCGAGCATATAATTGTCACGTATCATCTCACTTTATATCATTTAGCAATTTAACATTCATCGTATAGCTTCCGTCGGCCGGCCATGCTGTCATCACAAGCCGTTCTATGCATCCGGCCGCGTTCTCCCCCGTTTCGCAGGGACAATACGCCAGTATCGCGTCCGGCAACGCGACAGCCCCGGGATTCTGCGGCGTGCAGCGCAGCAGCGTGTCCCGCTGTCGAGCCGCAAACCTCGAACACGGCTTGTGGAATACGCGCACGGCGTGCTTCCATCCGCGCAGTTTCACCTCCAAAGGGCGGCATCCGCCAGGAGGCACCGTTATCCTCAGCGCGCCGTCATCCTCGATTACGGCCTTTTGCACTTCGCCGGCAAGATCTCTCTGAGGCAGAAACCGAGGGTCTGCCGTATGCAGCAGCCCGGCATACCAGCTGCGCATCCGGCTTTTGACGCGCTCGTCTGTCTCACTCATGTCATGACGCTCTATCTCGCATCCTTCGGCCTGTCCCAGCAGGCCGAGGCGGAGCTTCCACTCGCGCAGAAACTCCGCCTCGCTAAAATTAACCATCGGGTCCATAACCTGTTATCTGCCTATGATTCGTGCGTGTGCCTCGGGATACCTCAGGGTCAGGCATGAGGCCTCGGTCAGCACCATGGCCTCGGTATTGCGCTGGCCTGAACCGCGCAGGTCAAGGGTCTCGGCGTTAAACGGGATAAACACATGCTTCTGTATATATTCCGGGTCTACCACGATACCGTTGCCGGGCATGCCCATCACGTCGAAAATATCAGAATATACCACATACAGCTTTCCGAATTTGCTCTGTAGTTCGGAGAAATCTATGCCCCACGAAGTTACCTGGTCGCGCGCCGTGATCACATGCGTGTGCTCTATCTTGTTGAGAGCCGATATAAGGGCCGAACCGCCTATAAGCACCTTGCGGCGTGAGCCTGAATTCTCAGAAAATACCGAACATAGCATGTCGACCAGCGCTTTGGAGTCGAAAGTTTCCAGCCCCACCTCTATCTCGCGGCCTGCCTGCCTCCAGATGCCGCCGGTCATAGTCACCGTCTCATGCTTCACGGGGTCGTACACCTTGCCCTTTATACCGAAGAGGAACTGCTTCTCCATGCCCAGGCGCATGTCATAGATAGCCGCCTCCTGCTGGTCTGTAAAGTCCCAGCCTATCTCCTTATGGCTTAGTTTCATTACCACGCTCTGCTCTATCTGCATTTTGAAAATCTGGCAGTAATTGGTGCTTTTGGTGGGAAGTGCCGCAAACTGGGGCGTCTGCACGTCCAGCTGGGTCGCGGCCCTGCCCATACGCACCACCTCGGCACCCTCGACGTCCATAACGTCACCCTCGCCGGCACTATAGCACACAAGCACTCCGTCGGGACGTTTCTCGGCCACATACATGACCACCTGGCCCGGAGTGCCGGCGCAGGTCAGTGTGTCGCTGACCTCGAAGCGGTTGGGATGCGCCACCTTCACGGCGTAAGCCTGGTCGGAGGCCCCTTCTACATCGTCAAGAAGCTGGACACTCTCTACCGAATCTCTGTCCGCACGCGTGTCCACCGAATAATAATCCACCTCCATTGAGTCCACGGCACGTGTGTGCCCCATGCGGCTTATCTGGTCAAGAGGCGTGGCCATAGGGCGTATCCTGACTATCGCACTGTCTATGGCGTTGCTTACCAGCGAAGGACTGGCCACCGCGGCATTCTCTGTCGTAAGCGGAGCGCCTGTCACATGTTGTGCCCCCGATGTACCGTCTACAAAATTCTTTTCATCCATAATCCAAAAATTAAATTTCACAATAAATAATCGCCGGATGCATATCATGCCCGGCACAGCGCAAAATTACCACGTCGTTGTCTTTAATTAATTATAATACTTGAAAAATACTTGGCGTATACTTGTATATAGCTGTAAGACAGCGCATGGCTGGTTATTTAATTAACATAAATTAACTACGAATACGTAATAATATAACCGCCAGCCTGAATATGGTAGAATCTAGTCCCTGTATTTCTCCCCGACTAATATTTTGAATTAGGGCTATAAAACGAGTTAAATAATATTAAAATATCGGTGTGCGCCCCTTGGAAATTTGGATAGAACAAGAATTTTAGCTAATTTTGCACCGTGTTTTTCATGGTATTAGATTTAAGGTTAGAGGATTAGTTGTCGTGAGACAATTAATCTTTTCTTTTTTAATATGCTATGCCTTTGTGACGCGGTCCTGGCGTGCCGGAAAGGTCGCAGGTATGGCGGGATGCATAAAACACTGCGGCGCCGCAGTCCCGGCATGGGACGTGGCGCCGCAGTGTTTTAGTAGTTACTTTGCCAGGTCGTTATCAGCCCTGGATTATGATAATGTCTATTGTTTCGTTAAACTGGCGTTTTAAAAACAATTGTCCGTCTTTGCGAACCTCTTGTTCGTATTCATCATCGGCTGTAAGTTTATAGTGCACCTCGATAGTCCTTCCGTTGGTGGCGCCGCATGATGAAATATTCATGTTTATTTCATTGGTGCCTTTGTAAAATAATGCGTGCGGCGTGTGGAGATGGCCTTCAGGGTCATTTTCATTTTGTGCGTAATACCACGGATATTCGGGATATTCGTTTTTGAAAAATGCACGGTCTGGGTCTAAGGTGATTTCTTTGGGAATGGTAAACGGAATGTCTATATTGTAGCCGTAAGAAAAATTAAAAGTTGCATCCGGATTAAGTTTAAGTGTAAACTTCCCACCCTTTAAGGGAATTTTGACTATATACCTGTTGCCGAATTCTTTCTGAATTATTGTGATTTCCTGTCCTGTAGGAATCAAAAGGTTTTTGTCGAATGTAAATGTAGATATCCTCGTACCATAATATATATCCAGGGGATCTCCGTAGGGTCATATAGATGGTCATATCTCATAGTGATTTTTGATTTGTCTATGCCCAGGTCTCTGTTATGCTCGAATTCAGGGTCATCGTTTCTGCAGCCAGCGGACAGTAATGCCAGCAGTATAGGCAATAATAATAGCTTTTTCAGAATCAGATAGTTTGTTTGTCTAATTAAAGAGGCTGAAAGAATATTCTTGTTAACGCTTTATTTCAGAACAATGAATGGCTGAGTTGAAATATTCAGTGCGTTCGGGCGATGCCGGATGTAGTACATGTAGAGAATAAGAATTATAGTCATATCCGGACGTTCCGAAGTTAAAGGTTCCAAGATTTGCCTTGATTACCAAAACATCATCTTTGAGGCTTTCTATTTTAAATGCAGGTATATAACTAAGACCGACAACAACTTCATTTATTGATTTAAAATAAACTATTCCGTGGTGTTCGTCAAAGAGGCAATTAGGGGCACTGTTATAATAAATCAGATCTTCAATATACATATCGATATACCAGTTCTCATAATAGCGTGTCAATGTATTGTCAGGTGATATGTTAAAGTTGAAAGACGGGTCTAGATATCCTATGTATCCGTCAAAAAATGTTCTTGGTCATTTCCGTCAAAGTATTTTGTGGCATTGTTATCTGATTCCCAGATACGTCCTTTTATTTGTTCTTCAAACTGTTTGGCCGTTATGGAATATACGGTAGTTACCGGCTTTTCAGGAGATTCTGGCTCATCATTTGTAGAGCATGCACAAAACACCAAAGCCAATGTGCATATAAAAATAATTTTATTCATGGCAATAGATATTAATTAGATGTTGTTGCTGAGTTGAAATATTCAGTGCGTTCAGGGGTCGCGTGACGAAGTTCGCGCAAAGCATACGTTCCCTCCCAGTTATCGTTGAAATTAAATTGAGAGAAATGATTTGTTATTGTCAGAACGTCATCTTTAAGATCTTCTATTCGAAAGACAGGATAATATAAAAGACCTTTATATCGGTCAAATACAGTTGTGTAAACCATTCCGCTATATTCATCAAATTTAATATTGCTAAAAACGGAGCAATGCACTTTGTCATCCATCATATGACGGTCAGGTTCAAAATATTCAAAATATTGGTCCCCTTCTACTTTCATTATATGAATCCTAAGATCGCCTCCTAACCAGCCAGCTGTAGAGTGTTCATTACCTTGTGCATCAAAAAACCTGCCGTTGTTTGATTCCCAGATATGACCTTTGACTTGTTGTTCATATTGTTCTTTAGTGATAGAGTATATGTGGGTTGTTTGTTCGGGTTCGTCATTTGAACAGCTGCATAATAGCAATAGAATGGTAGATATTAAAAATATTTTCATAAAAATTGTTTTTTGAAGTTATCTAGTTTAGATGTAATTATATAGAGGTCTTACTCCTGTTAGCATCATTATGTTTTTATAGACTGTGTTGTTGTTATAATTTACAGAGCCTGTTGTTTCAAAGTAAAAATATCCATTATTAATTCCTCTATCACCCCATATACAGTGAAAGTAATATGTAGGGCCTCCGGCAGAACCATTGATTGGGTGTAGCCAGCCATATTTTTTATATCCGTCAATAACCCAAGCGTGGCCGGAAAATGGATAATCATTATATCCGTACACCAGTATAGGATTCATGCTCTTTAATTCGTTAGCCGCTATTTCTGTATCGAAATTTTTTATGACAGGGGTACTATAATCTAATGCTTGGAATGCATTAGGAAAACGCTCTGGTTCAGCAGAACTTAAATATTCCCCGTATTTCATGTTTAGTAATTGTGTGCCAATATTAACCAGAACCTTGGCAATGTCATAGTCTCGTTCTCCCTTATTTGCTTTTTCCCATAAAATAAGATAGCCACATACACGAGATGGATATTGATAATAAGACAATATCTGTTCCATTGCGATAGCTGCACATCCTACAACGCACCTTTTTAATATTGTGCCGTTTTGAGATACTAAAGGACAATATTGATTAAATGGGTCAGATTGATGAATTTTTTGTTGATATTCGGATAGCAGAGGAAGTGTGGATTCGTCTGAGTATCGAGGATCATTATAAATTAGATCGCCAAATTTCCATCCAGCCGGTATTGAATCAATACTTGCTAATGTGGAATTGAAAAACATTTTTAGCCCTTTGTTTTCAGTTGTGTCAGACATTGATAAACTGCCGCTATCAGACGCTGCGTATACAGGCAATAGTCTTTCGTCTGCTCCGAGCATGGCAAATCCTTCATTATTGCCGTAGTTGACAATATAAAATAATGTGTCGTTATTGCTTCCGCCACGGGTGCGCATGCCGCGTGTTACATACTCGACGTTGGTAATCCGTCTTTCGCTTCTGACGTTCATGTTGGGGGTTATGCCCTTTATGTATGGTTCACTTCGTTTTAGAGCATTAGCTAACGACAATTTATGGCCGATGGTCGATTCGGAAGATGTTTTTACGTTGTCTTCTTTGGCCATTTCCTGAACTATGTCATCAGAACAAGACGGTAGGCAGGAGACACAAGATAATAGAATGAAAATGTTTAATAGTTTATGTTTCATCGTGTTTAAGGATTATTTTGCAAATATAGGGCTTAATTTGTAAACATCAAAATCTATTAATATCTTTTAACCAAATATATTTGGTTGTTTCGCAAAGTGTTGTCTGTGCTGACGGATGAGGTGTGCGGATATTGATGTCTGGTTGTCCGGCTGGCCGTATGGCGCGGCATGCCGGACTTGCTTTGTGACGGCTGCGGCGTAATGGATTTTTTTTTGTATCTTTGCGCAAATTTATAACAATGTTAATTTAGATATGAGATTCTTACATGCTTGCGCGTCTTTTACCGTGGCAGCTGCATTCATTGTCCCGGTTATGGCTTCGGGGTATATAGGGCAAATAGACACCAGGCCCGTGTGCCGGGGGGAACGTAGTGCCGACGAGTGTGCACGGGAGGTGTTGATATCCACGCCGAGGGGCGCATTGTCTATAATTCCTGTAAATGAGAATATATATCGTGTCACTGTGGCTGATCCGGGTGACACGCTCCCCTATAGACAGAGCCAGAGTGCCGTACTGCCGCCGTCCGGTCTTGCAGGCGGCCTGCGTATGGGCGCTGACGGGACGGGGGTGACCCTCTCTTCGCCTACCACTACTATAAAGGTGGACCGCGCTACGGGCAGAGTGAGTTTCTATAATAGTGCCGGCGAGCTGTTGCTGGCAGAAAGCGGCGGTGTGGACAATTCTGACGCAGGCAGCAGGCGTGTTAGCTTCGAGGGCGTAGCACCCGGCGAGCTGCTGTACGGTGCCGGCGAGCGCGGGCATTCGCTGGCCCTGAACGGTGACACGCTGGTGATGTACAACCGCCAGAATTACGGGTATACCGGCTCTGACCCGAGGATTTCGCAGATGGGCATCACGGTGCCGTATTTTGTTTCCTCAAAGGGTTATGGTGTCTTGTTCGATGATTTTACGAAGAGCGGCCTGGTGCTGTCCGATACTATAGTGTATACCGCATGCCAGGCCTCGGCACCGTTGTCTTATTATTTTATAAACGGCGGAGGGACGCTGGCCGGTGCCACGCGTCAGTATATGGAGCTGACGGGGCGCCAGGAGCTGCCCCCGTTCTGGGCCATGGGCTATATAACGTCAAAGTATGGTTATCATGACCAGCGTGAGACTTTGGGCGCTGTCGATTCGCTAAAGACACGTGGATATCCGGTGGACGGCATAGTGCTCGACCTGTACTGGTATGGCACGGAGACCGACATGGGGCGTCTGGACTGGGACAGGAGCAAATGGCCCGAACCGCGGAAGATGCTGGCCGAACTTAAGGACAAGGGTGTCAACCTTGTGGCCATAACACAGCCATATGTCAATAAGAAAGGTGCCATAGATAATTATAATTATCTGGTGGACAACGGTATGACTGTGCGCGATGAAGAGGGTGCCAACCATGATGTGACCACGTGGGTGGGCGATGCCGGCATGATAGACGTGAGCAATCCGCGCACGCGCGACTGGTACTGGAGCCGCTATAAGGCGCTTACCGACGACGGTATAGCCGGCTGGTGGGGTGACCTGGGTGAGCCGGAGGTGCATCCGGCCACTATCCGCCACTATAACGGACTGACGGCCGAGCAGTACCACAATGTGTACGGCAATGAGTGGAGCCGCATAATTTATGAGGGATTCAAAAAAGAATTTCCTACGCGGCGCCTCATGCTCCTGATGCGCGGAGGCACGGCCGGTCTGCAGCGTTACAATGTTTTTCCGTGGAGCACCGATGTGTCCCGTTCGTGGGGCGGATTTGAACCCCAGGTGACTATAATGCTCAATTCCGGCCTGTCGGGGCTGGGGTATATGAGTTCCGACATAGGCGGATTTGCCGTAGACCCGGCACGCCCCACGGATCCGGAACTGTACGTACGCTGGTTGCAGATGGGCGTGTTTTCTCCCATGCTGCGCACCCATGCCCAGCTCAAGCCCGAGCCGTACCATTATCCGGCCCAGGAGCATATAAGCAAAAAGTTTATCAGGACACGCTACGAATGGCTGCCCTACAACTACACTCTGGCCTATGAGAATGCCGCTATGGGGTATCCTCTGGCTCGTCCGCTGGACTGGCTCGGCGATAATCCCGGCGACAAGTATGCCTCGCTGCGCGATGAGTATCTGTGGGGTGACAATGTGCTGGTGGCGCCTGTCATGAAAGCCGGGGCGCGTTCGCGCAAGGTGCTGTTTCCGGCCGGTAAATGGATAAACTATAACAATGACCGTCTGACATACCGGGGAGGCACTACGGCCACGGTGGCCGCGCCCCTGGACCAGCTTCCCATGTTTGTGCGGGAAGGCAGCTTCATACCGCTCTACCGCCTGCCGTTGGAAAATGTGACACAATATGACCTGTCGCATCTCACGGTGCTGTATTATCCGTCGGCGCAGACCACGGAATACACGCTGTTTGACGATGACCGCAAATCAGTCTCTTCGCTCGCCGACGGTGATTTCATTCTGACCAGGCTGCGCGGTCGTGCTGCCGACGGCCGTATCGATATCAGTGTGTGCAGCGACAAGGATCCGGGCGTTCACGACTGGATGCCGTCGTCGCGCAGTCTCGCGTTCGAGGTCAAATGCGTGGCGCGCGCTCCCAGGTCTGTCACTGTGGACGGCGTGGCGCTGCAGCCCGGTTCGTGGCGCTATGACCGTGCTGCGCGCACCGTGTATTTCAACCTCACGTTTACCGGCGAGCCGGCTGAAGTAAAAATAACACTCTAATACATAAGACATGGGCAAGAACAAACTTCGCAAATTTGCCGAAATGGAACACTTCCCCTGCGTGCTCCAGTATACATACGCGCGGCTGCGCGACGAGGGGTTTCCCATGCGCGGACGCTGGAACGAGGATTTCTTCCACGCCTCACGTCCCATAGTGCTCGAGCTGGGATGCGGCAAGGGCGAATACACCGTGGGGCTGGCAGGACGTTTCCCTGACAAGAATTTTATCGGGATTGACATAAAGGGTGCGCGTATATATACCGGCGCGCGCCAGGTGCATACCCACGGAATCCCGAATGCCGCGTTTCTGCGCTCGGGTATAGAAAATCTGGCTTCGTTTTTCGCCCCCGGCGAGGTGTCGGAAATCTGGATTACCTTTCCGGATCCGCAGATGCAGCATGCGCGCAGGCGTCTGACGGCGGCGCGCTTCCTGAACATGTACAGGCAGGTGCTGGCTCCCGGCGGCGTGGTCCATCTTAAGACCGATTCGCCATTTCTTTACACCTTTACATCGCGTCTGGCGGCCCATAACGCTCTAGAGGTGCTGGCCGACACGGCCGATCTCTACGGGGCGGAGCATCCCGGCATCCCGGAGTATGTGGGCAATATCCAGACTTTTTACGAGCAGCAGTGGCTCTCGCGCGGCAAACAGATAAAGTATCTCAGCTTCCGTCTGCCGGACGGCGGCACCCCGTTGGCCGATCCGGAGGAAGATGACATACAGCGCGACGATTATCATTCCTATGCGCGCGGCATGAATCCTGACTGGGCGGCGGCGCGCGCACCACAAAAAGATTAATACCAATAGTTTTTATGGCACTATATCCATCACTTATAACCGACATATTGCGCACTGTGCGATATCCCGGCAACGGCCAGAATCTGGTCGAGGCCGGAATGGTCGAGGACGATATCCGTATAGACGGAAAGAAAGTCTCTTTTTCTCTTATTTTTGACAAGCCTACCGACCCGTTCATAAAATCGGTGGTGCGCTCGGCCGAGACAGCCATAGAGCACGCGCTGCCCGGCGAGGTAGAGATACGCGGCAACATAGCGGTGAAGAGCCGCACGCAGCTTCCGCAGCAGCCTGCCAGGCTGCTGCCGGGTGTAAAGAATATAATAGGCGTAAGCTCGGGCAAAGGCGGCGTGGGCAAGAGCACCGTGGCCGCTAATCTGGCTGTGGCTCTCGCGCAGGCCGGATACCGTGTGGGGCTGCTCGATGCCGATATATTCGGTCCGTCGGTGCCGAAAATGTTTGGTGTGGAAGACGAACAGCTGTACATAGAGCAGGTGGATGGCCGCGACCTTATCGTGCCTGTCGAGAAATTCGGTGTGAAGCTGTTGTCGATTGGTTTTATGGTGGCGCGGGACAAGCCGGTTTTGTGGCGCGGCTCGATGGCCTCTAACGCTCTCCGCCAGCTGATATCCGATGCCGACTGGGGCGAACTCGATTACTTCGTAATAGACATGCCCCCGGGCACGTCGGACATTCATCTCACCCTGGTGCAGACCCTCGGCATAACCGGCGTGGTGGTGGTCAGCACGCCGCAGGAGGTGGCACTGGCCGACGCGCGCAAGGGCGTGGCCATGTTCCGCGATGACAAAGTGAATGTGCCTGTGCTCGGCATAGTGGAAAACATGGCATGGTTCACTCCGGCTCCCCATCCGGACGAGCGTTATTATATTTTTGGCAGAGAGGGGGCGGTTCGCCTGGCTTCTGAACTTGATGTGCCGGTGCTGGCGCAGATACCCCTGGTGGCAGATATATGTAGCCGTGCCGATGCCGGCATACCGCCGGCGCTGGTGGTGCCCGGTGAGGGCGCCGATCCGCGCACCAGGGCGTTCCACGACATGGCTTCTGCCGTTGTCGACGCTGTGGCACGCCGCAACGACACGCTGCCGCCCACTTCTAAGGTTGAGATACACTAAGCCTTGTGTGGCATACATTATAAAAAAGAATACCGGGCAGCTGCCCGGTATTCTTTTTTATCTGTTGCGGAATTGGTTATCCGTTTACTTTCTTCATGTATGCGATGAGGTCGAGCACTTTGTTTGAATAGCCGATCTCGTTGTCATACCAAGAGATAACCTTCACGAATTTGTCGGTCAAGTATACGCCGGCAGTAGCGTCGAAGATAGAAGTCAGCGTGCAGCCGAGGAAGTCGGAGCTTACCACTGCGTCTTCGGTGTAGCCGAGTATGCCTTTGAGTTCGCCCTCAGAAGCCTCTTTCATAGCTGCGCAGATTTCCTCTTTTGTAGCGGGTTTTTCGAGGTTGCAGGTGAGGTCTACCACAGACACGTCAAGAGTGGGGACACGCATCGAGATGCCTGTGAGCTTACCGTTCAGCTCGGGGATCACTTTGCCTACGGCCTTTGCGGCACCGGTGCTGGAGGGGATTATGTTGCCGGCAGCGGCACGGCCGCCGCGCCAGTCTTTCAGAGAGGGACCGTCTACAGTCTTCTGTGTAGCTGTAGAAGAGTGAACCGTGGTCATAAGGCCCTCTTTCAGACCGAATTTCTCGTTGAGCACTTTGGCGATGGGTGCGAGACAGTTAGTGGTGCATGAAGCGTTGGAGACGATGTTCTGTCCGGCGTATTCGGTGTTGTTGACGCCCATTACGAACATGGGGGTGTCGTCCTTTGAGGGAGCGCTCATGACTACATATTTTGCACCGGCCTCGATGTGTGCCTGTGCTTTTTCCTTTGAGAGGAAAAGACCTGTAGACTCAACCACATATTCGGCGCCGACCTCGCCCCAGGCGATTTCTGCGGGATTTTTGCAGGCAGTTACGCGGATGGGCTTGCCGTTGACGATGAGCAGACCCTTTTCTACGTCGGCCTCTACTGTGCCTTCGAAACGGCCGTGCATAGTGTCATACTTAAGCATGTATGCCATGTAGTCTACGGGAAGGAGGTCATTGATAGCTACTACCTCGATGTCGTCACGCTTGGTGGAGGCACGGAACACGAATCGGCCGATGCGTCCAAAACCATTAATACCTACTTTTGTCATTGTTGTTTTACCTTTTTGGGTTTATGTTATGATTATATATCCTGGTTAGTGATTATCCGTCAGTTAAAACTTTTTTGCTTTATTTTGCGTTTATTTTGCAAAAACTGCGGCTATACACTTGCTCACACTGTATGGCTGTCGCGCCACCGTTGTGGCTGCATAAGCCTTAGAACTACCGCAAAATTAGTAAATATTTCTCAGTTAGGGTATATGTTTTGCAGTAAATTTTAAGCATACAGGCGGCATGCCCGGGTTGCATCACTTATTAAACAAATAATTCTTCAAAAATATTTCTTATGGGTAAATTTTTATCAGATTTTAAGGATTTTGCCATGCGCGGCAATGTGGTCGACATGGCTGTCGGTGTGATCATCGGCGGTGCTTTTGGCAAGATTATCAGTTCGTTGGTAGATGATATAATTATGCCTGTCGTGGGTCTGGCTACAGGCGGCATGGACTTTAAGGATCTGAAGCTGACTCTCAAAGATCCTGTCAGGGATGCTGCCGGGGCGGTCACGCAGGAGGCTGTGACTTGGAATTACGGTATGTTTATACAGAATGTGGTCGATTTTCTCATCGTTGCTTTCTGCATCTTTATGGCCATAAGGGTTATGCAGCAATTCCGCAAGAAGGAGGCCGAGAAGCCTGCGGAGCCTGAGAAACCTTCGGCGGACATCGAGCTGCTGACGGAGATACGCGACCTGCTTCGAGAGCAGAAGAAGTAATCCGCGCCGGCGCGAAATTATAAGCCAGAGGGTCGCCCGACCGGGCGATCCTCTGGCTTATAATTATTTATGGATGTGTCTTATGCGTCGATATTGGCGTAGGTGGCGTTTGACTCGATGAAGTCTCGGCGTGGTCCTACCTCTTCGCCCATGAGCATGGCGAATACGCGGTCGGCCTCGGCCGCGTCTGTCAGTTCCACCTTTTTCAGTATGCGGTTTTCAGGATCCATGGTTGTTTCCCAGAGCTGCGAGCGGTCCATCTCGCCCAGACCCTTGTATCGCTGCAGCTCGAGCCTGCCGCGGTTGCCGCCGCACTGCGTGTCTACAAAACGCTGCACCTGGTGGTCGTCCCACGCATATTCCTGGATCTTTTTGTTGCCCTTGACGCGGCATCGGTACAGCGGCGGTGTGGCGATGTACAGATAGCCGTTTTCTATTATGGGGCGTATGCGGCGGAAGAAGAATGTCATGAGCAGTGTGGCGATGTGCGCTCCGTCCACGTCGGCATCGGTCATGATGATTACCTTATGGTAGCGCAGTTTTGCCAGGTTCGGTTCCTTTGAATCCTCCTCGGTGCCTATGGTCACTCCCAGCGCCTTGAACATGTTTACGATTTCCTCGCTCTCGAACACCTTGTGGTCCATGGCCTTTTCCACATTCAGGATCTTGCCTCGCAGCGGCAGCACGGCCTGGTATATCGGGTTGCGGCCCTGTTTGGCCGATCCTCCTGCCGAGTCACCCTCGACCAGGAACAATTCGCATTTCGCGGCATCGCGGCTTTTGCAGTCGGCCAGCTTGCCCGGAAGTCCGGCTCCGCCCAGAGGGCTTTTGCGCTGCACTTTCATGCGCGCGTTCTGGGCCGCGTGGCGCGCCTGGGCCGTCAGTATCACTTTTTCCACTATGGCGCGTGCCTGCTTGGGATGCTCTTCGAGATAATATTTCAGAGCTTCGCCCACAGCCTGCTGCACCACGCCGCTAACCTCGCTGTTGCCCAGCTTTGTCTTGGTCTGTCCCTCGAACTGCGGTTCCATCACTTTCACCGATATTACGGCGGTGAGGCCTTCGCGGAAGTCGCCTGCCTCAATTTCCACCTTGGCTTTCTCCAGCAGTTTGCTGTCATCGGCATATTTTTTGAGGGTGCGTGTCAGCCCGGCGCGGAAGCCTGCCAGGTGCGTGCCGCCCTCTATGGTGTTGATGTTGTTGACGTATGAATAGATATTTTCATTAAACGAGGTGTTGTAGGTGAAAGCCACTTCCACGGGAATGCCGTTCTTTTCCGTGTTGATGTGTATGATGTCTTCGATCAGATGCTCTTTGCTGCCGTCTATGTAGCGCACAAACTCTTTGAGACCCTCGTCGGAGTGGAAGCACTCGCTTCTGGGTGTGCCCTGTTCGTCTACTTCGCGCATATCGGTGAGCGTCAGCGTGATGCCGGCATTCAGATATGCCAGGTCGCGCAGGCGGTTGGCCAGTGTCTGGTAGTCGTAGATAGTTTCGGTGAAGATAGAGGCGTCAGGATGGAACACTACCGTGGTGCCTGTGCCGGAGGCCTGGCCCACCACTTTCAGTTCAGATGTCGGCTTGCCGTAGGCATATTCCTGCATGTACAATTTGCCGTCGCGGCATACTTCGGCGCGCAGATAGTCTGACAGAGCGTTCACGCAGCTCACGCCCACGCCGTGCAGACCGCCAGACACCTTGTATGACCCCTTGTCAAACTTACCTCCGGCGTGGAGCACGGTTAGTACGACCTCCAGGGCCGGTTTGTGCATCTTCTCATGCATGTCCACCGGGATACCGCGGCCGTTGTCCACGACCTTGATCGAGTTGTCCTGCTGTATGGTCACATCAATGCGGTTGGCAAAACCGGCCAGGGCCTCGTCTATCGAGTTGTCCACCACCTCGTATACCAGGTGGTGCAGTCCGCGGCTGGAGATGTCGCCTATATACATGGCCGGGCGCTTGCGCACGGCTTCCAGGCCCTCGAGCACCTGGATATTGTCAGCTATATATTTTTTCTCTTCTTCCATAACAGTTCTTTTTTCACCTAACGTGCACGTGCATACGCGCGTGCGCGGACAAGGGACTACAAAGTTAGCAAAAAAATCCGATATTTACAACTCATTCCGCCTTGCCGCCGGCGCTGAACATGGCCGAGTATTCCGCATCGGGCGCACTCATACGTTCCAGTGCCGCATCGGCTTCTGCCAGGAGACATCGAGCGTTGACGGGGTCTGTGTCGCACTCTATCATTATTAGTGCCAGGCGTTTTACTTTCATCCATCGCGCGTGGCTTTCCCATACCGTCCTGCGGTTTGACACAAGGTATTTCCGGCTGTTCAGGCCCAGCAGTTCTATAGTGTGGCGCCCTTTGGCGCTCTCGGTGCCGCCGGTGGTCCTTGGGGCCAGGATGTGTTCGTGAAACTCTACGAACTGTGCCGGGTCTTCCGCCGAGGGATTTATGAGTAACGGTTCTTCGGCACTCGTGTCATGCGCGGCTATCCGCCTCGATGTCTCGCTGCAGAGAGCGAAATGGTTCTGTTTGTAAGATGTGTTGCATGTCGAGCAGCTGAGCAGGAGGTTGCTCCACTCATAAGCCAGCCAGTAGTAGCCCGGTGTGTGCAGTGTGTTGTCCGGTGGGATGCTGTATCCTTTCTGAGGTCTGAAATGCTCTATGTGGCCGTAATCGCCGTTCAGCCTGCATTCGCAGTAAATACATTTGCAGTGCTGGTCGGTTTTCAGGCGCTCCTTTACCTCTCGCGTGTTATACAGTTCGTGCCTTATGTCGCTGGTGCATCCGGGCGCGTCAAGTCCTTTCAGTGTCTCCGGCACATTCTCTGATTTTGGGAAATGCCTCATAGCCTCACACCCAGTTTTCCGGCTATTTCGGCCAATAGTCTGGCCGTGCGTATTTCGGCCGGCGTGTTGCCGGTCTGTAGTACGGACAGTTCGGCATTTATCCTTTCAAGTTCGCTGTTTTCGGCCTCTGAAAGCGATGCCGATGCAAGCAGTTCGTCGCGGCGTGCCAGCAGGTGGTCCCACATGGGCGGCCGCAGTGACGGCAGTCCGAACAGGTCGCTGAGCAGTATCTGCCCGATGTCCATCGTCTCCAGGTCCTGTTCGGCCTCGATATCGTCGCACAGGGAATCGTCGCGGCACACCAGCCTTACCACCTGCGCTGTGCCGGCGGCTCCTGCCACGACCACGGGACTGTGGGTGGTGGCGATGAACTGCGCGTTGGGAAAAGTGTCTGTCAGGCCGGCCACTACTGTGCGCTGCCATTTGGGATGCAGGTGCAGGTCTATCTCGTCGACAAGTATTATGCCTGGCGAGAACAGAGGGTCGTCC
This sequence comes from uncultured Muribaculaceae bacterium, assembly GCA_910578665.1. Classification (GTDB taxonomy): domain Bacteria; phylum Bacteroidota; class Bacteroidia; order Bacteroidales; family Muribaculaceae; genus Lepagella. The sequence goes on from CAJTQU010000001.1 coordinate 73,134, forward strand.
ATGTGCGGATTTGCCATGGCCATACGTGCCGCTATGTCCGCCACCATGGCTGTCATTATCTTATAGCCGTCGCTCATCTGCCCGATACCCATGTCGCGGTCCATGCATATACCCCCGTATTCGCTCATGACGAATCTCGGAGGATGCGTCTCTGTCCTCGGCGAATGGAAACGGTGTCCTACGAAGCGTGCCAGAGCCTTTCTCACGGCCTGCAGAGCCGGCAGCCTGTATGCGGCCGGAAAGTTGTGCCGGGCGGCTTCGGCGCGTTCCTGTTCTTCGGCAGCCGCATACCAGGCCAGAAAAGTACCGAAGCCGGCAGAGGGATCTAGCGCGTCGCGATAGCAGTCTGTGCGTCGGAACCCGTGCGCGTTTTGTTTCTGTGCCGTGGTGCCTATATGGCCTCTGCCCGTGCCGTAATAGGCGAATACGGGGAGCAGGGAGTTGTCTTCTTTTGCGGTGTCGGCCAGGCGCTCTATCTCTTCGATGTGGCTGTCCGGAACAGTGCCGTACAACCCGATAGTGCGCGATTCGTAGACCGTGCCGGCGGCTCCGGCCTCAAACCATGCCATGACTTCAAGATAAGGGGCGGCCCTGCCTTCGCGGTCATAATGTACGTCGGTACGTGTGAGGTCTTTGGCCGTTCCCGGTAGCAGCCGTTCCAGCAACGGGCCTGCCATGAAAGCTATGCTGTCAAGTACCGTCGACTTGCCGCACGCGTTGTCGCCCAGCAGCACGACGGCGTTGCGCGATGTGGAAAAGTTTATGTCCAACGGCTTCTCTCCCACTATTCTGGTATTTTTAAGCGCTAGTCTTAGTAGTCTCATTGTCCGGCGTATAAAAAAAGCAGGTTCCGCCGTTAGGCAGAACCTGCTACGTAGCCCATAGCAGAGTCGAACTGCTCTTTAGAGAATGAAAATCTCTCGTCCTAACCGATAGACGAATGGGCCCTCGTTTTTTCCGGTCCGGCTATTTCCTCATGGCGTGAAGAAACACGGCGGCCGGTATGTTGTTTGTTATTTGAATCTGGCAGATATCGTCACACCGTCTCCAGGCACACGTTTCAGAGAGAGTTTACGTGCTTGGCAAGCTTGCTCTTAAGGTTGCGGGCTTTGTTGCGGCTGATGATATTTTTGCGACCCAGACGATCCAACAGCTGCTCCACCTTGGGCAGGGCTGCTGCGGCCTCGGCCTTGTCGGTCATTTTGCGGATGCGGCGTACGGCTGTACGCGAAGTCTTGCCCCAGTAACGGTTTTCAAGTCTTCTTTTCTCTGTCTGACGAATTCTTTTCTCTGATGATTTATGGTTTGCCATCGGATTTTCTGTGTGAAAAAAATTGAATGTTTTCGTGTTAATTGGTAGCCCATAGCAGAGTCGAACTGCTCTTTAGAGAATGAAAATCTCTCGTCCTAACCGATAGACGAATGGGCCGTGGTAGCGCGTATGACAGAATGCCTTGGAGGTATGTCTGTGCATTTTGCGGTGCAAAGTTACAACCTTTTTTTAATACTGCAAAATATTTTGTGTATTTTTTGCCTTTATAAGCCGTTGTGGCCCTTTTATGTGGGGTGAAACTGTCTGATTTGCCCGTAAAAGTTGTTTTTAAGGCTGTTTTAGGCGCTTGTTCTGACTGCCGCGGAGAACTTAAGTCTGCCGGATGTTGTATATTCTTAAAAGCAATTAATATTTGGTATTATGGAAAACAAGAATGAAGTTATGTCCGGCGAGCTGTTCTTGCAGGCCAAGGACGCTATAGCTGCCGATATGCGTGCCAGAGGCATAGGGGCGATAATGTGGGACTGCGAGGGCGACAGGTTCGCCTATCTGCCCAGGGTCGCGGTGTTCGCTCCCGGCGGTTTTGAGCGTGTCGCCGAAATCGGGGGCATATACCGCCGGGGCAACAGCCTTTTTCTCATGGAGAGGGGCCGCGCGTCTGTCTCGGTAGATGATTATTACGACAAGGATTCCGAGAAGCGTCCGCTTGTGGTCACTCTGACAGAAGAGCAGGCATGCGCGCAGCTCGGAGAACCGGGCGACCACCGGGGGCTGACGGAGTGCGGCAGTGTGGAGGACTGGCTCACAGTTGCCGATTGCTATTTCGAGGCTCTGGTTATAAACAACGACATTTGAATCACGGCATCCGTAAAACGGAAAGGGGCGCCCTGTCATGGCTGACGGGACGCCCCTGTCTTGTGTCATACAGGCTTCTCCATGTTTTTGAGAATGTCGTATATCTGCGTGCTGCGGCGTTCGAGTTCGGGCTGGAGCACGGCGGCCTCCTTAGGATCGAGCATGCGCAAGTCGGCATATCGGTCTTCGCCGTCCAGAAAGTCGGCCATACGTCCGTCAGGGGTCTTGCTGTCCACTGTCAGCGGCGACTGCGTGTTCAGCGGATTGTAGCGATACAGGGGCCAGTAGCCGGTTAGCACGGCTTTCCGCTCCTCGGCCATGGCATTGCCCATGCCGCCGCGTATGCCGTGGTTGATACACGGGCAGTAGGCTATCACCAGCGAGGGGCCAGGATAGCTCTCTGCCTCTTTCAGCGCCGTCACGGCCTGCTGGGGGTCGGCGCCGAGCGATATTGATGCGACATAGACATTGCCGTATGTCATCATCATGCGTCCAAGGTTCTTTTTATATGTGCGTTTGCCGTCGGCGGCATACCGGGCCACCGCCCCTATCGGGGTGGCCTTGCTCATCTGGCCTCCCGTGTTGGAATAACATTCGGTATCCATCACGAGCAGATTGAGGTCGGTGCGTCGTGCCAGCACGTGGTCCAGTCCTGCAAAGCCTATGTCGTATGCCCAGCCGTCGCCCCCTATGGCCCATACCGATTTCTTTACGAGCAGGTCTGCCCCCTCGAGCAGCGGCCTGTACAGACAGTTACTTTCAAAAGGCTTCAGCGCCTGCATCAGTGCTTCCCCCTTGCCGGCCGATCCGTCCGCGTCAGAACGGGCTGCCAGCCATCCGTTGATAGCCGCTGCCACCCCTTTGTCGCAATCCTTGTGCGCGGCTATTGCCGCCGCGGTCTCGGCCAGCAGCTCTCGACGGCTTTCTACGGCCACGGCCATGCCGTAGCCGTATTCGGCATTATCCTCGAATAAAGAGTTGCCCCATGCCGGGCCGTGGCCGCGGTTGTTGGTGCAATAGGCGTTCGAGGGGAAATTGGCACCCCATATCGACGAGCACCCTGTGGCGTTGGCTATCAGCATCCTTTCGCCGAAAAGCTGCGTGAGCAGCTTGACATACGGTGTCTCGCCGCATCCGCCGCAGGCCCCGGAAAATTCCAGCAATGGCTGGTAGAGCTGGCTGCCGCGCACTGTGAAGCGCGGTAGCAGCCCGGGATTGTAGCCCACATGTTCCTGCAGATATGCCAGCAGCGGTATCTGCGTTTCGGTTTCATCGTGTGGAGGCACCATCTCCAGCGCGCGGCCCGGGCATACGGCGGCACAGGATCCGCACCCCGTGCAGTCTTCGGCAAATACCTGTATGCGCCACAGCATCGACGCTATCCTGCCCGTGCCCTTGGCCGGGCGTGCCGACAGGCTCTCAGGCGCTTTCTCTTTCTGTCCGGCTGTCAGCAGGAAGGGGCGTATGGCCGCGTGGGGGCATACCAGCGAGCACAGGGCGCATTCGATGCATTTGTCAGGGTCCCAGCGTGGTATGCTGAGCGCTATGCGGCGTTTTTCCCACGCCGTGGTGCCCATGGGCATCTTGCCGTCGGGGACGAGTGCCGACACCGGCAGCGAGTCGCCCTCCAGGCGGTTGCACACATCGGCCACATCGCGCACGAAAGCCGGTCTGCCCTCTTCGGGCGCGGCCTCGTCGTCAGCGGCGGAGGCCCACGAGGCCGGATAGTCTATGGCTGTGACTGCTTTCTGCGCCATTTCTATGGCGCGCATGTTGCGTTCTACCATCTCGTTGCCTTCGTGGCGGTAGGCTGCCGTTATCTCCTGTTTGAGCGCGGCAAGCGCCTTGTCGAAATCAAACTGGTCCCTCATAAGGTGCAGAAAGGCCACCTCCATGATCATGTTGACACGCGCTCCCAGCCCTGTGGCGGCCGCTATGGCGGCGGCATCCACGTTATACAGCCGAGCCCCCTTGGCTGCCAGCTTCCTGCGCAGGCGTGCCGGCAGGTGCCGCTCCATAAGGGACGCGGTGCCCCATGCCGAGTTGAGCACGAATATGCCTCCGTGGCGCAGATAGCGTGCCAGGGGATATTGTTTCACATAACGGTCTTTGTGGCACGCCACATAATCGGCCTGCTCTATGCCGTATTCGGCCTTTATAGGTTGTCGCGCCACGCGTAGCTGCGATATGGTGTAGCCTCCGGACTTCTTGGCCGAATATTCGAAGAACGCCTGCACGTGGTAGCCCAGCGTGTCGGAAAGCACCCTGGCGGCCTGCCTGGTGGCTCCCACGGTGCCGTCTGAGCCGAAGCCGTAGAAACGTGCCTGGACACCCTCTTGTTCAGGCACACATTCCGCCGTATTGCCAAACGGCAGCGAGAGATGCGTGACATCGTCGTCTATTCCCACCGTGAATTCCCGTTTCGGCGTGCCGGAGCGCATATTGTCGAAGACGGCTTTGGCCATGGCAGGGTCGAATTCCTTGCTTGACAGCCCGTAGCGGCCGCCGTATACCTCGACTGGCCTGCCCGACGCCAGCACTGCGGCGGCCACATCCTTGAAGAGCGGCTCGCCGCCGGCTCCCGGTTCTTTTGTCCTGTCAAGAACGGTCAGGCGTCTCACGGTATTCGGCAGAGCCTCCATGAGGGCCTGTGCGCAGAACGGGCGGTACAGCCGCACCTTGACCACTCCGGCCTTGTAACCCTTTGCCTCCAGCATGGCGGCTGTCTGTTCGGCCACCTCGCCTGCCGATCCCATGACCACTACCGCCATGTCGGCATCTGCCGGACCGCAATAGTCAAACAGGCGGTAGCGGCGTCCTGTCAGTTCGCCCAGCCGCTCCATGTAGCCGCTCACTATGGCCGGAAAGGCATCATAGTAGCGGTTGGCCGCCTCGCGGTTCTGGAAATAGACATCAGGGTTCTGAGCCGAGCCACGCAGGTCGGGGTGTTCGGGATTCATGGCCCGTTGCCTGAAGCGTCGCACAGCCTCTGTGTCGAGCAGCGGCCTCACCTGCTCATATGGGATGGTGCGTATGGTGGCCATCTGGTTTGAGGTGCGCCATCCGTCGAACATATGGCACACCGGCAACGAGCCGCTTATGGCGGCCAGGTGGGCCACCATACCGAGGTCCTGGGCCTCCTGCACGGTAGACGAGACCAGAAAGGCGAATCCCGTGGCACGGCAAGCCATGGCGTCCTGGTGGTCGCCGAATATCGACAACGCGTGGGCGGCCAGCGACCGTGTGCCCACATGGAACACGGCCGGCAGCAGCTCGCCGGCTATTTTGTACATGTTGGGTATCATGAGCATAAGCCCCTGCGACGCGGTGAACGTGGTTGCCAGCGCCCCGGCCGCCAGCGCTCCGTGCACGGCCCCGGCGGCTCCCAGCTCGCTCTCCATCTCTTTGACCACCATGGTCTGGCCGAAGAGATTTTTGATACCGCCGGAGGCCCATCTGCCGGCGGTATCGCCCATTTCGGCCACCGGAGTGATGGGATATACAGTGGCCACGTCTGAAAATGCGTATGCGGCATATGCGGCCGCCGTGCAGCCGTCCATGATTTTATAACCGTTGGAGGAGTCAGTGTTTTCCATAAGAATAAGTTTTTAAACAGCTTTTTAGATATTTAAACAGCCGGCATGTGCCGGCTGTTCACCCGTGCTTCGGCTGTAAAAAAGGGAGCGTCCGAACGGGCGCTCCCTTATAGTTGTGTTTTGCAGGTAAATTACTTGATAACCACCTTGCGGCCTTTGACGATGTACATGCCTGCGGGCAGACCTTCGAGCTTGCTTGCCACGCGGATGCCCTGGAAGTTGTATACGTCGGCTTCCTCGCCATCTGTCAGGATGCTGTCTACAGAAACGTTTTCTGAGAAGTTCCAAGTCTTGTTGATGATGGTGTTGGCATGGCCTGTATTGTTGTCAGCCATGAAGTCGGCATCGCCGAACACACCCTCTTTGATGGTCAGCACGTATACGCCGTTCTTGGTGGGAGCCTTTTGCGGAACGATTGTGAAGATACCGTTTTCGCCGCCGCGGATTATGATGTTTTCATAATAGTTGGCCTCGGTGCATGAGAGGTTGGCGATGGCATTGCTCTTGAGCATTGTGCCTTCGGGCATAGTCACTATGATTTCCGACAGGTCGTGGGTATCCTCCTCTTCAGGTGTGATAGAGAGGGGCATCAGGTCGAGAGTTGCAGATGTCTGGGGTATGCCGCCTGTAACCTCGAACGAGCATGTGAATGCGGCATTGGCGTGGCCTGTGGTGGGATCGGCTACGAAGTCGGCATCGCCGAACATTCCCTGGGGTATGGTCAGTGTGTATGTGCCGTCTACGGTCACCATCGGGAACATTACCATGATCTGGCCGTCTACAGACGATGTCATGGTGCAATCCTCAGAATAACGAGCGCCTGCGCATGCGAGAGTGGCTTTGGCGTTTTCTATGGGAAGTACGCCCTTGTCCACGGTCAGAATCACGTTTTCGAACTGTACCATTTCCAGATCTACCTCGCTGTCGGCAGCAGGTTTGGTTTTGATGATTTCCAGATCGTAGGCTGCTGCGTCGCCAGTGCCGCCGATCACCGTATAGGTTAGCACCTGTTCAGCGTTGGCATGGCCTGTCTCGTTGTCAGCTATCCATGCCTCGTCGCCGAATGTGCCTTGGGGTATGGTCAGTGTGTATACGCCGTTCTTGGTCACCCTCTGGCCGAGGGTCATTGTGATCATGTTGCCGTAGCTCCAGTGGATTTTGCCTTCGACCTCATAGCCTGCTTTCTCACATTTGAGAGTGGCGGTAGCTCCGTCTTTCGGACGGGCTGCGGCATCGCTCATGTAGATGTTGATAGTCTCAAACTGGCGCTCTTCCAGGTCTACCTCGCCGGCAGCCGGATTGGTCTTAGTCACTGTCAGGTCATATACAGTGGGGTCGGCTACGATAAAATTGTATTCCAGCTCGATGGCCTCGTCGTTGGTAGCGGCCTCGCCCTCTATGGGAGTGAACTGTACGCTTTCGGCAGGGATGACCACCTTGTACGCGCCGGCCTCTGTGGGAGCGGGATTCAGGGTGTAGGTGATGGCTGTGCCCTCTGCCGCGGCAGAGGCGGTACCGAATTCGGTACCGTCTTTGATGACGGTGACAGTTTTGCCTTCTACGGCAGCCAGGGCGGTGTAACGGGCGGCATCGCCGGTCATTACGATAGTGTCAAGTTTCTTGACATTGCCCGGTTCGGGATTGAACGTATAGGCAGGTGCCGGGATTGTATAGGTGATTTCGATGGGCTGGTTGTTAGTTTTTGTCTTGTAATCACCGTTTTCGTCCGTCTCAGGAGTGTATATGATCAGGTTGCCGGCAGGGATTGTTATAACATACGTGCCGGGTTCGGTGATCGTTGTGGACTCCCATTTTGAATCGCTTAGTTTGAATGTGCTCTTGCCAGTACCGGGGTCACTGTTACTCCAGTGATAGCCGGTGACAGCTTGTCCGTCACGGGTTATGGTAAGAAGATCAGCATCCATAGATTCTACGCCGTAGTATTCGCTCGAGTTGTATAAAATCTGGAAACTAGCGATAGATTCTACTACAGAACCATTGGCAGGAGACATTTCGAATACGGGATCGGGTTCGCCGCTGCCTTCGATGGTGTAAGTCAGAGAAAAAGCTGTATTAAGTTCGCTATTCGAATAATCGGGTGTCCAAATCTCAAAAGCACCATCAGGGATATTTACGACATATGTACCGGGAGTGTTTGCAGTCGTTTTAAGTGTCAGGGTTTTAGTGCTTGTTCCCTTTGCTGTGACACCGCAGAAATAATCACCGTCTTTGGTGACCTCGATACTATTAACGCTGATGTTGTCCACATCGCCAGCTCCGCCGGTAGGTTCAAGTGTGATGGTGGTCAGTTCAGTCACGGTGGTGCCGGAAGCCGGAGTTGCCGTGAACTGGTCTGCCGCAGCCGCGGTCAGTGTGATGGCAGCCGCAGCCATAAGCGTAAAGAATTTGCGCATAGAATAAAGATTTATTGGTAAATAATGTGGCCGTCACGCCTCGCTGCCGGCAGGCAGTGCCGCGTGACGGCCGGATGAATTATCTGATGATTTCTTTAGTCACCTTTGAGCCTCGGCGCACGATGTACATGCCGGGTTCGGGATTAGCGACTTTCACACCCTGCATGTTGAAGTATTCGGCAGGAGCGTCAGAATCGGATTCGATACCGCTTACACCGGCGTCGGGGTCGATGCCGAGTGAGAGGCAGAGGTCGCGTGTTGTGAATTTGGGTTCGGCATTCTCGCTCATGGCACATCTTGCGGCGTTGACCACGCCGGTATCCTCTTTGGCGTCAATCAGGAATGCTGTGAGGCACACGTTGTCGGGGTTGATGGCCGGAGATGTCACTACCAGCTCGCCCTGGTCGTTCTTGCCGGCCTTGTAAGTGTTGGGCACTTCGAGTTCCACAGTCACTGTGTGTTTCTGTCCGGGAGCCATGGGGGCGTCGGGAGTGGATTCGGGCAGGCCTTTGTATCCGAAGATGGCGCGTGCCACGTCCTGGTAGCGCACGTTGGGCACCGATGCCGGGAGCAGTGTCCAGCCGTTCAGGTTGCCTTCGGCCTTAGTGCCGGTCATGTAATTGTGCTGGAACCACAGGGGGCTGCCGTTTAGGTGCACGTTGTTCTCGGTGAGTATGATGCCGATTTTGTAGCGCGAGCCGTCGAGAGTGATGGCCGGGGTCATTTCCACAGTGGCGTTGATCTTGGTCTTGTCGGCGTTGTATGTGCCGCTGATAGCGATGTCGGCCAGTGTTATCTCCTTCGTGCGCTCTGCCACGGTGTAGCCCAGCGTAGAGGGTTTGTTTTTGTCAAACGTATAGTCGTTGTTGCCCAGGTAGAGCACGCGTGTGCCGCGTTCCATGCGGAATACGGGGGCGCTGTTCGTGCCGAACTGGTAGATGTAGTCTTCTACAACCATGGGGTCGTTGGGCGAGCCGTTGGCGTGTATGCTTACAGGGATCACCTTGTCGTGCATTTCGGGATCTTCCTCCATGCATTCCACAGTGTAGATACCCAGAGGGCAGTTGCCGCACCATGTGCCTGTGGCCTCTTCGAGCAGCACGCGGTGCTCGGGAGTGAAGAGCAGGCCGTGGATGCTGCCGCGGTATTCTATGTTCTGGGCGTTTTCGCTGGACAGGACCACTGTGTAGGGGAGCTGCTGGTCGCCGCCCACCTTGGCAGTGAAAGTCATGGATTTTTTCTCGCCGTTGTCCAGACGCGCGCCGCTCTCGGTGAGTACGGTCTCGCCGGCGGTGAATGTCACGGTCCAGTTGTCCAGGCCCTCGTCGAGAGTGCCGGTTATTTCGACATCTACATTGAAGTCGCCCTGCTCTATATAGGCGGGAGCGGTCACAGTCATGTCGCCCGGATCAAGACGCTGCACGAGCACGTTGTCAAGTGCCAGTATGTCGCGGTCGTTGTTCAGGTTGGCAAAGCTGATGTACACGGTCTTGCCTGCATATGCGTCAAGGTTGACAGAGTATGTCGTAAACTCAAAGTCGCAGAGACCCGGATTTTCACCCAGGGGGCATTCGGCGCATACTTTTACAGCTTCCGAGGGGTCGGGCTGCCAGTCGGCAGTCACAGGCTTCTCGGTGACGAACACGTGCAGGTCGCTGAGGGCGTGGCTGCTGTCCTGGCGTATCTGGAGGCTCTGGGCCTCGAATGTGAGTATGAAGTCCTCGGTGGGGATTTCCAGAGGCTTTGATACGAGCCAGTCGTTACTGCTAGCCGGCTTCTGGTATGCCGAATGTGAGGCTATATAACGGTTTTGCGACGTGGAGGAGTCGCGTACGGGCCACCAGGGCTGGGCTACTCCGTTGCCATCCATGAATATGGCGTTGAAAGCGGCTAACGGGGCATTGCCGTCAAGTTCGAGTGAAGAAAAGTTGGCTGTCCAGTCATTGCTGAAGTCCTCGTTGAGGAGCACTGTGTGCGCTCCGGCAGGGAGGGCCGCAGCTGTCAGCAGGGCTGCGCAAAAAATTGGTTTCATATTTCTTAATACTTGATAAATTAGTTTTATACGTAGCGTTATTTTACAATCTCTTTGGTCACTTTCGAGCCTCGGCGCACGATGTATATGCCGGGTCCGGGGGAGGTCACCCTGGCGCCCTGCATGTTATAGTATTCTGCCGGGCCGGCGGCTGCCTCGTCCCGGGGGTCGACGGCTATGGAGCCGACCGAGGTCACTACTTCGTCTTTCACGCGGTGTGCTGCGGCGTTGACTACGCGGCCGGTCTCGGAATCTATGATATAGGCCACGATACGGGCTTTATTCCAGTCTTCCAGCAGTTCGGGACGCTGCATGCTCCAGCTCACTTCATGGGCTTCGCGTGCTTCCAGCCGGCCTGCCAGGGCACCTTTGATGCCGTCGAAAGCATTTTCGCTGGTCAGTACCACGTTCTCCATCGGGGCCAGGTCGCTTATCACAGTGGTGGGCAGATAGTAGAACTGGCGGCTTTTCGGACCTGACAGATTGTTAGACTGATAGTAAGTGCTGTTGGGCACGGTGCTCTTTATGTCAGTGGTCAGTGTGTAGCCCACGCGGTAGCGGTCAGATGTGTTGTCAGTGTCCTCTGCGGTGTAGACGTTGACAGAGACGTGCAGCATGTCGTCCTCGACGGTGCAGGCCGATACCTCCAGGGCCATGTCGGTGGGTATGTCGTATTCGCGTTCGAAATTAACAGCCGAAGACCCTTCGGTCGACTTGTTGCGGTTGGCGATCATGCGCGGCACGGCGCGGAATGCCAGCACTTTATTATAGTCGTCGCAGGCCAGGATGTCGTTGATGTGGCTCTGCAGCACTATTATGTTGTCACCGAAGCGGCGTTCCAGTTCCTGGAGCACGAGAGTGCCTTCGGGGCAGTTGTTACACCACATGCCGGTGCCCTCGTCCACGAGCAGCGTGCGCGCGAAGTTGGAGCAGTACTGCGATCCCTCGTAGAGGGTAGTGGTGTTGCCCTCGGTGTCCACGGCCGCTATGGTGTATGCCTTGCGCGTGTTCAGGGTCAGTGGCATGGCGAAGTCGTAATCGACCGTTTCTCCAGGGAGCCATGCGGCGTGGTCCGGTTTTGCGGCATCTGCCTCTGCACCGTCCACCAGCAGCACGAGGCGGTCAGCCTCTATAGCCTTGCCCACGTTGAGCACTGAGCCCGTGATACGGGCCGTGCCGTTGCCGTAGCCGGTAAATTCGGGTGTGGTGTTCTGGACCTGGAACATGGTGTCTTCGGGATCGCCCACCGTGATGTCGTCCAGTGCCAGCATATATTTATTGGTAGAATTGCATTCAAACGTGATGTTGACCTCTTTTCCGGTCCATGCCGACAGGTCGGCCACATGGTATTGCCATACGGAGGCTTCGGCATTTGTCGAGAAAATCTCTGTCTGCTCTCCGCCTGGTTCGGCCACCAGCACGCGGTAAGCCTCGGGCAGCGAGGGGTGTATGGACATGGTACGCCAGCGCAATACGGGCGTTTCGCCCTCGATAGCGAGTGTGGGAAGGGTCAGAAGGTTGCTTTCGGGAAGTCCCGAGTGCGAGTGTGTGGGGCTTACAGCCGAATAGCTGCCCCCGTCCACGAGTTCTACAATCCACCCGTTGGTAGTGTAGCCCACGCGGTAGTCGCTCTTGACAGGCTGTGTCTGTCCGGCATCGGCCACGGTGATATTACGCGGCATGTTGCCCGAATTGAAATTTGTTGAATAGATGTATGCGCCGGCGGTGGCCGGGAGGGCCAGCAGGGCCATAGCTGCTATAATCGGGTTTACACGCATTTTGTCGTAGGTTAGTGCGGTTTAATGTTTATTTAAAATCCGGGGGCGCGGTGTGCGCCCCCGGTGTCTGTATGTGTAAGGAGGCCCGGATTATTTCACGAGTACCTTGCGTGTCAGAGTGTCGGCTTTCACTACATAGATGCCGGCTTCTACATTTGCAGAAGAGCTGTTGGACACGAGGCGGCCGTCCATGTCGTAGATCGCTACGTTCTTGGCACCGCTCACGTCGATACGGCCGTCGGCCACGATGATGCCGATGTTGGTCTCTGCGTCGGCAATGATGCTCTGGATGCTGGTCTGGGGTGAATCGAGTACTACGATGTAGGGGAAGTACTGGGGGGCGTTGATGGCAGGGTTGGTCTCGGCAAATGTGCCGCCCATTACAGAGCCGTCCTTAGATGCTTTGTCCATAGAGTTGAGCGAGCGGCTTTCAACCTCGTAGTAGCCTTGTAAAGATTCTGACGCAGGGCTGTTCACGCCGTTGGTGAGCACCTGTGCGCCGCGAGTGAAGAGAATCTTGCCTTCGAAACCGTTAGAGAATGCGGTGAAATTTTCAGACTCTTCCCATGTGTCGGTGAGCACGTTATAAGCCGCGCCTACATGTTTGTAGGTACCTTCTTTTGTTTCGGGATCTTTTAAGGTGACATAGTCACGAGTGCCGTAGAAGTAGCCGTGGGCGTCCGCGCCGTAGAATGAGCCCATTGCCCAGTCACCTGTGGCACCGTCGTGAACGCCGTCGATATAGCCTATATCGGTGTATCCCATGATCTCGCCTTTGTAATACCAGGGTTCGTTTACTGTCTTCAGCTCGTGCCATACTTTCAGTTCGTGGTTATGGTACAGTGCTGCCACAAACGAACCGTTGCCGGCGTTGAGCGTGCCGCCCAGCCATGTGCCCTTTACAGTACCGTCAGAATACATGGCGGTGGGGAAGAAGCCCTGCATATTGGGTAGTTCGAGATCGTTATAGAGGTGCATGATGTATTCGCCGTCGCTTCCCAGTTCCCAGATACAGGGGAATGAACGTTTGCCTGTTTCCACAGCTTCGTCTTTAGTGACTATGTGGCCGCCGATGATTTTACCGTCGCCGGTCACTGCTATAGGGTAGTTGCTGTTAAGTGCCTCGTCGGGAATGGGCAGGCGGCGTATCTCGCCGTTCTCCCAGGTTACGGGCTGCCACTGGTTGTTGCCTCTGGGGCGCTCTGAACCGACTACCATACCGTCGTTGGTGACAGAATAAGCGGTGAATGCAATCACCTGGCCGTCGATCTCACGGTTGATTCTTTGAAGTTCTGTGGGTTTTTCGCGGTCCCAGAGGTAGCTGAAGTCGCTCTCAAAGTCATAGATGGCTGCGTAGCGGCCGTTGTCGGAGATGCCGTACACTTCGCCCATGGTGTACTTTGTGCCGTACTGGGGATCTTCGTAAGAGAAGAAATAGATTTTGTTTTCAGCCTGTGTTGCCAGAGCTGCAAGGCATGCGCCTGCGATTAGTAATTGTTTCTTCATAAGGTGTTATAAAAAATTATGGTTATGATTTGCAAATTTATGCCGTGTCTTGTGTGTCAGAACAGCGATGGCTGTTCCGGATGCCGTGTGCGTCCCAGGTGGCTGTATGCCAGTGTCGTCACTTCGCGTCCTCTGGGAGTGCGCTTGACGAACCCCTCTTTTATCAGAAAAGGCTCGTACACCTCTTCGAGTGTGCCCGGGTCTTCGCCCAGTGCCGTCGCTATTGTCGATAGACCTACCGGGCCGCCTGAGAATTTGTCGATTATTGTCAGCAGTATTTTGTTGTCGATTTCGTCTAGCCCGTATTTGTCAATGTTCAGTGCCTCGAGCGCTATGCGCGCTATGCCGAGTTCGATTGTGCCGCCCCCCTTGACCATGGCGAAGTCTCTTACGCGGCGCAGAAGCGCGTTGGCCACACGTGGCGTGCCTCTGCTGCGCAGAGCTATTTCGGCTGCTGCATCGTCGGTGCATTCTGTCCCTAGCAGCCGGGCCGAGCGGAGCACAATGCCGCGCAGCACTTCGTGGTCGTAATACTCCAGATGGCAGTTTATGCCGAATCGCGCCCTGAGAGGCGCTGTGAGCAGTCCGCTGCGCGTGGTGGCTCCCACCAGTGTAAACGGGCTGATGGTGAGCTGCACGCTTTTTGCCCCCGGCCCTTTGTCCAGCAGGATGTCTATCCTGTAGTCTTCCATGGCCGAATAGAGGTATTCTTCCACTATGGGGTGCAGGCGGTGGATCTCGTCGATGAAGAGCACGTCGTTCTCTTCAAGGCTCATCAGGATTCCGGCCAGGTCGCCCGGCTTGTCTAGCACGGGACCCGAGGTGGTCTTGAATCCCACGCCCATTTCGTTTGCTATGATGTTGGCCAGCGTGGTCTTGCCCAGTCCCGGAGGTCCGTGCAGCAATGTGTGGTCCAGGGCCTCTCCGCGCATTCTGGCGGCGGCGACAAACACTCTCAGGTTGTCGATGATTTTATCCTGTCCGGAAAAATCGTCCAGCCTTAGAGGCCTGAGAGCTTTCTCTATATCCTTTTCAGCGCCGTGTGGCGAGGAGGAAGAGGTGTGTATGTCGAAGTCCTGGTCGGGCATGGCCTGGTATTATGGTGGCGTTGTTTTTTGGTCTTCAGTTTTGAGGTACGTCCGTTAAATTTAATTTTTTGTATATATTAACCAATTTATACAAAATTTATTCGTGATAAATTCGATTAAAATACAGTGTTTATTCATTAACAGTATTGGATATGCATAAATGCCTGGTATCTTGTTATATTCTGTGAATGAACGCTGCAAAGTTAGCTAAAAATTTTATTATGGCAATAGGGGGGATAAAAAAAATGGGTGATTCTTGGAGTTTTAAGTTTTTTTAGCTAAATTTGCATGACACAAGAGGTAAAATGGCAGTTCCGCGGCGTGTGTTTATGCGCCAGATGCGGTTCCGCGGCCTTTTATGCATACTTATACCCATGGCAGAACAGACTGAAAATCAATCTAATCATGGCGCGCAGGTTGATATGCGCCTGCCTAAGTCCGAACGCCTCAGGCACCGGGCAGCCGTGTTGCGCCTTTTTGACAAGGGTCGGAGTGAGTATGCCTATCCTTTGCGCATGATAGCTCTGGCCATGCCCCGTTCAGAGGCTGCCGGTATGTTCAAGGGGGAGCTGCCTTCCGGGTTTGCCCGGCGGCAGATGATGGTCACGGTGCCTAAAAAGAAATTCCGCCATGCCGTGGACCGTGTGTGGCTGCGCCGCCGTGTGCGCGAGGCTTACCGCCTGCACCGCCGCGACATCACTGATGAGGCGCTGTCTGCAGCTCCGGACGATACGGTCCTGATGCTGGCGTTTATTTACGTGGGTGCGGAGAAAGCCCCGTTTGCCACGATTGAGAAAAAAATGGTCAGGCTGCTCGGCAAGGCTGCCGCTATGCTGGCTCCGTCAGTGCCTGGTCCTGAGAAGAAAGATGAAGTTACTACGTGACATAGCCGTGTGGACGCTCGTACTCCCTATAAGGGTTTACCAGCGGTGTCTGTCGCCGCTGCTGCCTGACGCGTGCAGGTTCACGCCCACATGCAGCCAGTATGCCGTCGAGGCTATACGCCGGCACGGTCCTGTAAAGGGTCTGTGGCTTGCCGTCAGGAGGATATGCCGCTGCCATCCATGGGGCGGCTCGGGCCACGACCCCGTGCCATGATCCCGTTAGAACCACTGTTTGTTTATGCCAGGCCGCACAACCATACTCGACTGCCACAGCCACCGGCAGGCACCCTACCCTGCCGGGATCGTCTGCCGCACGCCTGACGCGTGGCATCCTCTGCCCGGACAGCTGTACAGCGTGGGCATACATCCCTGGAATATTCCTGACGATCCCGCGCCGCTTCTGGAGCGTCTGGCCGTGATAGCTGCCGGAGCACAGGTGGCGGCGGTGGGCGAAACGGGTCTTGACGCTCTTCGGGGCGCTCCGATGTGGTTGCAGCTAAAGGTGTTCAAGGCACATGCCGAGTTAGCCGAGGAGCTGTGCAAACCTCTGGTGGTGCATAATGTGAGGTGCGCGCAGCAGATAGTGCAGCTACGGCGCGAATGGGGTGCCGCGCAGCCCTGGGTGGTGCACGGCTTCAGGGGCAGGCCGTCGCTGCTGGAGATGCTTTTGGATGCCGGTTGTGCCGTCTCCTACGGTGAACGTTTCAATGCCGGGTCTGTGCGTCTCACACCGTGTGACCGCCTGCTGGCGGAGACTGATGATTCGCAGGCCGGCATAGCAGGCGTGGTAGCCTTGCTAGCCGAGGCTTCGGGAGAGGAAGACATACAGGCTTTTTCCGGTATCGTGGCGGCCAACACGGCGCGTATATTCAATATAGACAGTCTTTATAACCAGGCCGGAACGGCCGGCAGCAACATCTCCGTATGAACAAATTCGTAAGAGGCACAGACCGCGCAGCGTGGCCTAACGGCCTTATGATACTGCTGTTTACGGCCACGTTCGGGGTGTTCTTCGCCGGTATGCCGCTTTATGCCGATGATTTCTGGTATTCTATTAATATAAAAGACTGGGTAGAGGGTCGTTCCGGCGATATCCCCTGGCAGGGGATATATGATACATGGTATGACCACTATGTAAATGACAATGCGAGGGTGGGCAATGTTGTCTATCTCTTCTTCCTGCTCATGCCCAAATGGGTCGGCTCGCTGCTTGCCGCTCTGGTGCTCGGGGCGGCGGTCACCAAGGGGTTCGGACTGGCCGGTGCCGGCTGGCGGCGGTCGGCGCTTGTTCCCGCGGGGCTGGCCATGTGGTCGTTCCTTCCGGCGTGGTATGACAGCATAGGGTCTATGTGCTACCAGTTTAACTACGTAATGCCTACCGGTCTGGGCGTGTGGCTCTGCGCCGTGTGGTTTTCTCCGAGGCCGGCGCGAGGCTGTCTGCCGTGGGCGGCATTTCTGGCCGGCCTTGTCACGGGCTGCTGGCACGAGGGTTTCGGCCTTTCGCTGCTGTGCGGCCTGGGAGGTACTTACATACTATATCCGTCGTTGCGCACACGGCGCAGCCTGTGCGTCATGGCCGGATTGCTGGCCGGTCTGTCATGGATATTCCTAGCGCCATCATTTATGTATAAATATCATGCGGTGACCGGAGAGAATGTGTACGGACTTTCGCGTCTGGTGTTTGTGTCCGTGCAGCATCCGGCCCTGTTTGCCATGTTGGCGGCAGCGGCCGTCTCTCTGTCGCGCCGGGCGTGGCGCCGCCGTGTGCTGGCAGATCCTCTCAGTGCCGGACTGCTGCTGTCGGCCCTGGCATCGTTCGGCATAGAGTTTTTCACACAGCGCGTGCCGCGTGCCGCGTGGTGGTGCGACGCGGCATCGATACTGCTCTTCCTGCGATTATGCGTCTTTACGGCCAGGCGCTACTGGGACGGCTATTCGCCTCGCAATATCGTTCCTGCCGCGCTGCTAGGGCTGGCCGCACTGGCCCACCAGGCGGCGGTAGACTATTACGCGCTGCGCATACGCCGGGCTTTTCACGCCGCCCTGGCCGAGCATGCGGCACATCCGGGAAAGACTGTCTTTGCCGACGTCGTGACAGAGCATGATGCCCCGCTCATATGCTGGTTTATGCCTGATTTCACCTTGTTTCTGGCTCCTACGTATTATTCGTTTGCCAACATGTATTACCATGACGGTGACGATGACCGGTTTCTGGCCGTACCCTCCGAGTTGCGCGGCGTGACACGTGAGTCGGGCCATCCTGTGCCGGGCAACACAGGATTGCGCGAGACGGAGGGCAGACTGTTTATGCCTACCGACAGTGTGCGTATGGGCGAGTTTGCCGCCGATGTGGATTTCGGGCCTGTAGCCAGACAGGGGGTGCGTATGATTTATTATCCCTTCGTATCGGAGGCTGACGGCCGCCGGTATGCCTATGTGTATCCCTGGCGCCGTGTCATAGAGATGCGTATCGGGGGCATACGTTCCGTAAACATTCCGACTGATTAAACTATTATACTATATATGAAGAAGATATTTGTATCGTTGATGATAGCTGCCTCGGCCCTTTCTGCGGCGGCAGCCGTGGCTGCGCCGCAGTCTGCGCATGAGGATCTGACGCCTGTGGCCGGCACTTTCTCGCGTTTCAATTATGACGGCTTCACCATGCTGGTGCCCTCGGGCACGCTGATAAGCAAGTCGGACCAGGAGGCAGTGGTAAAAGCCGCCGACGGCACTTTCGGGCTTTCGCTCAAGGTGGAAAAAGATGCTGCGGCCAGTCCCGAAGCCGCATTGCAGCTATGTTCGCGCCTAGTGTCCGACCTGCGTATAAAGGGAGCCCGTGTGACGCGCGTGAGCATCCACGGCATGGCCGGCGGACGCGTGCAGGGCACTGTGGAGGGGGCGCCTATCAGTGTCGTGGTGCTGGACGGTTCGGGAAAGTATGTGAAGCTCGTGGTGATCAATATGCCCGACCGTGCCGACTGGGCGGATATGGCTATAGATTCGCTTAGCCGCCAGTAATGATAAGAAACAGTTGTGTCCGCTCCTGCCGTGTGGCGGCCGGGAGCGGACACATGTTATGAGTGTGTGGTCAGGACCTCGCTTAGGAGTAGTCTTCGCCGAAACGGGCCTTTACCTCGTTGACCAGGTGGCGTATCTCTTGTTCGCGGTCCATGGGGACTATGAGCAGGGCGTTGCCGTTTTCGGCCACGATGTAGTTTTCGAGGCCGGCGGCCACGATTACTTTGTCACCTTTTATCGCGAAGACTGAGCCGGAGCAGTCTTTGGTTATCAGTCTGCAGTTCTGTGTCACATTGCCCTGTTCGTTGCGCGGCGATGTCTCATAGAGGGCTTTCCATGTGCCGAGATCGCTCCAGCCCAGGTCGACGGTCTTGACAAACACGTTTGAGGCTTTTTCCATTATCGCATAGTCGACAGAGATACTGGGCGCCGTGGGGAACGCTCCGGCTATGAAGTCGTTTTCGGCATCGGTGGCATACAGGTCGTCGCCGGCATCGAATACCTCGGCTATGTCCGGAGCCAGGTCGGCGAACGCGCGCAGGATGGTGTCGGCTTTCCAGAGGAATATGCCCGAATTCCAGAAGAAGTCGCCGCTGGCCAGCAGTACTTCTGCCATCTCGAGCGATGGTTTTTCTGTGAAGCATTTCACTTCCGTTATCCCCTCCGCGTCCTGGCAGGGCTGTCCGCGCTGTATGTAGCCGTATCCGGTCTCGGGTGCTGTCGGGGTGATGCCGAGTGTCAGAAGAGCGTCGTGCGTCTCCACGAAATCCATGCCGTGCGTCATGGCCTGGCGGAATGCTTCTTCTTTAAGTATGAGGTGGTCTGACGGGAGCGTCATGATAGATGCGTGCCTGTCCAGTGCGTAGATGTGGTGTGCCGCCCAGCACACGCATGGGGCGGTATTGCGTCTGGCCGGCTCCAGCAGTATGTTTTCACGCGGTATATCGGGAAGCTGCTCCTGCAGCAGCGGCAGATAGGCTTCGTTTGATACAAGTATTATGCGCTCGTGCGGGACCAGTGGCAGTACGCGGTCCACGGTCATCTGCAGCAGTGTGCGGCCTGTGCCGAAAAAGTCCAGGAACTGTTTTGGCATTTCTGAACGCGAGAATGGCCAGAAACGCGATCCTACGCCGCCGCACATTATGACGCAGTAGCGGTGTGCATTCATTTCTATCATTTCTGCAAGGTTGTTTTAGGTATCTTCTGTCTGGGTCAGGATATGCCGTCGGCTTTAAATTGGTGTTTGACCCCTTCTACCACGTTGAGCATGTAGTCACCGAGTTTTTCGGCCTCTCCTACCAGGTCCATGTAGAATATGCCCTGCTGGTAGTCGTAGGCCTGGTGGTTGATGTTGAATATGTTGGCGTCACGCAGTTTGTTGCGGTAATTGTTGATCTCGCGCTCCTTGTTGTAGGCAGCGATGATCTTGGAATCTTCCGGCGTCTCCATCTGTGTCAGCAGTTCTGTCATGTTGCACATTGCGCCGTCGACGAGCGAGAACATTATGTCTATCTCCTTGAACATAGAGGGGGTGAACTCCACGTGGTTCTGGTTCTTGCGTGTGAGGGTTTTTGCCACGTTGAAGCATCCGTCGGCTATCGATTCGATCTCGCTGATGATGCGCAGCATGCCGGCGATGCGCATCTTGCCCTCCGGGGAGAGACGTCCTTCGGCCACACGGTTGAGGAATTTGCCTATCTCTATCTCCATGCGGTCGGATATGTCTTCGTATTTCTCCAGCCGGTTGTATACTTCCTGGTATCTGGAGTCATTGTCGGGGGTGTGTATCAGCTCTTTGGCCATGCCAAGCATGCGCTGCACACGCTGGCCGTAGACGGCTATCTCTTTCTGTGCCTGCGCTATGTTGAGTTCCGATGTACCGAGCATGCCGCGTCCTATGAATTTGAGAGAGAAGTCTTCTTCTGTGTCGGAGTGGCGTGCCGGCATGATCCAGCATACGATTTTCACATACAGTTTTGTGAACCATATCATTATGCCCAGGTTGATGGCGTTGAATATGGTGGGGAACATGGCCAGTCCGAATGCCACACTGGCCTGCGCCCTGGCCGTATACCCTCCTTCAGGCAGGAATAGTGTGCTGTCGGCCATTCGCGCTTCCTGGGCGCGGCTTATGTCGAGAGGGTTGATGTTTCCGCACCAGGCCACGATGTCGGCCACCAGGTCGATAAATGGATTGAACAGTATGAGTGCCACCACGGAGCCGAGCACGTTGAACATTACGTGTCCCATGGCGCCGCGCCGTGCCGCCAGGTTGCCGGAGAGTGATGCGAGCACCGGGGTTATGGTGGTGCCTATGTTGCCGCCGAGGATGATTGCGCAGCCCAGCGGAAACGAAATCCATCCCTGCGAACACATTATGAGGGTGACTGCGAATGTGGCCGCCGATGCCTGCATGACCATTGTTATGATGATGCCTACCGTAAAAAAGATGAGCACGGAGGCGTAGCCCAGGCTGGTGTAGTCCTGCAGAAAGGCGAGCATCTGGGGATTGTCCTGAAGGTTGGGCACGTAGGCGCTTATCAGGTCTAGCCCCATGAACAGGAAGCAGAAGCCGATCAGGAATTCGCCCAGGCTTTTGTAGAAGCTGCGTTTCATGAAGAGCATGGGTACGGCAAGGGCTATTAGCACTATAGAGTAGTCAGAGATGTGTATTTCAAAGGAGAATGCGGATATTATCCATGTGGTGACCGTGGTGCCGACATTGGCGCCGAAGATTACGGCCATAGACTGTGCCAGAGACATGAGGCCGGCGTTGACAAAGCTGACTACCATCACGGTAGAGGCCGACGAACTTTGGATAAGGGCGGTGATCACGATGCCGGTCAGTACGCCTGTAAGCCGGTTTCTGGTCATGATGCCCAATATGTTGCGCAGTCTGTCGCCGGCCACTTTCTGCAGTCCCTCGCTCATGACCTTCATGCCGTAGAGAAATAGGCACACGGCTCCGAGCAGGCTCAGAAAATCCAATAGGGAATAATCCATAAATAGTTAGTTTTAAGGGTTAGATTTTTCGACCGGGCATGTCATGCGCGAGAAAAACTTAGCTCTAAGATAGTGCAAAATTAATAACTTTTTTGCAATCCCGAAAAAAAGATGTACCTTTGTGTGGAACATTGTGTGCCGGCTTTAGTCGGCAATATCTTACCACAGTCGTGAAGTCGTTGAAACATATAAGGATAGCCGTGTCGCTGGTTATGTTGGCCGAGTGTGCGGCATGGGTGCTGTGGGGTGCCGGCGCCCCGGTTCCGGCAGTCGCCGCGCGCCAGATGCAGATAGTGCCTTCTATGCTCGGCGCCACGCTGGCCTCCGGTTTGTCATGGCTGCTGGCCACGATCTTGCTTGGGCGCGTGTATTGCTCGGCATTCTGTCCGCTGGGCGTGCTCCAGGATATGGCGGTCCACGGCCGCCGTACGGCCGCGCTTCTTTTGAGACGCCGCCACAGGCCGTTCGGATACAAGCCGGCGCGTCCCATACGCTTCTGGATGCTCGGCGCGTATATTGTGGGCGTGGTGGGCGCAGTGGGCTGTCTGCCTCTGCTTTTAGAGCCGTGGCCTGCTTTTGTCAATGCAGTCTCCTCTGTGGCAGAGGGGACGCGCCATGCCTCGCTGGCCTATCTGGGCGTGGGCGCGTTACTGGGCTTTGTGTGTGCCGCCGTTTCGGTCGTGATGGTCATGGCTTATGCCTTTCTGGCAGGCAGGGATTTCTGTAACGAAATATGCCCGGTGGGTACCGTGCTGGGGGTGTTGTCGGCCAGGTCGGCCATGCACATCGAGCTTATACCCGACCGCTGCACCTCGTGCCTGAAGTGTGAGGAGGTCTGCAAGGCTTCGTGCATAAGTATCAAGGACCGCGTGGTCGACAATACGCGCTGCGTGCGCTGTTTCAATTGTGTGAACGTCTGTCCTGACAATGCCATACGCTACCAGCTGGACCGTACCGGAATCATATCGCCGTTGTTGCAGCGGCATCCCGAGGCATCGTCATGACGCGCGGTGTCCGATATCGCGGCAAATGTTAATAACACCTGGTTTTGTTGATTAAGTTATGAAAGAATATCAAGATTTGCTGCGCCACGTGCTGTCTTGCGGTGTGCGCAAGCATGACCGTACCGGCACTGGCACCATATCTACTTTTGGCTATCAGATGCGTTTTGACCTGGGCAAAGGTTTTCCGCTGCTCACGACTAAGAAAGTGCATCTTAAGAGCATAATATACGAGTTGCTATGGTTCTTGCGCGGTGATACCAATGTGAAGTACCTGCAGGAACACGGGGTGAGGATATGGAACGAATGGGCCGGTCCGGACGGTTCGCTGGGACATATCTACGGCTACCAGTGGCGCTCGTGGCCCGGTGCTGACGGACGGTTTGTAGACCAGATATCGCAGGCTGTGCATGACCTGCGCCATAATCCGGATTCGCGCCGTATCATAGTCAGTGCGTGGAATGTGGCTGATCTGGATAACATGAATCTGCCTCCGTGCCATGCCTTTTTCCAGTTCTATGTGGCAGAGGGCAGACTGTCGCTGCAATTGTACCAGCGCAGTGCTGATTCGTTTCTCGGCGTGCCGTTCAATATAGCGTCATATGCGTTGCTTACCATGATGATGGCGCAGGTGTGCGGTCTGGAGCCGGGAGAGTTTATACATACTTTCGGCGATCTGCATATCTATCTCAACCACCTGGACCAGGTGCGCGAACAGTTGGACCGCGAGCCGCGCCCGCTGCCGAGGATGGTGATCAATCCTGCCGTAAAAGACATATTTAGTTTTGATTATTCTGATTTCAGACTTGAGGGTTACGACCCCTGGCCTGCCATAAAGGGCGAGGTGTCTGTCTGACGGATATATTATAGTATTGACTGATGAGTATTTCGATTATTGTAGCCACGGGTGCCGGGCGTGCCATAGGGAGTGCCGGCGACCTGATGTGGCATCTCGGGCCTGACATGCGCCGGTTTAAGGCAACCACTATGGGTCATCCCGTAATAATGGGCCGCAAGACCTGGCAGTCGCTGCCTAAAGGGGCATTGCCGGGACGCCGCAATATGGTGGTGAGCCGCGATACGGCGTTTGACGCTCCAGGTGCCGAGGTGTTTGCCTCGCCGGCCCAGGCTCTTGCCGCAGCCGGAGATGACGAGGTGTTTGTGATAGGCGGCGGCCAGATTTATGCGGCTATGCTGCCCCTGGCCGGCAAGCTGTATCTGACCGAGGTAGACAGGGCGTTTCCCGATGCTGACACATTCTTTCCGCAGATAAACCCGGGTGAATGGCGGGAGGAGGAGGTTACTCCGTGGTATACCGACGAGAAGTCAGGTCTCCCCTACCGCTTTGTCACCCTTGTGCGTAAATGAAGGTTGTCATTATAAATAAGAGTGATTCGCGCGGTGGTGCCGCCGTGGTTTCCAGACGCCTTATGGCGGCATTGCGCCGCGAGGGGGTCGATGCTTCGATGCTGGTGGTCGAGAAGCTTACGGACGATCCGCATGTGCATCTGGCCGCGCCACCGGCGCGCAGCCGTGTGCCGTTTCTGAAAGAGCGGCTCGGCATATTTTTGCGCAACGGGCTGAACCGCCGGGACCTGTTCAAGGCTGATACCGCCTCTGACGGATTGCCTCTATGGAAGCATCCGCTTGTGTCCGGGGCCGATCTGGTGTGTCTGGGCTGGGTGAACCAGGGTGTGCTATCGATTGACGGGATATGCCGCATAGGCCGCGGCAAGCCTCTTGTGTGGGTCATGCACGATATGTGGTGTGCCACGGGCCTCTGCCACCATACGGGGAGATGCGAGGGTTTCAGACAGCATTGCGGCAACTGCCCGTTATTGCATTCCGGGGCTTCGCCGCGTGACCTGTCGTACCGTGTCTTGCGCCGTAAGCAGGCTCTGTATGACGAAGTGCCTGTCACATTTGTGGCTGTGAGCAACTGGCTCAGAGACCGCTGTCGAAGCTCGGCACTTATGGCCGGTGCCGACATCCGCGTGATTGGAAATCCTTTCCCTCTGCCTGAACGTTCCGTACGTTGTGACAGGGAGAAGAACGGCCGCATCAGGCTGCTTATGGCGGCTGCCCGTCTTGACGATCCTATCAAAGGACTTCCGGTGCTACTGGAAGCCCTTAGGATTATCAGTGCTGAATCGCCCGGACTGGCATCACGTCTGAGCCTTACGGCCGTCGGGGCGCTGAATGACCCTGCTCTGTTTGACGGTTGTCCGGTGGATGTCGAGCTGCCGGGAAGCCTGCCGGTGGAGGCTATGGCCGGACAGTACCGCCGGGCTGACCTACTGCTCTCCCCTTCCCTTTATGAGACCTTGCCGGGCACTCTGGTCGAGGCTCAGGCTTACGGGGCTGTTCCCGTGGCTTTTGACAGCGGCGGCCAGCGTGACATAGTCGAACCCGGCGTGACTGGTGTGCTGGCCCGTATGCCCGACGACCTGCGAGAGCGTCCGGCAGCTTTCGCACGGGCCATATCGCAGGCAGCAGGCATGCTCGGCACTCCCGGTCTGCAGGAGACGATGTACAGGAGTGTGAGAGACCGTTTTGCCGACAGTGCCATAGCCCGTGAGTATATTAGGCTGTTTAACGAAAAAATCAGTAAATCATGATTAGGAAATTATATCCTGCCGTATTTGTGCTTGCTGTCTTGTGCCAGGCATGCGGCAGTGAGCCGGTGCGAGACAGGGTTGATAAGTTGCAGAGTGCCAGAGGCGAATGGACCATGGACCAGACCGACGAGGCTATAGACCTCTATCTGGAGGGACTGCAGAGAGAATCGGACCTGCTGGAGCAGAATATGGAGATACGCCGCCAGACCGATTTTTTCAGTGAGAAGAAATGCGCGCGCGAGGTTCTGGAGATCAGGCGTGCCGAGATTGACAAAGCGCGTACGGATCTGGCAGAAAAACGGGCACGCCTGCAGTCTTCCCGGCACTGACCGCTATGCGTCAGACCTTTCTTCCGGTGTGTCGCTGTCTGCCAGCGCCTTGGCTATATGCCACATCATGACTGGCGGCACGGCGTTGCCGATGGCTTTATACTGTCGGGACTCGCTCACAGTGTCAAAGAGGAATGATTCGGGAAAGGACTGTATACGGGCTGCTTCGCGAGGAGTGAACCGGCGGTAGCGGCTGCCTGTTTTCAGCACCGGGTCTGTGGAGTTGAGGCTTACTTTGGCCAGATGGGAGCTGATTGTGTTGCATGGAGAATCGAGTGACTGCACCCTGCCCTTGTTCATCGCCCTGTTGGCCTGTAGCAAACCCTGTACGGCTCTGTCGCTGAAGAAATATTTGTCATCAATTTCCGCATCCGGGTCTATGACTTGGCGCAGTGGCACTTTACTGTGCGGAGTGGCCGGTTTCGGGAAAGAAAACCGGTCAATATCGGCCTGCTCCCTGCAACCGATTATTATCACACGTTCTCGTTTTTGCGGCACCCCGTAGTTGGAGGAATTTAACAGCTGGTATTTTATATGGTATCCGGCATCTCCGAATTCCTTGATTATCATGGGGAATGCCATGCCGCGGTTTGCTGACAGCAGCCCTTTGACATTCTCGGCGATGAAGAAACGCGGTTTTTTCTCCTTTAGTATTTTCACCATTTCGAAGAATAACATGCCGCGCTCGTCTTTATAACCGAGCCTTGGGGGATTTTGTGCCGATATGGAGAATGACTGGCATGGGAATCCCCCTGTCAGAAGATCAAAATCGGGTAATGATGCAATGTCTATATCTCTGACGTCAAGCACATTGCATTTATGGTCGAAGTTTGCGTCATATATGCGGCTGCAATATTGGTCATTGTCTACGGCGTATATTATGTCAAACGGAAGTCTGCCGTATCTGCGTCCGAGATACTCAAATCCACCTGTCAGGCCTAGATCCATACCGCCGCATCCGCAGAACAAGGAAACAACTTTTAATCTTTCCATGCTATCAGCTTTGTAGAGGGGAAATGTCCGGGAGGAAACGATATGTCCATGCCGTCGCGCGGCACTGTCGAGATTGAGTCGGCTTTGTCCAGTCCCACGGGATCACGCAGTATGATAAGTGTTTTAGAGGTCTCGCTCAGCATAAGCCGGTATACGCAATATCTTTGGCGGTGAGATTTGGCCACGGTCCATTCATGTGTGGACATGTGGAAATTATAGAATTGTATAGGCTGCTTGCTGATGGTGGTCTTGACCTCTATAAGGCGCAGCAGGTCAGGGTCTCCGTCAACGTCGCTGTCAAGGCCTTCATAGCTTTCTATGTCATATCCCGGATGGTATGCGGGGCTATCGACGATCCTTACCTTGTTGGCAAGTTCCGGAAGTCCGTCATATTTCAGGCGCATCTTTTCATGGGCGAATATGAGCGCCTCGCCCAACGAGCCTATTTCCTTGTTAGTTTTATCGGGGCTGGTTATAAGGCTTATGATCTGGTTGTCGAATATTATATCGATTTCGCTGCCAGGTTGCAGCATGTCAGATACGCTGGACTTGAATTTTTCGGAATCAAGCGAATCGCTTACGTAGCGGTACCAGAGTATTTCTATGTCGGATATATCTTTGGTCGGTATTGTTGTCTTTCCGTACAGATGGTCGTAGGCGCTGAACCATGAATTGTCGTTGGCAAACGTATGAACCGCGTCAAATTCGTTGGGCCTTATTTGGTAATAACCGTGGTGTTCTGTCAGCAATGAGGCAGTGACCATGTAATCGAGGATATCGCCGGCATAACGTGTGACATCGGCCTTGCTTCTCGGCTTGCCTTGCGAACTGAATATCAACGGGTCTTCTGGATTGTAGTATTTAAGTTTCTTTTTCCTGTTGTCTAGTATGGTTGACGCCACATCTGAAGGTGGTGTTTGGCCCGTTGTGACACGAGTGTCGTTGAAGATGCAGTAAGCGGCCTCTTCAGCTGAAATAGACATGGCTTTCCCGTTGTCTTTCTTGTTGTTTTGTGCTTTAAGCTCGTTGCCGGCCATAAGTACCTGCAATATATATCTGGCAGGCTTGAAACGTATGCCGAGCTTTATTAGTTCCGCATTTTCCTGGGCTTTGAGATGCCCTCCGGGAAATTGGAATGTCAGCAGGAAGAATTTGAAAAACTGCGTTAGATCCTGATGGTCGCTCAAGAAGAAAGCTAGTCTCGAGGTCCGTGTCACTCCTGTCTGGCGGTCTTCTTCGTAGAAGCCGAACAAGGCCGGTATCTCTGTTCTCCAGTTTGCCAGCGTTTTTGCCGCCAGGCCGATGTTTCCGGGGAACATACGTATAGCCCTGGTGTATTGCTTGTTATACTCTTCGCAACTTTGGGTCTTTATACGGCTGCATTCTGTTGCCATGTATAGCAACACGTTTTCTATATTGTTTTTAAAACGTGGTCTTACGAAGTGGATGCGGTGATAATATTCGCCAGGTATGGTGTAATATTTCGTATCTCGTGTGTTGGAGCGGTCAGTGTCTTTTATGGCCGGTGTTCCTGCATCAGGTAGCGTCTCCTTGCTTTCAGGCGCGCACTGGCTGTCATAGTTAATGAATTCGCCCAGTCTGGCTGCTATGGCTTTTGCCAGAAGCGGAGGTACGGCGTTGCCTACCTGTTTGTACTGGCTTGTACGGCTCTTGAGAAATATAAAGCTGTCAGGAAACGACTGTATGCGTGCCGCCTCGCGCACCGTAGGTATGCGGTTGTATTTATAATGGAAATGGTGGCGGTGGCCGCAGTCAATCGTGAAACTTGGCTTCTTACTGTTCAGACGGGTCCATGCGATATGCACTTTGCGTGTATCACGCAGGTGTTCAGGCAGGTCTTTATAATTGCCGCCGTCAGGTACAAGTCCTATGATTTCTATAGTCTTGTCATTATGCTTTGTTGTCTCGTGGTTATATATGCCCGTGCTGTTCTTTCTGGACTGTATCTGGTAGCTGCCGGCCGGTTCGCAGGGATATGCGGTACCGTCTGCCACCGTCTGTTCCGGCAAGTCGCATAAAGCCTCTGATGCATTTATGCGTTCTGATGAGAATGGTTCTGGAAATTCAAATTTTATACCGGAAGCTAAGCCGATGAAAAATGCCCTTTTTCGGTTTTGCGGAACACCGTAGTCGGACGCAGTGAGCACCTTGTATTGCACCTCGTAACCAAGTTCCCGGAAATCAGCTAGGACACACTCCCTTACGGCACCATTGCCGATATTTAGGATGTTTGGCACATTTTCCATAACAAATGCCTTGGGCCTGAACGCTTTGACAAAATTTACGAATGCTTTGTACAATTTGTTTCGTTCGTCTTCCACTATGCGTTTGCCGGCTATGGAGAATCCCTGGCAGGGCGGCCCTCCTATTATCACGTCGACATCGGTTATACCGTATGTCTCCTGTATATCCGTGGGAGAGAGTGTCGAGAGGTCTGCACACAGCGTACGGGCCCCACTCCGGTTATATGCATAAGTATCCAGGGCGTCTTGCCAGAAGTCTATGGCGAGCAGCCCCCGGTATCCGGCCATCTCGAAACCTAGGGACATCCCCCCACAGCCGGAAAACAGGTCTATGAATGTCAGTGTATCTTTCATTTGCGTTATGCAAAGTTACGCAAATAATTTTTATTCGGAGTGTAATTTGTGGAAATCGGCCGGCACCAAATCATATTCGCGGTGTCGCGGCGTTATAAGATTATGGACGTCCTTACTCCGGAACAGCGGCGGCGCTGTATGCAGGCAAATAAAAGCAGGGGAACCAAGCCGGAACTGGCCTTGGGTCGTCTGTTATGGGGTTGCGGCATACGGTATCGCAAGCATCCGTCTGATGTGCCGGGCAGGCCCGATTTCTGTGTTAAGAAATACCGGATGGCCATATTTGTCGACGGAGAGTTCTGGCACGGCCGGAACTGGGAGGCGCAAAAAGCCCGGCTGAAGAGTAACCGGGAGTTCTGGATAGCCAAGATTGAGAGGAATATGGCAAGGGATGCCCGTGTCAATCGCGAGCTAGAGGAATCGGGATGGAAAGTGTTTCGCTTCTGGGAATCTGATATAAAGAAACATCCCGGTGCGTGTGTCGGTGCCGTGGTGCTCTATCTTTCGTATTTCCATCGCTTTGAAGTGCCGGAATATATTCCGGCTGATTACCAGGAGTATGATGACGGCCAGGATGCCGGATTGAACGCTATGGCGGCAGAGCCGGCCGAGGCTTACGGCCGGAGTATGGACGCTGGTTCCGAGCGATAGACGTAGTGGTCGCGCATCAGTTCGAAGCCGGGCAGGTCGGCACGCAGCATGGCCGTGTCTGCCAGTGGATTGTAGCTGTCTTTTATTTCTTGCGCCGTGATTGTGGCCACAGGTGTGTAGGGACGCGGCAGGTCCCACACCCGGATTCCATCTTTGCCGGGCTCGTCAGCCAGGGGAAGTCCGAAACATCGTGCTACCGATTCCACTATCATGCGTGTGGCTCTCTGCTTGCCCTGGAGCGAATAGCCGGCTATGTGCGGAGTGGCTATGCGGCTCAGCCGGAACAATTCTGGATTTAGCGCGGACGGTTCGCCCTCCCAGGTGTCGTTTATGAGCGTCATAGAGGCTCTCTGGGCGGCTTTTGCCACTTGGATGGAATCTACCACCGGTCCGCGTGCCGCGTTGATCAGAACGGCTCCCTGGCGCACGTGGGACAATGCTTCGGCTCCGATCAGATGGAATGTTGGATAGGCTCCGTCGCGTGTGAGCGGAGTATGCAGCGTTATCACATCGCTACGTTCCATGAGTTCGCGGAGCGGAATGTAGCCCTGTTCTCCCCTGTCGGCTCGCGGAGGGTCGCATAGCAATATTTTGGCGCCGAGGTGTCGTCCCCATTCGGCCACGATGCTGCCCACATGGCCGTGTCCCACTATCCCGATTGTGATTTGCGAGGGGTCTATGCCCAGGTGCAGCAGGGAGCTCCACACATATTGCGCCACACCCGGAGCGTTGCATCCTGGTGAATTGCGTGTCTCTATGCCGTGGGCCGCACACCATGGCAGGTCGAACTGGTCCATACCGATGGTCGCAGTGGCTATCAGTCTTACTTTGGAGCCTTCGAGGAGCGGTGCGCCGCAGCGTGTGCGCGTGCGTATCAGCAGGGCGTCGGCATCACGCACTATGGCTGGTGAGAAGTGGTCGGGGTGTATGTATGATATGTCCGCGTAGGGTTCGAGACGGCCCTGCAGAAAAGGGATGAAGTGGTCGGCTATGATTTTCATGACAGTGAGAGGATGAAGAGGATTATGTATGTGGCCTGTATGGCAAGTATGTATATGTATGTGCGCTTGAGACGCGATAGCTGGAAGTAGCGTGCCGCCTGGAATCCGAGGCAGAGCGCGAGTGTGGCCGTGTATGCCGTGATGTTGCCTAAGTCAAATAACATGTACCATATCATGGCGGCTCCCAGCAGGTTTATGAATGAGTGGTAGGCGCGCATCTTCACACCCATGGAGTTGGCACGGATGCTGTTTGCCAGCATAGCGGCTATGAGTATTACTGCCGTCGTGCCGTTGGTGGCCAGCAGCCATTTTAGCCCGTTTCCGGGTGTGAATCCGCTGAAGATGCTGGTCAGTTCCGGATATCGCAGTGATTCCGGAGGCAGCAGTCCCGAGCCGAGCATTATCCAGTAAGGAGCGGCGATTCCGAGTAAGGCTGCTGCGAATTCGCGAGGCCGGAATGATTTTAGGAATACGGCGCCCAGCATGAATATAGGCATAAGCAGCAGGCAGGCGTATTGTGTCATTGATCCCCATGACAGCAGGGAGAATATGGCGAATATGCCTTGCGAGGCGTTGCGGCGTCCGTACAGGTTGAACAGGATGTGGGTGCAGCCCAGTACGATGCACACCAGTATGGCTGAAGAGCTAAGATGTGAATCTGTCCACGGGTTTGCCCACATGGCTGTCATAAATACCGAGGCGTAGAGCATGCTTGTGCCCGGTATGAAGTTGAATCGCTTGTTGAGGGATATCATGCCCAGGCATGCCGTCCATCCGAGTATTATGTTGGCCGTGGCGGCCAGTATCGGGGAGACTGTCCACTCGATTGGCGATGGCAGGCATATGCCGGATTGCGTATTGGCCGGTGTCACTGAACCGGAAAATACTGCCGAAAGCGCGCACATGACAGTAGTGACCAGCAGTGTTACCGCCAGTCCCCCCTTGCCTGCAACGGCCCGGTTGAGGTGATTTCTCTCAAATTCTTGCAATGTATGTATGCCTTGTCCGGGGGACACACGTACGCGTATCCTCCGGATATTTTTGCAATTCTATGATAGTCAGTCGACCAGGTCGGTTGCAATGTCGCGGCGGAAGTATTTGCCCTCGAAGTCCACTTGTGCGGCTTCGGCTTTGGCCATAGCCGCGGCCTCGGCTATATCGGGTGCCAGGGCTACGAGAGCCATGACGCGTCCGCCGTCGGTGAGCACGCGTCCCAGTGTGTCTCGACGGGTGCCGGCATGGAAACGGAGCACGTCGGCAGGGGTGTCCAGACCGGTAATCTCTTTCCCTTTTTCGTAGGTACCGGGATAGCCTTTTGATGTGAGCATGACGGCCACGGCGGCACGCGGATCTTCTTCCACCGGTTTAAGGGCCAGTGTCGAGTCGGCGATACCCTCGAATATCTCTACTATGTCTGAGGCCAGACGCGGCATTACGACCTCTGTCTCGGGGTCGCCCATACGTACATTGTATTCTATGACAAACGGGTTGCCCTCTACGTTCATAAGACCCAGGAAGATAAAACCCTTATAGTTTATCCCCTCCTCTTTCAGGCCTTTCAGGGTCGGTTCCACTATTTGTCTAGTAACTCTGTCCATGAATTCGTTGTCGGCAAAGGGCACCGGGCTGACAGCCCCCATTCCTCCGGTGTTGGGGCCGCAGTCCTTTTCCCCTACCCTTTTGTAGTCTTTGGCTACTGGCAGGATCTTGTAATCCTCGCCGTCGGTCACAACAAATACGGAGCACTCGATGCCTGTCAGGAATTCTTCGATGACAACCGTGTCAGAAGCTCCTCCGAACATTCCGTCGAGCATATCGGCCAGCGTGTCTTTGGCGTCGGCCAGTGTCGGAGCTATTATCACACCCTTGCCGGCAGCCAGTCCGTCTGCCTTTAAGACGTACGGAGGCTGAAGGCTTTCAAGGAAGTGCATGCCCTGTTCGCGAGTCTCCTCGGTGACACTCATGAAACGTGCTGTGGGAATATGGTGGCGCACCATAAACTCTTTGGCAAACTCTTTGCTGCCCTCCAGACGCGCTCCTTCGCGGCACGGCCCTATGATTTTTACGGGATGTTCTTCAAAGAAGTCGGCAATCCCCTCAACCAGCGGATTTTCAGGGCCTACCACTATCATGTCGATGTCATGAGTGTCGACAAACTGCCTGACAGCCTCGAAGTCCATGGGGTTCAGTGGTACGTTTGTGCCGTATGAGGCAGCATTGCCGGGAGCTACATACAGGTTGCCTAGACGTGGGCTCTGCGAAATTTTCCATGCCATGGCACATTCGCGGCCACCGGAGCCCAGCAGGAGAATGTTGATAATATCTTTCATGAGATTGCAGGTTATTCTTCAGTTTTATTTTTTTTCCAGCCCTTGCGAGACCGCATTGCTGTGCCTGTCGGAGCGAAGCGTGTTTCACGTTCCGGGGCTATTGACGGAGTCTTTGCTGCAAAAGCCTTTGGTGCCGACTGTTGTGGTCTGCGGTTATCTGAGCGGCTATATCCGGACTCCTGTCTGTCTCCGCGTTTGAAGTTGTCTTTACGCTTGAATCCGTCCGCACGTGCCGGTTTGTCCCTGTCGCGGAACTCTCTGTCGCGGAATCTGCCGTCCGCGCGTGCCGGTTTGTCTCTGTCGCGGAACTCTCTGTCGCGGAATCTGCTGTCCGTGCGTGCCGGTTTGTCTCTGTCGCGGAACTCTCTGTCACGGAATTTGCCGTCTGTGCGTGCCGGATTTTCGCGGCGGTCTTTCTTGAATTCGCGACGTTCGTGGTCACGACGTTTGTCGGAAAATTTGTCATGTGAGGCAAATTTGCGTGTTTCCCTGCGCCATTCTTCGTCTGAGGCACGGTGTACCTTGGGTTTGGATTCGCGTTGGAAATCAGTGTTTGCCACACTTCCTCCGGCAGTTTTGAAATCTACATAAGAACCTTCAAATAAGACATATTCGCGCAACTGGCACTCCAGAGCTCCGTTCAAAATCGGGAAATTGACACTGCTCTTAAGCCCTATTTCGCGGAAATGCTCGTCACGGTATCCCAGGATCCAGGCGTGGTATCCTTTGAAATATTTCTTGAGAGTGTTGCCAAGCTGTTTGTAGAGACCTTCTAAGTCACCCGGGCGCAGACGTTCGCCGTAAGGGGGATTGGTGATCATTATACCTTCGAACGGAGGCTCTGTCCATTCGGCAAACGGTTTGCATTCGATTTCGACAATATCGTCCACACCGGCGGCCTTGACATTTTCCTGGGCCTTGGCTACTGCTTCGCGCGCTATGTCGCCGCCATAGATGCGGCATGACGGCACTCGCTCGCGGCTGTCGTCATTGTATAGTTCTTCAAACATTTCGCGGTCGAAGTCCGGCCATGTTTCAAATGCGTAGTGCTGGCGGAAAACTCCGGGATTGACGTTGGAAGCTATCAGGGCGGCCTCTATCAGGAATGTTCCCGAACCGCACATTGGGTCGATAAAGTCGCAGTCACCACGCCATCCTGTCTTAAGGATGATGCCGGCTGCCAGAACTTCGTTTACCGGGGCCTCGGTCTGTGCCACACGGTATCCGCGGCGGTTGAGCGGTTCGCCCGAAGAGTCGAGCGATATGGTAACCCTGCTTTCCGAGATATGGACGTTCAGCTGCAGGTCGGCGCCTGTGAGGCGTATAGAGGGACGCCGCTGGTACTTGTCATTGAAATAGTCGGCAATACCGTCTTTGACACGGTAGGTGACGAATTTGGAGTGTGGGAATTCGGCACTGTTCACAGTGGAGTCGATGGCAAATGTCTGGTCAGGAGACAGATACTGGTCCCATTCGAAGTCTCGCACGAAATCATAAAGTTCGTCGGGGTCTGAGGCGGTGAATTTGGCTATCGGCTTGAGCACGCGCAGAGCGGTGCGCAGACACAGATTGGCCTTATAAAGCATGCACTTGTCGCCCTGGAACGATACCATGCGCCGGCCTGTCTCTACGTTTTCGGCTCCTAAGTCAATCAGCTCGTCGCGGAGCACATCTTCAAGACCTTGGAAGGTCTTTGCCACCATTTCAAATTTCGTATTCACGGATAATGAAGTGTATATCAGATATATATGTGAAGTAAATATTCTTTGGGAATAGGGGAGAGGTGTCAGAAGACTATACGGTTGGCGCTGGCTGGCGGCGTTTCGGTCCTGGGTGTTTCCCGGGCTTGCTGTGTGCCGTTGTTGAGCGAGCGCAGTTTTTCAGTCAGGTGTATGTCGCGCGAATAAGTGGGAATCTTTTCAAAGAGAGAGATCACTTCGTCGTCATCAAACTGTGCCGGCCTGAGAACCACGTATTTGGCTCTGGCCATTTCCTGGTTGTGGGCCGTGAGTTTGCCTTCGCCGTATTCCTTGGTTATGCGCTCGTTGATGGTCTCTGTAGACATATTTTCCCGTTCCTTCTCCCGTGTGTCGGTTCCGTTTTCCGGACGGGCCGGGAATGTTATCACGTTTTCCTCTTTTTTCTTATCATCATCGCCTTTTTTGTTATCGGTGATCGATATGTCGAATCCGGATGCAAGAATCGTGATTTTTACTTTTTCGCCGAGAGTGTCATCCCAGCACGCACCCCACTTGATACCGATATTTTTTGACAAATTGGCGCTGAACTGCGTGATTTCGTCCATCTCGGCCATAGTTACCACGTGTTGCGCATTGGGGTTGCAGTAGAGATAGAAGAGCAGTCTTTTGGACGAACGTATGTCAGAATTGCGCAGCAGCGGTGAATTAAGGGCGTCCTGTATGGCCTTTGTCACTCGGTGTTCGCCCTCGCCGTAGCCGGTGGAAATGACGGCTGTAGATGATTTCTGCAGCGTGGTCTTGACATCGTTGTAGTCGGCATTGATGTATCCCTCGGTATTGATGATCTGGGCTATGGACATCGTAGCGTTGGCCAGAGTGTCGTCTGCTTTTGAGAAAGCGTTTATTAGCGTCAGGTCTTTGTATATTTCCGTCAGTCTCTCATTGTTGATTATCAGCAGCGAGTCGACATGCTTGCGCATCTCTTCGGCACCTTCCAGTGCTTTGATTATCTTGCGTTGTCCTTCGAAGAAGAACGGGATGGTCACTATGCCTATGGTCAGCATGCCGGCTTCTTTGGCTATGGCTGCCACCACGGGGCCGGCTCCTGTGCCGGTTCCGCCACCCATACCGGCTGTGATAAACACCATCTTGGTATCATCGGCCAGCACCGAGCGTATGGCGTCGGCAGACATTTCGGCCGCCTGCCGTCCCTTTACAGGGTCGTCGCCTGCTCCGAGACCTTCGTCTCCCAGGAGGATCTTGGTGGGCACCGACAGTTTGCGTATGGCCTGCTTGTCGGTGTTGCATACCATGAACGTCACATTGTCTATGCCCTGTGAATACAGGTAGTCCACGGCGTTGCCGCCGCCGCCGCCCACGCCGATTACTTTGATGATGGGGGGGATGGCAGACTCTTCTTCGGTAAATACCGAGGGGTCGGATATGTTGTAGTTTTCAGACATTTTTCTTAGGGTGTATTAGGATGAGAGGTATCAGTCTATTTCGGTATCGCCGTCGTCATCCTTGGTGTTAGGGATGATGTTTGACAATGCATTCTGTATTCTGGATAGGAATCCGTTGCGTCTAGGGTGGTTGTTGTGGCGCATGCGCAGCCTGCGGTTTTCGCTGTGGCGTTCCTCCTGTTCTTCATAGACATATTCAGTGTCGGGCAGTTCCTCTCGATGGGGTATTTCGAGGCATTCCGGAGCATCAGGCCGTAGTCCGGCGCTCATTATGCTTACTACCTCTATGGTCTCGTATGTCGGGGCCTTGGTGTCTTCCAGAGTGACCGACTGGGGCAGCGCGCCGCGTCGCACGTTGAGACTGCTCTGGCGGTGCAGCAGCTCGCCCATACGGTTGAGGTTGAATCCGCCGCCCACGGTGATAATGCCTCCGGGCAGCTGCTTGTTGGTTATGCCGGCATAATTTATCTGCTCTATGATGTTGGCCACAATTTCTTCGCTTCGAGCCACTATCAGGTTTGCCACATCGGAATAACGCACGCCGTTGACGTTTATGCTCGATGAGTTTTCGCCGGGTATGGCGTTGCCTTGGTTTGTCTTAATTTCCTCGGCATACTTCTCTAGCATGTTGAGGCTTGTTATGTCGCGCGTTATGTTTTGCGAGCCCATCGGTAGCACGGCCAGGTAGTGCAGGGCGCCGTTCTGGTATATGGAGACAGTGGTGGTCTGCGCACCCATATCTGCCAGCATACATCCCAGGCGGCGTTCGTCAGGCGAGAGGGCGAGTGAGCCCACGGCCAGCGGTGTGATTACGATCTCGGCTATGTCCAGGCCTACCTTGTCTTTGATAACCCTGCGCAGATGTTTGGTGAGCAGGGGTCTTGCAGCGATTATCTGGAATATTACCCGTAGGTTGGAGCCGAAGTTGCCCACCGGCGACTTGGTCTCTGTCTTGTTTATAAAGTAAGTGCAGGGTATGGCGTCGATTACTTCCAGTGACGAATCTATGTTGCTCCTGCGTGCCTCCTCGCGGATATTGGCCAGTAATTCTTCTGTGATTTCGGTATCTTCGGGCAGGTTACGTGTTATTTCGCGCGGTATATTCCGCAACGAGCGTCCCGACAATCCCACGTACAGACGCTGGATTTTGCGCGGAGCGACACCTGCGCGCGCTTCCAGCCTTGATATGATAGATGCTATAGTCGACGCTGTTTCTTCTACGTTATGGATTATGCCGTGGTACACGCATTCCACGATGGGTTCTTGCTCTACGGCTATTACGTCGAGCTTGCCCTGCGCGTTGGCGCGTCCTACGGCGCCTATTATCTTGGAGCTGCATATTTCGATGGCAGCTATATATTTTTCCTGGCTCATTTCGTGTTCAGTGGTGCAGAGGGGAATGTGTATGTTGTGTTCAAAAAGAATCTCGGGATAACGTGGGTGTCAGCCTGGCTGCCGCGAGCCTTTTCGGGGCGGTATGCCGGGCGGATTTTCTGTCATGGTCTGTGCGTCAAGAGCTTCCTCTTCGGGGTCTATATCCTCGGAATCGTCCACAAAATTGTGGGGCAGGGTAGTCTTGTCGGCCCTGGTGGCCACGATCTGTCCTTTGAATTTAAGAGATATTGTATCGTAAGTGTTCCAGCCCTTGTATGGCATCACCTTGCGGTACATGAGTAAGAGGTTTGCAAATTTTTCGGCCAGACGTGTGGTGTCGCCCAGATTGATGACATGTCCGCGTATGCGCGGTATGAGTATTATGTTTGACGGCGAGCGGTATTCCACCATGGTAATCAGGTCGCGCAGCAACGTGTCGGAGGCTATATGGCGTGTGACCGGCAGCACGCCTGATGCCGGCATCCGCCTGGTGAAGTTACCTCTGACCACCGGCAGGTCTGCAAAATATTCCGCATGGGCATCCAGGCGCTTGCCGTCTTTGTTTATGTAGTAAGTGCCTGTAGATGAAAATATACGGGCTTCGGGTATCATTGGCACTACCTTTACGAGCAGTTTGCCTGTGCCTGTACGTACTACCTCGACATGTTCGAAATTGTTGACACATGCCAGCATGCGTTCCAGTGAGTCTGTGTCAATGGCCGATAGCGGCATGCGGCTGAACCTCGCCGGCAGGCTTCCTAATTCGCGTTTCACGGCCCCGGGTGTTAGAAATGACACTGCCGCAGTGTCTTCGGAATCAATTATGATTTCGATATCCGATCCGGTCCTGTGTCGCACAGCAGAGTCGGCAAACGCTGCCATGAGCACAGCGTAAGCCAGCAATGCAATTAGTATCAGCCATTTGGCAAGAGGTCGCGACATGTTTGTTGACTGTACGGATTACGATTGTTTTTCCAACAGGATACGTTTGATGTCGGGAAGCAGCACGTTGATGTCGGCCGCACCCAGCGTCATTAAGATGTCAAAGTTAGTATTTTTTACGAAATTGAGCAAATCTTTTCGGCAGATGAGCTGTTTTTTCGGTGCTTTTACATCTTTGAGGATTATTTCTGAGGTGACACCGGCTATAGGCAGTTCGCGTGCCGGGTAAATTTCGCATAACACGACCTGGTCGGCCAGCGACAGAGCGCTGGCAAATCCCGGTGCGAAGTCGCGTGTGCGTGTGTATAGATGCGGCTGGAACACAACGGTCAGCCTGTGGTCGGGGTAGAGGGCCTTTACACCGCGTATGGAGGCCTCTATCTCGGCCGGCGAATGTGCGTAGTCGTCGATAAGCACTGTGCCGTGGCCTCCCGGATGGTCTTCGGGGCGGAGCCATATTTCAAAACGGCGTTGCGGACCCATAAAGGTGCGTATGCCCTCGCGGCATTCTCCAGGCGTGGCACCGGCCAGCAGCGCTGCCGCTATAGCGCCTACGGCATTGTCTATGTTGATTTCTACGGGCACGCCGAGTTCTATATTATCAATTACAAATCCCCCGGGACCGTGGAAGTCGAAATACAGGCGGCCTGGGGTATGCCGCACGTTGGCGGCATGGTAGTCGGCAGTGGGGTCGGTAGCCGAATAAGTGAGCGTAGTCACATGTTCCCCGGTACGGGGACGTAGTTTGAGACCTGTGTGAAGCAGCAGGAATCCTCCTGGTTTCACCAGTGAGGTGAAATGTGCGAATCCCTCGAGGTATCCAGCTTCATCGCCGTATATGTCGAGATGGTCAGGATCGGTGCTGGTGACTATGGCTATGTGGGGAGAAAGGTGGTGGAACGAACGGTCGTACTCATCGGCCTCGATCACCGAATAGGGCGAAGTAGCTGACAGCAGCAGGTTTGTGTCATAATTGCGCAGGATGCCGCCGAGAAAGGCGTTGCATCCCGTGTGGCCGGAGTGAAGTATGTGGGCGGCCATTGAGCTGGTGGTGGTCTTGCCGTGTGACCCGGCTACGCATATGCCTTTGGTCTGCCGTGTGATCCGGCCTAGCAGCGCGGCCCTCTTTATCACGTTGAAGCCGTTTGTGCGGAAGTAGGAGAGTATGGCGTTGTCGTCAGGCACGGCCGGAGTATATACCACCAGAGTGCTGTCCTTGTCCCTGAAATGACTGGGTATGCATTCGGCGCAGTCGGTATATGTAACCTCGGCGCCCTCTTTTTCCAGGGCTTTTGTCAGAGCCGAGGAGGTGCGGTCGTAGCCGGCCACACAGGCGTTTCGGCTGAGGTAGTAGCGAGCCAGGTTGGCCATGCCTATTCCTCCTATTCCCACGAAATATACATTGTTTTCGGTCATTTTCCAGCAATGATTTTTGAGATTTCGTCTACAATTTTTTCGTCTGATCCGGGCAGAGACAGGTTTCTTATGGCTTTGCCCATTGAGTTGAGCAACGCGGTGTCGGCCATGGTTTTGAGGATAGCCGGCACTAGTTCCTGGCGGGCCTGCGCGTCGGTCACGAGTATGGCGGCGCCGTTGTCAGAGAGTGCGCGCGCGTTTTTCGTCTGGTGGTCTTCGGCCACATTGGGCGACGGCACTAGTATCGCGGGCTTGCCTAATAGCTCGAGTTCGGATATTGAGCCGGCTCCGGCCCGGCTTACTACGAGCGATGCGGCCGCATAGGCGGCTGCCATGTCAGTGAGAAACTGTGTTACCACGATGCCTTTCATCCCTTTGGCGGCCTCAGTGCCTTTGTTGCCGTAGGCTTTGCCGGTCTGCCATATTAGCTGTATGCCGGCATCGGCAAACTGCTGTAGTGACGCCTCTATACTTTCGTTGAGAGTGCGTGCTCCCAGGGAGCCTCCCACGATAAGCACCGTGGGTTTGTCCTGGTCCAGGCCGAAACTGGCACGTGCCTGCTCCGGGGTTATGCCGGGCCTCAGTATCTCGGGTCTGACGGGGTTGCCGGTGAGTGTTATCTTCTCTGCTGGAAAGAAACGCTCCATACCGGGATATGCCACGCATATCCGGCGTGCTTTTTTTGCTAGCAGCTTGTTTGTCACACCGGCATAGGAGTTTTGTTCCTGCAACAGTGTGGGGATCTTTTTGCGTTGCGCCGCTTTAAGTGTCGGTCCCGATGCGTATCCGCCCACACCTATCACGGCGTCGGGCTTGAAATCAGCAATTATGTGTCTGGCGCGTGCCAGGCTTTTGCGCAGTTTTAGCAGTACCGAGATGTTCCGGAGCAGGTTTCGGCGGTCGAATCCCGCCACCGGCAGTCCTTCGATGCTGTATCCGGCCGCAGGCACTTTGTCCATCTCCATACGTCCGAGCGCTCCTACGAAGAGTATTTCGGCCTGTGGGTAACGGCGTTTGATGGCGCCTGCTATGGACAGGGCCGGGAAGATGTGTCCCCCTGTGCCTCCGCCGCTTATTATGAATCGAGGTTTTTGTGCTGACATGTTTTTCTTTATCTATAGTTTGTCTGCCTGGCGCGGCGCGGTTTGTCGCTGTCGGGCAGACTGGAATAGGTGTTTTGGGCTATGTTTTCGTAAGTGAGCTGCGAGGGATTTATGCTGGTATCGTCGCTGTCTTCCACAGCCAGTCTCAGAGCTATGTCGGTATCGGTCTGTTTCTTGGAATTCTGTACGGCGTATTTGCTGACAGAGAGCATCATGCCTATGGCCGCGCTCATGACTAGTATAGACGATCCTCCCTTGGATATCAGCGGCAGCGGCTGCCCTGAAACCGGGGACAGGCCCACCACGATTGCCATATGCACCAGTGCCTGCAGAGCGATAAGGGTGGCGCAGCCTGTGATGAGGAGCGCCGGGAACGCCTTGTTACATTTCCAGGCTATGGCTCCGGCTCGCGCCAGTAGGAGCATGTAGAGGACGAGCAGGGCCACTCCGCCGGCAAATCCTATGTCTTCGACTATG
Source organism: uncultured Muribaculaceae bacterium (assembly GCA_910578665.1). Taxonomy (GTDB): domain Bacteria; phylum Bacteroidota; class Bacteroidia; order Bacteroidales; family Muribaculaceae; genus Lepagella. Next base: position 114,600 of record CAJTQU010000001.1, read on the forward strand.
ATAGAAAATATATAGTCTGAATATGCCAGCGGCAGACGCGCGCTCTCACGCGAATTGCCCGGGCCGTTGCCGAAAAGGCCTCCGTGGGCCTGTGACATTTTAGCAAAGATTACCTGGCGGTTGTAGTCGGTCAGGCTGTCTTGTGGATGCACGCCTTCCAAGAAGCTGGCTATACGTCCTTTGCGCAGGTCTGTACGGTCGGTGGAACGTTCATTGTCCGATTCTACTATCTCGGTGGCCGTTCCGCCGCTGTCTGCTTCGGGTTTGTCAGAAAACTTGGTTTCGTAGATCATCAGGCCCACACCGGCGAAGATAACGGCGAGTATGCCGAGTTTGCGCGCCTGTGTGCCCGCTATTATAAGCATGGCTATGGCTATGCACACCAGCATCAGTGTGTTGGTAAAGCCGTTACTGTATAGCAACAGGCTGTATACGGCCAGGATGATCATGGAGATTATTATGCCTCTGTCGGTCACGCCGTGCCGCATCTGGTATTTCGACATGACTCTGGCCAGGATGAGCACCATGGCCAGTTTGGCTATCTCGGGAGGCTGTATGGAGATGCCGGCCACCCTTATGGAGCGTATGGCGCCGTTAAGCACCTCGCCGTACATGTTGGAGTATATTACCAGCCCTAAGGACAGGGCGCAGAATCCCCATGCTAGTTTACGGTAGTATTTGTAATGTATGTTCTGCATTACCAGAACCAGGCCGAAGCCCAGGAACAAAAATATGGCGTGCTGTATCAGGGGCTTGTATATATCGTCGGCCGACACTTCCGAACTTGAGGCGCTGTAAAGCTCCACCAGAGAGAAAATGAGCAGCATTATGTATATGCCCCACAGATACCGGTCGGCACGCAGGTGCAGCCGCGAGTGGTTCTCTATGCGGCGCATGGATCCTGACGGCAGGGCAGAGGTGTCCACGCCGGCTACGGGCGAGCCGTCGACGGTACGTTCTATCCTGAGCCGTCCGGAGGGCCGAGTATGCTTGTCGGAGGATGCCATCACAGGTCTGTCTTATTTGAGGTTTCTCACTGCCTGTTTGAACTGGTGTCCGCGGTCTTCATAGCTGCGGAACAGGTCGAACGATGCGCAGCAGGGAGACAGGAGCACCGTGTCGCCCTCTGCGGCAAAGCGGCGGCATGCAGCCAGGGCCTCGTCCAGCGAATGTGTGTCGGCCATCGTTACTCCGCGCGAACCGAAGAAGTCAAGAAGTTTGGCGTTGTCCACCCCCATGCATACTATGGCTTTCACTTTCTGGCTTACGAATTCTTCGATCTCGCTGTAGTCGTTGCCTTTATCGGTGCCGCCCAGTATAAGTACGGTGGGTGTGTTCATGCTTTCCAGCGCGTACCAGGTGGAGTTGACGTTTGTGGCCTTGGAGTCGTTTATGTACCTCACGCCGTCGATAGTGTCCACATACTCCAGACGGTGTTCCACGGCTTCGAAATCGGTCAGCGCGTCGGCGGTCAGTTCGTGGCGTATGCCGAGCACAGTGGCCGATATACCGGCTGCCATAGAGTTGTAAAGGTTGTGTAATCCTTTCAGTGCCAGTGTGTCACGCGGTATTTCCCATACATCCTGAGGAGTATCTACGACCATCATGCCGTCTTCCGTCCAGGCTGCGGATTGCTCTGTGTGATTCTCGCTGAAAGGAAGCAGGCGCGACTGTAGGTGCATGGCTGCCAGCTGTGCGGCTATCACCGGGTCGTCCTGCCAGTAGATGAAACAGTCGTCAGGACCCTGGTTGCGCACTATGCGGAATTTTGCGGCCACGTAGTTTTCCATCTTATGGTCGTAACGGTCCATATGGTCGGGTGTTATATTGAGCATTACGGCTATGTCGGCTTTGAAGTCGTACATGTTTTCTAACTGGAAGCTGGACAGTTCTATGACATAGATGTCGTGGTCCGCAGTAGCGACCTGGTATGCCAGGCTTTTGCCCACGTTGCCTGCCAGCCCGACGTCTAGTCCTGCCTTGCGCAATATGTGGTAGGTGAGCAGGGTAGTGGTGGTTTTGCCGTTTGAGCCGGTGATGCATACCATCTTTGCATCGGTATAGCGTCCGGCAAATTCTATTTCGGAGATTACAGGTATACCTTTGTCGGTCACGGCGCGCACCATCGGGGCCGTAGGTGGCACACCGGGACTTTTTATTATCTCGTCGGCGTTGAGTATCAGTTCGGGTGTGTGGGAATGGCCGTGCTCGTATGGTATTTCCCATTTGTCGAGTATGGCGGTATAAGAGGGGGCTATGGTGCCCATATCGCTCAGAAATGTGTCAAAGCCTTTGGCTTTGGCCAGGACGGCGGCGCCTACGCCGCTTTCGCCGCCCCCGAGTATGACGATGCGTTTCTGCATATATAGTCGTTATATCTTGGATTATTGGTAATTATCTTATTTTCAGTGTAATGAATGTGAGTGCTGCCAGCAATATCGATACAATCCAGAAGCGTGTGACGATTTTTGGCTCGGGCACAGGCCGCTTGGGAAAATTGAGCAGTGCCTGTATGGAGGGGTCGCCGGCTTTTTGGAAATGGTGGTGTAGCGGCGTCATCTTGAATATGCGTCGGCCGGCACCATATTTGCGCTTAGTGATTTTGAAGTATGCCACTTGCAGCATGACTGAAAGGTCTTCCAGGAAGAATAACAGGCACAGCAGCGGTATGAGAAGCTCTTTGCGTATGAGTATGGCGAATACGGCCAGTATGCCTCCCAGCGTCAGGCTGCCGGTGTCGCCCATGAATACCTGTGCCGGATAGGCATTGTACCACAGGAATCCCACGAGAGCACCCATGAAGGCGCCTGCATAGACAACCAGCTCTTCTGAACCAGGTATATACATGATATTCAGATAGCTGGAGTATATCACGTTGCCGCCGAGATATGCCATTATGGCGAGTGCCAGTCCGATTATGGCCGATGTGCCTGCCGCCAGGCCGTCTAGTCCGTCGGTGAGGTTGGCACCGTTGCTCACGGCGGTCACCACGATTATTACTACGAAGACAAATACGAGCCATCCGGCGGTTTCGGCAGTCTCTGCATCATCGATCCAGGAGGTGAGCCATTCGTAATTGAAGTTGTTGTTTTTCACAAACGGGATGGTGGTCTGCGGTGATTTAACATCCGCACTTTTATGCACAACTTCTGTCTGGGCCGTGTTTTCGCGCACCACCTCCTGGTTTTCTACCATTACTATGCCTGGCGAAAGCCACATGGTGATTCCTACTATCAGGCCGAGGCCCACTTGTCCTGTGATTTTATACTTGCCTTTCAGACCTTCCTTGTTATGGTATTTGAGTTTTCTGTAGTCGTCAAGAAAGCCTATGGCGCCCATCCACAATGTGGCCACAAGCATCAGTATCATATACACGTTGTCAAGATTGCCCAGAAGCAGGCACGGCACCAGAATGGACAGGATGATGATGATACCGCCCATGGTGGGTGTGCCTTTCTTTTGCATCTGTCCATCCAGACCCAGGTCGCGCACTATTTCTCCCACCTGTTGTTTTTGCAGCCTGTCTATGATTTTTCGTCCTGCCATAAGCGCGATTATAAGCGCCAGGGCGAACGATATGCCGGTGCGGAACGTGATATAGTCCATCAGACGTGCGCCAGGCACCCCTGAGTCTTGCAGGCTCTGAAATATACTGTAGAACATAATCTTAAGTCAATGAGATTGTTATTTTGTTGATGAGCCGTTTCTTTTTATTCTCCGAATGTTCCGGCCAGCACCTCGCGGTCGTCGAAGTGGTGGCGCACGCCGTTGATTTCCTGATAGGTCTCATGACCTTTGCCGGCCACCAGTATGACCGTGCCTTTACCTGCCAGGGCGCATGCCGTGCGTATGGCCTCCGCACGGTCGGTTATGCAGATGGTGCGTGACAGTTCGGAGGCAGAGAGGCCGGCTTTCATGTCGTTTATTATGGCGTCGGGCTGCTCGGTGCGCGGATTGTCGGAGGTGAGAATGAGCCTGTCAGATCGGCATGCGGCTTCGCGCGCCATCATAGGACGCTTGCCGTGGTCGCGGTCGCCGCCGGCACCCACTACCGTGATTATTTCGCTTTCGGCACCCACTATGTCGCGTATGGTGTCGAGCACGTTTACCAGTGCGTCGGGAGTGTGGGCATAGTCGACTATGGCCGTAAAGCCCGAGGGTGACTGCATGGTTTGGAAGCGTCCGGCCACGGGCACCAGGCGGCTCATGTTTACCAGTACCTCTTCGGGTTTGAAGCCGGTGAGAATGGCTGCGCCGTAGACGGCGGTAAGGTTGTAGGCGTTAAACCGTCCTGTGAACTGGACTTCGACATCACGGCCGTTTAGCTGCATCAGTGTGCCGTCAAGTCGCGTTTCGAGGATTTTACAATGAAAGTCTGCCTGCGTGCGCAGCGAGTATGTGTATGTATGGGCCTTGGTATTCTGCAGCATGTAGGCTCCGGCCTTGTCGTCGGCATTGACGAGGGCGAACGCGTTGGCCGGAAGCATGTCGAAGAATTTCTTTTTAGCGTTCATATAGTTGTCCACTGTGCCGTGGTAGTCGAGATGGTCGCGTGTGAGGTTGGAGAACACGCCGCCGGCAAATCTGACACCGGCTATTCGCTGCTGCTCGGCAGCGTGGGAGCTGACCTCCATAAATGCGTAGTCGCATCCGGCATCGACCATTTCCGCCAGCAACGCGTTGAGGGTGAGCGGATCGGGAGTGGTGTGGGTGGTGGGTATGGCCCTTCCGTCCACATAGTTGCATACGGTGGACAGCAATCCGGCCTTGTAACCCTCCAGCCGTGCCATTTCGTAAAGCAGGGTGGCAGTGGTGGTTTTTCCGTTGGTGCCGGTGACTCCCACCAGCTTCAGCTTGCTGCTGGGATGGCCGTACCACGCCGATGCCAGCATGCCGAGAGCTTTGGCCGTGTCGGCCACGCGTATGTAGGTCACCCCGTTTTCAAAAGCCGAGGGCAGCTGTTCGCACACTATTGCGCCGACATGGGTGCTGGCCACCACGGGTATGTATTTGTGGCCGTCGGTGGTTACACCTTTTACGGCTACAAACATCCCTTCTTTCTCTACTTTGCGAGAGTCGGAATTCAGGCTTACTATATTTTTGTCGGTGTCTCCTACAATTTCGAGCACCTCTATTTCTCGTAGTAAATGCGATAGCTTCTGTTTCATAACTTATATGGTGTATGAGTGTTTTTAATGTTAACTTTCTTTTTGTCCTTTTGCTTTCCAACTAAGGGTAATATACGCCTTATCTCCCTTTTTGAGCTTTGTGCCGGCTGCCGGGGTCTGTTCGGTCACGAAACCGGCTCCGCGTATATGGGCCACATTCATGCCTGATTTTTCAAGGATTCTTACGGCTGCCGCAGCGTCCATGCCTGTGACGTCGGGCACGGTGCCTTTGCCTCCGCTTCCGGGCGCGGTGTGTATTTGCTTGGCATTGCGCAGTCCCAGAGATGATGCTACAGAGCGCGCGGCGTTGCCGGTAGATCCGTATAAGTGCGGTGACTGGTCGCTTTGCTGCTCGGGAAATGATTCGTTGTTATTTAGCATGCCGCGTGCGTATAGTTTGAGAGCTACGTTCAGCAGCACCGTGCCAGAGGCGCGTGCCGCCGAGGTGGCTCCGGCGTTGGCAGTGATTAGTACCATGCAGGAATATTTTGGCGCTTCGTAGGGGAAGAATCCGGCGAACGCATATCGGCGCTTGCTCTTGTCGTATGATTTAAGCACCTTGTAATCATACGGATAGGCGGTGCCAGTCTTTCCACACACGGTTATGCGGTCATCCTGCAGGCGTCGCGCGGTGCCATGTTTGCCCCACACGACTTCGTAGAGGCACTCTTTCACTTTCTGGGCGGTGGCTTCGGAGCAGAGAGGGTCGCGTATGTATGTTACGGGCAGCACGGAGTCACGCCCTGTCTCGCTACGCAGCGCTCGCACCAGATGGGGGCGTACGTAGCGGCCCTTGTTGGCGATGGCGTTGTAGTATGACAGTGTGTAAAGCGGCGGAATCTCAGTGTTATATCCGTAGGCCTGGCGTGCCAGGTCGAGATGGCGTCCCTCCATGGAGCGTCTGTTGCCTGTCACAGGGTCTACAGGCAATAGTTTCGGCACACGTGGCGTGGTTTCTCCGCCTATGCCGGAATGCATCGGTTCGAAAAATCCCATTGATTCCAGGCGTTCGCGAAACTTTTCTGGCTGTTGGCTGTATTTGCGGAATATCACACGCGCGATACCGGGGTTTGACGATGTTTCGATCACCTGTTTCATGGTTTTCATGCCGCCCCCGGCGTGGTCGGCCGTACCTTGGAACGGCCGGCAGTCCACCTGGTCGTTGACGCTGTGCACTATGCCGTCTTCAAAGGCCATCATAAGGGAGATAGGCTTCATGACGGAGCCAGGTTCGAATGCCTGTACGGCACGGTTCATGGCTTCGACATACTGTCCGGTTTTCTCGTCGAACTCCACATTGCTTATAGCCTTGATTTCTCCGGTAGCCACCTCCATGATTATTGCTGTACCCCATTCGGCATTCACCGAGTCGCACATGGTGAGCAGCTCTTCCTCTACAATATCCTGTATGTCTATGTCTATAGTGGTCAGAATGTCATAACCTCGTTGTGCCGGCACGTCTATCCAGTTGGACAGACCGCTGTTCATAGCCACTTTTTTTGCCCGGCCTGGTTTGCCGTACAGCAGGGAGTCGAGGGCCATTTCCAGACCGGCGTAACCGTGTACCTCGCGTGTTTCTTCATGTTCATACACTCGGCCTATACTCAGTCTGGCCATATCTCCGAAAGGATAGACACGCACTACGTGCTCGTCGTGGTATAGTGGGCTTTTCCCTTTTAGTGAATTGAGGAACGGCCATGATTTGATGCGCTCGAAGTCTTCAATGGGGCTTTTGCGGGCTATGCGCACCGGCCGGCGCCTGTCTTTAGCCTTGAGTGAGAGCTGGGATCTAAATAGTGTGCGCCATGAGTGCTCGCTCTTGGGATCGCGCTCCTCACGCATGCTTTCGTGACGGGGGAAATAGGTGTCCAGCGAATCTGCCAGCGAGTCGAGCATGCGCCATTGCAGCCTGTCCAGCTTGTTGAGTTTCGGATGCCGCAGGTCGAAGCGTATGTCGTATAATGTCTGGTTGCAGGCCAGTATATTGCCGTTGCTTGCCAGGATGTTGCCGCGTTCGGGTGGGATAGGCACCGTCTCCTGTAGTTCGCGTCTGGCACGTTCGTTCCAAGCATTGGCCTCGATCAGGGTTGTGATCGAGAGCTTGGTTATGACCGCTATGCATCCTGCTATGAAGAGCAGGACGATACAGCCGTAACGGGCCATGATATGTTGGCGGTTGCTTTGTTTGTTTGCCATTTTAATGATGAGAGATGCTGGATGTAGCGTTGAAGATAGATAAAAAAGATGTGTCTGGACGGTTCTGTCAGTCTGCCGCCAGTTCGTAAGGGGGTTGCTCCTGGTAGTCGAGGTCAAGATGCTTTTCGCGCAGTAGGCGGCGCATCTCGTTTTCTCGTATAAGGCTCATATATTGTGCCTTGTGGTTTATATGCCGGCTTTTCTCGAAAGCCAGTTCCTTGGTCAGCTCGCGTATTTCGCGCATCTTGCTCTTATTAGTATAGCGCTGGCCTATCAGGGCTATGACCACTACCATGGCTATGAGTATGAACCATGCGTGGCGCTTGAAGAAGTCTATCGAGAGCGGTGTGCCTTCGCGCATGGAGCGAAGCCAGAATCCTTTTCGGGAGGATGCGGCTTTTCGTGATTTTTTTTTCCGGTTATTTATCTTCTTTGCAGTCATTATTGTTCAGTAGGGGGTAGGAGTTCTGCGATGCGCAGCCTTGCGCTGCGCGAACGGGGATTGGAGGCCACTTCTTCGGCAGAGGCGGAGAGCGGCTGCCTGGTGATCAGGCGCCACGGTGTGAGGGGCTTCCCGTAGAAGTCTTTCTGTAGTTCGCCCTCCAGGTTGCCGGTTTTCAGGAAATTTTTGACCATGCGGTCTTCCAGCGAATGGTAGGTGAGCACCACGAGGCGTCCGCCCGGGCGCAACACTTTTGTGGAGGCCTGGAGGAAGTCGGCCAGAGCCTGCATTTCGCCGTTTACCTCTATGCGCAGTGCCTGGAACACCTGGGCCAGCTCTTTCTTTTCCTGCCTGGGGTTCACTGCCGGACGAATGACGTCAAGCAGCTGGCCGGTTGTGGCTATCTTGCCGTTAGCCCTGGCCCGCAGTATGGCCTTGACGATCGGTCCGGGACGCCGCAGATCGCCATATACAGTGAGCACGCGGCCCAGATCGGTGTCTGAATAAGTGTTCAGCACGGTGTTGGCATCGAGGGCGCCGTCGCGGTTCATGCGCATGTCCAGCGGAGCGTCGGCTCGGAACGAGAATCCGCGTTCTGCCGTGTCAAAATGGTGGAATGATACACCTAGGTCGGCCATTATGCCGTCTGCTTTTTCTACTCCGTAGTATCGCATGAAGTTTCGCAAAAAGCGGAAATTGGAATGCACAAACGTGAACCGGGGATCATCTATGCGGTTTGCATATGCGTCCATGTCCTGGTCGAAACTGAAAAGTCTCCCTTTGTCACCGAGGCCGGCTATGATGGCTCGCGAATGTCCGCCGCCGCCGAAAGTTACGTCCACATACGTTCCGTCGGGCTTTATGTCAAGTCCGTCGATGCATTCGCGCAGTAGTGCCGGCACGTGGTATACGGCGCCGCTGCCGTTATTTTGTGAGTCTGTAACTGTAGTCATTACGGTAACATTTTGAGAAATAATGCATTAAGCAATAAGCTATATTGGCCTATGCCCCGATTGGCCGAGGCCACCGGGGCTTGTGCGGCGCTATGCCGCATTTTGGAGGTGTAAAGTTAGTCAAAATTGTAAATAGTTTACATGTAGAATTTCTGTTTTTTATCTTTTTTTGACTAAAAATTTATTTACACCTGTTGTGTTTGGTTATGTATCGGAGTTGCGGCCGAGCATGCGGCAGTAGAGTTCGTGTAGCTTTGAAGCCACATCGGCATTGTCGAATCTGGATGCGTGGGCTACGCCCAGAGAGATCATCTGTTCTGTGGGTGCCGAGCCGGAAATTATTGCGCGCAAGGCTTCTGCCAGTGCGGCCGCGTCGTCCGGCGAGATGTAGACGGCGGCATCGCCTCCGGCCTCTTCCAGACAGGAGCCTGTGGCGGCCACGCAGGGTATCCGGCTGGCTAGGGCTTCGAGCACGGGTATGCCGAAGCCTTCGTAGCGCGACGGGTATATGGCTGCCGCCGCCCCTTGGTAGATGCCCGGTAGTTCGGCGAATGGCACATCCTGCAGATGGATGATGCGGTTTCGTGTTCCGAGACGGATCGCCTCTTTCATGATTTTGTCATAGTAAGAGGTGGGGCGGCCTACTAGCACAAGGTGTGTGTCGGCCGGTAGGGCTGCCAGGGCCCGTATGCCTAGTTCGGCGTTTTTGCGACGCTCTATCGTCCCTACCTGCACTATGTATCGGCCGGGCAGACGGTATTTATGGCGCAGGCTGCTTATTTCTGTTGGGCCCCACTGTTTCCGGAATATGTCGTCACATCCTTGATAGATGACCTCGATGCGTTCTTCGGGTATGCCGTAGTATTCCATCACGTCCAGCTTGGTGCGTTCGCTTACGGCTACTATTTTTGTGGCATTACGGCAGGATTCTCCGTATTTCCAGTTGTACAGATATCGGTCTATGGCTTTGTAGCAGTAAGGAAGCCGGCGGTATATGACATCGTGCATGGTTACCACTGTCGGTATGCCGCATTTGGCAATATTCAGCGGTAGTTCGTTGGACAGGCCGTGGTAGAGTTCTATTCTGTCATTGCGCAGTGACTGTGTTATCCCGTGGATGCGCCACAGGCTGTTTCCCAGTCGCGCTTCTCCTTTGGCCGGTGTGCGGAACGAAACGTTGGAACTTGATACTATTTTTTCAAGACGTTTGTTGTGGGTCAGGCGAGGCGTGTACACCACAAGTTCGTCATCGGGATATTCACTGCTTAGCGATTCGATTACCAAGCGTGAATAATTGCCAAGCCCTGTCATATTGCTTACGGCCCTTTTGCCGTCAAACCCAATTTTCATAATTCTGTAGTTGTCTACAAAGTTAACCAAAATATCTTGTGTGCACAAACCTCTTTACGCTTTGAAATATACGCATAAAGATGCAAGTCTGTGTGATTTCTGAAACGTCAGAGGGTTAAAACAAGGAATGTTGCGTGTTAGTTATCTGTATATAAGCATATTATATTGTATTGATGTTGATATGTTTTTTTGATGCGGAAAGTCAGCGGAATATTTTCGTGCGGACATGCTGCTGCGTTTTGATGGAAAATTAGTATATTTGCCAGTTAAAACTTTTTATTATCGAATGATCGAATTTCAGACTTATGATGTGGACATGCCTGCTATAGACTTTGCCAGGGTGCGGAGTTGGATAGGACAGGTGTGCCGGCGTTATGAACGCCAGCCGGGCGAGCTGGTTTATCAATTTTGTTCTGACGAGCATATATTGGAAGTGAATAATTCATTTTTAGGTCATGACTATTACACCGATATAATTACATTTCCATATTGCGAGGAGGAGTGTGTAAGCGCTGATATTTTAATTTCTCTTGACACAGTGCGTACTAATTCCGTGACGGTGGGGGAGACTTACGAGCGTGAATTGCACAGAGTGATCATACACGGTGTGTTGCATTTGTGCGGAATAGATGACAAAGCTCCGGGCGAACGTGAAATAATGCAGCGTCATGAAGACGAAGCGCTTGCACTGCTTGATGAAATTAGTAAGTAATATTTTGAGTATCAGACTATAATGAGGTTTGAATATGATGTCATAGTTATTGGTGCCGGGCATGCCGGATGTGAGGCCGCCGTGGCTTCCGCCCGTCTAGGAGCCGATACGTTGCTGGTTACAGCCGATATGAACCGTGTGGCCCAGATGTCGTGTAATCCGGCTGTTGGTGGTATAGCTAAAGGCCAGATTGTGCGTGAGATTGACGCTCTCGGCGGCCAGATGGCCATAGTCACAGACCGTACGGCCATACAGTTCCGTATGCTCAACCGTTCCAAAGGGCCGGCTGTGTGGAGCCCGCGCAGCCAGAGTGACCGCACGCGTTTTACAGATGAATGGCGCCGTATTCTTGACAGCACCCCCGGTCTTGACATATTCCAGGATATGGTCACAAAGCTTCTTATAGACAGATCGGGAGACCGACCGTGTGTCACTGGTGTGGTCACCGCGCTTGGTATCACGTTTAAATCAAAGGCCGTGATACTCACTGCCGGCACGTTCCTTGGGGGTATGATGCATTTCGGACAGTCGCAGATTCCAGGCGGCCGCATAGCGGAGCCTGCTTCTAACGGCCTTACTGAACAGTTATGCTCCCTGGGATTCGAAGTGGCTCGAATGAAAACCGGTACGCCTGTGCGTATAGACGGTCGCAGCATTGATTACACAATGGTTCAGCGTCAGGATGGCGATGATACGGCTGAGAAACGTGATTTCCATAAGTTTTCTTTTCTGCCTGATGTGAGACGGGAGCTTAGACCGAGACCCTGTTTTATATGCCATACCAATGCTGAATCGCATGCCGAACTGCGCGAGAATCTTGATAAGTCGCCGCTATATAACGGCCAGATCCAGAGCATAGGTCCCCGTTATTGCCCGTCGATAGAGACCAAGATAGTCACCTTTGCCGATAAAGACTCGCATCAGCTTTTCCTGGAGCCAGAGGGTGAGGAGACGCAGGAATTTTATGTTAATGGATTTTCATCTTCATTGCCATGGGATGTGCAGATACGTTCGCTGGAACATATTCCGGCCCTCAGGAATGTGCATGTTTATCGTCCCGGTTACGCTATAGAATATGATTTTTTTCCACCTACGCAGCTTACCCATGATTTGCAGACCAAGCTTGTCAGAGGGTTGTATTTTGCCGGACAGATAAATGGTACCACCGGCTATGAAGAGGCGGCCGGACAGGGCCTCATAGCCGGTATTAATGCAGCGAGAGCCATACAGGGCAAGGATATTTTTACACTTTCGCGCGACGAGGCTTACATAGGGGTGTTGATTGATGATTTGGTCATAAAGGGTGTGGACGAGCCATACCGCATGTTTACCTCGCGTGCCGAGTATCGTATACTTCTGCGCCAGGATGACGCTGATATGCGTCTTACCGAGAAAGGTTACGAGGCCGGTCTTGCTACCAGGGAGAGATACGAGCTTATGATTTCTAAGCGTACACAGCGTGACGAACTTATCGAGTTCTGCCGTGGTTATAAGGTAAGGGCTGATTTGATCAATCCTTATTTGGAATCTGTAGGCTCCGCGCTACTCACAGGCGGAGTGAAGCTCATAGACCTGCTGGCCCGTCCGAATGTAGGATTTGCCTCGATAGCCGTTCATCTTCCTGAGCTTGCCGAACGACTGGGCATGGTAGAGGCCGGGCGGCGTGATGAAATTATAGAATCGGCCGAGATACTGATAAAGTATGCCGGCTATATAGAGAGGGAGCGTCAGCAAGCCGACAAACTGCGCAGGCTTGAGTATGTTCCGCTTCCGGCTGACTTCGATTATAATGCTGTGTCGGCACTCTCTACCGAAGCACGGCAGAAGCTTTCTCGCATTGCTCCGGCCACGGTGGGGCAGGCCTCGCGTATCCCGGGTGTGTCGCCGGCCGATATAAATATACTATTGATTCTTCTTAACAGATAATTTTTATAACTCCGCGTGGATAAAGCGATTTCACACGTTTTGTTCCACGTGGAACATGCAAATAACTTTACGATATGATGACTGTCAAAGACCTCAAGTCTACTATCCGCGATGTCGTGGATTTCCCTTCAAAAGGTATAGTGTTCAGAGACCTCACCACGCTAATTAAGGATGGTGAGGCCCTGCATGTCATGAGCAGCGCCCTGCGCGAACTTTATGCCGACAAGGGTGTGACAAAAGTAGTGGGAATAGAAAGCCGCGGCTTTATAGGCGGATCGATTCTCGCATACCAGCTCGGGTGCGGATTTGTGCCCGCGCGCAAGCCGGGCAAGCTGCCTGCCGTAACTATCAAAAAAGCTTATGCCAAGGAGTACGGCGTCGATACTATCGAACTGCATTCGGATGCTATCAATGAAAACGACATTGTGGTGATTCATGATGACCTGCTGGCTACCGGAGGCACTATGGCCGCATGCTACGAACTAGTGAAGAGTATGAACCCTAAGAAGATTTATATAAACTTCGTGGTAGAGCTTACTCAGCTCGGAGGACGCAAGAATCTGCCTGCCGAATGCGAGGTGACTTCGCTTCTGACATACTGATACGTCCGGTTTCATCGGTATTTGTTTGAATGGGGCACGCCGAAGCGTGTCCCAGCTTTAATATATAGGAGTTGTTAAATTATTGGCCATGGCTGATCACCATAATCGTAAACGCAAGAAAAGAGTAGGGGAATTCTCCGTACCGCCAGTGCCTACGCCAGAGTTGGCAGACGGCTCTGTATATCCCGGTTCCATCGCGGATTCTGCTCCGGTCACGCCGGAAAACCAGGCTGCTGGCGCTGTGACAGACTGTGGAAGCGGCGATGCGCGGCTGACACAGGTAGGCAGACTTATAGACCGGGAGTCCGGTGTCCCGCTCGAGGTAGGTGGGAAGCGTTCGTATTCTGATATTTTCAATAACCGCCCAGGTCCAAAGCTGCGAGAGAAAATACTCTCTCTGCCTGAAGAACCGGGCGTCTACATGTATCTTGACAGTGCCGGCAGCGTGATATACGTGGGTAAGGCCAAACGGCTGAAACGCCGTGTCTCGTCATACTTCAACCGCCGTCATGATTCAAATAAAACAAACATGCTGGTACGGAAGATAGCCGATTTGCGATTCGTGGTAGTTCCTACGGAAGAAGACGCTCTGCATCTTGAGGACGCTATGATAAAGGAATACCAGCCGCGTTACAATGTCCTGCTGAAAGATGACAAGTCTTATCCCTGGATCGTGGTTACATCGGAGCCATATCCTCGCGTGTTTATGACTCGTGACCGCGATGCGGCCAAGGGGCGTTTCTACGGCCCGTATGCCAATGTGCAAAGCGCCAAAGTAGTTCTCGACCTGGTGCGCGAGGTGTTCCCCATACGCAGCTGCCGCCATTTTATTGATGACAGTTTCATAAAGCGCGGCAAGGTGCGCCTGTGTCTGGACTATCATATAAAGAAATGCGGCGGCGCATGTCTGGGCATGGTCGGCACGGATGAATACGGCGCTTATATAACCCAGATACGCAAGATACTCAACGGTGACACAGCTTCGTTGCTGCGCATACTGCGAGACGAGATGGAGCTGCTTTCCGCCGCATGGAAATTTGAAGAGGCGGCCGAGATAAAAAGACGCTTCGACCTGGTGGAGAAATACCAGGCCAAATGCACCATAGTGCCGCCCGACGAACGAGAGTACGACATACTTGCTTATGACGAAAATACGGTCGCGGCATATGTGGCGTTCATGCATATCAGGCACGGAGCCGTGGTGCAGAGCCTGACACTCGAATACCGTAAGCGTATGGACGAATCGCGCGAGCAGATACTCTCTATGGCAGTGGGCGAGGTCGGCCGGAGGTTTGACCGCAAGTTTTCCGAAATAATCGTGCCCTTTGTGCCCGACACGGCATTTGCAGGTGTAGAGTTCGTAGTGCCCCAGCGCGGAGACCGTAAGAAACTTCTTGATGTAGGACAGAAAAACGCGACACGTTTCCGGCTCGACAAGGAGAAAGAGGCTGACAAGCGCGATCCTGAACAGGGTGTGTCGCGCCTCATGCAGCGTATGCAGCGTGATTTCCGCCTTAAGGAAGAGCCGAGGCATATAGAATGTTTTGACAATTCAAATATACAGGGCACCAATCCTGTGGCCAGCTGCGTGGTCTTTCGCAACGGCAAGCCTTCCCGGCGAGACTACCGCCATTTCACGATAAAGACCGTGGTTGGTGCCGATGATTTTGCTTCGATGAAAGAGGTGCTGCACCGTCGTTACACACGGCTGATGGCCGAAGGGGAGGCGCTACCGCAGCTTGTTGTGGTAGACGGCGGCAAAGGCCAGCTTAATGCCGCCGTAGAGGCCTTTGACGAGATGGGCATACGCGGACAGGTGGCACTCGTCGGCATCGCAAAACGTCTTGAGGAAATCTATTTCCCGGGAGACCAGATACCGCTGTATATAGACAAGAAGAGCGAATCGATGCGTGTGGTGCAACATCTGCGCGACGAGGCCCACAGGTTCGGCATAACGTTCCATCGCGACCGCCGTTCGAAAGGGCAGGTGGCTTCGGCCCTGGATACCATAAAGGGCATAGGCCCGGCCACCACGCAGGCCCTGCTGCGCCATTTTAAAAGCCTGAAACGAATACGGCTCGCCCCTGTGGACGAGATTTCCGCCGTAGTAGGCCCGGCCAAAGCCCGTCTGCTAAAAGACGCATTGGCCTCGCAAGATAGTCTCCATTCTAAAACTCCCGATACGCCGTGACTGAAAAATTCCAAGCCATAGTACTCTCCGCCGTGCGGCATTCAGACCGGGCTTCCATAGTCAGCACATACACACCCACCCACGGGCGCCTGCCGCTGATAGTAAATACCGGTTCGGGCCGCGGAGCCCGTATGCGTGCGCCGCATATTATGCCTCTTGCCCAGATAGAATTCTCGTGCCGTTACCACCAGACGCGCGAACTGCAGCGTCCGGCCTCTATCGCCCCGGTATATACATACCGTGACCTGTATTTTAACCCGGTCAAAAACGCTATAGGCATATTTCTGGCAGAATTCCTCAACCGCCTGATGCGCGACACCACCCCCGACCAGCATACATTTCGCTTCATAGCCGACAGCCTTAAGGTGCTCGATATACTTCCCGGATTCCCTGCCAATTTCCATATCACGTTTCTCACCCAGCTGGCCACTTTCATGGGGATAGCTCCCGATTTGTCTACTCACAGGCCGGGCGCGGTGTTTGATATGCGTGCCGGCCGTTATTCCTCCATGCATCCGGGACATCCCGACATCCTCACAGGCAGTGAGGCCCAGGTGCCGCTGCTGCTCTCTCGCCTCGGTTATGCAAATATGCACCGGCTGCGCCTTTCACGCGACCAGCGTGCCGCGATTCTGCGCGGCATGCTTCGGTATTGGGGCATACATTATCCGGGAGTGGCATCATTGCGTTCACCTGATATTCTGGCTGAGTTATTTGAATGAGATAAACAGCTGATAAACAACCGTATAGGTATTATACTTCAATTATATGCGTTGAAAAAATGATAAAACACATTCTTTTTGCGTTTAATATTATAGAGAAACAGCATAATTACCAGCAAATTATTAAGAAACCCTATTATGGCTAACGATAACAGCAACACGGCCCGTTCGCGCCGTATGAAAAAATCCGAACTTGCCGACCGTATACTTTCCTTTCTGAACAGGGAGAGCAAGCAGGCATTTAATTATAAACAGATAGCGTTTGCCATTGATGCCACCTCGCCGTCACTGAGGATGGACCTTATAAACATTCTTGATGACCTGGCTGCCGCCGAAGAGATCACCGAGGTATCGCTGGGGCGCTACAAGGCAAAATCAAACCGAGGCAACGAGAATGTAGGCACATTCGTGCGTCGTTCCAACGGCCGTAACGCCGTGGTGATAGACGACGAACCCATAATGGTGGCCGAGCGCAACTCCATGCACGCCCTCAACGGTGACAAAGTACGCGTGGTTATATCCGCCGCTCGAAAAGGCCAGGATCCCGAAGCAAAGGTCATAGAGATAATCGAAGAGAAAGACCAGGTATTTATAGGCACGCTCAAAGTCGAAGGCAACTATGCCGCACTGGTGACCGATTCGAAATTTCTGGCAGCCGACATAATCATACCGCGCGGCCGGCTTAAAGGCGGCAAGGACGGAGACAAGGCCGTGGCACGCATCACGCGCTGGAATGACGACGAGATGAATCCCCGTGGCGAGATAGTCGACATACTCGGGCGAAAAGGGGAGAATACCGCCGAAATGCACGCCATACTCGCCGAATTCGGACTGCCGTACCGCTATCCGGCCTCTGTCGAGAAAGCGGCAGACAGGATAGATGCCGGCATAACCCCTGAAGAGATAGCGCGGCGTGAGGATTTCAGAGGTATAACCACTTTTACAATCGACCCCAGGGATGCCAAAGACTTTGACGACGCCCTGTCCCTGCGGCGTCTGTCCAACGGCAATTACGAGGTGGGAGTGCACATCGCCGATGTCACGCATTATGTGACCCCCGGTTCCGTGATAGACAAAGAGGCGCAGAGCCGCGCCACGTCGGTCTATCTGGTAGACCGCACCATCCCTATGCTCCCGGAACATCTTTCCAACGGCATCTGCTCCCTGCGTCCGGACGAAGAGAAACTCACCTTTTCAGCCATATTCGAACTTGATGCCGAGGCAGACGTGGTCCATTCACGCATAGGACGCACTGTAATCCGTTCTGACCGCCGTTTCACATACGAGGAGGCACAACAGGTCATCGAGACCGGCCAGGGCGATTACGCGGCAGAAATAACGGCTCTGGACGCGCTTGCCAAGAAGCTGCGCGCACGGCGTTTTGAGAATGGTGCCATAGAATTCGAACGTACAGAGGTGCGTTTCGAAATAGATGCCGACGGAAGGCCTGTCAATGTTTTCTTCAAAGAGCCTAAAGATGCCAATAAACTTATAGAGGAATTCATGCTGCTGGCCAATAAGACCGTGGCCGAGACAATCGGAAAGGCGGCAGACGTACCAGGCCGGAAGAAAGCGAAAGCCAAAACATTTGTATACCGTGTGCATGACAACCCGGATCCTGAGAAGCTGGCCAATCTTTCGCTCATATCAGCCCGGTTCGGCCATAAGATAAATGCAGACGGCAGTTCTCGTGCCGTAAACAAATCCATCAACAAGCTGCTCAAAGAGATCAAAAACACGCCAGAGGAAAACCTGCTGGGCATACTGGCCATACGCTCTATGGCAAAGGCCGTCTACACTACAGAGAATATAGGCCATTACGGTCTGGCTTTTGACTATTACACCCACTTCACATCACCCATACGCCGTTATCCCGACATGATGGTGCACCGCCTGCTCGAGCGGTACATGGACAAGGGCGGCCGTAGCGCCGACAAGCAGAAGTATGAGGATCTCTGCCAGCATTCTTCGGAAATGGAACAGCTTGCTTCTAATGCCGAACGTGCCTCCATACGCTATAAGCAGGTGGAATATATGCGTGATCGGTTAGGCGAGGTCTATACAGGCACGATCTCGGGCGTGACCGAATGGGGGCTGTATGTCGAGCTTGACGAAAACATGTGCGAGGGCCTTGTCCCTATCAGGGATCTTGCTGACGATTTCTATGACTATGACGAGAAGAACTACTGTCTCACGGCACGCCGCAACCATACCCGGTATACTCTCGGGGACCGTGTAAAGGTCCAGGTAGCCAGGGCCGATCTGGACCGCAAGCAGTTGGATTTCGCCCTGCTGTCAGATGACGGACAGCCGCTGCGCAAACGTACGCAGGAGCAGCATACGTCACCGGCGCGGCGCGGAAACGGCAAAGAGCGCCGTCGTGGCCGGCAGGCTGCCAAGAACGGAGGCCGCACACGTTCGCGCCGCAAGAAGTAAGCCGGCGCGTGTACAAATAACCAGGGCTTTTCCCGACCGGGAAAAGCCCTGGTTATTTGTTTATGGGTAGAACGTCTGACTAGAATCCGAAGCGGAAACCCACCTGTGCCAGGCCCTGCGCGCCGAAACCTATCTCGCCGAATATGGCGGCCGAGCGGCTCAGGTCTACCTGTGCGCCCAACGGGGAGATCTGGTAGGCGAAATAGCCTTTGGAATAATTGTCGTCATGCTTGGGCTGCATATAGCTTATGTCGGCACCCAGGCCTAGATGGCCGTATAGTTTGACTATGCTGTTGCGGTAGTATTCATACCGCGCATTGAGCATAATCACATGATATGCGATATTGCTGTGGTGGCTGCCTTTAGTGGTTGTAGACGAGAATGTGTACGAAGGGCCTATCCAGAATTTAGGCGCTACTTTGAAATTAAGGCCGGCTGTCACAGCACCCCAGGCATTGTTCACGCCGTGCCAGTCATCGTGCATGTCAGTGGCGTCCATCTGTGTATAACCTCCGTAGCTGATCTGTAATTCTGCCTTTTGGGCTTTTGCCGGCACGGCCATGGCTGCCACAGCCGCGATAGCGAGTAAAGTTTTTTTCATAATGCCGTTTACACTTTAATGTTACGTATGGCCGTGCGCAGAGAGTATGCACGGACTTTTCATACTAATAACGCACAGTCTGTCCTCATTGTTTTCCGTCATGTGAAATTTCGTCAACAAATCTTAAAAATAAATCCGGCGTCATGTGGGACGCGTGAGCATGGCTGTCAGGATACAGAAAGAGGGTGCCGTGATAACTTCGGCACCCTCTTGCGAACCTTAATTTTTCAGGTCTTATGAAAAAACAGTAAATTCAGATTATTTCACCTCCCAGGTTTCCTTAGTGCTGACGATCATGTCGCGGAGGTTTTTCCAGTTCTTTTTGGCCTTTACCTCTGCCACCTGGCTTGCTACTTCGGTTTCATACGTGGGGGCTTCCACGTCGCGTATCACGCCTATGGCCAGCGGCAGGGTCACACCGTCCATCATGGCCAGCTGCTGGTGCAGCAGGTTGGATGGAGTGTGCGCGTCATGCACGAGCACATCGTCGATGGTATAGCCGTCTTCGCCCACAGTCACAGCCTTCAGGCCGAAACCGTCCTGTACCAGGCCTTTCTCCATATTGTCGCCGAAGAGCATCTTCTCTCCCTGGCGCAGGTGGATAGTATGTTCGAAGCGCACATCCTTGCCTGTGAGGCCGGAGTGTATGCCGTTGTTGAATATCACGCAGTTCTGCAGAATCTCTACCACTGACGCGCCTTTGTGGCGTGCGGCGGCTGTCATTACCTCGCGTGTGGTGTCAAGAGCCACATCGATGCCGCGTGCGAAGAAATTGCCGCGTGCGCCGAATACGAGTTCGGCCGGGATAAACGGGTCTTCAGTAGTGCCGTAAGGGCTTGACTTGGACACGAAGCCACGGTCCGAGGTGGGTGAATACTGTCCCTTGGTCAGACCGTAGATCTTGTTGTTGAACAGCATCATGTTTATGTCTATGTTGCGGCGCACGGCGTGGATGAAGTGGTTGCCGCCGATGGCCAGACCGTCACCGTCGCCCGAGATCTGCCATACGGTCAGTTCTGGATTGGCTGTTTTCACGCCGGTGGCTATGGCAGCGGCGCGTCCATGGATGGTGTGCATACCGTAGGTGTTCATGTAATAGGGCAGACGCGAAGAGCATCCGATACCTGAAACCACCACGGTCTGGTGGGGGGCCACACCCAGGTCGGCCATGGCCTTGTGCAACACGTTGAGTATGGCGTGGTCGCCGCATCCGGGACACCAGCGCACGCTCTGTTCGTTCTTGAAGTCAGTGGGCTTGAAATTATTTTCCATGGTCAAAGTCAGTCATTTAAGATGTGTTTAACGCCTTCTGTTATCTCTCTCACCATGAAGGGCTGGCCTTCTATCTTGTTTATGCGGTGGATGTTGCATCCGGGCATTTTGCTCTGCAGATAGTCTGCGAACATACCGGTGTTCAGTTCGGCCACTATGATATTGTCATATTTGCCGAGCTCTTCGAGAGCGTTCTTGGGCAGAGGGTTGATGTAGCGGAAGTGTGCCAGTGCCACGGGAGTGCCTTCGGCGTTCAGTTCGTTGGCGGCGGTAAGCAGGTGTCCGTAAGTGCCGCCCCAGCCTACGAGCACAGTCTTGGCGCCGGGATTACCCTGTATTTGGAGTTCGGGTATGTAGTCGGCGATGCGGGCGATTTTTTCGCGGCGCACCATTACCATTTTCTCATGGTTGGCTCCGTCGGTAGAGATTACCGATGTGCGGAAGTCCTTTTCGAGACCGCCCACACGGTGCTGCGCGCCCTCGGTGCCGGGGAGAGCCCAGTAGCGTACCATGTCTTTTTCATCGCGGCTGTAAGGCTTCCAGCCCTCTTCTATCTGTGATTTGCTCACGAAACGTGGCTTGATTTCCGGGAAGTCAGACTCCTCGGGTATGCGCCATGCCGATGATCCGTTGGCTATGAAAGCGTCAGTCAGCAGGATGACCGGAGTCATGTGCTCGATGGCTATGCGCGCGGCTTCGAACGCCATGGTGAAGCAGTCGGTGGGCGATGCGGCTGCCACGACACACAGGGGGCTTTCGCCGTTGCGGCCGTAGAGCGCCTGCATCAGGTCGGTCTGCTCGGTCTTTGTGGGCAGGCCTGTCGAGGGGCCGCCGCGCTGCACGTCGATCGCTACCAGCGGAAGTTCTGCTATCACGGCCAGGCCGAGGGCCTCGCTCTTGAGCGCCAGGCCGGGTCCGGATGTAGAGGTCACGGCCAGGTTGCCCGCGAACGATGCCCCTATGGCGGAGCATACGCCGGCTATCTCGTCTTCCATCTGGCATGCTTTCACACCCAGGTCTTTGCGCTTGGCCAGCTCGTGCAGTATGTCGGTGGCCGGGGTGATGGGGTACGAACCCAGGAACAGGGGGCGTCCGCTCTTTTCAGAAGCCATGATGAGGCCCCATGCGGTAGCCGTATTGCCGTTCACATCGGTGTATGTGCCGGGCTTCACGCTGTCAGTCTCGATACGGTATGTCGGCATCGAGGCATGTGTGTTGTGGCCGTAGTCCCAGCCTGCATGTATGACTTTGGCGTTGGCCTCGTATACGGCTGGTTTCTTGGCAAATTTGGCCTGGAGCTTGCGGAGCACTGCGTCCACATCGCGGTCGAATAACCAGCACACTATGCCTAGGGCCAGCATATTCTTGCATTTCAGCACGGCCTTGGGGTCCATGCCTGAGTCTTTGAGAGCCTCTTTGAGCAGGGTGGTCATAGGCACGAGCATAACGCGGTCGGTGTCTATGCCCAGCTCGGCTATAGGGTCAGAGGTTGTATATTGTGCCTTTTTGAGGTCTGCTTCGCGGAAAGTGTCGGAGTCGCAGATGATAATGCCTCCGGGCTTCAGGAATTTAAGGTTTGTCTTAAGCGCTGCCGGGTTCATGGCTACGAGCACGTCTGCCTCGTCGCCCGGTGTGTGCACGCCTTTGCCGATGTGCACCTGGAAACCAGACACTCCCGACAGGGAGCCCTGCGGGGCGCGGATCTCGGCCGGATAGTCGGGGAATGTGGAGATTTCATTGCCCTCTCCGGCGCTCACATTTGAGAAAATGTTGCCGGCCAGCTGCATGCCGTCGCCCGAGTCGCCCGAGAATCGCACTACTACACTGTCTAATGTTTTTACATTGGTATTTTCTAACATGACGATAGAAGTATATTGGATATAAATAAGTGTTATTTCGCTTATTAGGAAAATAGCGCTGCTGCTCCGTGGGTGTGACAAAACACCGTGCGCGAGGCGGCACACGCGAAATTCGCTGCAAAGGTAGTCATTTTATCCTATACGGCTCCTCTTTTCTGCTTCAAAAAAATATGTTTGGTAAAAAATGCATATTTTCATTATTTAAACCGAAAAAAATTATCCGTTATCCCCGTTATGGTCCGTATACTTACGGTTATAAGCAGCCACCTTTCGCCACACTGGTACGCGTGTCGCGGTAATTTTATGCTTGCGGTCTTGGTCTGTTTGCGTTCTTATGGTTAAATTTGCGCTATGATAAACCAGTCTGGCTCTTCCCGTACGGGAAAACATTCATACAGCTACACGCTCATCCAGATCGTGCTCTGGGCACTGCTGTTGTTCCTGCCCCTGTCTGTCCTCAGGCTTTCGGGCGAAGAAATCTTCGGACGCTATCTGCTGGTGCTCGGCCTGCAGACCCTGACATGGATGGCGTTGTTCTATCTGAACTACCTACTGCTCGTGCCGCGTATGCTTTTCCGACGGCGTACCACCATGTTCGTGTGGTGTAACATCGTCATATCGCTGGTGCTGCCTGTGCTCACCCAGCTGCTTTACAGCATGTTTACGGGTACCCGCCTTCAAGACTTTTCGCTGACCGACATAGTGGGCTACAGTTCGGTGATGCTCATGTTCCTTTTCCTCATACTTACAGCCGTCTCTATCCGCTCCATGCAGCGCAACCGCCAGTTGGAGGCCGAGCGCGAGCGCAACGAGAGAGAACTTGTCTCGATGGAGCTGGAACGTCTCAAGAGCCAGCTTAACCCCCATTTCCTGTTTAATTCCCTGAATAATATTTCCGCGCTCTCGGCCATCGATACCGAGGCCACACAAGAGGCCATCAGCTCGTTGTCAGACATGTTGCGGTATGTGCTTTACGATACTGCGCAGGAGAAAGTGCCGCTCGCCGGCGAATTGCGTTTCATGGCCGACTACATAGCCCTGATGCGCATGCGTTACACTGACCGCCTGAAAGTCGATATGCGTGTGGAGGGGGAATGTGACAACCTCATGGTGTCTCCCATGCTGTTCCAGTCTCTGATAGAGAATGCCTTTAAGTACGGCGGCAGCAGTATGTCTGAAAGCGTTATATCCATACTGCTTAAAAGGGATGGCGGCACCCTGGTTTTCCGCATAGACAACACCGTGCCGGATAATTCCGCTGCGCAGTCGTCCGCTGTCGGTCCTGGACATCACGGCGTGGGACTGGTCAATTTGCGCCGCCGTCTCCAGCTGTTGTACCCCGGCCAGCATACTTTTGCCGCCGGACCTTCATCTGCCGGCTATACGGCCGAAGTCACACTTTCTCTTAATGAATAATTCTTGCAAACAAAATATCTATAGTTAAAATAACTTAAAAAAAGGATTGGTGTATGGTGCCATTGAAATATTTTAAATAATTTTAAGGCGTAATTAAAAAACTTTAAGTTATGCGGAATTATAGATTATTTTTACCAACGATTTCATCGTTATTGTTTCTTGGAAGTTGTTCATCTGACATAGACGAACCAAGTTATATTAATTCAAATGATGATATTAGATCACATAGAGTGTCTATAGAAGATGCTCTTAAAAGAGCTGAAATGTATTTATCAGACTTGGATGATAATTATTCTGTAAGAAGTTCTAAAAAGAGATTGATATCAGAAATTAAATGTTTGACCGGATCTTCGCTTACACGTTCTAGCGGAGTAGACACCCTGTTATATTTGATTAATTATGCAAACCAAGATGGCTTTGTGCTTCTTTCGGCAGATAATAGAACAATTCCTATATATGCTATATCAAACACGGGGGCTTTGAATTTGGAAGATACTGTATTCAATAAAGGATTACAGTTATTCTATAATAATGCAATTTCTGATGTAAAGGCAATGTCTTTGGGGACTACACCAATTGATCCTGGGTGGTCACTTGTAGATAATTTGTATAGGAATAAAATAGTCCGACCAAAGTTGACTAAATATCAAAGATCAATTAATCAGTTATCACCATATAATAAGTATAGTTTCAATCAATGGGGTGATTTGTGTTATGTAGGTTGTACTCCATTGGCTATAGAGATGGTAATGTCATACTTTAAACATCCTGTGAATTATGATGGATATAATTTTGATTGGGAAGCCATGAATAATGGAGACAGCGATGATTCTATAGCACGATTTGTTAGTTTGTTGGGGCAGAAAAAAAATTTAAATACTACGTATGCTCCGGTTAATTCAAAAAAAAGCAGCACAAGTCATTCTGCTAATATTAAAAAGACATTTGAAAACTTGGGATATACTGTTTCTCCATTAGAATATTTAACAACAGCACGATTACAAGATGTTTTAGATTCACATCCAATATTAGTTGGTGGTTCAGGTGATGAATATGACAGCTACGGACATTCTTGGGTTATTGATGGGTATATACGTTATGGGTTATATACTAATATAGAAACTGGTCCAATGCCAGGACGTATACCTCCGTATTATTTCTTTCATTGTGCGTGGGGATGGGGAGGATCAAGTGATGGATACTATTTTTATGCAGATTATGAACCTATTTCTGGAGATCCTAAAGATTACGATGATACTGATGATAAAGTTGGAGGTAATGTATATTACAATCATATAGATGGAATAGTAGATATTAAACCTAATAAATTATAAATTATGAAAATAAAATTATTTGTTTTAGGACTGTTGGCGCTGTTTGCGGCATGTTCTGACGATGACCATCTTTCAGTAGCGGTGACTAAGAAACAGCTGGTTAACGATATAGGTGGCAGATATTGGAATGCTGTCTCAGTTGAGAAGGTAGGAAGTAACGGCAAGCATTATCCGGTAGATATAGTACAGATGTATGGAGAGAACCGATCACTGGCTTTTTATATAGATGGTGACAATATCCGTGTTTATGGCCCTGATCCCACAGGTTATCCGCGTTGGTGTTATTCAGACACAAAATATGAGTTTGAAGAGCCGACCGGGATGATGACATGTATTTTCAACGGAAGGATAGATCCGATTATGCAGATATTGGATTATGACGGCACTACGATGACTGTAGCCTGCAATTGGGGATGCCTGCCTCTATATGTAATAACCGGTGACAACGCGGATGATGATAATGACGAAAAGTCATATATGGAGTTTAAACTGCGTGTGGCTTCTCCGGAACGGCAGGCCTTTTTGGAAAGCGCGGTTCCGATAGGTTCCCCATACTGATGTCTCTTCCCGTTTTTGGGTGTCTGGAGAAAATTTTGTACATTTGCGGTGCGGTGCGGCAAGTCTGCCCTGCACCGCCTTATTTTTTGTATCGTATGAGGAAGCTGAGATGCGTGATAGTCGATGACGAGCCGCTGGCGGTGAAACTGCTGGAAGGTTTTGTGGGACGCACCCCTTTTCTTGAGCTGGCCGGTTCTTATCTGAGTGCCACCGAGGCGCTCGGAGCAGTCGGCGGGGATGTGGACGTACTGTTTCTGGATATCAATATGCCGGAACTGAACGGCCTGGAACTGGCGCGTCTCGTTTCACCGCCGACGAGAGTGGTGTTTACCACTGCCTACAGGGAGTATGCTCTGGAAAGTTATGCCGTCCACGCTGCCGATTATCTGTTGAAACCGCTGTCTTATCCGAAATTTCTGGAGGCTGCCAAGCGGCTGGCAGAGGGTCAGGCCGGACAGCCGGCAGAGCAGCCTGCCGATGATGACGGTACTGCCAGGGACTATCTGTTTGTGAAATGCGAAAACCGCATGGTGCGCGTAGACCTGCCGGGCGTACTTTATGTAAAAGGCCTTAAAGACTACGTGTGCATATACACAGAGGATAGCCCCAGAGCGCTCATCGCGCTCACCACGCTGAAGGCCATAGAGGAGCGTTTGCCTTCGTCGCGTTTCTGCCGCGTGCATAAGAGCTATATAGTGAATGTGGGCAAGGTCTGCGCCGTGGAACGCGGCAAGGTCTATGTGGGCAGCGAATGCATCACGCTTACCGATGCCTATAAAGAACGTTTTCTGTCTCTTTTGCGTTTATAATTAAGTATAACCCCAAAAAACATGACGATAATGGATAGATATCAAGAGGCGCTTGCCTCCAGCCGTGTGCCTGTATCGCCCGAAGCGGTGCGTGGCGAGGTGGCCAAAATAGTAGAGAAAGCCGGGGAATATGCTTCGCCCGAGGTGTATCAGTTTCTGTTCAGTTCGATAGACCTGACCACGCTCTCCACTACAGACTCGCAGAGCAGTGTGGCGCGTTTCACACAGCGTGTCAATGATTTTGACAACGATTATCCGCAGTATAAGAATGTGGCCGCCATATGCGTGTATTCCAACTTTGCCGAGGTGGTTCGCACAAATCTCGATGTGCCTGGCGTGGACATAGCCGTGGTGGCTGGCGGATTCCCGTCGAGCCAGACATTTACCTCTGTCAAGGTGGCTGACTGTGCCCTGTCTGTGGCCGGCGGAGCCACCGAGGTAGACGTGGTTATGAACCTTGGATATTTCTTTGATGAGAATTATGAGGATTTGTGCGACGAGCTGATCGAGTTGAAACAAACCGTAAAGGATGCCCACCTGAAGGTGATACTCGAGACCGGGGCGCTAAAGTCTTATGAAAATATTAAGAAGGCCTCTGTGCTGGCCATGTACAGCGATGCGGACTTTATCAAGACGAGTACCGGAAAAATCTACGATGGCGCCACTCTGGATGCCGCCTGGGTGATGTGCCAGTGCATAAAAGAATATTATGATAAGACCGGCCGAAAGGTGGGATTCAAGCCTGCCGGCGGAGTGCGCACAGCCGAAGAAGCCCTGTGTTATTATGCCTTGGTCAAAGAGGTGCTGGGTGACGAATGGCTGACCCACGACCTGTTCCGAATAGGGGCCTCAAGCCTTGCCAATT
This sequence comes from uncultured Muribaculaceae bacterium, assembly GCA_910578665.1. Lineage (GTDB taxonomy): Bacteria > Bacteroidota > Bacteroidia > Bacteroidales > Muribaculaceae > Lepagella. Next base: position 142,012 of record CAJTQU010000001.1, read on the forward strand.
CGCTGCTGTCTGCCATGACAGGAGAAGATGAGAAATATTTCTGAGTTTTTTGCAGGGCCGGTTAAGGCCCGGAGCATGAGTATACGTAGAGCCTGGCAATTGAAGCCGGGCTCTACATGTTTTAGGGTGATGCACGGCGTTAATTGTTAAAATATATTAATAAATACTGCGCAACGTTTAATGTAGAAAAATAAGTTGTATATTTGTAACAAGAATTTTTGTAACCCGGTAAAAGAACCGGATATATAATGCTTACTTTTTTATCTAATACGCATATCGATTATTAACAACCTAAAACAGAGTATAATGAGAAAAATTTTACTATTCGGAATGACAATGGCGATGGCCGCCGGCACAGCGGTGGCCGATATGCCTTCCTTTGTGTTACGGATTGAAGCCGGACCCTCTTCCGCTAAAACTGTGAAAGCTTCTTCTGCCCGGGTATTGGAGACACGTACCGTGGCACCCGGTGTGAAAGAGCAGGTTGTAGGGCTTTCTGGGACTAATCTTCATTACAAGCGCCTTATTGTCAATAATATGGTGCAAAACGCCATAAATCCCGAACAGTTGCGCGGTAATGCTGTGCGGCGCGCTGCCGATGAAACTTCGGTATTATCGGAAGGTTTTGAGGCTTTCACTACAAACGGATGGATGCCTGCCGGATGGGGTGTGAGCAGCAAAGACGGTGTCAATGCCAATCCTTGGTACGTATTGCCCGGGTCGACCACTGAGCTTGTGGGTGTAGACGGAAAATATCTGATGCTTGTAAACTATCAGACAGAACATTGTGACGAATGGCTCATAACGCCTGCGTTTACACCCAAAGAGGGGATGGACTTGTCGTTCCTGGTAAATCTTGATCCTGTATACATGTATAGTCTTGACAATATAAATTGGGATACTATGCAGTATGAGGGAGACAAGGTCGAGGCATACACGCTCAGGGTGCTTGTGTCTGAAGACAACGGTGCCAGCTGGGTGACACTTAAAGACTATGCTAAAGAGCAGCGCTTTCTTGACATGTCATACTCCGAGGCTGCCGCATACGGTGCCTCGCTCATGAAGCCCGAGACGGTCAGCCTGGCAGACTATGTGGGCAAGCAGATCAAGATAGCGTTTGAATACGACGGTACCGACGGCCAGCTGTGCGGTATAGACAATGTGCATGTGGGATATCCGTCACTGGACGCCTCATATGACTTTCCCCCTTATACATTATTCTTCGGTGTGGACAAGTCCATGCAGTCGTACAACAGCAGTATTGCCTTTCTGCCTGTATATACCCCTTTGACATGGACCAACAGCAGCATAGGCAATCCGGAGGATACGGAATACACCTGGCAGTATATGGGTCCTGACAATGAGGACGGTGTGAGCAGTGACGAAAGTCTGACACTGACATACCACACAGACCATACGTCTGACTTCTCAAGCCGTAACAACTGGTACATGACTCCCACACTCACGGCCTCGTCTGCGAAAGCCAGTCCTAAGTCGGTTACCCGTTATAAGTACTTTCAGGCAGGTGGCGAACCGGTCATGGTAGGTACCGATACCGGCACAGGCCAGAAGTATACTTTTAATTTCGGTCTGTCTACATTTGATGCCGACAGCGAGGGATTTGATATTTTCCTTACAGATGACGATGATGCCAGCCCCATCTTCGGCTACGGTCCGAAAGTTGACCAGTATTGGACGGATTATACGTTTGGCGGCGATAATGGCGAAGACGAGTATGCCTATCTGGATGCCATAATCAACTATTATACGGCTACCGACAGTCCGCTGGTGATCAAGGGCGGATGGATGCCGGCCATGGTCAGTGACATAAAGCCGGGCCATGAATTCACATTCCAGGTATTGCCGCTGGATGCCGAAGGCGTGCAGACAGCACCGCTGGCCACGGCTACTTGTAAGAGCGAGGATATAAAGGTGATCGAGGGCGGAGGAATGATGGACTTCTCGATACTTTCGTTTGAATTTGACCAGCCTTTGGTAATCAGCAAGGAGAATTGTGATGCCTATACGGTCCGCCTTGGCGGTATGCACGGATGTGCCAATTATTTCGCGCCCTTTATGTCTGCTGCGGACAACCCCTCACATCTTGCCCTTGGATGGATCGACAAGGCCATCAGCTATAACGGAGAGGTGCGCAATTCGATGACACCGGTGCTCAATTATACCGGAATGTACCAGTCTTTTGCCATAATGCTCGATGCTTTCTATCCATGGCTGGAAAGCGAGAACTCTATAGAGCTTGATGCTGACGGCAGCGGCACGCTGGCACTGGACAGCTATCATTATACTGATGACCTGCGTGTTGTAAATGCTCCGGAATGGCTCGATGCGCAGCTGGTCGGCGGACGTTATGACAAAGGCAGACTGGTGCTGAAATCAAGCAGTGCCGAACCGGCAGAGGCAGCCGTGACTATTGTCGGACAGGGCGTGGCCAAGCAGGTTACGGTAAAATCGCCTGCCGTCTCTTCTGTGGGCGCGGTTGATGCCGGCAGCCGTGAAGTAGAAGCGATATTTACCGCCTCTGGCAAGCGTGTGAACGCGGTATCCGCCCCCGGTGTATATGTCGTGAAATATCGTGACGGTAAGGTTGTAAAGAAAATTGTGAAGTAAATCGTTCGCAGCTATAATCAGCAGGCCCGTTGCCGGTTATCCGGCGGCTGGCCTTATTAGTTGCGTGGTATGGGGAAAAGTTGTAAATTTGCACCGTAAACCAAAAAACTTTACAATGTCAACCAATACAGTGGACAATGCGCGCAAGGTGACTACGCGCCGCCTGATAGAGATGAAACAGCGCGGTGAGAAAATATCAATGCTCACTGCCTATGACTATTCGTCGGCCCGTATAATCGACGAAGCGGGTATCGACGTGATACTGGTAGGTGATTCAGCCTCTAATGTCATGGCCGGAAATGTCACCACGCTGCCTGTCACCCTTGACCAGATGATATACCACGGCAAATCGGTGATGAAAGCTGTGAAACGCGCTCTAGTGATAGTAGACCTGCCTTTCGGAACATACCAGGGTAATTCCAAGGAGGCTCTGGCATCCGCCATACGTATCATGAAAGAGAGCCATGCCGAGGCCGTCAAGCTGGAGGGTGGTGCCGAAATACGCGAAAGTATAGAGCGCATATTGTGCGCTGGCATACCCGTGTGCGGACATCTGGGGCTTACGCCGCAGAGTATCAACAAATTTGGCACTTACGCCGTGCGTGCCCGCGAAGAGGCCGAGGCTGCCAAACTCGTGGCTGATGCCAGAATGCTCGAGGAGATAGGCTGTTTCGCAATAGTCATAGAGAAAGTCCCTGCCGATCTGGCCGCCCGTGTGGCCGGCGAGGTGAGCATACCGATAATAGGCATAGGGGCCGGCGGCGGTTGTGACGGCCAGGTGCTGGTAATGCACGACATGCTCGGTATAAACCGCGGCTTTTCTCCACGTTTCTTGCGGCGCTATGCCGATCTGGCCGGTGTGATGGATGCCGCTGTCAAGCAATATGTGGCCGATGTCAAGTCAGGCGATTTTCCTAACGACTCGGAACAGTATTGACGTATGTCGCGTATTTTGTTTTTGTTGTGATAATAAAAAACTTCCTGACAGTCTTGCCAGGAAGTTTTTTATAGGGATATATAAATATCAGAAATTATAGCCGAGTGTGAATTTTACGCCGTTCTCACGCAGCGAGGCGTTGGCATTGTTGTCTTTGAGCATATTGCACATGCCCACGTCGCCAGTCACAGCTACATAATATGTGCCGGAGAAGGTAAGGCCGGCACCGAAGCGCCAGTCGCAGCCCACACGGTTCATACCGTAGTCGTTGTACATGGTGCCTGATGTGTGGAATTTGTGTCCGGCCACCTCTTTGGTAGTGATATAATAGTCGTTGGAGATACCCACATTGAGCACCGGTCCGGTCATGACTGAAAGAGATACAGACGGGGTAAAGTCAAAATGATAGCCGAACATCACAGGCACTTCTGCACCGAATTTGCGCAGTGAACGGTTCTGGAATGTCTTTTTTGCTATGGATGACAGATATTCCGGTTCGATTGACTCAGTGTGGTAGTAGAATGTCACGCCCGGCTCTATATAGAGGTTGGCTACGAGCGGCTGGTTGTAGACAATTCCCAATGAGGCGCCTGAACCTATGCCGAGCACTTTTGTCTTGCCAAGGTCGGTTTTCATTTTACCGGGGCATGTCATGTCGTAAGAGGCACGTATGCCGAAGTAGGAAGTATTGCTCGGGTTGTTGAGGAGATAAGACTGGGCTGATGCCCCGATTGCGGCAAGTGCCGCAGCAGCTGTAATCAAAAATTTCTTCATAGCTAAAATGTTTTTATAATGTAGAAAAATTGAATTTGTTCGACAAAGTTATAACAAAAAACCGATAATTGGTTGTTTGCTTTCGTAAATAGGAGAAATAGAACAACTTTTTCGCTGTAATGGCAAAAGCCCTCCGCGGTGTGGCGGAATAGTTTTACCGTGTAGTGAGCGGAGGAAGAAACGCGTCTTCTATGTGTTCTATGCCGTGTTGGACGGCTGTGCCGGTGATGCCGATTATGTCGAAACGATAGGAGTAATCGTACGGCAGTTCGGCTAAATAATTGTCGGCTGCCTGTGTCAGAAACCGTATTTTACGTGCATCCACAGCCTCAGCCGGGTCGGTATCGGCGCATGTGCGGGCCTTGACCTCTACGAACACCATGACAGCGTCCTTTTCAGCTATTATGTCGATCTCTTTTTTAGATGCGCCGCAGCGCCAGCGCCGTTCGCGTATCACATATCCGCGAGCCAGCAGATAATCTGCAGCTATCTGTTCGGCTTCCATGCCCCATTCGTAGGCAGCGCCGCGTTTTGCCTGTTTGTCCATAATATAGCCTGTTTGCCCGTACAGCCGCAATTCTGCACGGGATGTCAAGTATATAACGCATGAAAGGGAACGAAGTTATGCGCGCCTTACGTGTCACTCCGTATGTTCTATAACATATAGGCCCGTGGATTGCGGCCGGAGCGGCTAAAAAGGTAAAGGGGTACCTGTTATTTGTCGGACATTAATTTGTAAGTGATGAAAAAAAGATATAATTTTGTAAACTCGTCACCCGGACATGGCAGGCGTGCATATCCCGTCTGTGGCACTTGGGCGGCTTGCACATATATTTTTATTTGAAAAAATAATAACAATTACCATAAAACTATCTAACGTGAAAAACAATTGTCAAAACGGATTCCGTGTAGAATCCGACCTTCTCGGCACAAAAGAGGTGCCTGAGTGCGCTCTCTATGGTGTACAGACCCTGAGAGGTATGGAAAACTTTGAAATCAGCAAGTTCCGCCTCTGCGATTATCCTTTATTTATCAAGGGTCTTGCCATTACCAAGCTCGGCGCGGCCATGGCAAACCACGAAATGGGTCTTCTGACTGACGAGCAGTACGAAGCCATTGCACAGGCCTGCCGCGAGATCATGGAGGGCAAGCACCACGACCAGTTCCCTGTAGACCTTATACAGGGCGGTGCCGGCACTACCACTAATATGAATGCCAACGAGGTGATAGCCAACCGCGCGCTGGAAATCATGGGCCACAAGAGAGGCGAATATGAATACTGCTCGCCTAATGACCATGTGAACCGCTCGCAGTCTACAAATGACGCATATCCCACAGCCATCCATATCGGTATGTATTTCTCCCACCTGCGGTTTGTGGAGCATTACAAGGTGCTCATCGAGGCTTTCCGCAAGAAAGGCGAGGAATTCAAATCAATCGTCAAGATGGGCCGCACACAGCTTGAAGACGCTGTGCCTATGACACTGGGACAGACTTTCAACGGTTTTGCCTCTATTCTGGCTGACGAAATCAAACATCTTGAAGAGGCTGCCGCCGACTTCCTGACCGTTAACATGGGCGCTACGGCCATCGGCACCGGTATATGTGCCGAACCCGGCTATGCCGAGAAGTGTGTGGAAGCACTTCGTAAAATCACTGGCTGGGACATATGCCTTGCCGAGGACCTGGTGGGCGTTACCCCCGACACATCCTGCATGGTAGGTTATTCTTCGGCACTGAAGCGCGTGGCCACCAAGGTGAGCAAGATATGCAACGACCTGCGTCTGCTCGCCAGCGGTCCCCGTTGCGGCCTGGGCGAAATCAACCTGCCCCCCATGCAGCCCGGTTCTTCAATCATGCCTGGCAAGGTAAATCCCGTTATTCCCGAGGTAATGAGCCAGATCTGCTACAAGGTGATGGGCAATGACGTGTGTGTGACTATGGCTTCCGAGGCTGCCCAGATGGAGCTTAACGCCATGGAACCTGTGACAGCGCAGTGTGACTTCGAGTCAGTGGAGATCATGATAAACGGTTTTGAGACCCTGCGCATACGCTGCATAGAGGGTATCACGGCCAATGAGGAAAAATGCCGCTCTTATGTACACAACAGCATCGGAGTGGTTACCGCCCTCAACCCCGTGATCGGCTATAAGAACTCTACCAAGATTGCCAAAGAGGCTCTTGAGACTGGCAAGAGCGTATACCAGCTCGTGCTTGACCATGGTATCCTCAGCCAGGAGGAACTTGACACTATTCTTGCACCCGAGAATATGATCAAGCCGGTTAAGCTTGACATCAAGCCCCGTAAGCTGCTCTGATAAATCTGACTGAATGACAATAGATGGGACAGGTGTTCCGGCTATCGTATGCCGGACGTCTGTCTCATTTCCGTATAGACAGATGCTGGAATATAACTGATATGGAATACAGGACATACCGCGTTTCGGGCGAGGAGGTGGTGATTCCCGTGCCTCGCCGCTATTCTGACTGTGCCGAGCTTATACGCTCTGATTCTTACCGTCACAACGGCCGTATAGACCCTCTGTGGAGGATATGGCTCAGTGGTCTCACACGCACGAGTATCGGCTTCTCTTTCTGGTTTCGTCTGGCCCAGCACAGAAAAGGCTGGCTGTACCCGTTGGCAAAAGTGATGCTTAAGCGCTATAAGCGTGTCTACGGTCTGTTTGTGCCTCCCTCTACAGTGATAGGCTATGGTTTGCGCATACAGCACTGCCAGGGCCTGGTTATAAATCCGTCGGCAGTGATAGGCAATAACGCATGTTTCGGCCAGTTTACCACCATAGGCGCCACGTTGTCTAAGGCTGCCATGCTGGGCAATAACGTGTATGTCGGTCCGGGAGTGAGCATAGTAAACGATATAGAGATAGGCAGCGGCGTGTGCATAGGGGCCGGCGCCGTGGTGACTAAGGATATACCGCCGGCAGTCACGATAGGGGGCGTGCCTGCACGGCCGATTGGTTCGAAGCCCGATCCACGGCTGATAAGCCATCCGTGGCCTCTGCCTTCAGGCCGGTGAAATCAGAAAGTCTTGCCATAGGAAGCCCTGTCGAGGCTGCGGTATCCTATGGCTTCGGCTATATGGCGCGGCATTACGTCCCGGCTGGCGTCTAGGTCGGCTATGGTGCGCGCCACGCGCAGTATGCGGTCGAACGCCCTTGCGCTCATGTTGTGGCGTTCCATGGCGAGCCGTAGTTTCTCAAGCCCGTCTGCGTCGGGCCACGCATACTGCCGCAGCATCCGCGACGACATCTGGGCGTTGCAGTAAATGCCGGTTTCATCTTTAAATCGTTCTTGTTGCACGGCCCGAGCTTTCATGACCCTTTCGCGTATGGCTTTTCCTGGCTCTTCCGGGGCCGTTGAGGCGATTTCGGAGAATTCTACGGGCTGTATCTCCACCTGTATGTCTATACGGTCCAGAAGAGGCCCTGAGATGCGGCTCATGTAGCGCTGCACCTGGGCCGCGCCGCATGTGCAGGGTTTGGACGGATGGCCGTAATATCCGCACGGACACGGGTTCATGCTGGCCACGAGCATGAAAGATGCCGGATAGTCCACCGTATATCTGGCGCGCGATATGGTTATTACACGGTCCTCTATAGGCTGGCGGAGCACTTCGAGTACTGTGCGCGGAAATTCGGGAAATTCGTCAAGAAACAGTACGCCGTTGTGTGCCAGGCTTATTTCTCCGGGCTGCGGTGTCGCGCCTCCGCCCACCAGGGCAACGGGGCTTACGGTGTGGTGCGGTGCTCTGAACGGGCGCCGGGTCATCAGCATTGACCCTCGTCCCAGTTTGCCGGCCACAGAATGTATTTTTGTTGTTTCAAGGGCTTCATGCAGGTTGAGGGGCGGCATTATGGAGGGCAGGCGTTTTGCCATCATGCTTTTGCCAGAGCCGGGAGGGCCTATCAGCAGTATGTTGTGGCCTCCGGCGCATGCTACCTCGAATGCGCGTTTCACGGCATGCTGCCCCTTGACATCGGCAAAGTCGGGAGCCGTGCCTGCGGCGTTGAGCATGAATTCACGGCGTGTGTCTACCACCGTAGGTTTCATGTCAGACTTGCCGTTGAGCAGGTCGAGGGCCTCTGCGAGGTTTTCTACACCGTAGACCTCGACATCGTTGACCACGGCCGCCTCGGTGGCATTTGCCGCAGGCACTATCATACGCCGGAATCCGGCCTGGCGAGCCTTGACGGCCATAGGCAGCACGCCTCTTACGGGCAATACCGTTCCGTCCAGACTAAGTTCGCCGGCTATCATGTATGATGCCAGTTCCGGGTTCTGTATGTTTTCGTTGGCCGCCAGTATGCCGAGCGCCATCGGCAGGTCGAAGCCGGCCCCCTCTTTTTTGACATCGGCCGGTGCCAGATTGATGGTGATGCGCCGGTGCGGATATGTCACGCCGCTTTCCTTTATGGCTGAGACAATGCGCGTGTAGCTCTCTTTTACGGCAGTGTCCGGCAGTCCTACGATAGTGAACAGCGTGCCTTTGTCCACCACGGTCTCTATGGTGACAACGAATGCTTCGATGCCGTGTACGGCGGCTGAGTAGATTTTTGCAAGCATGGGAGAAACGTTATCGTAGTTTCATGAGCTGGCGGCGCGCGGCAGACACATCGCAGCCGCGGTATAACTGCCGGCCTTTGCTGTCAGACACTATTATGAACGGTGTTGACGGTATGCCGAGGCGGCGCAGTGCCAGGTTTGTCTCTCCTCCCAGTGCCCATAGCGAGTTGCGGTTGGCATGTCCGGCGGTCTTGCCGGTCTGGAGCCACTGCACGGTGTCGGCACCCATGAATATATCGGCGCCCTGGAGCCCTTTTGCAGTGTCGGCCTCGCATAGCAGGTCTTTGGCCCGGGCATGTATCTTGCCAGAGGCTTCATGCCAGAAGTACAGCATTGTGCCCTTTGCTCCCGAGGGGTTGACTGTCATAAGAGTGTCGGCGGCAGTCGGCAGAGAGAGAGGCATCAGAGGAAGGGCGGCGGCTTTGCCGTCTTCATTTGTAGGAAGTGCCATGAAGGCATCGCGCATCTGCACGGCCTTGTCGGTATCTTTAAGCGATCCCCATAGGTTATTAAATTCTTTTTCACGGCCTTGGCGCGCGAAATGAGAGAGCAGGAGGAACGCTGCCAGACTGTTGTCAGGATGCTTGCGTACATAGGCGGCTACCGCTGTGTTTATCCTGGCCGGGTCGCCGGATCTCAGCGCGGCTTCGTGTGCGTGTGCCCAGGCACTGTATTCCTCCATCACATCGTTGCCCTCTATCTGCCACATGGCCGGATTGTCGTAATTTCCCCTTATCGTAATATCATCGCCGTGCTCTATGTATACGGTATACAGGAGCGTGCGTGCCGGTGACATTATCCACATGACCGTGGGGTATCGTGTCACTCCTTTCAGAGAGAATTTGCCGTCAGATAGGGGCATGGCCTGTTCTGCCACAAAGCTGCGTTCGGAATTGGCAGCCCTGTATGCTATATAAAGATTCTGCACGCCTCCCCCCCTGAGGTCGGCATCAACTGTAAATTCGTTTTTAATGCAGGATGTCAGCAGCAATAAAGCTAATATAGGGAGAAGTATGTGTCGCATGCGGTACAGGGTTTAGTCAGCGTCAGGTATGTAGGTGGCTTCCCGCATTTCCCGGTATTCGGCCCAGTCGGCATCCTGTTCGGCATAGAAGCTTACCGGAAGTAGCGGCAGGTCTGCCCAGGCCCGGTTGACCACGGCCTGGAATATATGTGGATTCTTGGTGTATACCACCCAGTCGCGTTGTCCGGCGCCGGTATACACACCGGTGAGGATGCAGGCCTTATCTTTCTTCAAAGCTTCGCGCAGCGCTATATCGGCCTGTTCCATAAGCTTTGCCGTCTCTGTATCAGGCATGCCTGCCGGGCTTGGGGCATAGGGCCATCTTATCTCTATGCGGCATGTGTATTTTCCTGACATCATCTGTTTTTCCAGATTGTCACGGCCGCTTACCATAATGGTACGGCCGTCTTCAGACTCGGCAGGAGCGGTCCACCATATTTCGGAACTCATAGGCTTAAAAAGTATTTATTTGTTAGCGTGGATAGTGACCAGAGTGGCACCGAATCCGTATTCGCGGAATGATGCGTCCTGCCATTCGGCTGACGGGAATTCGCGGCGCAGGAGTGTGCGTACGGCCTCGCGCAGGACACCGTCGCCTTTGCCGTGGATGAATACTATCTTTTGTCCGAGCCGCCGCGCGTTGCGGCGCATGTTGTCGCGCACGGTGTCGAGCTGCACCTGTTTGATTGCAGCATTGTCCATGCCGGAAGTAGAGTCGAGCAGCTGGTCTATGTGCAGGTCTATTTCGATCAGCGGCAGCAGTCTGTTGGGGTTGCCGGCAGGATCATTTTTCCCTTTTTTATTGTTGCGGCCGGCATTGTTTTTTCTTTCTTGGTTCTGACGGGATTCTGCCGCCGGAATGCCTGACATGGCGTGCCGTATGGCGGAGGGGTCTATCTGCACGGGGTGCACGGGGCTGTCATCGCGCACAAGCGGTATTTCCAGCACAGGGTTGTCGAAATATATTCCGGGACGGAAGCAGTGCAGCTTATAGAACTTGGTCAGATCCAGGCGGCGGTGCACAGACACCGGCTGTTTCATTTCAAAAGGTTTGTCTTTCTTGAATGCGAAACACTGGAAGGCTACCTGTTCCAGGCTTTTGAGGCCTGAGTGCTGGAAATTGGCCAGATCGACCACCATGTTGGGTTCCACAGTGCCTGTGTAGCATGTCTGCCAGCCCCTGTCTCCGTCGCCGCGCGTCATAAAAGAGAACGATATGAAATAGTTGGAGTCGTTTACCAGCACGGCTGCAAACGATGTATCTGACAGGCGTTTCACATCGCCCGGCTCAAAGGCCAGTACCAGGTTGATTTTCTCGCCGTGCGCTGTCTCTTCCACAGGCATCGCCGGTTCCGGCGCGTGGGGTATTTCCTTTGTCAGCTTTTCTTGCTCGCGTTCGCGCAGCTCGCGTGCCTTGACCGCGTCTACGGCGCTTTGGTCAAACATTAGTCTGGCCGCGTTTTTCTTCTCGTGTCCGGCAGGGAGCACCACTACCACCTCTTTCAGCAGTACCGGTGTCTCGAAGCCGTCTTCTTCCACATAGGCCGTCTGGCCCTCGATGCGTTTTATTATGCCGCCGCCCACGGCGTTGAGATAACGGACGGTATCGCCTGTTTTAGCCATAATTTCAGTTGTTCATTGCAGAGGCCGACCGCCTCTCGGTGTCAAATTCCTGTTTGTCCTGTTTCTCGCGCGCATCGTAGGCGTCTACGATGCGTTGCACGAGGGGATGGCGCACAATGTCTTTCTTTCCGTATTCGATCAGCCCGATGCCGTCCACCCCTTTGAGCACGTTTAGAGCCTGGAGCAGGCCTGACCTGGTGTGCCGCGGCAGGTCTATCTGCGTGGTGTCGCCTGTGATGATCATTTTGCCGTTTGTGCCCAGTCGTGTCAGGAACATCTTCATCTGGTGTGTCGTAGTGTTCTGGGCCTCGTCAAGTATGATTACGGCATCGTTGAGCGTGCGGCCGCGCATAAATGCCAACGGGGCTATCTGTATTGTGCCGCTCTCCATGTATTCTTTCAGCTTTACGGCAGGAAGCATATCTTCCAGAGCGTCATACAGAGGTTGCAGATACGGGTCTATCTTGTCTTTCATGTCTCCCGGCAGAAATCCCAGTTTTTCTCCGGCTTCGACGGCAGGTCTGGATAGAATCAGTTTGCGCGCCTCCTTGTTTTTCAGCGCGGCCACTGCCAGGGCTATCGCGATGTATGTCTTTCCGGTGCCGGCAGGGCCGAGGGCGAACGTCAGGTCATTGTCGCGGAATGACGCGGCCATGCGTGCCTGGTTGGCGTTGCGTGGTGCGATGGGCTTGCCGTTCTGGCCGAATATTATCACGCCGGCAGATGGCTGCTGTCTCGGTTCGCCTCCCTTGACTATGTCTATTATTATATCTGGTTCGAGCTTGTTGTATTTTGCGGCATATGCCTCTATTTCTTTTACCTTGCGCTCGAACTCGGCCGTCTCGCCCTCTTCGCCTATCACCTTGATTACATTGCCGCGTGCGGCCATGCGTAGTTTTGGAAACAGGTTGCGTATGAGCGAGACATTGGCATTGTTGACCCCGTAGAATGTCTGCGGGTCGATGTTGTCTATTATAACTATGCGTTCTATCATAAGTATTAATCAGGATATGGTTTTAGCCCACAGAGCCTTCCAGCGTGATCTGGAGCAGTTTCTGGGCCTCGACGGCAAACTCCATCGGGAGCTTGTTCATTACCTCTTTGGCATAGCCGTTGACGATTAGTCCCACGGCTTCTTCTGTCGGTATGCCGCGCTGGTTGCAGTAGAATATCTGCTCCTCGTTTATCTTTGACGTGGTCGCCTCGTGCTCCACTGTGGATGTGTCGTTCTGTACGTCGATGTAGGGGAATGTATGCGCGCCGCACAGTGATCCCATGAGCAGCGAGTCGCATTGTGTGAAGTTGCGGCAGTTTTCTGCATCCGGGAGCATGCGCACCTCTCCTCTGTAGGAGTTCTGGCTGCGGCCGGCGGATATGCCTTTGCTCACTATCGTGCTTCGCGAGTTGCGGCCCACATGGATCATCTTGGTGCCTGTGTCGGCCTGCTGGAAATTGTTGGTCACTGCCACTGAATAAAACTCTCCCACACTTTCGTCTCCCTTGAGGATGCACGAGGGATACTTCCATGTGATTGCCGAGCCGGTCTCTACCTGTGTCCAGCTCACTTTCGAACGGTGGCCGCGGCATAGAGCTCGTTTGGTCACGAAATTATATATGCCGCCGCGTCCCTCTTTGTCTCCGGCATACCAGTTCTGTACGGTGCTGTATTTAACTTCGGCCCGTTCTTCGCATATGATTTCTACAATGGCGGCATGCAGCTGGTTTTCATCGCGCATCGGGGCTGTGCATCCTTCCAGATAGCTTACATAAGCGTCATCGTCGGCCACTATCAGCGTGCGCTCGAACTGGCCTGTGCCGGCGGCGTTGATTCGGAAATAAGTGCTAAGCTCCATGGGGCATCGCACCCCTTTGGGGATGTACACGAAAGATCCGTCGGAGAATACGGCCGAGTTCAGAGCCGCGTAAAAATTGTCTCGGTAGCCCACCACTGATCCGAGATATTTGCGCACCAGGTCCGGATAGTCTTTTACGGCTTCGGAAAACGAGCAGAATATCACGCCTAGCTCTGCCAGTTTCTCCCGGTGCGTAGTCTTGACACTCACTGAGTCCATCACGGCGTCGACGGCCACTCCGCTCAGGTGTTTTTGCTCTTCGAGCGATATGCCGAGCTTGTTGAATGTCTTGACAAGTTCTGGGTCTACCTCGTCCATGCTCTTTTTAAGTTCCTGTTTTCGGGGTGCCGCGTAGTAACTTATAGCCTGGAAATCTATGCTAGGTATTTCCAGATGCGCCCAGTCGGGTGGTGTGAGCGTGAGCCAGTGGCGGTAGGCTTTCAGCCGGAAATCAAGCAGCCATTCAGGTTCGCCTTTTTTGTGGGAAATGAAGCGGATGACATCTTCAGAGAGGCCCGGAGGCACGATCTCGGTGTCTATGTCGGATGTGAAGCCGTATTTGTAGTCGCCCTGTGTGGCGTCTTGCAGTATCTTGTCGTTATCCATACTCTGAGTTGTCGGAATAAGGTGTTTGTGTGATTGTCCTGTCCGGCTCTGTGGCTGCGGCGGACATATTTAAAACAAATCTGGGACCCGGCAGGGTCAATCTTCCTGCAAATTTACGAAAAATTTAGGTCGGGTTAAAATTTTTTATGCAAATAATGAACTATCTCCGCGCCATACTGTTTTATTATCGAACGGCGGCTGAAAAGAGGCTATAGCAACGCTTCCCCGGCCTGCCGGCTATGAAAGACACGAGGATAGATTTTTGGTAATAGATAAATGTTGATATTAGGTTAATTAGTTAGTTACTGTCGGATTTTCCGACAACAAGGACGGCGAGTCGCGAGACCCGCCGTCCTTGTTTATGCAGGGTTGTTATTTCTGGCCTTTGCCTGTAGGATATATTTTGCCAATAGTTGTTTGCAGTCTTCGATTTCACAGGACCCACTTCCGCGCATGCCTGGCCTGTGTGTATTGAAGACGTGCGTTTGGGCTTAATGCTTTAAATAAATTTTATGCCGCAGCGATAAAAAAATAAGCAGGTATGAACATTCGCCGGTGCGGTTATGTTATATTATCGCAAGGCGGCTGAAAGAGATGCCGACAGACAAGGCTCTCCCATCCTCCGCCGTGCTATGAAAAACACGAGGATAGATTTTTGGTATTAGATAAATGTTGATAATAGGTTAATTAGTTAGTCATTTCGAGGTTAACGCCTCGGCACAAGCAGGGCTGGTCGTGAGACACGCCCTGCTTGTGTTATGTAGTGTCGTAGGTGGTGTTATGAAAGAAGTATCCTCCCTACAGGCACGGCCTGTAGGGAGGATAGTATTGTCTGCCGGTTTGCGGCTTTTATTTCAGATTTCCGGCTTCTGCGTCTTTGATCATCTGCTCAGAGGCGTAGATATATACCTCGACGCGGCGGTTCTGCGCGCGTCCTGCCGCTGTCTCGTTGCTAGCCACGTAATCCTGCATGGGCAGGCCTACTGCCTGGAGGCGGCTGTTGGCGATACCCTGGTTGTGCAGGAATACTTTCACGGCGTCGGCACGGTTTGTGCTCACTTTCTCGTTAGCCGCCATTGAGCCGGTGTTGTCAGTGTAGCCGATGATTTTAACGTCTGTCAGGGGGTTCTGGGTCAGAGACTGTGCAAACTCGCGGAGTTCTGCCTGTGCGCCCTGGTTGATGTTCCATTTGCCGGTGGGGAAGAGTATTCCGCCGTCAAAGGTCACTTTGATAGCCTGGAGGCCGTTGTTATCGGTAGTCTTTTCTACTTTGGCGTTGGCCAGTTCTTTTTCAAGCTCTTTCTGCTGTTTGTCCATCTTGTTGCCTATCAGTGCGCCGGCGCCGGCACCTACTGCCGCTCCGATGCCGCTGCCGATGGCTGCTCCTTTGCCGCCGCCTATCAGTGCGCCGATGCCGGCACCGAGTGCGCCGCCGCCGCCACCGCCTATCAGGGCGCCTTTGCCGGTGTTAGACATGCCACAACTTGATACAAACAGGCTTGCGCACAACGCAAGCGCCATGGATACTTTTACTAACTTCATAGTCTGTAGTTTTTTATAATATAAATTTAAAATTTGCACCGTTACTCGCAAAGACACCGTTTTCGGCAAAAAGTCGGAGTAGGCGCAAAGATAGTAATTTTTAATAATATAACCAAAAAAAGTCCCGGCGGTTTATCCTGCCGGGACTTTTAGCATTATATTTGTGTGATATTAACGGCTCAGACGGTCGCCGCTGACAACTTTGGCTGCTTTGGGCGCGCGTGTGAGTATTCTGTAGGCGATGGGCGCTGCAAGGAATAGCGAGCAGAATGTGCCTACGACAACGCCGAATATCATGGCGAATGTGAACGAGCGGATAGTGTCGCCACCAAGGATGAAGATGCACAGCAGAACGAGCAGGGTGGAGAACGAGGTCATGACGGTACGTGTCAGTGTCGCGTTCAGCGATTTGTTGAACACCTCTTTTTTGTCCTCTTTGGGATAGAGTTTCAGCACTTCGCGTACACGGTCGAACACGACCACGGTGTCGTTGATCTGATATCCGATTATGGTCAGGATGGCGGCTATGAAGCTTTGGTCTATCTCCATTGAGAATGGCAGGAAGCCCCAGCATACGGAGTAGAAGCCTATGATGAGGAAGGCTGTCATGGCCACTGCTGCCACGGCGCCTACCGAGAAGGCTACGTTGTGGAAGCGGATCAGGATGTAGAGGAACATACAGATCACGGCGATGCCTACTGCCAGCATGGCGTCGGCACGCATGTCATCAGCCACGGCGGCGCCCACTTTCTGTATCGAGACAATGCCCAGCTGCTCGTTGGCCACGGTGAAGTCTTTGGCGTCCATGACTTTGCCGTTGACTGTGAGCTGTGGCTTCAGTGCGGTGTAGAGCAGGCCGGTGATGTCGCTGTCTACGTTTTCAGAGTTGTCGTTGATACGGTAGTTAGTAGAAATACGTACTTTTTTGTTGTTGTCGATGGTGATTACACTCAGGCCCACAGGCTCGTTGATGCCTGATTTGGCTGCGGCCTGCTCGAACGTGGTCACCAGGTTCTTGCGTATCTCTTCAGGATTTACATCTTTCTGGAATGCCACTACATAGTTGCGGCCTCCAGAGAAGTCGATGCCCTGGTTCATGCCGCGTGCGAACAGTGAAACTACGGAGATGACGATAAGTGCCAGCCATACTATAGTGGCGCCCTTTGTCTTGCCGATGAAGTTGATTTTGGTATTTGACAGGAAGTTGCGTGATACGCCGGTAGAGAATGTCATACCGGCGTTACGTCCGTTTTTGGTAATCCATTCAAATGCGATGCGTGTCAGGAAGACTGCGGTGAAGAATGAGCATACAAGACCGATGATGAGGGTCGTGGCAAAGCCTTTGATCGGACCTGAACCGAACAGCAGCAGGATTATACCGGTGATGATAGAGGTGAGGTTACCGTCGAAGATTGCCGAGAAGGCGTTGCTGTAACCGTCGGCAATGGCCTGGCGCAGTTTCTTGCCGGCACGGAGTTCTTCTTTGGTACGTTCGAAGATGAGCACGTTGGCGTCCACGGCCATACCCATGGCCAGCACTATACCTGCTATGCCGGAGAGTGTGAGCACTGCCTGCAGAGACGCGAGGATGCCAAGAGTGAAGTACAGGTTGAGCATGAGGCCGATGTTGGCTACCAGGCCCGGGATGAATCCGTAGATAAGGATCATGAAAATCATAAGGAGCACCAGGGCCACGACGAACGAGGTGAATCCGGCCTCGATGGCTTGCGCGCCCAGCGAGGGACCGATCACTTCCTGGCTTTCAACACGTACTTTTACGTCCATTTTACCTGATTTCAGCAGGTTGGCCAGGTCGTTTGCCTCTTCGGGAGTGAAGTTGCCGGTGATTTCGGATGAGCCGCCTGTGATCTGGCTGTGGACTGTGGGATATGAGTATACGTTGTCATCAAGTACGATGGCTATGCTGCGTCCCAGATTGTCTTTGGTGATGTTGGCCCAGTCGCGCGCCCCCTTGTCGCTCATGGTCATATTGACCACCGAGCCTTTCATTTTGTCGAATTCGGAAGATGCGCTTACTACGGCGTCACCCTCGAGCTGAGGTTCGCCTTTCAGTGCTATAAGACCGAAATATGCCTTTGTCAGGGGTTTGCCGTTCTTTTTCATGATAGGCTTGCCCTGCTTGTTGAGCTGTTCTTCTTCGGTAGCGCTATTTTCCCATCGCAGATTCAGGTTTGAGGGAAGAATGCGCCGGGCCATGTCTGAATTGATTATGGCATTGACAGCCGCGGTGTCTTCGCGTGCGACAAGGCCTGTGCGCGGTCCCATCTGTCCGTGCGAGAGCAGTTCGGTCAGATTTTTGGTGCCGGGATTGGCTGCGGCATATGCTGTGGCAAGCTCCTGGAGCTGGCCGCCGATTTCGTCTATATTGTATACTTCGTAGAATTCCAGATTGGCGCTCGACTGCAGTATGCGTGTCATCTGTTCGGGTTCTTTCACACCGGGCAGTTCCAGCAATATCTGGCCGCGTTTGTCCTGGAGTTTCTGGATGTTGGGGGATACTACGCCGAACTTGTCGATACGGTTGCGGAACACGTTGAATGCATCATCGACCTGGCTCTCTATCTGTTTTTCAAGAGCTTCAGTCACCTCTTTGTTTGACGAAGTGGCTGTGAGACGGCCCATAAACTCGCCTTCGCGTGCGAAGAGGCCTGCCATTGTTCCCTCCTGGAATGTTGCGGCAAACTTATTGACGAAGTCGCGGTCAGAAGGCTTTGAACCGGCTGTATTGTAGTCTCCCTGGGGCAGTACTTTTTTAATTGCGGCGTTTACTTTCTGGAGTGCGGCGTCGTTTTTGGCATAGGAGCGTATTACTTCGGTGGTAGGCACCTCGAGCACGAGGTTCATGCCGCCTTTAAGGTCAAGGCCGAGACCGATCGCCATTTTTTTCACTTCGCCGTAATTGTACCACATGTATACATTCTCATTTTCCAGAGAATCCATGTAGGCTTTACGCGAGTCCTTGTAGTTCTTGTTGGCAGTATCGTGTGTCTTTGCGATTTTAGCGGCATAAGCATCTGCCTCTTCCTCGTAAGCCTCTGTTACGAAAGAAAAGGAGATGTAGAATCCGCAGATTAAAATCAAAAGGACAGCAATAGTGCCGATAAACCCTTTGTTCTGCATTGTGTTAGTTAGTTAATTTGTATTTTTTTTATTGTTAATTTCTGTGGGTATAATCTCAGTTTGCAAATATAGTGGTTTTTTTTTATCCGGGACACATATTCGGTTGAAAAAATGTGCCATAGGGCAAAATGTGACGGCAATCCGGTATGCCGCGTATGCACGCGACAGTCCCCGGAAAGCTCTCGGAGCCTGCCGGGGACTGTACGGTCTTATTACTACGCGGTCATATACCGCCGGAGAGGCATAGGTCTGTTATCCAGATCCAGAGGGGGCACATACCCATGAACAGGATCACGGAGAGTGTCAGCGATGATGTGCCTGTGGCCACATAAGTGTCGTATTCGTCGGCTATGATGATGCCGGAGAATGCCGGAGGCAGCGCGTTGGCCACGACAAGCATCTTAAGGTTGAGCGGGTCCATCTTGAATATGATGCCGGCTATGAGCGTGAGTGCCGGCATTAGTCCGAGCTTGAGTATGGATCCGAGCACGGCCTGCCAGTTGATCACGATCTTGACTGCGCTCAGGGTGATACCGGCCGAGAATACGGCCATCGAGGCGTTTGCTTTGGCTATCAGGTTGAAGGAGGGACTTGCCCAGTCTGGCCAGGGGATACCTGCCACTACCCATATTACGGCTAGTATCGGGGCCCATGCCACGGGCTGTGACAAGGCGTGGAGCACGGGTTTCCACCACGGGTCTTTCTTGCCCGATTGTTTTTCGTTGGAGGCGTTGAGTAGCGATAGTCCCACGGGAATGCCCACGGCGTTTACCACGATACCCACGATAGCCACTACGAGGGCCACGCCCGGAGTGGTGCCGAATATAGGCTCAAGCACTGCAAAGCCGAGGAAGCCTATGGTGGGCGAGCCTGAGATCAATGCGGACACGGCGGCGTCTGCGCCGGTGTTCTTTTTGAAGCAGTAACGGTAGATGAAGTACACCAGCATGAAGCAGAACATTATTACCACCAGAGAGATGAGGGATAGCTTTATGTCTTTTACCAGCATCTCCCGGCTGGCTTGCGCTATAGACACAAACAGGGCTGCCGGCAGGGCGTAATCAAGTACCACTTTGTTGAACTTTTTCGCGTCGTTGCCGTTAAAGACCCCTTTTTTCCCGGAGAGATATCCGGCAAGCATCACGACGATGATGGGGACTATGGCATAAAGAATGATATGACCGATGTTCATAAGACTTGATTTTAATAAGTGTTAATGTACATTGATAGAGAGGAGAGAGGTATGGGAGTGGCTCAGACTGTGTAGTCTATGAGCGGTGTGGGATTGAGATAGCCTATATGGCCGCTCTCTTTGCCGGAATTGTCGGCGAGCTGCACATCGAT
Organism: uncultured Muribaculaceae bacterium; assembly: GCA_910578665.1. Classification (GTDB taxonomy): domain Bacteria; phylum Bacteroidota; class Bacteroidia; order Bacteroidales; family Muribaculaceae; genus Lepagella. The sequence continues at coordinate 162,068 of CAJTQU010000001.1, forward strand.
CAGGCACGGCTTCTTAGAAGCTATAGCCTCTGTCAGTGCTTTTTGCAGCTCGTCAGGGGTTGTCACATAATATGTTCTGGCTCCGAATGCTTCGCCGAGTTTGTCGTAACGCGCGTGTATGTCGAGCGTGGTGGGTGCCGGATCGGTGCCTCCGCCCGGGTTTACGCCGGTGCCGTTATAGATGCCTCCGTTGTTGAAGATGACCACGGTGCAGGGGAGGTCGAAGCGGCAGATGGTGCTAAAGTCCATGCCGGAGAATCCGAAAGCGGAGTCTCCCTCTATGGCTACCACGCTTTTGCCGGTGGCCACGGCAGCGCCTATGGCAGATCCCATGCCCATGCCCATGATGGCCCATGTGGCGCAGTCTACGCGGTGGCGCGGCAGTGACATATCGACCGTGTCGCGCGTGTCATCCAGTGTATTGGCCCCCTCGTTTATGAGGATTATGTCCGGATTGGCCTCCAGCACAGGTTTTATGGCGCTGAGTGCTCCCCAGTGTGTCATAGGCATTTCTTTAGCCGCCTCTGCCAGACGGGCTGCGAATTTCTCGTTGCCGGCCTTGGTACGCGCTTGGAGCGCGGGTAGCCATGCCGGGTCTGTCTGCATGGTTTTACCCTCCATGCCGGCCATAATGGCGTCGAGGGCCAGTCCCATGTCGCCCACCACGGGTGCCGCGACAGGCACGTTGCGGTCTATCTCTGTAGGTTCTACATCAAGCTGTATGAACTTGGTGTCCGGGTTCCATTTGCCGCGTCCGAAAGAGAGCATCCAGTTAAGGCGTGCGCCTATCACCATCACTACGTCGGCCTGCTCCATAATCATAGAACGGCAGGAGATGGCAGATAGTTCGCCGGTATCGGGCATAAGTCCCTTGGCCATAGACATAGGCAGGTAGGGTATTCTGTAGGTCTCTATCAGTTTTTTTATTTTGTCGTCCACCTGGGCGTACGCGGCCCCTTTGCCCAGCAGTATCGCCGGACGTTTGGCTGTGCTGAGCAACTGTACGGCGCGGTCCACCGCGTCGGTGTTCGGTGCGACGGGTGCGTACAGGTCTATCGGCGAATAGAATAGTTTTTCTGCTTCTGAGGCCTCCATAATTTCGGCCAGTGCAGGCGTTGTCATGTCTATGTATACTCCGCCAGGGCGTCCGCTTACCGCCGCGCGGTATGCTCGGGCCATGGCCGAGGGTATGTCTTTGGCCCGGGTGCAACGGAAAGCGGCTTTGACCAGCGGACGAGCCGTGTTAAGCTGGTCGAGCTGTTCGTAAGTACCCATGTCCATATCTACCATGTGGGTGTCGCTGGCCCCTGAAATCTGTATCATGGGATAGCAGTTGACAGTAGCGTTGGCCGTGGCTGTAAGGCCGTTGAGGAATCCCAGAGACGATACGGTGAGTAGCACGCCGGGTTTCTTGGTGAGATAGCCGTGCGTGGCTGCGGCCATGCCGGCCTGTTGTTCAAAACGGAATCCGACGAATTTCATGCCTAGTTTCTGTATGGCGTAAGCAACCTCGGTGACAGGGATACCTACCAGTCCGTAGACTGTGTCAAGTCCGAGGCGTTTTAGTGATTCTGCAAGTATGTACATGCCGGTCACCTGCTCTGGAAAATGGGGCGCGGCATTATTTGTGGTCATGTTTGTCATAGTGTCTTGATAATTTTGTATATACAGACGGGGAGGCTCTGCGGCGGCTGTTGACGCGCTAATTGAGCTTCCCTGTTGTAATTGCTATAAGAATTTATTTATTTGCAGGTTTTGGCGTGGTGGTGCCGTTGGCCGCGAACTGTGATATCTGTTCGTCGGTGTAGCCGTATTCCTTAAGCACACTGTCTGTATCGCCGCCAAGTTCGGGGCAGGGGCCGTAAGATGGCTGGAAGCTTGACATAGTGAAAGGGCATCCCACGGTTACAAATTCGCCTATCTTTCCTCCCTGGTTGATCTTTACAAGCGAGTTGCCGTCATAGAGGCTCTGGTCATCCATGATTTCTTTCGTGGACAGCACGGGGCCGCACGGTACTCCGTAGGGTGAGAGCAGGTCTACCACTTCGGTCTTGGTCTTGTTCATGGTCCATGCCTCGATACGCTTGTATACCTCCTGTTTGTGGCGGTCGCGCGCGTCGGCGGTATTGAAGTCGGGGTTGTCCAGCCAGTCTTCAAATCCGAAGGCTTTGCATGCTAGTTCAAATTCTTTGGCAGGACGTTGCAGGATGACGTATACATAGGCGTTGGGGTCGGTCTCCCATCCTTTGCATTTATATGTCCATCCGAGCACGCCGGAGCCTTCCTGATTGCCGCTGCGAGGTACGTAATCTCCGAATTTTTCATCAGGATACTGTGGGAACTGAGTGAGTTCTCCTATTCTGTCGAGCGTGAGCTGGTCGCGTGTCTTGATTCGGCATAGGTTGAGACATGCGTTATGCATCGACTGGTATACATAGCATCCCACGCCTGTCTTTTCTCTCTGGCACAGGGCGGCCAGCAGGCCGATGAGCAGGTGCATGCCTGAGTTTGAGTCGCCGAGTGCCGCGCCCGACTGTGTGGGCACATCGTGCTCGCCGTCCCACCAGCCAGTGGTAGAGGCCGCGCCGGCCGTTACCTGCGCTATAGGCTCGTATGCTTTCAGGTTGACATATTTTGAACTGAGGGGGAAGCCCTTTATGGTGCCGTAGATGCACCTGGGGTTAAGCTTGTGTACGGCGTCCCAGGAGAAGCCGAGCTTGTCCATGGCTCCGGGGTGCAGGTTTTCAACAAAAATATCGGCAGACTCTATAAGTTTGGTCAGAATGGCCTTGCCGTCGGGAGTTTTGGCATCGAGTGCAAGCGACTTTTTGTCAGAGTTCAGTTGCAGAAAGTAGTATGACGGGCAGTCCGGATCAAACTGTAATTCGTTACGGGTGGCGTCACCCACGCCCGGACGTTCGATTTTGATAACTTCGGCGCCGAGCCATGCGAGCATCTGTGTGCATGAGGGGCCGGACTGGACTTCTGTGAAGTCGATTACTTTGATTCCTTGAAGAGGTGCTGTGTTCATAGTATTTAATAATTTAATAATTGATGTCTGTGTCAGGCGTTTATTGTCGCGCCGTCTGCAATTATAACAAGAGAGGCTGTTAAAAGTTTATGCGGCGGCAGCATGATTCTTTCTTGTCCGGAAAGTGGATATACAAAACAGGGCGGACCTTCCGGCCCGCCCCTGGATATATTAAGTCGTAGTGGTTACTCCTTGCATTTTGCTGCGATGTAGTGTCTGTTCATGCGGCCGATGTTGTAGAGCTTGATTTGCTTGGGACATTCGGCCGAGCAGGCGCCAGTGTTGGTGCAGTTGCCGAAACCGAGTTCGTCCATACGTGCCACCATCGCGCGCACACGGCGGTCAGCCTCTACTTTGCCCTGGGGCAGAAGTGCGAACTGGCTTACCTTGGCGCTGACGAAGAGCATGGCAGAGCCGTTTTTGCAGGCAGCAACGCAGGCGCCGCAGCCGATACATGTGGCAGAGTCCATGGCCTCGTCGGCGTCAACCTTGGAGATGGGCAGGTTGTTGGCATCCTGCGCGCCTCCGCAATTGAAAGAGACATAGCCGCCGGCCTGCTGGATCTTCTCAAAGGCGTTACGGTCTACCATAAGGTCTTTTATTACGGGGAACGCGGCAGAACGCCAGGGTTCTACAGTGATTGTCTCGCCGTTCTCGAAGCGGCGCATGTAGAGCTGGCATGTGGTTGCTCCTGTGGCCGGTCCGTGGGGATGGCCGTTGATATAGAGGGAGCACATGCCGCAGATACCCTCGCGGCAGTCGTGGTCAAACACGATGGGCTCCTGGCGCTCTTCGATGAGGCGCTCGTTGAGGATATCGAGGGTCTCAAGGAACGAGGTGTCGGGGGTGGTTTCCACATCGCGGTAAGTCACAAATCCACCCTTCTCTTTAGGTCCGGCCTGACGCCATACCTTGAGATTGACTTTCATTATGTTATCTTCCATTGTTTTGTAGTTTAGCTGTGGATGCCCGGCCGGGGCCGGGCTGTCCGGTGTGAATTTATGACTTATAGTTACGTGTCTGTACCTTTATTGCCTCGTAGTGCAGGGGTTCTTTGATAAGCTCGGGCGCTTTGTCGTCAGAGCCTTGGTAGTCCCAGCATGATACGTAGAAATAATTTTCATCATCGCGCTTTGCCTCGCCCTCTTCGGTCTGGTATTCTTCGCGGAAGTGGCCGCCGCAGCTTTCGTTACGGTTGATGGCGTCATATGCCATTAGCTGGCCCATGGTGATGAAGTCGTTCAGACGGAACGCCTTGTCAAGCTCGATGTTCATGCCCTTCTGGTCACCGGGTATGTAGAGGTCTTTGTCAAACACTTTGCGCAGTTCGGCTAGTTTCTGGATAGCTGTTTCCAGACCCTCTTTTGTGCGGCCCATGCCTACATATTCCCACATGATGTGGCCGAGTTCTTTATGGATCGAGTCTACAGAACGCGAGCCCTTGATGTTCATGAACTTGTTCATTCTGTCCTGGCAGCGTTTCTCGGCTTCCGCGAATTCGGGGGTGTCGGTGCTGAAGTGGGGCACGGTGATCTGGTCGCTCAGATAGTTCTGGATAGTGTAGGGGAGCACGAAGTAACCGTCGGCCAGACCCTGCATGAGCGCTGACGCACCCAGGCGGTTTGCACCGTGGTCAGAGAAGTTGCACTCGCCGATTGCGAACAGACCCTTTACAGTAGTCTGAAGCTCGTAGTCTACCCAGATGCCGCCCATTGTGTAGTGGATGGCGGGGAAGATCATCATCGGATTGTAGTAGTTTACTCCGTTGACAGTATTAGCCAGTTCGCCGGGGTTTACGTCGGTGATTTCCTCATACATGTCGAAGAGGTTGCCGTAGCGCTGGCGCACGGTGTCGATACCAAGACGGTTGATGGCTTCGGAGAAGTCGAGGAATACGGCGAGGCCGGTGTTGTTGACACCGAATCCGTGGTCGCAACGTTCTTTGGCGGCACGAGATGCCACGTCACGGGGCACAAGGTTACCGAATGCCGGATAACGGCGTTCCAGATAATAGTCGCGGCGTTCTTCGGGTATGTCGGAACCCTTGATCTGGCCTTTCTGCAACTTCTTGGCGTCCTCGATGTCTTTGGGCACCCATATACGGCCGTCGTTACGAAGAGACTCGCTCATGAGGGTAAGTTTGCTCTGCTTGTCGCCGTGCACGGGGATACATGTGGGGTGTATCTGTACAAACGCGGGGTTTGCGAAATACGCGCCCTTGCGATAGCAGGCCATAGCGGCGCTCACGTTGCAGGCCATTGCATTGGTAGAGAGGAAGTATGCGTTGCCGTAGCCGCCAGTGGCGATTACCACCGCGTGTGCGGCAAAGCGTTCCATCTTGCCAGTCACCAGGTTCTTGGCGATGATACCGCGTGCGCGTTCCACACCGTCTTTGTCCTTGATGAGGACCACGTCGTGCATCTCGTAGCGGTTGAAGCTTTTTACCTTGCCCAGCTCGATCTGGCGGTTAAGGCTTGAGTAGGCGCCGAGCAGCAGCTGCTGGCCTGTCTGGCCTTTGGCATAGAATGTACGGCTCACCTGCGCGCCGCCGAAAGAACGGTTGGCCAGCAGGCCGCCGTATTCGCGTGCGAAAGGCACACCCTGTGCCACACACTGGTCGATGATGTTGTTAGACACCTCTGCCAGACGGTATACGTTTGCCTCGCGTGCGCGGTAGTCGCCGCCCTTTACAGTATCGTAGAAGAGACGGTATATTGAGTCGCCGTCGTTCTGGTAGTTTTTAGCGGCGTTGATACCGCCCTGTGCCGCGATGGAGTGTGCGCGGCGAGGGCTGTCCTGGATGCAGAAGTTGAGCACGTTGAAGCCCATTTCGGCCAGGGTGGAGGCAGCCGAGGCACCGGCCAGGCCGGTACCTACCACGATGATGTCGAGGCGGCGTTTGTTAGCCGGGTTCACCAGCTTCTGGTGGGCCTTGTAATTGGTCCATTTCTCTGCGATAGGACCTTCGGGGATTTTGGAATCCGCCGGATTCATGATTTTAACGTTTTCTACTTTAGTTTCCATATCGAGAGTAAATGATTATTTGTTGTTGGGGCATGCGTCGCAGGCGTCCTGGCAGGTAGTCATACAGGGAGCCATTCCGTCAGCCGGGTTTACAATCTGCTCGGTGGCGGCCATTTCGGCATACTGCTCCACGAGCACGGGGTCGGTAGAGTAGTAGTTACGCTGCGCGTTGTAAGTGAACACGCCGATCTGGATGAAGAACAGGATCATGACGATGCCCACCCAGCATTTGCCGATGCAGCGCAGACGGGGTATCCAGGTAGTGTTGTCCCATCCCACAGACTGGAACATGCTCCAGAAGCCGTGGTTCATGTGCATCCACAGGGCGATAAAGCCGATGGCGTAGATGGCCGGGGTGAGCCAGTTGCTGAATGCGGCCTCGATGAAGAGTGTGCCTGCCGCAGCTGGGAATTCGCCTTCGATGCCGAGCACTTCCATGAGCTGCATCTTGGCCCAGAACTGAACGAGGTGCACGCCAAGGAATGCCAGTACCAGCACGCCGAGCACGAGCATGTTCTGTGATGCCCATTCAACTCCGGCGGGGCGCTGGGTGACAGCATAGCGCTCGAATCCGCGTGCGGCGCGGTTCTGCAGCGTGAGCCAGCAGGCATAGATGATGTGAATTACGATGAGCAGGGCAAGGCCGGCCGAGGCTACCAGGGCATACCAGTTGGCGCCCAGAAATTCGCACACGGCATTGTAGGCCGAGGGCCACAGGATGGCCACGCTGTTCATCAAGCAGTGAAACGTGATGAATAGGACGAGCGCCGCGCCCGTGAGGGCCATGACGAACTTACGTCCTACAGATGAGCTTGTTAACCACATAGCGTTGTCTGTTGTTTAAAGTGTTAATTGATTATAATGTTGATATTTATTGTCGTTGTATGCAAGAATAACGCATATGCCGCGGCGTGTCCGGCGCCATATGCCCTCCGCGCATATACATGGTGTTCGGAATATGCTGCAAAATTAGCGTAAATTCACAATATTTCAAAACTATTTGCAGATTAATTTCAACCTTGCCGGGTAAGGCCGGGCGCGTGCGACTGTCCCTATGCCGCTCCGTGGGGCTGCTTGGGGGACGCTATTTGCAAATTACGGAAAAAGTTTGTAATTTTGCCAATTGTTGCAGGCCTGTGTATGTCGGGGCTGCCGCAAACAATAATATCCACATCATTAATATTATATGAATATCTCATACAAGTGGCTGAAACGCTACATAGATTTCTCGCTGACCCCCTCCGAACTAGCCGCCGCCCTGACTTCGCTAGGGCTGGAATGTGACACGGTTGTAGAGGTGGAGAGTGTGCGCGGCGGCCTGCGCGGTATCGTTATAGGACGCGTGCTCACCTGTGTGGAGCATCCTAATTCCGACCATCTGCATATCACCACATGTGACCTGGGCGCGCCCGAACCGGTGCAGATAGTATGCGGCGCCCCTAACGTGGCTGCCGGCCAGACAGTGGTGGTAGCTACTGTGGGCACCATGCTCTATGATGGCGATAAGGAGTTCCAGATTAAAAAGTCGAAGATACGCGGTGTGGAGAGTTTCGGCATGATATGTGCCGAAGATGAGATAGGCCTTGGTGCTTCCCATGACGGCATTATGGTGCTCGACGGCGCCTGCGATGCGAAGCCCGGTACTCCGGCTGCCGAATATTTCAAGCTGGAGAGCGACTATATGCTGGAGGTAGAGCTTACCCCTAACCGTGTGGACGGAGCCTCGCATTACGGTGTGGCGCGCGATCTGAAAGCATGGCTGCGCCGTCACGGTGACCTCGGGGCCGAGGTGAGGACTCCCTCGGTAGAAGGTTTTGTCCCTGACACGCAAGACGGCGCTGTGGCCGTCGAGGTGGACGATCGCCAGGGATGTCCGCGTTATAGCGGAATAACCGTGCGAGGTGTGAAAGTGGGAGAAAGCCCCGAATGGCTTAAGAGCCTGCTTACTGCCGCCGGCCAGCGTCCGATCAATAATATTGTGGATATTACTAATTTCGTGCTTCTGGGCATGGGACAGCCGTTGCATTGTTTCGATCTGGCCCGTGTAGAGGGAAGTAAGGTAGTGGTGCGCACTTGTCCGGCCGGTACGAAGTTTACCACGCTCGACGGTGTGGAACGGACGCTCCACGAGGCAGACATGATGATATGTGATGCCTATAAGCCCATGTGCATCGCCGGTGTGTTCGGCGGCATGGATTCGGGTGTGACAGAATCCACCACCGATGTATTTATAGAAAGTGCCTACTTCAATCCCACGCGTGTGCGCAAGACGGCGCGCCGCCACGGCCTGAGCACCGATGCGTCTTTCCGTTATGAACGCGGCACCGATCCTAATATAACGGTATATGCGGCTAAACTGGCAGCCCTGCTTGTCAGGGAACTGGCCGGCGGCGAGATCTGCGGTGACCCGGTGGATATCTATCCGGAGCCGGTAGCCCCGTTTGCCGTCGAACTTGATACAGACTATGCGCGCCGCCTGATAGGCAAACAGATTCCCACGGAAGAGATGAAATCCATCTTGCGGTCTCTCGACATAGCCGTCAAAGAAGACAAAGATGGTGTGCTCAGTCTCGAAGTACCTAATTACCGTGTGGATGTACAGCGTCCCTGCGACGTGGTGGAAGAGATTCTGCGCGTCTACGGATATAATAATGTGGAAATATCGTCGGAGATGCACGCCAATCTGTCCATAAAGACTATCACTGACGAGAGCTACCGCCTGCAGGACATGGTGGGAGCGCAGCTGACATCGTGCGGCTTCCGCGAGATAATGAATAATTCGCTCACTGCGCTTTCATATTACGAGGGTAACGAGCTTATGCCGCGTGAGAACGGCGTGGAGCTGATGAATCCGCTGAGCGGCGATTTGTGTATGATGCGCCAGACCTTGCTGTACGGAGGTCTGGAGAGCATAGCCCATAATATCAACCGTAAGTCTGTCGATCTGCGTTTCTACGAATTCGGTAATACCTACCGCCGCAATCCGCAGGCCGCATCTACCGTCGACGCGCCCCTGGCTCCGTTTGGCGAATCTATGCGCCTGGGTCTGTGGATTACTGGCCGCGACCGTGCCTCGTCATGGAACGAGCCGGGTCGCGCGGCTACCGTGTTTGACTTGAAAGCCGTGGTTGAAAACCTGTTTGCACGTCTTGGCATAGCACTGTCTTCATTGCAAATGACACAGAAATCCGACGCCATGTATTCGGCGTATCTCAGCATTGACACACGGTCAGGTCAGCATCTGGGCAGCATGGGGGTCCTGCGCAAGGACTTGCTTGCTAAGTTTGACATATCGCAGGAAGTGTATTATGCCGAACTTGAATGGATGCCGATACTAAAACTGGCTGTCAAGGCACAGCCCCTGTTTACCGACCTGCCGCGCACGCAGCCCGTGGTACGCGACCTGGCATTGCTGCTTGACAGCGGCGTAGCTTTCTCGCAGGTCGAGGCGGCGGTGCGCGGATGCGAACGCAAGCTGCTTCGGTCAGTGCGCCTGTTTGATGTCTACGAGGGCAAGAATCTTCCGGCCGGCAAGAAGAGCTATGCCATAAGCATCACGTTGCAGGACCCTGACAAGACATTGCAGGATAAGCAGATTGAGACCGTGATGAAGAAAGTAGTGACCACGCTGCAGAAGCAGCTTGGCGCCGAACTCCGCTGATAACCACTGAACTAACAATAACCATATAATATAAAACAGTCAACTCCCTATGGGAAGAGCATTTGAATATCGCAAAGCCCGCAAGATGAAACGCTGGGGCAACATGTCGCGTACTTTCACGCGCATAGGTAAGGAAATCACCATAGCAGCCAAATCTGGCGGCGGCGATCCGGACACCAATCCGCGTCTGCGTGTGCTTATGCAGAATGCAAAGGCGGCCAACATGCCTAAGGATACGGTGGAGCGCGCCATCAAGAAAGCTACTGAAAAGGATGCCTCGGATTACAAAGAGATAGTTTACGAGGGATACGGCCCCCACGGTGTGGCTATCGTAGTAGAAACGGCCACTGACAATAACCAGCGCACCGTGGCCAACGTGCGTTCTTATTTCAACAAGCATGGTGGTTCGCTGGGCACCAGCGGCAGTCTTTCGTTCCTGTTTGACCACAAGAGCGTGTTCCATGTCAAGCCGAAAGAAGGCATGGATCTTGAGGAACTCGAGCTGGAGTTGATAGATTTCGGCGCGGACGAGTTTGAGACAGACGAAGAGGAATGGGTAATCTACGGCCCCTTCGACCAGTTTGCCGCCATACAGAAATATTTCGAGGACGGAGGTTTTGAGATAGCCAGTGCCGAATTCGAGCGTATACCTACTGACTATAAGGAGGTGACGCCCGAGCAGCGCGAGGCCATTGAGAAGCTGCTGGAACGCTTCGAAGATGACGAAGATGTGCAGAACGTCTTCCACAACATGAAGGAAGACTGACGGCTCGTTTCTACCCGGTACTTACTAACTTAACGGGGCAGACCGGCAGACCGGCCTGCCTCGTAGCCAAATATAACCTTATCACGATGAAATACAGCCGAATAATATTGGGCACGCTGGCATGTGCGGCATCACTCGGCCTAGGGGCCGCTTCGCCTGTGGCACCGGGTGCCGCAGCCTTTTACGAGCGTGCCCGTGCCATGTATGACGCATATAACTATACCGGCGTCATAGACCAGCTGGGTCGTTATCTAGACACCGCCCCTGAAACTTGTGCCGACAGCCGTGACCAGAGGGCGGAAGCTACATTGCTGCTCATGCAAGCCTCGGTGCTGCATGGTGATTTCGGCCATATGCGCGATCTGTACAAACGCTTTGCGTCCCGATATACCGGCTCGCCGCTAATGATGCAGGCCACGGCTCTGCTGGCCGACACGTATTTCTACGAAGGGGAATATGGCGAGGCTGTCAGAATTTACGGCCAGGTGTCTCTCGACGTCCTGCCGTTTTCGATGGCAGGCGACACACGTATGCATTATGCCCTGTCGCTGCTACGCTGTGGTTATTTCGATGAGGCAGAAGATTATTTTGACGGGCTGGTGCATGATTCCGAATATTCCGGCAAGGCTGCTTTCTATCTCGCGTATCTTGACTATGTGCGTTATCGCTACCGGGAAGCGTTACAGAAATTCCGCTCGCTTCCGGCCGGAGTGTCGCATGACATGGGCGCCGACTTCTACATAGCGCAGATACAGTTTGCCGGGGGTGGTTATACCGATGTGCTCGCAATGCGTGAACCCCTCATGGCGGCCGCCAGACGTATAGACAGCCCGGAGATTGATGCCGTGTCGGAATCCCATCGTATAATAGGGGAGAGCCTGTACGCTACGGGTGACAAGCGCGGTGCACGCGAAGAACTGGGACGCCATATCGGTATGAGCGGCGAAAATGCCGCGCGCTCGGCACGGTATCTGGCCGGTGTTATGGCTTATGAAGACGGTCTTTATGACCAGGCCCGTAATCTCTTGTCGGGGTTGGCTGATGAATCGGACCGGTTGTCGCAGAGCGCGCTCGTGTACCAGGGACAGATGGACATGCGCGACAAGGACTATAACGCCGCCGCCATATGTTTCGACCGTGCCGCCCGTATCGGAATAGATGACGCGGTCACCGAGACTGCGCTATATAATTATGCTGCGGCAACCATGGCAGGAGGCCGCGTACCGTTCGGTTCTGCCTCTAAATTGCTTGAAGATTTCGGCCGCCGTTATCCTGATTCTGAATATGCCTCGGCCGTTGACGAATATCTAGCTTCCGGTTACATGGCCGAGAGCCGTTTTGACAAGGCGCTGGAGCGTCTGGACCGTATAAAACATCCCGGCCGCGATGTGCTGCGTGCCAAACAGCGTGCCCTCTACGAACTGGGAGCACGCGCCCTTTCTGCCGGTCAGTATGCCGAGGCAGAAGAGCGGTTGCGCCGCGCCGTGATGCTTGATGCCGACCGTGCCCTGACGCCGCAATGCCGTCTTTGGCTGGCCGAAGCCCTGTATTCGCAGAAAAAATATGATGCTGCGGTGAGTGCCTACCAGGCTTATCTGGACAGTGTCCCGGCCACAGATGCAAACAGGGCCGAGGCGCTCTACAACCAGGCATATGCTTATTATAAGAAACATGATTACAAAAATGCGCGCCGTCTGTTCGCACAGGCCGCGGCTATGTCCGGTTCGCGCCAGCTTACGGCTGAACTGCGTGCGGATGCCAGGCTGAGGCAGGCTGACTGCGACAATTATACAGGTAATGTCAAAGGCGCCCTGGCTCTATACGAAGCGGCTGCTTCCGACAGCAGCGTTCCGGGTGCCGACTATGCCGCTTTCCAGGCTGCCTGTATGCATGGCGTTACGGGAGACAATGACCGCAAGGCCACCGGCCTCGAGGCAATGATGTCGCGGTGGCCTAAGAGCGACTGGGTGCCGGCGGCTCTGTATGAGCTGGCCCAGGCTTACATTGCGTCCGGCAAGGTGGCCGATGCGCAGAGAACGCAAGACAGGTTGGCAAAAGTACATCCTGACTCCGAACTGTTGAGGGAGAGCAGGATCTCACTGGCCGGTTCTTATGCCGATTCTGGCGACACGGAACGGGCCATAGCCGAATGCCGCGACATTATCATACGCTGGCCCTCCAGCAAGCAGGCCCGTACGGCATCGGAATATCTGCAGACACTCTATTCGGCCAAGGGGCGTATGGCTGAATATCTTGAATTTGTTAACAGCGTGCCCGGAGCGCCGAAGCCGCAGGCCGGCGATATGGACCGCCTTACGTATTTCGCGGCAGTCGGCCATATGGATTCTCATCCGGACGACACGAGCATGCTGCTCGGCTATCTCGAGGCATTCCCTGACGGTATATATGCTCCTGACGCGCGCTTGGCGCTGGCTGGCATATACCGCCAGTCACGAAATTCAGACAAGGCTCTCGAGATGCTTGACAACATACTCACTCGCCGTCCCGACAGCGATGCCGTCCCGGCAGCGATGTTGGCCAAAGCCGATATATTATCCTCGCAGGGAGACCGGGCCGGAGCCGGCGAGCTATATAAAGAGGTGGTCAGGCGTGCCGGTAACGAATACGCCTCTGACGCATATTACGGATTGATACACAACACGTCTGACAGTGACGAACGATTGCTGTTCATACAGCGTTATCTGGCGCTGCCCGGACTGGACAGCGATAGCCGTGACGATGTGAGGCGCATACAGGCCGCGACCCTGCTTGAGGCCGGTGACACGGCAAAGGCGGAATCCCTGCTTAAAGAGCTTGCATCCGACATGTATACCGAGGGCGGCGGCGAAGCTGCCGTGATGCTGGCCGGCCTGTATATGAAGACCGCGCGTCCGAAAGATGCCGTGAAAGTGATGGAATCGTTTACTTCCGGAGGCTGTGAGGACCAGTACTGGCTGGCACGCGGCTACATTGCGCTGGCCGATGCCTATGCCGGATCAGGCAACAGGGCCAAGGCCCGCCAGTATGTGCTGGCGCTTAGTGAGAATTATCCCGGTACCGATGCCGAGATAACCAATCTGATAGCAGACCGTCTTTCAAAATATTGAAGCGATGAAAAAAACTTTATATACCGCCGCGCTGGCGTTGTCCGTAGTGCTTCCCGTGCAGGCACAGGAACTTAGCGGTTCGCTCACCGTAGAGGGGGCATATAACCCGGTGATACGTAACCATGACCGTCTGAGCGGTCTTCCCTCGCGTTTCCAGGGAGAGTTGCCACAGTCGTCTCTGCCGGCTTCGCTTGCCGGCCGGCCTACACAGGTCGTGCCCGGTTTTGCACAGTTTCTCACTGCCGATCCCGACATGAGACTGCCGCACTCGTATGACGGCTATGTGTCACTGCTAGCCGGGTCGTACCTGAACAGTTCGCTTAGTGCCGGATATCGTTTCGTCAACACTTCCGAGACCACGCTTGGGGCTTGGCTGCAGCATAACTCATCGTCGCTTTACCGTCCTGGTGCGGCTACTGCCACAGAGGGAGAATGTCCTCGCCGCAAAGTTTATGACGAGACTTTGGGCATGTATGCTTCGCATAGCCTTGGAGATGCCGGCACCATAAGCGGAAAACTCGTATATCATCTGGGTTATTTCAATTATTATACAGACAGGGTTAATCCTCTTACCGCGCTTCCGTATGACGCTCCTACGCAGACACTGAACGACCTGGGTCTGGACATGATGTGGGATTCGGCATTTCCGCAGTCACGCGACTGGGCTTTTTCGGGCGAGGTGGGTTACCGTTATTTCGGTTATCGCCGGTTTTACCAGAACACCGGGGTATTCCACGGCCTTACACCGTCTCGCGAGCACAGCCTGACACCCGGGTTTACCGCTGAATACAAGGCCGGAGGTGGTAATACGGTCGGAATAACCGCGCATGCCGACCTTCTGTTCTATAGCGGAGGCATTGATGAAGCCTTCCCGGTACCATCGGTTTATCCTGTACCTGTCGGCTCTTACGGCAATTACGGTATATTTGGTCTGGCACCGCGTTGGACGTTCTCTCATGGTCCGTGGAGCATACGCGCCGGGGCAAGGGCAGACTTTTCGTGGGGTATAGCCGGTTTTTCCTCTGTACACATCGCCCCGGATGCCGTTGTGAGCTATAGTGCTTCTCATATCACTATCGACTTGTCGGCCACTGGCGGTGTCACGCCCAACACGCTGGCTGCAAATTCAGAGCTTGATATGTACCAGGCTCCCGCACTCATATCCACCACGCCCCTTTATACACCGGTTAATGCCATGTTAAAAGTCTCTTTGGGAGATTTCAGGGGATTTGCCGCCTACGTGCAAGCCGGATATGCCGTAGCCGACAACACCCCGGTTACAGGCTGGTATCCTTATAACCTGTTCGGAGTTGATCCGTTTCCTGGTAAGAAATATGAGAGCCTGGCCGCATTGTCTCTGAGGGGATTCACTCTCGGTGCCGGCATGTCTTATACGCTCGGCTCCCTTCTGGATGCCGCAGGCTCGGTAACATATCAGCGCCAGAGTGGCCGTGACGGTTATTACAACGGGCCTGACAGGCCTCGCTGGACAGCGGATGTCAGTGCTTCGGTATCTCCGCTTGCCGGACTGAAGATAGGTGCCGGTTACGAATATCGCGGCGTGCGCACACTGTATCTTGCCAGAAATATAGTAGATACTTCCGTACCACCTACTCCGGACCATAATTTTGACGGAGACAGCTCCATACTCGGCGTGCGCCTGCCGGACATAACTAATCTGCGCGCGTTTGCATCCTATACTCTGGACAAGCGGTATACATTTTCTGTAGAGGCACGCAACATCCTCGGTGGCAACGAGTCTCTTTCGCCGCTTATGCCTTCCGACGGGCTTAATATTCTTGGCGGCGTGAGCATACTGTTTTAAACAATAGGGCCTTCCGATAGTTATAACATAGAGAAATTATAAGATATGAGTAAGAAGAAAAACATACTTGCCTACCGCAACGAAGACGACCGCTGCTACGGCCTGGCCGGTATGGCCATATCGCTGGCCACACTCGACGCTATAGACCGTGTAGTGGAGATCTCTATTGACGCCAAAGGGCCGATGGTGACCTTTTCAAACGAGTTTTTCTGGGGCAGTTCCCAGTCGGCTTCGCCTAAGGCTTCGTGGCAGCGGCTGATGCAGAATTACCAGATCACCACATCTCTGGCGTTGGCCAATGTCTTGTCCCGTTGTCTGATACGGGACAAAGGTTCTGATCCTGCCGAAATGCTTGCCGAGCTTATGCCGGTTATAAAGGCCGAAGGCCGCGAGGTATGCGAACTGGAGGATGACGAGATTCATAATTTCTATGACAACACCCTGATGCGTGCCAATCGTATTTTCAGCAACCGGCGCATATATCCCGTTGTCGACGAACTGGCCCGTATACTGGCCCGGCGCCGTACTCTCTCAGGCCGCGAGATAGCAGAAGAACTGCACTATCTGCGTCTTATCTGAGCCGCGTATTCTTCGGATAATATTCGATTTATGGTAATGAATCGGCAGAGGGGCGCAGCAATGGCCGCGCCCCTCTGCCGATTGTTCCCTTGGCTGTGGTTACGGGGCAACACTAAGTGGATAAATAAGCAAAGCCGGATCCCACACATGAGATTCGGCTATAATTTATCGTTTTATCCTAAAAGATGTGGGCGAAGATGGATTCGAACCACCGAAGGTATAAACCAGCAGATTTACAGTCTGCCCCATTTGGCCACTCTGGTATTCGCCCTTTGCGAGTGCAAAGTTAGACATTATTTTTCACACGTGCAAATTTTCGATGCAAAATCAGTATGTTGCGGCTGAAAAATCTTGTGCTAGACAGCCTGGTACTCTGTTTTGATTCTGTAATACCCCGTTTCTGGAAACTAAGCGGATACATAGCATTTGCAGTAATGGTCTGTGGATAAGTTTTTTGCCTTTTATCGCAGTCTCACATCTGTTTTGGTCTGTGCTGAACGGCATTTATGGCCGGTTTCATGCTTTTTTTGATATGCAGGCAGGTATTTCAATTATTTTTTTGTAAATTTGCGCAAATCAAAAATTCTATACTTATGACAAAACGATTAACCCATGTCATGCCGTTGCTCCTGGCTTTGCTGGTGGCAGGATTATTTCCGGCATGTAAGAAATCAGCAGGCAGCCTCGAGGCCCTGCTCAACACAGTGCCTGCCGATGCACCGTATGTTATGACTGTTAATGCCGCCCCTGTGCTCAAACAGCTTGAGTTTAAAAAGGATGGCGACAAATATACTTTCTGTAAGGAGGTTAACGATGTGGTCAACCTGGCCGGAGTAGACAAAAAACTGTTAAACCAGATATGCGGCTTTATAGACCAGACCGGGAAGTCTTATGTGATGTTCGGCAGCAATTCCGATCCCGATGAGGTCTGGTTTACATTCGGTGTCGAAGACGAGCAGGAATTTATCAAGAAAGTTGAGGAATTGTCAAAAACAAAATTTGACAAAAAAGGCGAATACATGGTGCTTGACGACCATCTCGCGCTACGTGACGGCCAGGTGTGGGCGTGCTCTGAGAAGATTGACATCGAGGATATAGACGCGATGCGTGACTTAGACAGTGACAAATGTTTTGGCAAGAAGAATGCCGAACTTGCCAGCCGTATGTGCGTTGATGGCAATGTTTGCTCAATGGAGTGGAATATCAACGAGTTGCTCTCAATACTTCGCAAAGACGGAGCCAGCGAAGAGGTTGCTGTCTTTCAGGCAGCCTTAGGTCTTGTGATGGACGATGCCAGCTATATGCTCAGCACCTCCATGCTTACAGAAGACGGAATGGAATGCGTAACCGACATTCTCAACTCCAATTTTGAAATGGCTAAATGCACTCTTCCCCTGGGCAAGATAGAGCCTGCCGCTATGGCCAAGGTCAACTGCAACGCCCCGTTGCTGGCCGCTGTTTCCCTGCCTTCCGAGCTTGTGGCTAAATTTACCGGTCTGGCACGTACGTTGAACGGAGGCCAGCTCGGTCCCCAGGAAGAAATGCTGTTCAAGATGCTTGAATCTATCGATGGCACTGTGTCTGCATCGATGGCAGGACCGCGTGATTTCATCGTTTCTATTCCGTTCAAGACCGAGGCAGACGCTGTGTCGGCCGGCAAACTTATGGCTGCAAGCCAGATGAACGTATCTACAGCCGGCAACTATATGGTGCTGCGCGGTATTCCCACATTGCAGGGACAAGGTTCGTGTCCTGACAATTTCAAAAACCAGTTCCTGGCATACTCCTTGAACTTTGCTTCTGTGCCGGAGACCATAATAAGCGGTGTGGACCTTTCCAAACTGGGAAATGGATTTGTCACACTCGGCGAATTTGACGGAGGCCTGCGTCTGCACAGCAAGTGGGAGTGCAGAAACCCCATGCGTACGCTTTGTTCGTATATCCGCATCATAGCCGAGGGATATATTACAGGCTCTATCAAGTTCCCGTTCATGGAGCAGTCTGACTTCGGTGCTTCGGATATAGAGGCAGTTGATGAGACATGCTATGTTGAAGAACTGGATATGGTCGAGTCGTGGTGATTTTCGGATTAATTTTTTCATGACAATGCTCCCCGCATCTCTCCGCTACGGAGTATTGCGGGGAGTTCTATGACAGACATCCATTATGACAATAGAAAGAATCACACTGTCTGACACGCTGCCTCGTGTCTTTGCCGGCGAATCGGTGCCTGCCTCGCAGGTGTGGCGGCAGGATATATCGTTCGAGCGCGGACACAACTATGTGATCGAGGCGCCGAGCGGTACCGGCAAGTCCAGCCTGTGTGCCTATATCTACGGCAATCGCCGTGACTATCTGGGCGCTATATCGTTCGACGGCGCCGATATATCATCGTTCGCCCCTGCCCGGTGGCAGGAACTCAGGCGTAAGGCTCTGGCATATCTTCCCCAAGAACTGGATCTTTTTCCCGAACTGACAGCTCTCCAGAACATAGAGCTGAAAAACTCTCTGACAGGGCATGTCCGGCCGCAACAGATCGAGGAATGGCTGTGCGAGCTCGGTATCGACTCCAGGGCGCATTATCCCGTGGGGCGTATGTCGATAGGGCAGCAGCAGCGCGTGGCCATAATACGCTGCATATGCCAGCCGTTCTCGTTTCTGCTTATAGACGAGCCTGTGAGCCATCTCGACAGTCGCAATAACGAGATAGCAGCCCGTATCATAACAGACGAGGCACGCCGCCAGGACGCGGCCATAATCGCCACATCGGTGGGCAACCGTATCGGTATCAGCGTGGACACGCTGCTTCATCTCTAAACAACTTTTATAATATGAAACGAATCATACGCCGCCTGCTTCATAAGAATCTTTCGGTGGCGCAGCTCATAGGCTTCATTCTGTCTAACTTCGTGGGCCTGGCAATAGTCATACTCGGCGTGCAGTTCTTTGAAGACGCACGTCCCATATGGGAGGACGAGGACAGCTTCATACGCAAAGATTACCTTGTGGTCAACAAACGTGTGACGGGGGCTAACACTTTCGGCACCTCGTCGGCATTTTCCGATTCCGAGGTAGAGGATCTGGAACGTCAGCCGTGGGTCAGAAAGGTGGGTCGGTTCACTCCGGCAGACTACCGCATATACGCGTCGCTGGCTACAGGGGGACGCGCCATGAGCACCTACATGTTTCTGGAGTCGATACCTTCCGGATTTATCGATGTGGCCGGTGCGGACTGGACTTTCCGGCCCGGAGACAAGAGTGTGCCTATCATTATATCAAAAGACTACCTGAGCCTTTACAATTTCGGGTTTGCCGGCAGTGCCGGCATGGCCCAGCTGTCAGAAAAGACCATATCGGCTGTTCCGTTGATGCTCACTATACGCCCTGACAACGGACATCCTGATTTCCAGATCTCGGGCCATATCGTGGGATTTTCCAACCGCCTTAACACCATACTTGTGCCTGAGCAGTTTATGGAATGGAGCAATTCCCGTTTTTCGAGCCTTGGCGCGGCACCCCCTTCGTCACGTCTGATAATAGACGTCAGCTCGCCAGGAGATGTCAAGATAGCCGGATATATGAAAGACCATGACTATGAGATAGCCGGCGACAAGGGCAATAGTTCGGCTTCCTTTCTGGTAAACGTGATTACAGGTGTCGTTCTCGGAGTAGGGGCCGTAATCACCCTTCTGTCATTCTTCATCCTGCTGTTGTCGGTCAGCCTGTTGATGCAGAAGAACCGGGCCAAGATACATTCGCTCATCATGCTCGGGGTGGACCTGCCGGTGATATCCGGCGTTTATTGCCGCCTGGTGTCGTTTGTCAATTTCAGCGCTTTCGTACTGGCAGGCTGCGCCATGTTTGTCTTCCGCGGCACTTATCTTGACTCGCTGCGCGGCATGGGTGCCACTGAGGCCAGTCCGTGGGTCTCGCTGGGAGTGGGTTTTGTGCTCACGCTTCTCATAACGGTATTCAACATAATTAGCATCCGCAGGCGCGTGCGTACCGCTTTTCTTACACAAAACTGATACATTTTTGCTATATATGGAAAATGTCAAGTGTTAAAAATGTTAACGGCGATTGTTAAATACGGGGGAAGGTTAATTATTTCTTCATATTTTTTATCTATTTTTGTACTATAATTCTTAAGCATTAGCTAAAAACGACAGATTATTGCCTGAAAACGCTCACGCTATCCACGATAATAGATTCTTTATCAGTGGATTGTGTGGGTTATGTGCGTGTATTGCCTAGGGCATGAAGGGTGGCACGGATAATGGTTTTATAGCTGCACGGGGATGTTGGCGGCTATATGGATACCGTTGTCGCGCCAGAAGACAAAGATAGAAGAAATAAAAATAATTAATAACCCCAATGTAAAACTAAATTGTATTCTTGCATGAAGAACATTTGTTTTCACTTGAATCGGAAGCTTTGGGTCACAATGGCAATGTTGCTGGCCTTTACACTTCCTGCTTTAGCCCAGAAGATCACCGTCCACGGCCACGTGGTAGATGAGACGGGTGAAGAGCTGATCGGTGCCTCCGTAATGGAAAAAGGTACTGCCAACGGCGCTGCCACGGACCTTGACGGCAACTTCGAGCTCTCAGTAAGTCCAAACGCCACCCTTGTTGTCTCCTATCTGGGATATGACAATGTCGATGTGGCTGTGGACGGCCGTACCGACATCACAGTCGTAATGTCGGCAAACACCACAATGCTTACCGAGACTGTAGTGATTGGTTACGGTTCTGTCAGGGAATCTGACGCTACCGGTTCTGTAGCACTCGTCACACCCGATGAAATATCAGAGGGTATCTCTACTTCGGCACAGGATCTGCTCACCGGCGCAAGCCCGGGCGTGGTAGTTACTTCAAGCGGCGGCAGCCCCGAAGGCGGCGCTACCATCCGTATCCGTGGCGGTTCTTCGCTTTCGGCTACCAACGACCCCCTTATCGTCCTCGACGGTGTGCCCTTGTCAAATGACGGTATCCAGGGTATGGCCAATCCTCTGGCTATGATTTCTCCCGACAACATCGAGAGCATGACAATCCTTAAAGACGCGTCAGCTACAGCCATCTACGGTAGCCGTGCCTCTAACGGTGTAATCATAATAACAACCAAGAAAGGCCGCAGCGGACGTCCGCAGGTCAACTTCTCGGCCAATGTCAGCGTAAACACTCCCCGCAGGACATGGGATGTGCTCAACGCAGGCGAATTCTCACAGCTCGTCCGCGATTACTGGGGTGAAGACTCTGATGCGGCAGCCGAGATCGGCACTGCCGATACCGACTGGCAGAAACAGGTGCTTCGCACTTCAGTATCGCATGACTACGCCCTGAGCGTGGGCGGTACAGTTGGCTTCCTCCCTTATCGGGTAAGCGGTACCTACACTATGTCAAACGGTATTCTCAAAGACAGCCAGATGCAGCGTGTGACTGCAGGTTTCAACCTGAATCCTAAATTCTTCAACGGTTTGCTGCAGATCAATGCCAATGCCAAGGGCTACTATGTGCGCAACCGCTTCTCCAACGAGGGTGCTGTCGGCGCGGCCGTGGCATTTAACCCCACAGTGCCGGTCATGAGCAACTGGGCTTCCGGCAACCCGTCGTTCCCTTATTTCTATAACGGTTACACATCTGTGACAACCGACCAGTTCCACTCATGGAATATCAATGGCACGGTCAACCCTCTGGCCGTTATACGTGACCGCGACAACGTGTCTAACGTATATCGCAGCAACGGTAACTTGCAGTTGGACTACGCTTTCCACTTCCTTCCCGACCTGCATGCCAACCTCAACCTTGGCTACGATGTCAGCAAAAGTAACGAGTACAAATATGTACAGCAGAACTCGCCCACGGCGTGGAACGAGAATGTCAAGAACGGTGCCGGTACTGTATACCGCGTATACGAGTTGCGCCGCAACACACTGCTCGACTTCTATCTGAACTATAAGAAAGAGGTAGAGAGCATCTATTCTAATTTCGATGTAATGCTCGGTTACTCATGGCAGCGTTTTGACGCCCACGGACGTAACAACGGCACACAGTATACTTCCAAGGGTTTCTACGGACCGGCTACTACAGGCGGCATCCTCACCCTCAACGAAGACACCGCCAATCCCGGCGACCACGTTTCTCCCGATTATTACTGGGATTCGGGCAACCTTATGCTGGTGAGCTTCTTCGGACGTCTGAACTATTCGTTCAAGGACACTTACCTGCTCACATTCACGCTGCGTGACGACGGTACTTCTCGTTTCTCAAAAGACAACCGCTGGGGTCTCTTCCCCGCGCTCGCCCTCGGCTGGAAGATCAACAATATGCCTTTCATGGAGGATGTGCGCGACACAATGAACGAGTTCAAACTCCGCATGGGCTGGGGTGTCACCGGCCAGCATAGCGTGGGCGGCTATTTCCCCTACATGCCCGTATACCAGTCTACAACCCAGGGTTCCTACTATCCCAACATGTTTACCGGCACTTATGTTGACGGCAACGGCAACATAATTTCAGACACACTCTATCCCGGTGTCTACAATCCCAACCTGAAGTGGGAGGAGACTACCACATGGAACGTGGGTGTCGACATGGGCTGGTGGAACAACCGCCTGACCGTGGCTCTCGACTGGTATCTGCGGAACTCTAAAGACCTGCTTTCTTTCGTTACAGTGGCTCCAGGTTCCGCCACCTCGAACATGATGGACCAGAATATAGGCACACTGCGTAATATCGGTCTTGAGGCAACCATAGCCGGCAAGCCGGTCATGACTGATGATTTCACATGGACTTCCAGCCTGAACGTGGCATGGAATAAGAATGAAATCACCAAACTGAACAATACCGACGATCCCAATTCGTATATCTCTACCGGCGGTATTTCCGGCGGTACGGGCAACAACGTGCAGGCTCACAAGGTGGGCTATCCGGCTTACACTTTCAACCTCTACGAGCAGGTGTATGACGAGTACGGCATGCCTATCGAGGGTTGCTACGTAGACCAGAACGGTGACGGCACTATCGATGACAACGACCGTGTGCTCAAGCACTCCAAAGATCCCAAAGTCACACTCTCGTGGAACAACACGTTCTCGTATAAGAACTGGGATCTCGGCTTCCAGCTGCGTGCCTCTATCGGCAACTATGTGTACAACGACGTGGCGTCTACCCACAGCACCCTCTCTGACACATACAATACATCGGATGTGCATAACCTCATCGATACCGACTACTACTTCCAGGGCGGCCAGACTACCAATACTTATCTGTCTGACTACTGGCTGAGCAATGCCGGCTTCGTGCGTTGTGACAATATAACTCTCGGTTATACATGGGCCAACCTGCTTAACGACCAGCTCCGCCTCCGTCTTTACGGCGCAGTGCAGAATCCTTTCGTCATTAGCAAATACAAAGGTCTGGATCCCGAGGTGTTCAGCGGTATCGACAACAACATATATCCCCGTCCCGTCACATTCACCCTGGGTGTTGTGGCCACATTCTAAATTATATCACCAGTACAGTTAAAACGATATGAAATCATATATCAGCAAATTTTTCATGGGTGCGGCTCTGCTCGCCATGACAGGACTTGCCTCCTGTGTGGGTGACCTTGACCAGATGCCTAAAGACCCCAACACAACCACTCCTGGCAATTTCAAGGATGATCCTAAGAAATATCTGTCAGAGGTGATGGCCAAGTGCTATTCTTCACTTGCGGTGTCAGGCCAGAAAGGCCCCGGCGGCGATTCCGATATTTCCGGTCTGGACGGCGGTGCTTCAAACTGGACACGCGTAATATTCATGCTCAACGAGTTTACAACCGACGAGGTGAGCTGGATATGGCCCGACGTGGGTGTGTTCGACCTCTGTACGGGCACATGGGGTAGCTCTAACGGTAACCTTTATGGTGCCTACGGCCGTTTCTATACGCATATAGCTGTCTGCAACGACTTCATTCGCAATGTGCGTTCCGGCATATTCGAGCTTGACAGCGAGCTGCGTCCGGTGGCCGACCAGTTTGTGCTTGAGGCACGTGCCCTGCGCGACTTGTCTTATTTCTATGTGATAGACTTCTTCGGCAACGCCGTGCGTGCCTGGGACGACATGCCCTATGGCGAGACTCCTCAGCAGACCACCCGTGCCGAGCTGTTCAAGCTGGTTACCGAGGACTTGGAAGACGTGCTTGCCAATTATAAAGAGAGCGGCGTATACGGCCGCGTGGGCAAGGACGGTATCGAGGCCCTGCTCTGCCGCTATTATCTCAATGCCGAGGTATTCACAGGCACTCCCATGTATGACAAGTGCTGGGAACATGCCCAGAATATCATTGCCCGTCACAAAGGCAGCGGTTTCCAGAATTCGGGCCTGGCCAACGACTATCTCGCTCTGTTTGCTTTCAACAATGACATGTTTATGCCGGGCGGAAGTCTCAAAGACCAGAACGAGATCCTCTGGGGTGTGCCTTTTGCCTATCCCTACACCCAGTCTTACGGCGGCACTATGTTCCTCATAGCGGCAGCCACCTCTGCTTCCAGCATGCCGACGGTGCTCTACGGCCTTAGTGCCGACTGGAGCTGTATGCATGCCCGCGAGCAGTTTGCAGACAAGTTTGACTTCCGCGGCGGCATAAGTTCTGACAAGCGTACATATCTCTGGTGTACTGAGCAGCAGGGCTTCACTAAGGCCAACGATGAATTCTCTGATTTCAAGAGCGGTTACGCTCCTATCAAGTTTACAAATGCCAAGGCTGAAGCTGACGGCACCATGCCTCGCAACACATATAAGGATCCCGGCACTGGCTACACATTTAACTGGGCCGGTGTAGGCGAGGTAAACGGTCTGCCTGCACAGACAAATGATTTTGCCGATACAGACTTCCCCGTTATCCGTCTGGCCGACGTATACCTCATGGCTGCCGAGTGCGCCCTGCGCGGTGCCGGCGACATGGCTACCGGCCTGCAGTATGTCAACACGGTGCGCGCGCGTGCCGGTGTGAGCGCGTGGAACACTGCCGAGTATACGCTCAACAACATACTCGACGAACGTAGCCGCGAGCTTTACTGGGAGAATGTGCGTCGTACCGACCTGGTGCGTTTCGGCAAATTCGCCGGCGGCAGCTACAACTGGGCCTGGAAGAACAATGTGCGCAACGGCGGCGCCATGCCCGAATATATGAACCTGTTCCCAATCCCGGCTGACATTATCGCCACTTACGGTTCCACATATAAGCAGAACCCCGGCTATTAATAAGATTTATTAATTATCGGAGTATGTCTGGATTTTAATGACGCTGTCTGAGACCCCGGCATAGGATCCAGGCATACTCTCAACAAGCAAATCATCAGAAATGAAAAAGATATCATTTTTAATGGCTTTGGCCGTTTTTATCGGCACCTGCTTCACAAGCTGCAAACAGGACACACAGCCTCGTCTGGAGAAGCCTACCGAGTTTGTGCTCAATGTGCCGCCTATGGCCGAGCAGACCTATATCCTTTCGCCCGAGCACGGCGTGGACCTCACTGTTTCGCAGCCTGACTACGGCATGGGCGTGGTGACCAGCTATCAGACACAGATTTCGTTTACAGAGGATTTTGCCCGTTATGAAAGCATCGAGGCCGTTTCAAACCAGGCCAAGATAAATATCGCGGGAGAAATGATGGCCCAGGCCATGTGCAAGCTCATGGGCTATGTCAGCAACGATACAGAAGATATGTACAGCTCCGAGGCTCGCGATGTGTATGTACGCGTACGCGCATACATACCCAATGCCTCTTATTCTGAAATCACATCAAACGTCATAAAGCTGATGATACAGCCCTATAAGGCTGTGAAGCTGCCGGGACGTCTCTATGTGATCGGCGATGTTAGCGGCTGGGATATAAATAACGGCGCAGTATATCTTGAGGAACCGGCCAATGCCGTTGGCGGCAAGGTGTATATCGGTGTCGTTCCTATGACTGCGGCACAGGCTGCCGGCGGTTTCCGTTTCTATGAGACACTGGGTAACTGGGGTGACAACGGTGCGCTGCCCTCTATCGGTGCAAATGCCGATGACGGCGACAATCTTTCGTGCGCGGTAGACGAGAACGGCGTATACAGCGGTTCGTGTGTTACCGGCAAGGGTAACTGGAATATCACCAACTGGCAGGACGGCGACATGAAGATGACGGTCGACCTGAATTCCATGAAGGTTATTTTTGAAAAAGCCAGCTAATATCAGATACAAATTTCAACCTCCGTGGGGCAGCATGCCTGTCCCACGGTAAAAAAGACAATCAAGACAGATGAAAAAATTAGGTATATTTTGTGCAGCTCTGCTTGCGTTGGGATTTGCATCATGCGATGACAAGTCTGACCTCGGCGTGGCCCAGGTAAATCCGCAGGAGACTGTCATGTCTGCCAACGGTGTGACTGTGGAATATGGTTCTGCACTTGTGGCCGACCAGCTGAATCTCGATACTTTCGATGGTGGGGAGATTCCGGTAATCAATCTTGTAAGCGCCCAGGATCTGCCGGAGGGTGCCGCTGTTTCGTTTGAGATGCAGCTGGCTTCTAAGGCAGACTACAGCGACGCGGTGACACTGCCCGTGGAAAACGGCGCGGTACAGAAGCAGGCGTGGGATGATTTTTTCCGTGCCACACTCGGACGCAGCCCCAAGGCCAAGGATAATTATGTGCGTTTCGCCGCATACATTTCTTATGACGGACAGTACAGCCGCGTGGGTACTGCCGACACCTGGTTTGCCGCCAAAAAGATGCTGGTTACACCGGTTCGGATGGACTTCGTTATAGAAGAAAACTACTATCTCATAGGCACTATCAATAACTGGGCGCTGAATGAAGCTTATCCGTTCAAGCATACCGACGCTGATGTGTATGACGATCCGAACTTTACTATAACGGTAGATATCACCGAGGAGCAGGCTGCCGACGGATGGTGGTGGAAAGTGGCTCCCGCCTCTGCGACCGCTTCCGGCCAATGGGATAATGTGATCGGCACCGTGGTCAATGGCGACGAGGCTCTGGAAGGTACCATCAAGCAAGGCAAGAAAGATGACGAGGCACAGGCCGGATGCATCAAGGAAGCCGGTACATATTTGATGACTATCAACATGGAGGATATGACTTATTCGTTTAAGAAGATGGAATATCTTTATACTCCGGGCAATAGCAACAACTGGAGCCAGGCGGCCAGCCAGCCTCTCTATTATAATGCCGATAAGAAAGTATATATGGGCTATGCCCATCTGTCGGGCGAGTTTAAGTTCTCCAGCCAGGCTGACTGGAACGGTACCAATTATGGTTCCACAGGCGAGGACGGCACTCTCAGCACCGACGGAGGTGCCGGCAACCTCAATGCGGCCCAGGACGGTCTTTACTGGCTCGAGGTGGATACAGAGAATCTTACCTATAAAGCAGTTCTTGTAACGTCGCTCGGCGCCATAGGCGATATGAATTCATGGGGAGCCCAGGAGGCTCTATCACCTTCTGCCGATTTCCTCGTCTGGACCGGTGATATCACATTCACTGCCGCAGACAATGCGTTCAAATTCCGTGCGAACGACAACTGGGACATAAATCTCGGAGGCTCGTTCTCCAACCTTGTATGGAACGGTGATAATATGGTTGCTCCCGGCGTGGGCACTTACACTGTGACACTTGATCTGCGCAGTATCCCCTATACTTGTAGCGCAGTTGCCAAGTAAATTAACCTCTAATCATAAACAACGGGCCTGTGTCGATGACACAGACCCGTTTTCTTTTGTATGCGGAGTGGCTTATTTCTCGCCGTAGGCCAGATCGCCGGCATCTCCCAGTCCCGGTATTATGTATGAATGGGAATTGATTTCAGGATCTATGGCGCCTATCCAAAGTGTTGTGCGGTCGGCCGGAAAATGTTCGCACACGTAGTCTACGGCTTGCTGCGAAGCTATGACTGAGGCTACATGGATATGTTTCGGGGCTCCCTTGGTGAGTAGTGCCCTGTAGCCCAGTTCCATCGAAGTTCCTGTGGCAAGCATAGGGTCTACGAGCATCAGTACTTTGTCCTGTATTGACGGTGACGCCAGATATTCTATAAGCACGTCGAATTTGTCTCCCTCTTTTTCTCGATATTTGCGGTAAGCGCTCACGAAAGCATTCTCGGCATTGTCAAAATAGTCCAGAAACCCTTGGTGCAGCGGCAGCCCGGCGCGCAGCAGGGTGGCTATGACTACGGGATCGGCCGCTGTCTGGCATGTTGATACGCCGAGAGGTGTCTCTGTCTGTACATTTTTATAGTCCAGGCGTTTTGAAATCTCATAAGCCATAATCTGGCCTATCCGTTCCAGATTGCGGCGGAAGCGTAACCTGTCGCGCTGTATGTCCACATCGCGCAGTTCGAGCATATAGCGGCTTACCAGCGACGGTGTGTCGGCAAAATTTATGATTTCCATTTCT
Source organism: uncultured Muribaculaceae bacterium (assembly GCA_910578665.1). Classification (GTDB taxonomy): domain Bacteria; phylum Bacteroidota; class Bacteroidia; order Bacteroidales; family Muribaculaceae; genus Lepagella. The sequence goes on from CAJTQU010000001.1 coordinate 190,501, forward strand.
ACTATATCTTGATCTTGTGTTGTGTATTGTCTGTTGCGGTAGCGGCATATGCTCCGCTGTCTGCCAGTGCGTTTCTGGCAGACAGCGCGTCTTTGGCAAGCTGGCAGCCCAGTTCTGACAGAGAGGCGAATTTGCGCTCTTCGCGCAGTCTTGACACAAACTGGAGGGTAAGACCGCGTCCGTACAGCTTCGTGTCTATGCCGAAAATGTGGGTTTCAATGCTCAGCCTGTTCTCTGTCTTGTCAATGGTGGGACGGTAGCCTATGTTGGTCATGGCAGGCATCCATGGTGTGGAGCGTTCTCCCGTTAGTTTTGCCAGTGTGGCGTATACGCCGCGTGCGGGTATTGCCATACCCGGTTCTTCAGTCTGCATATTGGCCGTGGCGAAACCTATGTCGGAACCCAGGCGCTGCCCCGGTACCACGGTTCCGCACAGGCTGAAGCGCCTGCCCAGCATATCTGCGGCTGCATCCAGATCGCCTTGCATCAGAGCCTGCCGTATGCGCGAGCTGCTCATACCTTTTAATTCCGGGGCCTGCACTACCTCGATACCTGCCTCGTCACCCTCGCGCACATAGTCGTGGAATGTATGCTGGCGGTCTGAGCCAAACCGGTTGTCATATCCTGTCATAAGTCCTTTTGCCCCCATTTCATCGCGGATAAGCTTTAAGAAACCGGCTGAATCAAGACGGCTCAGTGCTTTGGTAAAGTCAAGCGGTATGACCGTTACTCCGGCTTGTTCTATAAGTCTCTTTTTATCTTTGAATGTCGAAATCTGCAACGGAACGGCGTCTGGGCGTATCACGCTCAGCGGATGGCGCACAGGCACTATGGCGGCCGGACGCAGACCTCTTGCTGCAGCGGCCTCCCTGAGGCATTTTAGCAGAAAGAGATGGCCCCGGTGTACGCCGTCGAAAGTGCCTACTGTGGCAAATATGTCGATGGAACCGGACATCTTAGCCATTATTACAATCCTAATAATTCGGTGAATTCGGTATCTTCCGGCACCAGCAGTGCGTTTATGCCGCAACGTCTGGCAGCCTCGCAATTTTTTTGCGAGTCGTCAAGAAAAAGGGTCTTCTCCGGCTCCAGCGAGTGGCGGCGCAGCAATATTTCAAATATTGCAGGCGCCGGCTTGCATACTTTTTCTTGAAACGACAGGATCATTCCGTCGAAATAGTCGAGCACAGACAAGCCTTCCACCCGAAACATCCGGTCGATTACCGTGTGGTACATAATAGGGTTGGTGTTTGACAACGCGTACACGCGTTTCCCCGTATCGCGTAACTTCCGCAGTGCCTCGAGGCGGTGTACCGGCAGCGAGGTGATGAACGAACACAGAGCGTCTGTCAGTTCCGCATCGCTCACATCGGGCTTTGCACAGTCCCTGCGAAGGATGTCAAAAAATTCTCCGGCACTTATCCGGCCCTCCTCAAGAGCCAGGAAGTCGCCAGACTGGCAGTACAGGTCGAGCAGCCGTGCGGCCCCGGCCAGTCCGAGGTCCTCCAGTATGGAGACGCATTTATCACGGTCGATGTTGAAAATCACACCGCCCAGGTCAAACACAATATTGTCGTAATTCTCTATCATCTTGGTATTGCAGTGTTTCTGGATACAAAGTTAATCATAATTTGCGTAAGTCGCCGGAATTTTTTAATTTCGCATAGTCCGACAGTCGTTCTGTCTGCGCAGACAGTGTTTTTATAGCTGTGGCGGACCAACAAAAAAGCAGTTTCCAGGGTTATATTAATAGCGAAAGCAGGATGTACCGGCATCCTTTTTATTGAAATGTAAAGTTTGGCCTTTTCGCACAGACATCGGTTGGGATAACCGGCATGATGTTGTCACCGTGGTCCGTAGTTATGGGCTTTTATAGGAGACGGAATGGCCTGGTTTGAAACTAAAATTAATTGTTTATAATTTAATAGCAGTCTACTATGTCCGACATCAAGTCAATCGGTATCCTTACATCGGGCGGTGACGCCCCCGGCATGAACGCCGCCATACGCGCAGTGACCCGTGCCGCAATCTTCTCAGGTTTTAAAGTGTATGGCATTTATCGTGGTTACCGCGGTCTTATTGCCGATGAAATCGAGGAATTTTCTACTCAGAATGTGTCAAACATCATACAGCGCGGCGGTACGATACTGAAGACGGCACGCTGCAAAGAGTTTCAGACTGCCGAAGGACGGCAGTGTGCCTATGATGTGCTCAGACGCCACGGTATAGACGCTCTTGTAGTGATAGGTGGTGACGGATCTCTGACCGGCGCGCGCATCTTCGGCAATGAGTTCTCGTTTCCGATAGTCGGCCTGCCGGGCACGATAGACAATGACCTATACGGCACCGATTCGACCATAGGCTATGATACGGCTCTCAATACCATAATGGAATGCGTGGATAAAATCCGCGACACGGCCACAAGCCACGAGCGATTATTCTTTATAGAGGTAATGGGCCGTGATGCCGGATTTCTAGCTCTTAACGGTGCTATAGCCTCGGGAGCGGAGGCCGCAATAATACCGGAGATCTCCACACAGGTTGACCAGTTGGCCGATCTTATTAAATCAGGTTTTCGAAAAAGTAAGAATTCATCGATAGTTCTGGTAGCCGAAAGCCCGATTACAGGGGGTGCGATAGGGCTGTCAGAGCGTGTCAAAAATGAGTATCCCGATTATGACGTGCGTGTGACTATTCTGGGCCATCTGCAGCGTGGCGGATCGCCCACGGCCTTTGACCGTATTATTGCTTCGCGCATGGGCGCGGCCGCAGTCGATGCCTTGCTTGATGACCAGCGCAATGTGATGATCGGTATAAAGAATGACGAGATCGTGTATGTACCCTTTACCAAGGCTATTAAAAATGAAAAGCCCATCAACCACGACTTGCTGGCCACCCTTCGACGCCTCTCCATCTGATATCACTTCTTCTGCGAAAAATTAATACGTCAGGGAAGCTCTACGGAGCTTCCCTGACGTATTAATAAAAAATGCACCAACCGCCCTTCACAGGGAAATTGGTGCCTAAAAACTTTCTTTCTATAAATTTTTCTACAAACCTAACATAAACGATTTATTTACGAATATCTTAATTACTAACCTAATCTTCTTTTCTACCGTTAATATCTTAATGAAAAAATCGCTATATTTTTATAGACGTTGCCATGTTCTCATTGAGTCAGACGGTGATACCGTCGTTTCTTTCAACACTGCAAAATTACAACATCCTCCAGCCTGCTGCAAACAGTGTTGTGTCAATATAGGGCTCAATATAAGTTTTGAAATAGTTAATAAGCTGTAAAACAGACAAATATATTTTGCTAAATATAAGTGGTTTTTTAGGTGTATATCTAAGCGTTTGCAGTGTTATATCCGCAGGCTAGGGCTGCTTTTTACAGTCTCATTACATCCTGCTCAAATGTATCTCGGTTTATGGCGCGTCCGCGCATTCGGTTGCGGTAGGTATAGATTGTCGATACGGAGCAGTGCAGTATTTGTGCTATCTTCACGCTCTCTTCCACACCTAGGCGTACGAATGCGTATATGCGCAATTCTGTGGAGAGCGGTGCTCCCTTTTTCAGGGTTATGCGGCATTCGGGACGCAGAAGCTGGTTAAAATTATCAATGAAATCAGGGTAAAGATCCAAAAATGTCTCATCGAATATTTTAAAGAAATCATCGTTTTCGGGATCAGTGAATTTGCCGGACTTAAGTGTTTTGAGCAAGTCATCGGTCTGTCCAGAGGCTATTTTGCGGCTTACGAACCGTCGTAGCGATTCGAACCGTTCGGAATAAGACGAGCATAATCCTAGGAAATGCCCGATGTAAGATTCCTGCATCTTTGTCTGCCATTCCAGCTTGCGGTTGGCCTGCCGAGTGCGTTGCACATTGCGCAGCGCGATGCTAAGCAGCGTGCCTGAGACTATGAGCAGGACGGCCACAAGTATGAGATATATCATTAGTTCGTCACGCGAAGAAGCCATCTTTTTACGATAGGCGCCATCTATCAGGGGAAGTAAGGCGGCTATCTCCACCATACGCATGCGCGCGTTGCCCCTCATGGCGTCTTCGAGAGAGGTATTTATATAGCGGTAGGCCCTGTCTACCTCCCCCTTGTCATACAGCCATCGGGCCAGCGAGGGGAGTGCGTGGGTCTCCTTTGTGCTGGATCTCACATCGGCGGCAGCGGCAAGTGCCAGATAGCGTCCGCGCTCCGTGTCATGGCCCAGATCGTGGTATACTTCCGACATCTCGTAAGTGGCCATACCGTATATATTGGAATTTTCCTTAAGTGTGGGAATCAGTTTTTTCAGTATTTTTTCGGCCATCTTGGGGTGTCCCTGCTCGCGTTCGTGCTGGGCTGAAAGAAATGTGTGCAAGGCGTTGTCCGGAGGCAGGTCGTGTAGCAGCGAGGCCATATATCGGCTGTACTCTCCGTTTAGGTACGACATCATGTCCTCATATCCTTTGGCATATGCTTTCATATAGCTGAAGAGCTGTCTGCCGGCTTTGCTGTGTTCCAGCCTCAGTGTCTGCGGCAGAGCCATAGTGTCCAGCTCTGCCAGTGTGAGCTGTGCTTGTGTGAACAGTCCGGCGGCACCCCATGCGTTTATGCACGCTATGCGGCTTATGCATGAGAGAGAGTCGTTGGCCATGGCTGTGGCCGTGCGGTTGGCTTTATTATAAAAATAAGCCGATGAATCCGAGCAGAAAGAGAGGTATTCTCTGCCCAGGTCCATGTATAGTTTCCAGCGCCCTATGTGGTCGGCCGGGTCGGTGGTGTCAAGTTTGCTGTTTAACGAGGCAATCAGACTTGCTTTCTGCCTGTCGTAATTGTCGGCATTGTGCAATTCATCGTCAAGTCTGGCAAGTTCGTCCACGGGCAGGCGTTTGTCTCCGCCGGAACCGCACGAAGCGGCCAGCAGGGTAATGGCGAGGGCCAGTACGGGTAAAAGGTGTCGGAATCGTTTCAAGACTGTCGGGTATTTGTAGTTTTCGGAGAGGGGTTGCAGATTGGTCATACACTCATGGGTGCAAAGTTACAAAAAAACGTTTGTCGTTTAAAATATTTATGGTAATTTTGTGGCTACAACCTTTTTGGAAAGCCTTGATAACGGTGTGATTTATGTCGACTACTGAACCGAATTATGAAATTATAACCTTGTCCAACGGACTGCGCTGCGTATTTCGCCGCGGCAGGGGTGTGGCATACTGCGGTGTGGCTGTCAATGCCGGCAGTCGTGACGAGGACAGGGATAATCACGGCCTGGCCCATTTTGTGGAACACACCCTGTTCAAAGGCACGAGCCGTAGGCGTAGCTGGCAAATAGCCTCGCGCATGGAACGGGTCGGCGGCGAACTGAATGCCTATACGACAAAAGAAGAGACCATGGTATACACCGTGGCTCCCCATGGTTATCTGCCGCGCGCCATCGATCTTCTGGCCGACGTGGTCTGTGACAGTGTGTTTCCCGACACAGAGCTGGAAAAGGAGCGCGAAGTGGTTATCGATGAGATAAATTCATATCTTGATTCACCGGCTGACGCAGTGTATGACGAATTTGAAGACCTGCTGTATGCTGGCAGCACGCTCGGCCATAATATATTGGGTGATGCCGAGAGCGTGCGCCGTCTCACAGGAGAGGACTGCCGCAGGTTTGTACGCCGTTATTATACACCGGCAAACATGGTGATGTATTGTGTGGCCGATACCACGGCCGGCATTCTGGAGAAACTGCTGGAGCGTAATTTCGGACATATGCATTTTGACGGGCACACCCCGGTCAGAGATGTGCCGGCATCTGTATCAAGGTTCGGCATTGTGAGAGATAATGGCCGCCACCAGGCACATACGCTCATGGGCTGCACTCTTTTCGGCCGCCATGATCCCAGGCGGCACGCGCTGTTGCTGCTAAATAATTACATAGGCGGCCCGTGTATGAATTCGCGCCTTAATCTAGAATTGCGCGAAAGGAGAGGGTATGTATATGCAGCAGATTCGTCAGTGGCCCTTATGAGCAACTGCGGAACGTTTCAGGTGTATTACGGCTGTGACCGCGAGCATGTCGGCGCATGCGCGCGGATTGTGAACAATATAATAGCCGGTCTGGCCGAAAACCCGATGAAACCGCGTGTTTTTGAACAGGTCAAGCGCCAATATCTGGGCCAGCTCGAAGTTTCTGCCTCGCATGCCGAGAGCCGGGCGATGGCTTTGGGCAAGAGCCTGCTGTATTACGGCCGCGTGGTGGGTGTGGACGAGGCTGCAGACGCGATAAAGGTTCTCAGACCGGAAGATGTGTGCGATGTTGCCGGGCTGATAGCCTCTGCGGGATTGTCATCGCTGACTCTCGCATGATAACTGTAAAGTATGAAGATAGCAGATATTGATTTAGGAGCACGTCCTGTCATGCTTGCTCCGATGGAGGATGTTACCGATCCGTCGTTCCGCCTGTTATGCAGGGAGAACGGGGCGGCTTCGGTATACACCGAGTTTGTTTCTGCCGAAGCATTGGTGCGAGACATAGCCTCCACCACGCGCAAGCTGTTTATAAATGATGCCGAACGGCCGGTAGCCATACAGATTTACGGCCGCGAACCGGAAGCCATGGTGCAGGCCGCGCGTATAGTCGAGCAGGCGCGCCCAGATCTGCTTGACATAAACTTCGGGTGCCCTGTCAAGAAAGTGGCCGGAAAGGGTGCTGGCAGCGGAATGCTTCGCGATATTCCCAAATTGCTTTCCATCACACGCGCCGTGGTTGAGGCTGTTTCCATACCCGTCACCGTCAAGACGCGGCTGGGGTGGGACTGCGAGCATAAAATCATAACGACCCTCGGTCCGCAGTTGCAAGATTGCGGCATAAAGGCTCTGACTGTGCACGGACGTACACGCAGCCAGATGTATACCGGCAGTGCCGACTGGACTTTGATAGGACGTCTTAAGGAGGATGAAGGATTTACTATACCGCTTATAGGCAACGGTGACATAACCACCCCCGAGCAGACTTTAGACGCATTTTCCCGATACGGAGTGGACGGTATAATGGTGGGGCGTGCCGCTATAGGCGCTCCCTGGATATTCCGTGATATACGTTCTTATCTGGACACGGGGTCATACACGCCGCTGGGCGCTGCTGAGAAAATGGCTATGCTGCGCCGTATCATCACTGAGAGTGTGGAGCGTATAGACGAATATCGCGGAATTTTGCACATACGCCGCCATCTGGCAGCCTCTCCGTTATTTAAGGGAATACCGGATTTCAGACAGACACGTATCCGCATGCTGCGGGCTGACACTGTGGCGGAACTGATGCTCATACTTGATGAAATAGCAGATAAATTTTTGAAGATATGATGAAACACTTGCTTGCAACCATTTTATTGCTGGCGGCATTTGTGCCTTGCCTGTCAGCCGGACGCCCATACGTGGTGGAGGTCGGCAAATTTTCTAAACTTGAGATACCTAATAATCTGACGGTGGTATACCGTTGCCATCCGGATTCTGTGGGCAAAGCCCGATACGAATGTCCCGACATGCTTGCCGGGGCGGTAATATTTTCAAATTCAGGTAACGGAAGCCTTAAAGTTCAGATTTCTCCCGATTTCATCGATAGAGAACACATGCTTCCAGTAATATACGTATACTCTGAGTTCCTGTCAGAAGTGGTCAGCTCGAGCGAGCGCAGAGTGTCGGTATATAGCCCTGCGCGGTGCAGCCAGTTCAAGGGTGTCCTAATGGGCAATGGAACGCTTGATCTCCACGGACTGGATTGCGACAAGGCTGTGGGAGTGCTTGCTTCGGGCAACGGCACAGTCATATTACGCGGTAAATGCGATAGCGCCCTGCTTAAGCTTACCGGCACAGGACGTGTGGACGCGTTTGGTATGGATGCCGGAGATGTGGTGTGCCAGACCCTGGGTACGGGAGACATTACATGTCGTTTCAGCAAATCCCTTGTGCAGAAAGGACTTGGCAGCACCACTATACATTACAAGGGCGATCCCGGAAAAGTTAGGAAGAAAGGATTGGCCAAGTTCAACCATGTGCCCGACTGTGACTAAAATATTTCGGGACTGACATATGGCAGAAACAGCACGGGAGGAAGCGTCCGGTACAGCTCCGTCGTTAAAGGTACGCACAGCGCGTACTCTGAAATGGAACGGCATAGACCGCATAAGCACCCAGGTGCTTTATGCGGTCACCGGCGTAGTGCTGGCCAATGTGCTGTCGAAAGACGATTTCGGCCTGGTGGGTGTCCTTTTGGTTTTCCAGGCTTTTGCCACGATATTCGTAGACAGTGGTTTCGGCGCGGCTCTGTTGCAGAAGAAACACCCCCTGGAGCGAGACTACAGCACCGTGTTCTGGTTTAACACGTGTATGTGTGTCTTCATATACTTAATACTGTATTTTTCCGCACCTCTCATAGCGCGTGCGTTCCATAACGATATGCGCCTGATACCTTTAAGCCGGGTGATGTTTCTGAGCTTCATACTCAACGGGCTGGGCATAGTGCAGACCAATAGGCTGATGAAGATGATGCAGGTCAAGCAGATAGCCCTGGCCAATATAGCCGGTCTCACCCTGTCGGGCATAGCCGGTGTGTGGCTGGCCCTGGCCGGATACGGTCCTTGGGCGCTTGTATGGCAGACCATTGTCTTGGCTGCTATCAAGACTTCTTGGCTATGGCTGACGGGTGGCTGGCTGCCGCGTTACGGCATGTCGGCATCGTCGCTGCGGTCTGTCTACAGAGTGGGGGCCAGTGTGTTTGCCACTTCGCTTCTCAATACGATATTTCTTAATGTATATAACTTCGTTATAGGCATATGGTACTCTTTTGCCTCGCTTGGCGACTATACGCAGGCCGACAAGTGGAGCAAGATGGGAAGTGCCTCGCTCTCCCAGATACTCACATCTACGTTTGTACCTTTGTTGTCGAGATTTCAGGATGACAGGGAGCGTTATCGTGAGATGATGGGGAAGGTCAACCGTCTCACAGCTTTTATGCTCTTCCCGTTCATGGGTGGGCTGGTGGTCATGGCAGAGCCGTTGTTTCATACATTGTTCGGCACTAAATGGGACAGTGCCATACCGTTGTTCCAGCTGCTGGCGGCCCGAGGAATATTCACTGTGCTTTGCTCGCTGTACGGCAACTACCTGTTATCGTTGGGATATGCCAGATCGCTCGTGGTGATCGAAGTGGTCAAAGACTGCGCTATAATCGCAGCTATCGGGGCTACGGTCTTTTTACACTCTGTCGAGGCACTTGTATGGGGTCAGTTGGTAGCTGGTGTGCTGACATGGCTGTTTGTACTCCGGCTTACATCGCGTGCCACGGGTTTTCCTGCAGGCTCGTTGTTTGGAGGCCTGGTGCCGTATCTGTTGCTTACACTGGCCTGTATGGCATTGTGTCATATGCTCGGCCTGGTTGTGCCGTATGCTCCGTTGCTGCTTGCTATACAGTGCGTGGTGGGTCTTGGTGTTTATCTTGCCATATTGCGTTTATGCGGCGACAGTATATTGCGCGAAGCGCTCGGCTTTCTGCTAAAAAAGACTAAATGAACCTCTTTTTCCGGCTGATTGCCCGGATAGTGGCAATATTTTATGCAAATTTATGTTTCTGAAAAGGCGGCCGGATGCAGCATGTGAGGCGTCCGTATAAACCAGAATAATAAGAAATAAAACTAACTTGTTGATAAACTAATAATTATGGCTAAACTTACCAAATTGCAACTGGGCAAGTGGTTCTACTGGTTCTGGCTCGTAGTGATGCTTGTGCCTTTCGAGTTTTTCTCTGCCGACGGCCAGCCGCTTATATCACCGGCCACGGCATTGTTTCTCGGCCTTATTTTTGCCTTTACATTCGGCATACCCTATCCGAAGTTTAACAAGAAATTGTCCAAATACCTGTTGCAGGCCTCGGTCGTAGGCCTCGGTTTCGGCATGAACTTACAGGAATCTCTGAAGAGCGGCGCTGACGGAATGGTGTTCACTGTGATTTCTGTTGTGGGCGTTATGGTTTTCGGCGTCATGATAGGACGAGCCATGCGCATCAACCAAAAAACGTCATACCTTATTTCTTCAGGCACCGCTATATGCGGCGGCAGCGCCATAGCGGCTGTGGGGCCGGTGCTTAAGGCAAATGAAAACGAGATGGCAGTGTCACTCGGTGTTATTTTTATACTCAACGCCATAGCATTGTTTATATTTCCACCCTTGGGTGAATTTTTCGGACTCAGCCAGTCTCAATTCGGCACATGGGCGGCGATAGCCATACATGACACCTCGTCAGTGGTAGGAGCCGGTGATGCCTATGGTGCGGAAGCCTGCCAGATAGCCACACTTATCAAATGTACCCGTGCCTTGTGGATCATACCCTTGGCATTCTTCACTATGTGGTATTTTCGTAAGCAGAACCGCAATGCTGACGGAGGTAAAGGCAAGGTAAGCATTCCGTGGTTTATCTTTATGTTTATCGGCGCTATGGTGATCAATACGTACACACCTGCGCTTATCGAATGGCTAGGCTCCGCTACAAGTGGGTCGGTAGATTCCCAGACAGCGCTTTCGGCGACATCCGGCTTATACCAGGGCATAGTGTGGTGTGCTAAAAAGGCTCTCGTGCTTGTCCTGTTTGCCATAGGTGCCAGTCTTTCGGTCAAGGTTGTTCGCCAGGTGGGCGTCAAGCCGCTTTTGCAGGCCGTACTTCTCTGGATAATTATCGGCGTCAGCAGTTTCTTTGTGGTTTACTTCACCATCGACTGACATATCGATAAGATATTTTTGCTCAGCCCCGTGCCTTAAGAGAGGTAACGGGGCTACTGTTTATCGTATTCCGATGTTGTGTTGTGATTTCAATACGTAGTCAAAAACTGGTCGGACAGAGATTGTATACCCGTCGTGGGTTATATCCATATCATCATGGTCGGTCAAAAGTAACAGGTTTTCACATCCTGTTTTTCTTGCGGCCAGCAGTAACCCGGCTATTTCCCTCTTTCTAGTCTTGTCAGATGAGATATCATAGGATACCTGAACGGCAAGAAGTGCTTTTCGGTTTTCACATACTACGAAATCACATTCGCCGGAACGGTCGCTGAAATAGTATATATCAAACCCCTGCCGCTTGTATTTTCGGAGAAGTTCCAGATATACAATTGTTTCAAGACGCCATCCGAGATTTTCTCCGGCAAAGGCGTCCGATCTTTTGTTCATCAATGCCACATCTATAGGGTATACTTTCTCTCCGGTTATTCTTTGCCGGCTTTTCGCGGAATATTTATGTAAACCAATTAGCATATAAGCCTGTTTGAGATAGCTGAGATAGTTTTTTGCTGTATGTTGGGACTTGAACCCGAATGTTTCTTTTAGGGCTTTGTCAACCACAATAGTCGGGGCTATATTTAAAAGATGGTGAGACATTTCTTCAAAAGCCGAGGTATGTATTATCTTGAACCTTTGCTCTATATCACGTTTGAGTATATTGTTGACAAGTTCGTCAATATAATCTTTCTCATCGTTTATAGACAGAAGTTCCGGGAAACCGCCCTGACGCATGTAGTCATCAAATGCCGCCCTGCGTGCGGCAATAGCCTTGGTTGTCCTTGATTTCACATCAATATTCCTCACATCACAATACTCCGCAAATGAGAATGGATATAGGGGGATGGAATGATGGCGCCCGGTAAGATGTGTGGCAAGTTCTCCGCTTAATAGTTTCGCGTTGGAGCCTGTGATTACGATGTGCATTTGCTTTCTCAAAAGACGGTTGACAAACAGATACCATTCCGGTATATTTTGAATCTCATCGATGAATAAATAATTGAAATCACCGTTGATTTTGTAAAGCACTTCCAATATGTCGTTGAGGTCATTCCCGGTCAGGTGTATCAGCCGCTCGTCATCGAAATTGACATAAGCGAATTTTACTCTTTTTCTTATAAGGGCATTGTAGCACAGTGTGGATTTTCCACTACGCCTTACCCCTATCACGACCTGGGCTTGGGAACTTTTCAAATCTATCAGGCTTTCCTCCTTACGCTTACAAAAACGCATAGTCCGTTTCAGAGATAATTCCTCTGCCTGGTCTGCAAGTATTGTTTCAAGTATTCTCTTATCCATAGTGCAGTCTTATCGTCTGCAAAGATACACAAATATTTTCAAAACGCACTATTTTACAATAAATGATATTTCAAAACGCACTATTTTGTAAGTTAGTTAGGCGTAGCAATGCACTAATACTTTTGCTTGCATCTAATAACACTAATATTTAAGCCTGTTGCCGGGCCGTATGGTGATATTTGGCCTGTTGTTCGTTTTGGGATGTCGGATAAATTGATTATTTTTGCAGGCTTCAATAAAAATGGAAATGTCTATGAAAATTTATACATCATTAGTTGCCGGCATGCTGTGCGTGTCGGCCGGCGTTTACGCCGATGCTCCGGCTGGCTACTACAGCCAGTGCGAGGGCAAGAGCAAAGGGGCTCTTAAGAGCCAGCTGTATACAATAGTTAAGAACCATACCCCCATCAGCTACGGCTCTGGTAGCACCGGTACCTGGTGGGCGTTTGAAAGCACCGATGTGCACGAAGACGGTTATTGGTGGGATATTTATACCGATGCCCGTGTGTCTGCGGCAAACCGCGCACCATCGTCGATGAATATCGAACACACATTTCCTAAGTCATGGTGGGGCGGAGCCAAGAACAATGCATATAAGGATATTGTTCATCTTATGCCGGTGAATGCCGCGGCCAACAATCTGCGCAGCAATCTGCCGTACGGCGAGGTGGGCACGGAGAAAAGCTATAAGCAGGATGTGCCGTCTCCGCGATTCCGTTATGGCGAGCCTGTCAAGGGTCAGGGCGGAGGAGCCACTTATGTTTTTGAACCCGATGACGAATACAAAGGGGACATAGCGCGCACGTATTTCTATATGGTGACGTGCTACCAGGATTTGTCATGGAGCTCTTCTAATAACGGGCAGACCATGGCTGCCCCGGGAGCGTATCCCACGCTGCAGCCCTGGGCTATGGAGATGCTGCTGCGCTGGCACCGACAGGACCCTGTGAGCCAGAAAGAGCGTGACCGTAACGACGGGCTTTATGAGGTGCAGAAGAACCGTAACCCGTTTATAGACCACCCCGAGATGGTCGAGCATATATGGGGTGACAGACAGGATGAGGGATGGATGACGGGAGGAACTGTGGATCCCGACCCCGGTCCGGATCCTGATCCGGAACCTGGCAAGGCAGAACTGACTTCGCCTATGCAGGGTGATTATTTCGTCTATGAGGGATTGCATCCCGGACAGACGAGAATGATCGAGATACCGGTGCTCGGAAGTGGTTTTACGCATTCGCTCACCGCTTCGATAGAGGGATCCGGTGCCGGATTGTTCAGCATAATGGTAGGGCAGATGGAATTGAAGAATCTGAGTATTTCCGCTGCCGATGTCATGTCTGCTGACGGCTACACTCTGAAAGTGCGCTACGCACCGGTTACGGTGTCAGACGGTGTGGACGAGGCAGTCCTCATTATAAAGAGCGGCGAGCTGGACGAGGCAGTCACAGTTCATCTGCAGGGTACATGTGCCGAGATTGCGGAACTTGCCGCTCCGGTTGCCCTGCCGGCAGAACAGGTGTCAGCCCAGTCTTATACGGTGCGCTGGCTGAAGAGCGCCCAGGATGTGGACGGTTATGTGGTATACCGCAATGTATATAATGCTGACGGTGACGCAGTAGCCGACACGTTCACCTACGAGGCCGATGCTGACGAAGACTCACTGGTCATAGTAGATCGTGACGAATCGCTTCGCGAAAGCTATACGGTGACAGCCACCTTGGGAGATGCCGAATCGCCTCACTCTAATGAGATTGTGGTGGATAGCACCGCTGGTGTTTCAGGCATAGGGGCAGATGTGGATGGCGTGGTACGCTATTTCACCACTGCCGGTATCGAGCTGTCGGGTGCGCCCACACAGCCCGGTGTGTATATTGTGACGGTGGGGCAGACTGTAGCCCGTACCGTTGTGGTGAAGTAATAACCTTAATATTATATATAATATGAAAACACTTCTCCGATTATCCCTGTTGCTGGCATCTGCCCTGGCATTTGTATATGTCGATGCCGCGGCTCCGGCATCTTACTACAGCCGTCTTGACGGCAAGAAGCGCGAGGCGCTTAAAACAGCTGCTTATGAAACTGTGCGGCCGCACACGGTGGTCACGTACAATTCGTTGTTTCCGCAGCAGTTTCCAAAGACGGATGTATATCCCGAACTGTACGGCGGCCAGCGTCGCTGGTGGGAGATGTACAGCGACATGGTGTTCCTTGTGAAAGACGGCTGGCAAGGCATGAACCGCGAGCATTCGTTCCCGAAATCGTGGTGGGGAGGCCAGCAGAACGAGGCATACACCGACCTGAACCATCTTTATCCTTCTGAATCGGCTGCCAACCTTGCCAAGAACAACTATCCTCTTGGCGAGGTGCAGACACCGCGGTTTGACAACGGAGTTTCGGTCGTGGGATACGCCTATGCCGGCCAGGGTGGCGGAGCAAGCCAGGTGTTTGAGCCTGCCGACGAATACAAAGGAGACTTTGCCCGTACGTATTTCTATATGGTGACATGCTACCAGGATTATACGTGGAAGTATACCTACATGGCGCAGAACGGTGATTATCCCACTCTTAAGCCGTGGGCCATCGATCTGTTGCTTGACTGGGCGCGTCGCGATCCGGTGAGCCAGAAAGAGATTGACCGTAACGAGGCCGTATATATGATACAGGGCAACCGCAATCCCTTTATAGACTTTCCCGAACTGGCAGAGTATGTGTGGGGCACGCGTACCAACGAGACATTCTATGTCAAAGACCAGGGTGGCAGCGTAACACCTCCGATTACAGGAGATCCCGAACTCTTCGCGCCTATCGACGGCTCGTCGCTGGACTTTGGCGAAGTGGCCGTAGGCCGCAGCCAGACAGTAGAACTTCTTGTGAACGGAGTTAACCTCACTTCGGCCCTCACTGTGCGTGTCACAGGCCAGGACCGCCGTATGTTCACGCTCCAGGGGGTGACCGGTAACCAGATACCGGCGTCACAGATAAATTCGGATACCGGATACAAACTGTCGGTTAAGTATACTCCTACCAGCGTGGGCGAGCATACTGCGGCTATAACCCTGTATGACGGTGGGTTCCCCGAGGGCAGTAATTTCAATGTGAGCATTCATGGCAAGGCTTTTCCCGTGCCTGAATTGTCGGCTCCGGTGGCACTGCCTCCGTCAGACATATCAGACACCGGCTACATGGCTCGCTGGGAGGCTCCTGCTGATGGAGAAGTGGTTGACTATTACATGGTAAACCGCACGCGCTATCTGCCTGACGGCGCCGTGACCACCCGTATCGCGGCCGAAGAGACGCAGCTGGAGATTGATGGCCGACAGACGGATGTTGCGGAGAGCTATACCGTGCAGAGCGTGCGTCTGGGTTATGAGTCTCCTGAGAGCAACCTTGTTATGGTGGCTACCGGCACTGTGGCCGGTGTAGAGGTTGACGAGCCTCTGACTGTCTATGCCATAGAGGGGGGCATGCGCGTAGTGCTTCACGGCCGGCGCACAAATTTGCGTGTGCATGATGTCAGCGGCTTAGAGGTGATGCATCTTCCCGTAGTAGAGGGCGGAGGCGAGTACAGCCTGCCCCGGGGCATATACATTGTTAGTGTGGACGGAGGCGGCCGCCCGTGTAGTGTGGCAGTTCGCTGAATTCAGAATAATAACTGATATAAACAAGGGCGGTACGCAACCAGCGTGCCGCCCTTGTGGGTTTTATGGGATTTGTTTACAGTCGGGATTATTCAGCGGATGATGCTATCCGGTTGGCCACTTGCAATGCCTTGGATATATGAGAACATATTTTGTCTGCCCCTACCAGGGTGTCTATGCCGGCCTTGTGCATGACTGAACGCACAGAGTCGTTTACTCCGGAGAGCACGATGTCTATGCCGTCATGGTGTGATGCCTTGATAAGTATTTCGAGATTATGCAGTCCAGTGGCATCGATAAACGGCACTTTGCGCATGCGTATTATGCGTACTTTTGGCCGCTCGTGCATCGGGGCGCTCCTCATAACCTCGTCAAATTTGGTAGCCACGCCGAAAAAGAAGGGTCCGTCTATTTCATATACAGAGACTCCTGGTGCGAGGTCGAGCACCTCGTGGGTGTCCAGGTCGGTGCCTTCGGCTGCATCAAGCTGCTTGCCGTACACACGCACCGTAGTGTTCTGCATCACACGTTGCAGGAAGAGCAATATGGCCAGCAGCAGCCCCATCTCTATGGCGATAGTCAGGTCGAATATCACAGTCAGCAGGAATGTGACGATGAGTATCGATATATCGCTCTTGGGGTGGTGGAATATGCCTCTCACGGTGCGCCAGCCGCTCATGTTGTAAGATACGGTTATCAGCACCGCTGCCAGACAGGCCATGGGTACCAGGTTGATCAGCGGCATTAGAAACAGGAATATGAGCAGCAGTACCAGGGCGTGCACGATTCCGGCTACCGGTGTGCGGCCGCCGTTGGTGATGTTTGTCATGGTACGCGCTATGGCGCCGGTGACGGGTATACCGCCGAAGAAAGGCACTGTTATATTGGCCAGCCCCTGTCCTATAAGTTCGGTGTTTGAATTGGTGCGAGACCCGGTCACACCGTCGGCCACGGTAGCCGACAACAGGCTCTCGATAGCACCGAGCATGGCTATGGTGAAAGCCGAAGGCAGCAGCAGATTGATACTCTCCATGTTGATGCCAAGGCTGTGTGGCGCCGGCATGGATGACGACATGCCGGTGAAGCGGTCGCCTATGGTCTCTATCTCACCCCCTATGCCGAACTGGCGCAGTATCCATACGGCGGCGCTCATTACTATTATGGCTACCAGTGCGCCGGGCAGGCGGCGTGAGATGCGCGGCACCGCCACGATCAGCAGCAGCGAAAGCACCCCTACAAGCGTAGTAGTCCAGTCTATCGTGTGGAAAGATGAGAAGTATACACCCCATTTGCCTATGAAGTCAGAGGGTACGGCACCATCTATGCTTAGCCCGAAGAAATCTTTCATTTGTGTGGAGAAGATGGTGAGCGCTATACCGGCTGTGAATCCCACTACTATGGGATAAGGTATGAATTTGATCACGGTGCCGAGTTTGAACACGCCCATAAGAAGTAGCAGGCATCCTGCCATGAATGTGGCGATGGCCAGTCCTGTAAGCCCGTAAAGCGCAATGATATTATACACGATAACGATAAAGGCACCCGTCGGTCCGCCTATTTGCACCGAGTTGCCGCCAAACGCGGATACGATGAAACCGCCGATAATGGCAGTCACCAGGCCGGCTGTGGGACTTACACCGCTGGCTATTGCAAATGCTATGGCCAGTGGCAGAGCCACGATGCCGACTACGATGCCGGCTATGAGGTCGGTCTTTAATTTTGAGAGCGAATAGTTTTTCAGCACATGCAGTGATGCCGGCCTGAAATCAATTTTTTGAAGTAATTCCATGATTTGGTCTAAGGATGATTAGCTCATAAGAAAGCGCGAAATTAACAAAAAATAGCGGCGTGGACAAATTCATTTGGAAAATTGGGGGATAAGCGTTAAATTTGCAAAAAAGAAAAATTGATGAAGTACAAGAGGATTCTGCTGAAGCTTTCTGGCGAGTCGCTGGCCGGAAAGCAGGGAAACGGCATAGACACCAAGCGTCTGTCGGCCTACGCGCGTCAGATAAAGGAGATAGCCTCGGCCGGTGTGGAGATCGGCATAGTGATAGGGGGCGGCAATATCTTTCGCGGCCTGCAGGGCGCGTCTAAGGGTTTCGACCGTGTCAAAGGTGACCAGATGGGTATGCTTGCCACAGTTATCAATTCGCTGGCGCTCTCATCGGCGCTAGAGGCAGCCGGCCAGCCAGCCAGAGTGCTCACGGCCATAGACATGCATCCCATCGGCGAGCATTATTCCAAATGGCGCGCCATAGAGGCTATGAAACAGGGCAAGGTGGCCATAATGTCTTGCGGAACGGGCAATCCGTTCTTTACCACAGACACGGGATCTGCCCTGCGTGCAGTAGAGATAGAGGCCGAAGTGATGCTTAAAGGAACGCGTGTGGACGGCGTGTATACTGCCGATCCTGAGAAAGATGCCTCGGCAGTAAAGTTTGATGAGATAACCTATGACGAAGTACTCTCACGAGGCTTGAAAGTGATGGATCTGACTGCCACCGCGCTATGCAAGGAAAACGGTATGCCTATCTACGTATTCAATATGGATGTGGAGGGCAATCTGGCACGCATGATGGCAGGGGAGCCTATAGGCACCCTTGTGCATCCTTGAACATGGAAATATAAAAACATTATACCGATGGAAGTAAATGAATATCTGCAAAACGCCGAGGACAGCATGACGCTGGCGGTGGAATATCTGGATGATACACTGGGTCATATCCGTGCCGGCAAAGCCAGCGCGCGCCTGCTGGACGGCATACGTGTCGAGTATTACGGTTCGCTCGCCCCTATAGGCAATGTGGCCAATATCAGTGTGCCTGACGCTCGCACCATAGCTATCACCCCGTGGGAGAAGAGCATGTTTAAGGAGATTGAGAAAGCCATCATCAATTCAGAACTTGGCGTTACTCCTGAAAATAACGGCGAAGTGATTCGTATATGCATACCGCCCCTTACCGAAGACCGCCGTAAGCAGCTCGTCAAACAGAGCAAGGCTGAAGCGGAGAATGCCAAGGTAAGCGTGCGCAACGCGCGTCGTGACGCTATCGACGGACTTAAGAAAGAAATCAAGCAGGGACTGAGCGAAGACGTGGAGAAAGATGCCGAGGCCTCGGTGCAGAAACTGCATGACAAATATATGAAAAAGATAGACGATCTTTTTGCTGCCAAGGAGAAAGAGATTCTCACTGTCTGAAAGACACGGGATATAACAAAAATACTAGGGGGCTGCCATGATGGCAGCCCCCTCTTTGTGCCAGCCGTTTCATCCGGCATAACATGTGTTCCGCAGTTGCGGAGGTGTTGTTACTTTTTCACCAGCCTCAGATTGTCGATTAGTGCGTGGTTGGTTTCGATGTTCATATTTTCGTTATCGGGTGCAAACTCTATGGTCACCGTGTGTTCGCCTGCCTCAAGTGCCGGTAGCAGCAGTGAGTTTGTGTAGCCCCAGTCATCCCAGTTGGCACGGCCTCTCTGGGGCATTACCACGATGCCGGCAGGAATTCCGTCGACCTTAAGCGTCCGTATGGCGCAGCGGTTTTCTGTGTTGACAGGACCGTTGCCGTTAGAGTAACGCAGGGATATGCAGTAATCGCCGGATTGCGGTATATGTATCTTTATGCTTACTGGCGCTGAATTTTTATCAACCTCGATGAAGCCTTTGCCGGAATAGCCACTGATTCCGTTTGCAGGGCGGTATTCGGCAGGTATTTCGGTTGATGCGGTAACAGTAGATTCTCCGGGCATTTCATATACAGTCTTCTGACGGTTTGAGAGAGGTTCGGAGGCAAAGGAGGGTGTGCCGTTGTCAGCCACGCCGACCACCTGGTATTCGCCTGCTTCGGAAGTATCGAAAGTAGTAGTGCGAACTTCGGCTATCTTGTGCCCGTCACGCCAGACCTCGTAGTGGTTTATATACTCTATGGGATGCCAGCACAGAGTGTTGCCTTCTAGTCTTACGATGGGGGTGAGGGGAGCTTTCAGATTGTCGCGCCGGTTGACTTTGAGCGCCGGTATAGGCTTGTTGTCCATAACGATGCGCACATCCATTACACCTTTTGCCTTAGATGCCGGTATCCAGTGTTGTTTCTGCTCTTTTCCGTTGATTGTAAACGATTTGATGTGCTGTCCGTAGCCCTCGACAGTTATGTTGAGGATGGCGTTTCGGTATTTGAATCCAAGAAGTTGGCGCTGTTGTCCGAGCACTTCGGGGACAAATGGTGAGAATGTCAGGCGGTCAGGCTCGTAGCCGATGCCGAACAGCACTTTGTGTGTGAGCGCTATATTGCCGGCCAGGCACCACAGCATGTTGGAGGAGTTCAGTTCGGTGGCTATGTCACCATTGTCTAGATTTAGGTTTTCCTTGTTAGTGCAGAACAGAGCGGCAGGGCGGAACAACGCGCCGAATCCCTGCATCACACCCTGCTCGTTGCCTGCTTTGGCATTGGCCAGTGTCCACCAGGCGTCTACCCAGGGCCACAACGAGTTGTTGTGATAGGCAGGCATGTCGGCTATCTGCGGATAGAATATGGCCGGTCCGAACGGAGTGACAGGGTTGCTTTCGGTGATTGTGCGGGCCCGGTCCGCATCGGCCACATTCCAGATTATAGCCAGCGACTCGCCAAGTGTCTCGGCACGTGGATTGACGATTAGGTTGTCCCTGCCGTAGAGATACATGGCATACAGTCCGAGCTGCGGCATCCATAGATGGCGGTTTACTGCCTCGCGTATTTTTTTAGCCTGCTCACGGGCTTTTGCGGCTTCATGCTTCTTGCCGAGCATATCTGCCATGTCGGCAAGCACGCTCCATGCCTGCGCGTGTACTACCGATGTCGACAGTGTGAGCGTGGAATATATATCGGCTGTCTGCATCCATTTGGGGTGGCTCTGTTCGCGCCAGTCGATAAACGATGTCTCACCACGCACAAGGCCTGTTGCCGCATCGTAGATCGTGGCCGCGTCTGTTTCAAGCGACCGTTTTGCCACCGGGTAGATGAATTCGAGCCATTTACGGTCGCCTGTCACCTTATATACCTCCCATGCGGCGATGCCCCAAATCTGCCGGTCGGTGCTCACGGGCCAGGCGCCGCCGCTTCCTGTGTCCTGGATAATGCGGCCCAGCCGGTCTACTTTCTTTTCCAGCGATATACGGGCTGCTTCGGGCTGCATGTAGGCCATGGAGAGCAGTATGGAGTAGCTCACGTCGCGTGTCCACACCCCGGCCCATTCCTTGCCTGTGCGCAGCGTGGTATCGGCTTCCACGGCATTTACCATTTCGTCCAGGCCCAGATTATATATGGCGGTGTGCAGGCGGTTGGGCGTTACAAGCTTCGGATATGCCGACAGGTCGTTGCGTGCCTGCCAGCTGCCCTGCACGGGCATGAAGTATCCGGGTTGTGCGTGGTATGTTGACACGAGTGAGGTTTCAGACGGGGCGGTGGCAAAATATTCCCCCTGGGTGATGGTGTCGCCGTGCCAGCTGTATGCCTCGGTAGACACAAATGTCTGTGCCGCTACGCCGGCAGCCATAGCCAGCGCGCCGATGGAAACAAAGAGTTTTTTCATGTGCATATAAGAATTAGAATGTTGCGGCAAAATTAAGAATAAAAACATTCACATCCAAACTATGGAACAAAACCACAGGCTAAATGGTTATACAAGCGCGATAAAGATAATAAACGGCATATATAACATGGTTTGTGCGGATTATATTTGCTTATTAACAAGTTTATTTGTAACTTCGCAGTGATATTGAGTGAGTGTGAAATCTCAATGTATATAATAACATAAACCACTATACTATGGTAAATTACAAAGATTTAGGCTTGGTGAACACCCGTGAGATGTTCAAGAAGGCCATCGAGGGCGGATATGCCATCCCTGCGTTCAATTTCAACAACATGGAGCAGCTGCAGGCTATAATAAAGGCTTCTGCAGAGACCAAAAGCCCCGTGATACTTCAGGTGAGCAAGGGTGCGCGCAATTATGCCAACCAGACCCTGCTGCGCTATATGGCGGAAGGTGCCGTGCAGTACGCAAAGGAACTGGGCTGGGAACATCCCCAGATAGTGCTTCATCTTGACCATGGCGACACCTTCGAGCTTTGCAAGAGCTGCATCGATATGGGCTTTTCGTCTGTCATGATTGACGGTTCGTCGCTGCCTTATGAGGAAAATGTGGCACTGACCAAGAAAGTAGTGGACTATGCCCACCAGTTTGATGTGACTGTGGAGGGCGAGCTGGGCGTGCTGGCCGGTGTGGAAGACGAGGTAAGCTCTGACCACCACACATACACTAACCCCGAAGAGGTGATAGATTTCGCAACACGCACAGGTTGCGACTCGCTGGCTATCTCGATCGGTACAAGCCACGGCGCATACAAGTTTACTCCCGATCAGTGCACACGCAATGCCGAAGGCAAGCTCGTGCCCCCTCCCTTGGCTTTCGATGTGCTGGATGCCGTTATGGAAAAGCTGCCCGGATTCCCCATCGTGCTTCACGGTTCAAGCTCGGTGCCCCAGGAGTATGTGGACATCATCAATGCCAACGGCGGTAAGATGCCCGACGCTATCGGTATACCCGAAGAGCAGTTGCGCAAGGCAGCCAAAAGCTCCGTATGCAAAATAAACATTGACTCCGACTCACGTCTGGCTATGACAGCTGCGGTGCGCAAGCTGTTTAACGACAAACCGGGCGAATTTGACCCGCGTAAATATCTTGGTCCGGCACGTGACGAAATGGAACGCCTCTATAAGCACAAAATCATCAACGTGCTTGGTTCGGAAGGCAAGGCCGAGTAATATCCGGCTATACGGTGTCTGGCAGAAGTCGGGCGATCACTGAAACTGGTTGCATTAAAAGAAAAATGTAACGCATCCTGGCTCTTCTGCTGCCAAGGCCCTTAAATACTAGATACACGCTGGCTTCAGATCATTCAACAGGTCTGAAGCCGGCGTATATTTTTTGTCAATGTCTCCCGTATTTTGAAAGATTGGCTGTAAAAGTAACAGGGGCGGATTCTTAAGAATCCGCCCCTGTTGTCGGGGTTAGGCGACTCGAACGCCCGACCTCTACGTCCCGAACGTAGCGCGCTACCAACTGCGCTAAACCCCGAGGGTTAAAGTATTTGGCAACTGAAATCCGTCATGAGCGGATCCCAAATGCGAGTGCAAAGGTAAGCATTAATTTGCACCTCACCAAATTTTGGCTGAAAAAACTACAAAAACTTCAGAAGATGCGTCTGTGCGTGCGCCAGAAGTGCAGCAGACCTGCTATATGTCTGCGAGAGGTTGCCGATGAAAGACTGCGCGAGGTGATGCGGCGCCAGTGGTGCATGATGCTCACTTGTGGCAGATAGACCACCCTGTATCCGGCGCGCCTGGCCCTTATGCAGTAGTCTGCATCCTCCGGGCCGTAAAATATAGCCTGGTCCAGTTCCCCTATGCGCTCTACCATTTCGTGGCGCAGAAGCTGGCAGGCGCCTATTACGTAGCAGGGTTCGACCGGCTTGTCTGGCAGAACTGTTTTAGTCTGGGGCAGGCCGAGTTTTGAGCGGAGTATGTTTGTTATTTTGACGCCGAGGCCCGGATATGGTTTGAACGAGTTTTGCAGTTCTCCCTGTGCGTTGCGCAAGGCGCATGCCACTATGCCTGCCTGCGGATGCTCGTCCATATACCTGGTCATTGTGTCTATGGCTTCGGCCGAGGCCTCTGTGTCATCGTCTAGAAAAAGTATTTTTTCCCCACGGGCACGCCGCAGGCCTTCGTTACGGGCGGCCGCCACGCCTCTGTTTTCGGGCAGCAGTACGGTGTGCGTGTCGGGATAATGTTCTGCCACATATGATGCGGCACCGTCGGAAGAGCCGTTGTCCACCCATATCAGTTCGGTGTCGGTACGGTCCAGCAGTCCGCCGATAGACTTAAGGCATGGCCGCAGGGAGGACAGCGAATTCCAGGATATGATGACTATTGAAAGCCTGATATTTGATTTGTGTTCAGCCAAACAATTTTATTTTAAGCGCTTTGCATGCGGCGGTGAACTCTTTGAATGAGGAGAAACGCGTGATCTGGCGCCGTATGAATGCCGGTGAGAAGAAATAGCCTAGATTGGCCCTGAAGAGGGCCTTTTCCATATCGCGTGCCGACAGGCCGGGATAGTTTAATATCGACTCGCGCTGCACATCGGTGGGCCGGTATTCACCTCCCTCTATCCATCCGTTGGCTTTGGCCAGGCGGTATAGCTCTGTGCCGGGGAAAGGAGATACGATGTTGATCATCACCTGGTCCACTTTCAGGCGCTTGGCTTTGCGCACAGTGTCGCGTATGGTGTCACGTGTTTCGAGCGGACATGTGCCTATCAGTATGTTTAGTTTGACCGGCACGTTGTATTTCTGTAAGATGTCGATCGCCCGGTATATATCGGCGGATGTGAAACCTTTTTTTACATATTTGAGTATTTCGTCGTTGAATGACTCCACGCCTAGGTCGACATAGCCGCAATTGCTTTCTGACAGCACTTTGGCCACTGGTTCGGTGATGGCGTCTACGCGTGCCTGGCAGCCCCAGCGGAATCCGTACTTGCGCAATGCCGCGCATAGTGCAGCGGTGCGTTCAGTGTTCCAGATGAAGTTGTCATCTACAAAACCTATGGCGCGGTAACCCTGTTCGTGCAGCATTTTAAGTTCTGCTTCCACACTTTCGGCCGACCTGTATGATATGGGCGGTTTGCATCCGTGGTTGTCGCGATGGTCCAGCTCCCGTGCGAATGTCAGCGAGCTGGGCACACAGTAGATGCAGCGGTATGGACAGTTGCGCGAGGTTAGCATGGTGGTGTAAGGCCCCATCTTCAGTTTGGGGTTGTGGTATTCGGTCTGGCCCAGCAGGTGTCTGGCCGGGAAAGGCAAGGTGTCAAATTCCCTCGATGGTTCGCGTGACGTATTATGCACCTTGTTGTTTCCCTTGAGATATGACAGGCCTTTCACATCCGAATAGTCCGGTTCCGCATCCATGGTCCGGCTTATCCATTCCCTCACGGTGGCTTCAGGCTCGCCGCGCACTATGAATATGCGTGGGTCGGTCATGAATCTTTCGCGGAAGAATGTGGGTGCCGGCCCCATGAGCAGTATGCGTGCGTTTCGGCGTATGCGCAAAATGTCGGATATAGCAGGCAGGTCGTCCTCCATAGAGAGGTTTACTCCCCATATGCAGTACACGTCTGCATCGTTGCCGGCGAGGAACCTGCGCAGGTCGTCCGGCGTGCGTTCGGGCAGAGTGAAGTTATGGTATTCCACACCGTGTCCCAGCTGCTCTACCAGGGCCGCCACGGTAAGTTCGTATATGTTCGGCATCGGATATACTACGCGTGTGCATCCGGCCGAACGTTCGGCCGGTCTGTGTCCCGGGGTGGCAACCGGAGGTATGATAAAACAAAACTTCATGTCAATTGTTCATTATGGTAAGTCGCAGCAGGAAAGACCGGCCGTGATTTTGCCGGCCGGAAGCCGCTGTCTCTTGAGTTATAACGCGCTCGCAGGGGTGTTTAGTGTGGCTGTCGGGCCGGCAGGCGGACCAGTATGAAAAACAGTGTGTTTTTTTATAAAAGTTTACGAAATTTATATTAAATTCGCACTCGTGGAGTTATGCCCTCTTTGATGGTATAAATATTGTATATTAATGCAGGTATGGATTGCTGAATATTTATATTGTGCATATTATGTACGGCCATGAAAAACAGCCGGGGTTTAGATTTCCGGCAAAAATTCTATTTTGGTAGAAAATATATTTGTAAATATGAATAGCAAAAACTTTTACCGGGGCCTGGCGGTCCTGCTGCTGGTTCTGCTTTCTGTGCCGTATCTCGGGGCGCAGAACCGCAAAGGGCGCATGTATGGCATAGCCTTTTACAATCTCGAGAATCTTTTTGACACTATTAACAACAATGGCAAGTATGACCTGGAGTTTTCTCCCGAAGGCCGTTACCAGTGGGACGGCAAAAAGTACTGGAAGAAGATAGGCAACATAGCGCAGGTCATAGAGTCTATGAAGACTAAGCACACACCCGACGGTCCGGCTGTGATAGGGGTGAGCGAGATCGAAAATATCACGGTGCTTAAGGATCTGGTCAAGTCGCCTGCGATAGCCTCCCGCAGCTACCAGATAGTGCATCATGATTCGCCCGACGCGCGCGGTGTGGACGTGGGACTGCTGTATAATCCCCGTTTTTTCAAACTGGAACATGTAACCAACCACCGTCTGGAAATTCCTGGAAATCCCAGATTCCGCACCCGTGACCAGATGTGCGTGGTAGGCAGGCTTGGCGGTGACCGTGTAGCATTTATCGTCAACCATTGGCCGTCGCGCCGTGGCGGCACAGAACAGAGCAGCTACCTGCGCGAGGCTGCTGCCGCCCTGAGCAAACAGATAGCCGATTCGCTGCTGTCTATTGATCCTAAGATAGGTGTGATAGTGATGGGCGACCTTAATGATTATCCCAATAATAAGTCGGTCACAGACGTTCTAATGGCGCGCAAAAAGCAGGACCAGACCGTGCAGGGAGAATTCTTCAACCCGTTCTGGAAACTATTTGACGACGGCATAGGCTCGTATATCTACCGTGGATCATGGGGCCTGTTTGACCAGATCATACTCAGCTACAATCTCACAGTCCAGGGCGCGTCTCCGCTTAAATTTGTGCGTGCCATAGTGCGTAATGACGAATTTCTGCGACAGCAGGATGGCCGCTATAAGGGCTATCCGCTGCGCACATTCAGCGAAGGCCGCTTCGTGGGCGGTTATTCTGACCACTTCCCCACAGAGGTTTTCCTTTTCCAAGAAGTAAAATAATCAAAGTAACACATTCATAACACAATGAAACACCGCTTATTAATTTTATTGTGCCTCGCGTTCTCGCTGCCGGCCCTGGCCGCCACGGGATTGCGCGGCATCGTGACTAACGGTGCCAACAACCAGCCGGTGGGCGATGCCTCGGTCCTGTTGCAGGATCAGGGCATTCTGGTAGTGACCGATGCCAACGGGTCGTTTACCATCTCCAACGCGCAGGTGGGCACCGATGTGCTTAAAATCATGGCTAACGGATATGAAGACACTTTTGTCGACGTCAGCATAGTGGGAGGCCGCGTGGAAGACCTCGGCACTATCAAGCTGTCGGAGTCTGGTTATACTTCGGATTCTTTTAATGCTGGCACAGACTACATCTTTGATGAGATGGAACTGCTTGATGATGACAGTTCTAACCAGTCGGTGGCCACCATCCAGGGTGCCAGTGACGATGTCTATTACCAAAAGGCCAGTTACAACTTCCAGCCCATGTACTTCCGCATGCGCGGATATAATTCCGAGATGCAGAAAGGATATATCAACGGCGTTGATTTTGCCGATACGCGTTCCGGACGTTTCAACTGGAGCGGTCTGGGCGGCATGACCTCTAATACGTTCCGCTCTAAGACAGTGGGCATTGGTACCGAGGCTGTGTCTTTCGGTTTCGGAGGAGTGGGAGGTTCTACCAACTACACCACTTATGCGTCGGAATATGCCCCCGGTTTCCGAGGCATGGCCACTTATACCAACTCGGACTATATGCTTCGTGCCGGTTTGCAGTATAACTCGGGCCTCAACAGAAACGGATGGGCGTTTTCGGCCACCCTTATGGGTCGTTACGCCCCCGAAGGTGTAGTCGAGGGTACTTTCTACAACTCGCTGGCATACGCTCTGTCGGTTCAGAAAGTGTTCAACGACCGTCATTCTGTGAATATCACTACATGGGGCGCCCCCACGCAGCGTGCCACACAGCAGTATTCTTACCAGGAAGCTTTCGACCTGCTTGACAATAATCTATACAATCCTGCCTGGGGATGGTTCAATGGCAAGAAACGCTCTTCGCGCATCCGTAACACATTTGACCCCTCGGCAATCATAAACTGGATATGGAAGCCAAAGAGCGGCACGACGGTGAACACGGCCGTGGCATTCCGTCACAACCGTTACGCCACGACATCTTTCGAACGTACGTCAAATTCTGCCGATCCGCGTCCGGACTACTACCGCTACCTGCCATCGTATGTGGCACCAACGGCCGAGCCTGGAACGCCGCAGTATGACTACCAGAAGAATGTCTATGACTTTGTGGCAGACCAGTGGCGGACAAACCAGAATGTGAGCCAGATAAACTGGGATGCCATCTATTATGCCAATGTGATGAATTCTCAGAGCTTCGACCGCAATCCCGACCTGCTCGGACAAAGCTCCTACATTCTTTCGGCTCGTCACACCAACACCACTTCGTGGATGTTCAATTCATATATCAACCACCGTATCAGCGACACGCAGACATTGCAGGGCGGCGTATCGTTCAACTATAGCAAGTCTCATTTCTATAAGACCGTGTATGACTTGCTGGGCGGACAGTTCTGGCTGGATATAGACTCTTTCTACGAGCGTGACTTCGCTACGAACGATCCCAAACTCCAGAACAACCTGCTCAATCCCAACCATCGTGCCAAGAAAGGCGATGTGATAGGTTATGACTACGATATCCGCTATCTGTCGGCCAATGCCTGGCTGCAGCACCAGATCAAGACCTCGCACTGGGACATCAACTACGGCATGAGTGTTACATACACTAATTTTGTGCGTCACGGTAATTTCATGAACGGACGTAACCCTGATGATTCTTACGGTACGGGCAAACGCCACTCTTTTGACGACGCGGCTCTCAAGGCCGGTGTGACATATAAGCTTAACGGCCGCAACTATTTCGTGGCCCACGCTGCCTACGGTACCACGGCGCCGTCGTATTACACATCCTATACAAGTGCGAATATCAAAGACGCCACTGTCGACGACCTGGGTTCCGAACGCTATCTGACAGGCGATATATCTTATGTATGGAACTATAACCGCTTCCGTGGCTCGATCACCGGCTATTGGACCAATACATACAACGGCATGGAGTACACTCTTTATTATGACGATGTCAACGGTACCAACGCCACCAGCCTGCTCAAAGGCATAGACCGTTCTTACAAGGGCATAGAGCTGGGCATGAGCTATGCCATAACACCCTCGCTCACCCTTAGCGCCGTAGGTACTTATTCCCGTGCCCAGTACAAGAACCGTCCCACCGCGTATATTTCTTATGAAAACGGTCTTTATCCCGACACGCAGAACACGGCCTATCTTAAGAATTATTACCTGGGCGGCGCCCCCCAGCAGGCTTACAACGTAGGTCTCGACTGGGCTGCCCCACATCAGTGGTTCTTCGGTATAAATGCCACCTGGATGGGCGATGCGTACATGTATCTCTCGCCCATGCGCCATTTCAAGATGGACGGCATAGTCTCTGCCGGCGACACCGAGGCCGAGATACTCGACAAGGTGAAAGCCATAACCAGGCAGGACAAGCTTAAAAACGCTTTTGTACTCAATGCCTCTGTGGGCAAGGTGCTCTATACGAGCTTCGGTTCGGTCAATTTCAACCTGAATGTGACCAATATCCTCAACAACCGCGATATCCAGGTATGGGGACAGCAGCAGAACCGCTTTGACTACGACAACTATAATGTTAACAAATGGGCTAACCGTATACGTTACGCCCAGGGTATCAAGGTTAATTTCAATGTAGGTATCCGTTTCTAAAATAATCAAACAACACAATATGAAATTCTTTAGCAAATATCTGAGTCTTGCCGCTGTGGCTGTGGCCACCGGCGCCTCGCTGACATCATGTCAGAATGACTTCGACCTCCCCCCCATAGACGAGCCTAAGGCCACTATGGAGGCCAATACCACCATCAGTGCCCTCAAGACACAGTACTGGCAGGATGACCAGAACTATTTTCTGACAGTGGGTACCAATGCCGAGGGCGCCGATGTGATAGTGCGCGGACGCGTGGTATCGTCTGACGCCACAGGCAATATTTATAAAAGCCTCGTAATACAGGATGAGACAGGCGCCCTGGCGTTCTCTATCAACCAGACCGGTCTGAACAACAGTTACCGTGTCGGCCAGGAAATCGTGGTCAACCTCACAGACCTCGGATTCGGCAAATATGCCGGTCTGCAGCAGGTGGGCGGCTATGGCGAGCACAACGGAACGCCGCAGGTATCGTTCATGGATTACACGCTGTTCCAGAGCCATACCGAACTTAACGGCTTCCCCAAGCCCGAATATAAGTATATTAACCCGGGCGAGGCACGTCCTACAGACGGCTCTATGTACTGTCTGGTAGCCGACATGGGCAGCCTGCCCACTACTCCCGAGGGGCAGCGCGAATGGCAGAGCCAGCTCGTGGTGTTCCGCAACGTGCACTTCGAGGGCGGGGGCGAACTTCCTTTCGCGAATGCCGATGCCACTACCAACCGCACACTGCTTGATGCCAATGGCAATTCTATATTGGTGCGTAACTCCAACTACTCTTCTTTCAGGGGCGAGACACTCCCTGCCGGAACAGGCGACGTGATGGGTATACTGTCTTCGTTCAACGGCACATGGCAGCTGCTGCTTCGTTCGGCTGAAGACTGCATTTTTGACGCCAAGGGCCAGGCTTCCGATCCCTATACCGTGGCAGAGGCCATAGAGCTGCAGGGTACAGGTAAGAGCGGATGGGTAGAAGGTTATATCGCAGGTTCTGTCAAGGCCGGTGTGACCGATATCGATTCCAATGACAAAATCATATGGGGTGCCGATGCCGAGATGGACAACACTCTGGTGATAGCCCCGGCTGCCGATGTGCGCGATATCAGCAAGTGCCTTGTGCTTACCCTTCCCCAGGGTTCTTCTCTCCGCCAGTATGGCAATCTTCTGGACAATCCTTCCAACTTTGGAAAGAAGATAAAGGTTACAGGCGCGTTTGACTCTTATATGGGTACTAACGGACTGCTTAACAGCAGCGGCGCGGCTAACGAGTATAAGATCGAGGGCGTGGATCCCGGCACTGATCCCGGTACTGCGGTGACCTCTATTGATGAGACTTTCTCTGGAAATGCTATCCCGACAGGCTGGAGCAATATCAAGGTTAAGGGAGACAAGTCATGGTATGTTACTTCGTTTAGCGGCAATTATTATGCGGCCATGACCGGTTACAAGGGCAATCCTCCTTTCGAAAGCTGGCTGATAACACCGGCCATCAATGCATCGCAGCTGGCCGAAAAGATCATGTCGTTTGACACACAGGTGAACGGCTACGGCTCTACAACCTCGAAACTCGAGGTCTATGTCATGGACAGTAACGATCCCTCCAAGGCCAAACTGACCAAGCTTAACCCCGTGCTGGCCACTGCTCCTGCCAGCGGTTACAGCGACTGGGCTAACTCTGGCAAGCTTGATCTGTCGCAGTTCAGCGGCGTGATATATATCGGTTTTTGCTATACCGCTTCTTCTGACGCCAACTTTGCCACATGGTGCGTGGACAATGTGCTCGTGGGCAAGTCTTCCAGCAGCGGTGACGGAGGTACGGTGACTCCTCCGGCCGGAGACAAAGGCTCGGTTGAGAATCCCTATACAGTGGCAGAGGTCATGAAGACCACTGCTGATGCAGCCAATGTGTGGGTAGAGGGTTATGTAGTAGGATATATCGATGGAAAAGTATGGGATAGCGGTGCGCGTTTCTCTGGTGACGCCTCTGGTTCAACAGAGTATACCAATACCAATATGATACTCGGTCCTACGGCTGATGCGAACTCGACCAGCACCTGTATGCCCTGCGGTATAAAGGCAGGAAGCATACGTGACAACCTCGGCCTTAAGAACAATCCGGCCATTTACAAGAAGCATGTGCTTGTCAAAGGCGATATAACAAAATACTTCGGCCAGCGCGGTCTTAAGAATATAAGTGAATACAAGGAACTCTGATCCTGTATACAGATTGAACAAAAACACTCCCCTGCGACTTTGCTCGCAGGGGAGTGTTTTGCTTTAATTACCAGGCCGGACAATGCCGTGTCCTGATATGGCGCGGTGTTTATTTCTTTGTGGCCCGGCGTCGCGTCTTGGGTTTGGCCGGAGCCTCGTCCTGGGCTTTCATGATGGACTGGGCCTCCTCCAGGGTGAGCGACGCTCCGTCGGTGCCTTTGGGCAGCTTGTAATTGGTCGCTTTCTTTTCTCCCTCGGGTTTATATGCCAGATATACGCCGAATCGGCCGTTGAGCACTTGCAGTCCCGGCATTCCTTCAAACTCTTTCACAATCTTGTTAGCATCGTCGGCACGCTTTTTTTCTATAAGCGCCACCGCCTCTTCCTGTGTGATTGTCTGTGGGGCCAATGATGACGGGATACTCACAAATTTGCCCTCATGGCGCAGATACGGACCAAACCGCCCTATGGCTGCCACTATCTCTTTGCCCTCGAATTCGCCTACGGTACGGGGCAGCTCGAAGAGCTTCAGAGCCTCTTCAAGGGTCAGTGTGGACACACTCTGGCCGTGCTGCAGGGAGGCGAACTGGGGCTTTTCCTCATCATTGGTGTCACCGATCTGGACCATGGGTCCGAAGCGGCCTATCTTCACACTTACTGGTTTGCCGGTGGCAGGGTCTGTGCCGAGCACGCGTTCGCCCACCTTGTGTTCCATGCGCATGGCGCGTGTCTTTTCGATGTCCGGGTGGAAGTTTGAGTAGAAATCGGCGATCTCTTTGTTCCAGCCCAGTTTTCCCTCTGCTATTTCGTCAAATTTTTCTTCAACACGGGCGGTGAAGTTATAGTCGAGTATGTCGGGGAAATATTCTGTCAGAAAATCGTTGACAACCATTCCGACATCGGTAGGCACGAGGCGTCCTTTGTCGGAGCCGGCAGTCTCGGTCTCTGTAGACGCTGCCAGTCCTGCCGGTGTCAGGGTGAGCACGCGGTAAGGCCGTTGTTCTCCCTCTTTTTCACCGCGTTCCACATAGTCACGGCCCTGTATGGTCGATATTGTGGGGGCGTATGTAGACGGACGTCCGATACCGAGTTCTTCCATCTTCTTTACCAGCGAAGCCTCGTTATAACGGGCCGGAGCCTGGGTGAATCGCTCTGTGGCCGACACCGATACCATTGACAGAGGCGCTCCTGTCTCGAGGGCCGGCAGCGATTCCGCCGTTCCGGCATCCGGGACGCTGGCATATGCCTTGAGGAATCCGGGGAATTTAACTACCTCGCCGTGTGCCACGAAACGCTCGCTGCGTGTTGACACGGCTATTTCGGCCGTTGTCTTCTCGATCTCGGCATCGGCCATTTGTGACGCCAGAGTGCGCATGCGTATGAGTTTGTAGAGACGTTTTTCCTGTTGTGTGCCCTCTATTTCCTCGCGGTCGATGTAAGATGGGCGTATGGCCTCATGGGCTTCCTGTGCTCCCTTTGCCTTGGTATGGTAATGGCGCTTGTGCAAGTATTCGGCACCGTAACGTTCCGACACCAGGGCGGATATGTCTGCCAGTGCCAGTTCCGAAAGATTGAGCGAGTCGGTACGCATGTAGGTGATGAGACCGGCTTCGTACAGCTGTTGTGCCACTCGCATTGTCTGGCTTACCGTGAAACCCAGGCGGCGCGAAGCCTCCTGCTGCAGCGTCGAGGTGGTGAAAGGTGGATTAGGAGAGCGGCGTACTGGTTTCACAGCTACGTCGGCCACCTGGAATGAAGCCTTGCGGCATGCCTCCAGAAATTCCTGCGAGGCACTCTCGCTGTCCAGACGCACGTTCAGTTCGCTTTTGATGTCTATAGGGCTTGTGGCGCACTGAAACAGGCCGGTGACACGGAAATAGGGCTGTGCCGTGAAATTGCGTATCTCTTTCTCGCGTTCGCATATCAGGCGTACGGCCACGCTCTGCACCCTTCCGGCCGACAGGGCAGGCTTGATCTTCTTCCACAGCACGGGAGACAGTTCGAATCCCACTATGCGGTCCAGCACGCGGCGTGCCTGCTGGGCATTGACACGGTCGATGTCTATATCGCGCGGATTGGCTATGGCGTGCAGTATGGCCGGCTTGGTTATTTCGTGAAATACGATACGGTGTGTCTGTTCGGGTTTCAGTCCGAGCACTTCGTACAGATGCCAGGCTATGGCCTCTCCCTCGCGGTCTTCATCGGAAGCCAGCCATACAGTTTCGGCTTCGGCTGCCGCGGCACGCAGTTTGCCTACCAGTTCCTTTTTTTCAGACGGTATTTCGTACAGAGGTGTGAAATCATTGTCTACGTCTATGCTGAAATCCTTTTTTCTCAGGTCGCGGATATGTCCGAAGCTTGACATCACACGGTAATCCTTCCCCAGGAATTTCTCTATGGTCTTGGCCTTGGCCGGAGACTCCACTATGATAAGATTCTTCATCTCGGTGTATTATTCGTTGAGGCCCGCCGCGCACCGTCCGTGCCTGGTCGGTAGGTAGCGGTTTTCGGCCACAAAAGTAGTAATTATTTTTGAAATATGGCCACCTATATAATATACAGGGCTGTCCTGTCGTATAAATCGCCACATTTTATAAACCATTCTTCATTTGTAATTGTTCTAATCCCAGATACCGCGCATGGCGCACGGTATCGTAAATGAATAGAAACCTATATTTTTTAAACTATGAAACCTGTAAATTACACTCCGGCCGATCATTCTCTGAAAGGCACGGAGACATTGAAGAACCTGGTGGCTGCCTATGCGGCCGAATCGATGGCTTATAGCCGTTATATGTTTTATGCCAGCCAGGCAGAAAAAGAGGGCTATCCCCCCGTTGCGGAAGTGTTTACCGAGACTGCCGACAATGAGCTGCACCATGCCAAGGTGTTTTTTAAATTTCTTGAAGACGGCGCCGAGGTCCCTGTCGATATGTCGATACCTGCCGGTGTGATAGGCAATACGTCTGACAATCTTAAGGAAGCAGCACGCGAAGAGGAGGCAGAGGGCGTAGACGCGTATATGAAGGCCGCGGCTAAGGCGCGCGAAGAGGACTTTCCCGAGGTGGCAGAACATTTCGAGGCCATAGCGTCTATCGAAAATATGCACAAGGATCGTTTCGATGCTCTGCGCAAGCTGGTAGACAGCGGCAAGATGTGGAAACGCGACAAGCCGATCAAGTGGCAGTGCACGGTATGCGGATATGTGTCGGAGGGTACCGAGCCGCCTGAGAAATGTCCGGCCTGCGACCATCCTTATAAGTATAGTAAGCCAGAGGAAGAGGATTATTAAACCGTTGTTTATTGATTTATCGAGGGCCTCCGCATAACGCGGAGGCCTTTTCTTATGTCATAGGTGGAAAAAAGCCCCGGGGACACTTGCGCGTCTCCGGGGCCAGGCTATAGACTTATTATTATCGCATTTAAATGTGAGGGCCGTCGGCTACCAGTGCCTTGCCTGCCTCGTTGCCTTCAAACTTCTTAAAGTTCTTGATAAAGAGCTCTGCAAGTTCTTTGGCTTTCTTGTCCCATTCGGCCGGAGTGCCGTATGTGTCACGGGGGTCGAGAATATTGGGATCAACACCAGGCAGCTCGGTGGGGACTGTCAGGTCGAAGTAGGGGATTGTCTTGGTGGGGGCATTGAGTATGGCTCCGTCAAGTATGGCGTCGATGATGCCGCGTGTGTCGCGTATCGAGATACGCTTGCCGGTGCCGTTCCATCCGGTGTTCACCAGATAGGCCTTGGCGCCGCTCTTCTCCATCTTCTTAACCAGTTCTTCGGCATACTTTGTGGGGTGCAGGCTCAGGAAAGCCGCGCCGAAGCATGCGGAGAATGTCGGGGTGGGCTCGGTGATGCCTCGTTCTGTACCGGCGAGTTTTGCGGTAAAGCCGGACAGGAAGTAATATTTGGCCTGTTCGGGTGTGAGGATGCTCACGGGGGGCAGCACGCCGAATGCGTCGGCGCTCAGGAAGATCACCTGTTTTGCGTCAGGGCCTTTGCTTACGGGCTTGACGATGTTCTCGATGTGATAGATGGGGTAGGACACGCGTGTGTTTTCTGTCACGCTCTTGTCGGCAAAGTCGATTTTGCCTTCGGCATCTACAGTTACGTTCTCGAGCAGGGCGTCGCGACGGATAGCGTTGTAGATGTCAGGCTCGCTCTCCTTGTCAAGATTGATTACCTTGGCATAGCAGCCGCCTTCGTAGTTGAACACGCCTTCGTCGTCCCATCCGTGTTCGTCGTCACCTATGAGCTTGCGCTTGGGGTCGGTAGAGAGTGTGGTCTTGCCGGTGCCGCTCAGGCCGAAGAAGATGGCTGTTGATGTCTCGTCCATATTAGTGTTGGCAGAGCAGTGCATGGAGGCTATGCCGCGCAGGGGATTGAAGTAGTTCATCATGGAGAACATGCCTTTCTTCATTTCGCCGCCGTACCATGTATTGATGATGACCTGTTCTTTCTGTGTCAGGTTGAAAGCCACCACTGTCTCTGAGTGCAGGCCGAGCTCCTTGTAATTTTCCATCTTGGCCTTTGAGGCGTTGAACACGACGAAGTCGGGTTCAAACTGCTCCAGCTCTTCTTTAGAGGGACGGATGAACATGTTGGTCACAAAGTGTGCCTGCCATGCCACTTCCATGATGAAGCGCACTTTCAGACGTGTGGCGGGGTTTGCGCCGCAGTAGCAGTCTACCACGTACAGCACCTTGTCAGACAGTTCTTTTACAGCTTTGTCTTTGAGCTGGTCCCATACTTCGGTTGTGATAGGCTTGTTGTCGTTCTTATATTCCTCTGATGTCCACCACACGGTGTTTTCGCTTGTGGCGTCTTTAACGAGATATTTGTCTTTTGGGGAACGGCCGGTATATTCGCCAGTCATGACGTTGACTGCGCCGAGTTCGGTCACCTGTCCTTTGTCAAAGCCTGTGAGCGAGGGATCGGTCTCGAATTTGTAAAGTTCGTCGTAGGAAGGATTGTGGATAATTTTCTTCACATCCTTAATGCCGTACTGGCTGAGGTTCAATTCTGCCATAGTTAATGGGGTTATAAATTTAATTTCTGAGAATTCAACAATGCTTGTGCCGATATTGTTTGCTGCCTCGCATCAAAAGATGTTAAAAGCGCAACTATCTGGTTAAAAGTTGATTAATAATTCATACACACTATATAAGGCCACTCACGGGCGCAGCCTTTCTCTATCTGGGTACAAAATTACAAAAAACTTCGGACATAGGCGGCTTAATTACGGAAAAATTTCTTTAATAAGCCTTAACGGCATTAGTAAAGCATGCAGTGACATATTGATAATATATTGGTGGATAGATCTTTGTGGGCT
Organism: uncultured Muribaculaceae bacterium; assembly: GCA_910578665.1. Taxonomy (GTDB): domain Bacteria; phylum Bacteroidota; class Bacteroidia; order Bacteroidales; family Muribaculaceae; genus Lepagella. Next base: position 227,456 of record CAJTQU010000001.1, read on the forward strand.
TATTATGGGTTGGCTGCCATGTGTGTTCGGAGTTATGGAGGCTGCGTATAGCAGTATCGATTGCAATTTGACCGAGTGTAGCAGGGAGTTTTCACATAGCTTTGGCAGGGTTACTTGCATTTTGCCAAAGTGCAAAAAATATTAAAAAATTATATTGAAATATTTGGTTTGTTAAATTAAGTTGTCTATATTTGCACAAAATTAATTGTGTCAAGAAAGAGACTGATTATTCTTGACCTACGCTTTTTTAACTAATTATTACGCTTATGAGGATTTCTACCTTTATGCCGGCTTTTGCAGTCGCGGCATTTGCTTTCGGGTCGTTTAACGCGACGGCGGCCCCTTTCGAAATAGAAGAGAATTTTGATGAAGATTCCCATTTTACAGAGTCTGAAATACTGCCTGACGGGTGGGCCAGAAGTGAGAATACCCATTTTGCGCGCTACTCAGGCGCTGATGTGGGCCAAACCCCTAAATCAGGAACATATTTGCTGGGATCGGGCGGACCGATGGGCGGCGAGGTGCTATACACCCCTATGATGAAGGTGGTGGGCGGTGTGCCGTTCAGGGTGGAGTTTGAGGCTATGCTGCCCGGCGGCAATCCCCCTTTTGCGAGGAATTTAGGTTTCAGGGTTTATGCAGGTGCCACTCGTGATATAGAGCAGATGCAGCTTGTAGGCACACAGGAGCCGGGACAGGTGGCTGATTGGAAGACGTTTGCCTATTCATTCACACCGGAAGCCGAAGGGGAATACTGTTATGCTATAGAGATATTCTGTAATCCCAATATGTGGGGCGGCGGTATTTATTTTGATGATTTTTTCTTTATTGGCACTGCTCCTGACGAGCAGCCTCCGGTGCAGGATCTTGAGCCGGACGCTGAAAATCTGTCGGCCTGTATAGAACTGCCATATCATGAGAATTTCTCAGACCCAAGCCACTATGACGGTTCGAGCAATCTGCCGATAGGTTGGCTGTCTGTAGGAACAAATATATGGCGTACGGCTAATTATACTTCACTGGAAGCACAGGAAGGCGAATATTACATGGTGGCTCCCGAATCGGTGGACCAGCCGCGAGACGAGAGGGCATACACTCCGTTCTTCAATCTTACTGCCGGTGTGGAATACACGATCTCGTTCTATACTAATTTTGACGGATATATTATAGATGGCAATCCTCGCGGTATGACGTTAGACTTTACCGTGGGCACGCAGCAGGATGCCGACTTCCATCCCAAATCCCTCTATACAGAGAGCCGAGGTCTGGATCCGGCCGGCAGCTGGACGCGCGAAGAGGTCAGATTCACTCCGGAAAAGAGCGGTCCCTACTGCTTCTCTTTCGCTCTCACCGGTGAAGCCCGCACAGGTTTGGTAAGTGTGGACGCTTTCCATATCACCTCGCCGTATGACATTCCCCGTCCCGAGCCAAATATGTGTGTGAAAGGCATGTTCAGCTTTGTAGACAGCAGTTTGTTGTCGTTTGAAAACACACCGGTGCGTATTTACAACCAGTCGAAATATGCCGATTCCTATAAATGGGAGATATCTGATGCCGAATATACAGAGCTGCCTGACGGCAATATAGACATATTCTTCCCGTCTTCCGGCGATTATGAAGTCAAACTGACAGCCACCAACGAGCGAGGCAGTCGCACAACCACTAAGACTTATCCTGTAACATATATGTCGGGAGACGTGGAAAATCTGCCTATCATGGGTTATGATCCTGCCGCTGTCAAGTATTTTGACCGTGGAGAGATACCGACCTTTGACACAGATCCTGACGAACTGGACTATGTCAGCGGTTATAACCATTACTACCGCAAGTATGCCGAGCGTTTTGACCTTCCTGGCGACGACCAGTTCAATCTTCGCACTATTTCGCTTTGGCTTACTAATCTTCACTATAAGCCTGCGACAGCAGATAATATGAATGATCAGCGCTCACTTCCTTTCAACATAGTTCTGTATGGCTGTGATGAAAACGGCAATCTGGATGAAAACAAGGTGATCCACTCTTATAAAACTACTATGGCTGAAATGTTTGGTTCTACCGGTATAGGCGGCTGGGCCGGAGAGGGCAAACATGTTAGCTACGAACCACCGGTGATTATCAAGGGCACGGTATATGTCGCTTTTGAATATTCGGACGATTTGGCGATTGATGTTGATGATCCGAATATCGGCCGCTCGTATCTGAGTATGGGTATGCTTCGCCACGGTCACGGCGTGACTACCATGTATGCCAAGCCTTATAATGTGCCAGAGGGTTGCGAAATCAAGCCTGACGGCAAGTGGTATCCCGTAGACAAGCTGGATAAGGAATTGGCCGGCATGGGTCTTAACTGGCAGATATGGGTTGATTATGTGAAGGATGATAACAGTGTGGCTATTAACAATATGGGAGAAATAATATTTGCCGTGCGCATGATTGACGGTATGCTGGAGGTCAGCGGCACAGAAGAAGGCGAATATGTGGTTGTCTACGATCTCACAGGCAAAGCCGTGCGTATGGTAAAGGCTACCGGCGTCTCGACTGCTATCGATTGTTCAGACCTTCCTGCCGGAGTATATGTGGCGAGAGCTAACGCCGGCGTTTCCAAATTTGTCAGATAAACCAGGGGATATATTTCTTCATACATAAAATTAGGTTAGGGACCCGCGTATGATTCTTTCTGAGAAACTGTGCGCGGGTCTTTTTTAAAGAAAAAATCAGTATGAGATCGAAATTCAATAAAAAAATCATGACAGTGGCTGCCGCAACGGTATTGCCCCTGATGGCATCGGCTATGCCTCCTATGCCCGGGATAATCAACACCATGCAGCCAGACGGTACGCCAATAGAGCTGTGCCTGCATGGTGATGAGCATTTTGCCTGGGCCACAAGTCCTGACGGCTATACACTGCTTCGTGATGCAGCCGGTTATTGGACTGTGGCCGGTGCCGATACCTCGGGATATGCTAGTGTTTCGGCCGTGCGCTATACGGGAAATGCCGCGGCTGTGCTTGCTCCGGATGTAAAGCCGGGTCTTATGTTTGCACCCGAGAAGCTGGATGCCATAAGGAGAGTGCGCAGGAATGCAGCACAGAAAGTGCAGATAGATAATTCGTTTCCTACGCGCGGCAAACGCAAATTGCTCATGCTTCTTGTCAATTTCAGCGACACTGAGCCTACATATACGCAGGAGGATTTCACTAATTTCATGAATCAGGAATCTTATGGCGGCATAGGTTCGTTCCGTGATTTCTATCTTGAGAATTCTTACGGAGCGCTTGATATCGAGACTACTGTGTCGCGCTGGATCACGCTACCGCGTGGCAAGGCCGGGTATACTCTGGAGACGGTGCCGGATATGATATACTACGCTCTGTCGGAGCTTGCCGGCGAACTGGACCTGAAACAATTTGATAATGACGGTGACGGAATACTCGACGGCCTGGCCCTCATACACCAGGGAGCCGGCCAGGAGGCTTCGGGGTCGGCAGTGGATATATGGTCGCATTCGAGCGTGGTGTTCGGTATGAATGTGGGCGGCGTGGAGGTGCGTCGTTATACCTGCGAACCAGAGTTGGTAGGCACCGACGGGCGTATGTCCACCGTAGGCGTTATGTGTCATGAGTTCGGCCACAATCTCGGTGCTCCTGATTTTTATGATACCGATTATGCAGGTTCCGGAGGTGATTTTCCGGGTACCGGTGTGTGGGACCTGATGGGTTCTGGCGCATGGAACGGCAGCCAGGGCGACCGTCCTGCCGGTGTCAATATGTGGCAGAAAATACAGTACGGATGGGTCAAGCCTGAATTGCTACAGGAGACATGCGAGGTAGGCAGCATGCCGGGAGCTACGTTCACTCCGAAAGCATACAGGGTTAATACGACGGTGCCGGGAGAGTATTTCATATTGGAAAACAGGATACAGGAAGGTGAGTTTGACAGCGCTCTGCCTGGCGGAGGCCTGCTGATATATCATGCCAACGATCCCATGATAGCTGAGAAAGTCGAGCCTAACACTGTCAATGCCACTTTCCCCCAGACCATGTACACCGTGTGCGCGACAGCCGGAATGGATCCGAAAAATGAGCCGTATACTTATGGGAATTTGAAAGAGGCCCCGTTCCCCGGTAAGAATGGGGAGAATGAATTTTCCGATACATCGCTGCCTTCGGCACGCTCCATATCGGGCCGCTATTCATATAAAACGATCCGTGACATAAGTAAGAATTCTGACGGCACAATCAATTTCTCTTTTGTTAAAGAACCCGCGCCAGCTTCGCCGCAGAACCTCGGTGCATCAACTGTCAGGGGAGAGGTTTTTTTGAAATGGGATATGCCGGAAGATGCCGGATTCAGTTATTTCAACGTATACCGTGACGGAGACAAGGTGGCGGAGACTAGCGAACCTGCTTTCCATGAATCATGCGATACCGGAGCACTCCTGAATTATGATGTTGACGCTGTGTATCCCGACGGTCTTGTGTCTCCATATTCTTCGGTGACACTGCGTGTGCCTGCCAACAAGGTAGAGGCAATCGAGGCGGTCGAGGAGAATGGCGGCGTACGCCTGAACTGGACTCTGCCCAACCGTATCACCCGTATAGAGAGAGGTGCTCCTAACGATCGGTTCATCGTGGCCGAATATGATATAAAGTCGGCTGATTTTGTGCATCGCTTTACAGTTGACGACCTTGCCGTGTATAAAGGCTGCAAGATCCGTAAAATAGGTTTCTGCCCCAGCCAAGGCACGCAAGAGGTCGACTTTACTGTCAGGGTGTGGGAGGCCGGACGTGACGGCTCAGACCCGAAGATTGTCTCTGAACGCGCGGTTAAAGAGCTTGGCGTGGGCACATGGAACAGTGTGCTGCTGACAAAGCCGGTAGAAATAACGGCCGACCGCGAACTCTGGGTAGGAGTGTACATGCAGTCAAAGAAAAATAATCTGATGGTGCTTATGGAGGACGCAGGCGTGGTGCCTGGCATGGGCAACCTCATGCGCCTTGATACCGGTGTGTGGGAGCCGGACAACAGTGCCCCCGGCAATTATTATATATATGCCGAAGTTACTAACGCTGCTGATGACACGTCCTCGCCTCTAGGTGATTTCGCGGCACCTGCTGACCCGGCATATGACCTGTTCTTCCCGGTAGGTTTCTCTGTGTACCGCGACGGTATTTTGCTGGGCACTACTTCGTCTCGCTGTTTTGTCGATGCTCAGGCCTCTAACGGTATGCATACCTATACTGTGGCATCATATTACAAAGGTAATAACGAATCGATGGGACTGGATATAGAGGTAAACGTGTCTAGTGCCGGCGTGGATGCAGTTTCGGGTACGGAGGTTTCTATCGCTAGTGTGACCGGAGGCCTGATTGTTACAGGCTATAACGGGTCTCTGAGTGTGGCAGATATGCAGGGCCGCACCGTATATTCGTCTCTGTCTTACAACGGCGGCATTATAAAACTGTCTCCGGGTGTCTACGTGGTCAGAACCAGACAGGGAGTGATGAAGAGCCTGGTTAAATAATAACGAAAGCTTATCTTGCTTGCAATATTGTCCGGGGGATGTCTAAAACAGGCATCCCCCGTCATGTGTGTAAAAAAGTGTTAAGAGAGTGGCTTCGCTTGTGACAGTGAATATTTTTGTATAAATTTGCGCCCTAAAGATTCCGGCTATATTTGTACCGCATCATTAATCTGGATAAATACCTAAATAATTATAACACATGAAGAAAATTTTACTTTCGGCTGCCCTGGCAGTACTCGGCGTTTTTGGTGCATCGGCACAGTCTTTCGAGGTATTCTATAACACGCAGGCTGATAAAAACGGCCAGGCCACTGGTGAATACACTCTTATCAAAGATGGCGATGTGATTACCGTGGACAAACTTCATTTGAGCGAACCGGTCGTATATCCTGAATATGACATGTATCTCCAGAATGCTTCTGCCGAGGCTTTCATTAAAATTTCTAACAAAACCGGCAATAACTGGGTATCTTCGCTGCCCAGCCCCGTGCCTGCCAATACGGAGCTTTCTCCCTCGGTTTCTTATACGACCGAGTATAATGAGAACGTATTGCCCAGCGGTGCCACAGGTGATTTCCAGACATGTGTGGGCACATGCTTCCCCAACAATCCTTTCTATTTTGACCTGAACGCCCATTCTACTACAAACAATCCTTCTGACCACCTGGGTTATACAATCTCTTGCAACGGCGAGGGCGTGGCTCAGAAAGTGCAGCTCAAGGCAAAATATAAATTTACTGTAACATATAAGACAGAGACACTCCGTTTTGACCTGGTGTTTGACGCCAAGGCTGAAGATACTGCTGTAGACGCTATCGAAGCAGGCCAGGATGCACCCAAAGAATATTATTCACTCCAGGGTATCCGTCTGGCAGAACCCCAGAAAGGCTCTGTATGCATCGTTAAGCAGGGTGGCAAGGTTACCAAGCAGGTTATACGCTAATCCTACGGACATAGATTGGAAAACAACTGGACCGTGCCGTCAGAAGACGGTGCGGCCCTGTTTTTTTACACCCTGCTTGTTTCAGTAGGGGGAATAAAAAAGTCAGCCCCTTTTCACAAGGGGGCTGACCGAAACCTTAATCTTAATTTAATACTATGAAAAACACGGTGCAAATTTAGCCAAAAATTTTCAATCACAAGCATTGCGGCCTCTAAATACGGCGCGTTTAACACGAATTAACACATTTTAACTAGCGGAATCCCATGTCTAATCACTGTTTTTTCTAATTTTGATGCCGTGGAGAAGATAATGCAGTATTTGTGGCAGTGGCGTCTGTACGGGGCGGAGGACAAGCTTCTGGCTGACGGCCGCCGGGTGCGTATAATCGACCCGGGACGCCTGAATACTGATGCCGGACCTGATTTCTTCAATGCCAAAATACAGATAGACGGCATGTCGTGGGCCGGCAATGTCGAACTGCACCTGCGTGCCTCCGACTGGTATCGTCATGGCCACGGCGATGACCGTGCGTATGACTCGGTGATACTGCACGTAGTGGGGAGCAGTGATACTTATGTTACACGTCGTGACGGCAGTGTGGTTCCCCAGCTGCTGCTGCCGTTTGATGATGCTACGGCAGAGCGTTACCGGGCATTAAGCGAAAGCGCGCAGCCTCTGAGATGCCATATGTGGATACGTGATGTGCCGCGGCTGCATCTGGCAGACTGGCTTGATGCCGCAGCTATGGAACGTCTGGTTATGAAGAGCAGCCGTGTGGCAGACGCTCTGCGGTTTACAAACGGAGACTGGAGCCAGACGGTGTTTATCACAGTGGCACGGGCATTAGGGTTCGGGCTTAACGGCGAACCAATGGAACGTGTCGCGCGTTCGCTGCCCCTTAGCGTAACTGCGCGCCATACAGACAGTGTGTTCCAGTTAGAGGCACTACTCATGGGGCAGGCAGGTCTTTTGGCCGACAATACGGTGGATGATCAGTATTATTTGTCATTGCGCGAAGAATATTCGTTCCTGGCCTGTAAATATACTCTGTCTCCCATGCCTGGACATGTGTGGAAAATGAGCCGCGCGCGTCCGGCCAATTCTCCATACCGCCGTCTGGCATTTCTTGCGCGGTTATTGCAGGAAGGGGGATCGCTATTGAGCCGTATGCTGGATGCCAAAGGGGATGTCAGAACTCTTTGCGAGATATTTGCCAGCCGTTTGGACGGCTATTGGATGGATCACTATTCATTTGGTGCGAGGACACAGCGTCCGGCCGCTCAGGCGCTCAGCGAAAGTATGCTGCATACATTGCTTATAAATTCGGCCGCACCGCTGTATCATGCCTATGGTGCGAGCACGTCTGCCGCTTCTTATGAAGAACTGGCCCAGGACCTGCTTATGGCCCTGCCGGCCGAGCGCAACACCGTGACGCGCCTGTGGGAACAGGCTGCCGGAGTGGTGCCGGCCAATGCTTTTGAGAGCCAGGCTCTGCTGCAGGTGAGGCGCGAATATTGCGAGCAGCGCAAATGCATGCGCTGCCGTCTGGGGTGCAAGATGTTACGAGACTCAGTTACTCGCTGTCGGCGGGCAGGCGGAATTTAACTGGTAGTCTCACAGTTTGTGAGACAGGCTGTCCGGTATCGTCTGTGGCCGGGACCCACAACGGCATTCCTCCCACTACGCGCACAGCTTCCGCTTCCAGATCGGGATCAAGAGGGCGTTCCACGGTGATTTTGCTTATTTTACCGTCGGTACCTACTGTGAAACTGAGTGTTACCACACCTTCTATACCGTTCTGCATAGAGCGTGCCGGATATGTAATGTGCTCGGCCAGATATTTTGTGGCGGCATCGCTTCCGCCCGGAAATGTAGCCGGCGTGGCTGCCGCGCAGCTTATGGCGCCGGAGACGGCTATAGCCAATAGTGTTTTTCGTAAAATCATAGTTTCTGGGGTTAAGTTTTAATCTATGTGCCAGACGATAACGTCTGACGGTAAAGGCTTGTTCAGCATTTTTTATTTACCGGATAATTCGTCCAACAAACCCCTGCATGCGTCTTCGAGCAGATCCAGTACCAGTTCGAAGCCTGAGGCGCCTTCATAATAGGGATCCGGCACGGCATCATAGTATGGATGCATTCTGCAGAAAGAGGCCATACGCACAACTTTGTCCTGGCCGTCGGTGTCTGGCGACAGGCATCGCAATGTGTCATAGTTGGAATCGTCCATGGCCACTATCAGGTCAAAGTCGTAGAAGTCACTTTCGCTCACAGGTCGCGAACGGTGTTCCAGACTGTAGCCGCGCCGTGCTGCGTGCACTCTCATGCGTTTGTCGGGCAGTTCGCCGGCATGTCCGCCGTAAGTGCCGGCCGAATCAATCGCGAACTGTCCGGACAGACCTTCGGTATCAACCAGATGCTGCATTATACCCTGTGCGGCCGGAGACCGGCATATATTGCCCAGGCATACGAAGAGGATGCTTATTTTCTCTTTATTTTTCAAAGATCTGGTTATATTTTGCATATTGGGTGTCGTATAATATTTTTCGTACTGTTTTCCAATTCGGAGTGGCTATGCTGCCGGTCGAGGCGATTATGCGACTGTGGCGCCGGAATTATGGCTTTCCTGTTTTTCAGCCGGTTTACGGCGTTTTCGCTTTTTGGGGGTATCGCCCCCTTCTTCACGAGGCAGCGCCGCTTCGAGCGGTATCTCCAGTCCTAGTGATTCGCATATAAGCGATGCCGCATAGTCTGTGGCTATCGAAGATCCCAGCCTCCATCGCATCTTGCGGTATCCGGCCAGCTGGCTGTCGCGCTCGGGGCTGCCGTGCAGCAGCGGGCTGAGATGGCGTGTCACGGCCTCTGGCGTGCAATGGTGCAGGAGCAATTCAGGCACCACCGCATTGCCCACTATGAGATTGGGCAGGCTCACATATTTTACTTTAAGCATCCGCTCCATGATTTTATAAGCCAGGGGACTGCCGTTTGAACGATAACAAACCACTTGCGGCGTACCCAGCAGCGCGGTCTCAAGAGTAGCGGTGCCGGAAGTCACCAGGGCTGCCCGGGCATGCTTCATCAGTGCGTGCGTAGCACCGAACACTACGTTAAGACCCTGCGTCTGGGCTATCTGCCGGTAATATTTCATCGGTACCGAACTGCTTCCGCCCACAATCACCTGGTAATCGGGGAAACGTGAGGCGGCCTCCATCATGACAGGCAGATTGTTTTTCACTTCGCCTCTGCGGCTGCCGGGTATCAGGGCCAGTACCGGCCGCCGGTCGTCTATGCCGTGGCGCTCAAGAAAATGCCTGAGTGGCGGCATGCGGCCGAGCACCTCGTCCATCTCCTTGACAGAGGGATTGCCCACATATTTCACATGGTAGTCGTGGCGTCGGTAGAAGTCTTCTTCGAAAGGAAGTATGGAATATAGAGCCGTGACATACTTTTTGATGCTTTTGACCCTCCATTCTTTCCATGCCCATACTTTGGGTGATATGAAGTAGTGCACCGGGATGCCCAGTCTGTGTGCCGTTTTGGCCAGTTTAAGGTTGAAACCGGGATAGTCTACCAGTATCAGTGCGTCGGGGCGGAATGCGTCAAGCAGATGGCGCGCGTGCCGCAGATGTCCCAACAGCCTGGGCAGGTGGCGCAATACCTCGCTGAATCCCATCACATTCATGGCGTCACAGTGGACCTCCGGTTCGGACCCGGCCGCCGTGGCCATGCGGTCACCTCCGAAGAAGCGGAATACGGCCTCGCGGTCAATACGCTTTATGCCGCTAATAAGTCGCGAGGCGTGCAGGTCGCCGCTCACCTCGCCGGCTATGATCATATATTTCATCTTAAACTGTTCTGTACGTAGTGGACGCCGCGTGAGTGGCGGCGTATATAATATAAACCGATTTGGAGCGTTTTTAGTATACCGACTCCATATCATAACGAATCATATGAGACAGATGCGCTTCTTACTTTTGACACTGCTGGGCTTTGTGGGTTTAATCGTCACATCGTGCATAGAGGATGATTTCACGACATCATCGTCAGACATACTGTCGTTTTCCACCGATACGCTCAGTTTTGACACGGTGTTTACCGATCTGGGTACTCCCACGGCGCGTCTAAAAGTGTACAACCGTGCTAAAAAGTCGGTGAACATCAGTTCTGTGACATTAAGAGAACCATCCTCTCGCTTTGCCATCAATGTCGACGGGCAGAGCGGCACGAGTTTCCATGATGTAGAGATACGCGGCGAAGACTCTATATTTGTCTTTGTGGAATGCCTGCTGCCGCCTTCGCCTGACAATGCGCCGCTGCTTACATCGGACGCTATAGTGTTTATGACCAACGGTGTCAGGCAGGAAGTGGAACTGGAGGCATGGGGGCGCAATGTGACACGCCTGCGCGATGCGCGAATCACCAGTGACACACGTTTTACAGCCGAACGGCCTATCGTGGTGTTTGACTCCCTGATAGTGGAAAAGGGCGCCAGGCTTACCATAGACCCCGGGGTGCAGCTTCTGTTCCATGACAAGGCCTCGCTTACGGTGAGAGGCACTCTGGAGGCTGTAGGGGCGCCTGGACGCATGATAGACATGCGTGGCGACAGACTGGACAATGTACTGCCTGATGTGGGATATGACATCCTTGCCGGGCAGTGGGAGGGCATCGATATAGCTCCGGGCAGTTTCGGCAACCGTATGGAGTATGTGGATATGCGCTCCACGGTGCACGGACTGCGAGTGGATTCATGTGCCGATCTGTCGCGGGAGAAGCTTGTTCTGGTTAATTCATGGCTGCATAATTCGCAGCAGTCGGCCCTGTCGGTCCGTTATGCCAGGGTGAGCGCCTACGGTTGCTGCTTCTCTGAAGCCGCCGGCCACGTAGTGGAACTGTACGGCGGCAGCCATGATTTCATACAGTGCACGTTTTCCAACTACTACCTGTTTGCCGCGCCGTGGCAGTCTATCGTGGGACTTTACCACTTGCTGCCAGGGTCGGACATGTCGGACCAGCCGCTTATGTCGGCCGGTTTTGACAATTGTATAATATACGGTATGAGTACCGATATTAATGAGCCTGACTTGTCTGGCTCGCAGGTTTTTATGCGAAACGTGTTGTTGCGCTCGGAGGGTAAGGATGATGATAATTTTATCAATTGTCTGTGGAATGCCGACCCTCTTTTCTATACGGTGCGTGAAGACTATCTATTCAATTATCGTGTCCGCCCCGATTCTCCGGCCATAGGTGCCGGTAATCCGACCTGGGTGCAGGCGTTCTTTCGTTATGATATGGACGGTGTAGACCGTCTGTCCGAAGGATCACCTACTCTGGGTGCGTACCAATATGTGCCGCCTAAAGAAGAATAGAGCCGATGTATCTTTGTAAATGACTGATATACAAATAAGTATTGTTTATATGTCATTGAAAAATGAAAAATATATCAAAAAAACTTGTGCAATATTAAAAAAAATGTTAATTTTGCGACAAGAACAATGGAATTGCATAAAGGTCATCAGAAATGATGATACTTGGAATTTAGTCCCACCCCCATTCGAGAGAATGCGGGACAGCATGTTTGGTTAATACAGCGTTTCTCTGGAATGTGAGATTTCGGAACTCGCCGCATAGTTTTTCAACTGTGCGTTATTTACAATGTTTGGTTAAATAATGGTAAACTACCGGTGCTTGCACCGGCCTGGAGGGAGGCCGCAACACTTCCCGGCAGGTTAAAACATGAGGATAGAGATCACCGCGAGGAGACACGCTATCCTTTTTTTCATGTCCGTATGCCTGGTGTTTGCGTCCTGTTCCGTGGGCGCTCCGTGTTATAGCTGAAAAGCCGCGCAAATTATACTGCGCGGCTTTTCATTGTGATTGGTATGCGTTGTCTGTTATTTATAACGCCAGGGTATATATCTGGCGGCAGTCGTCCATAGATAGTTTCACATAGAACCCCAGAGTGTCTCCCATGTTGCCTCTGAGGCTGTCCACCAGCATGTCTATATCCGGCTCGCGGCCTATGAGGGTGCGTATGTCGGTGGGGAGTTGCAGACTGCGGTAGAAGCCTTTGAGAGCTTCTATGGCGAGACGGCATAATTCTTCAGGGGTTTTGCCTTCGGGACATATGCCCATCACGTTTGTGGCGAATGTGAGGACTTTGGCCGGATTTTTATGCGACACAAATTCCATCCATGCCGGCACCATTACCGAGAGGCCGGCGCCGTGTGCCACATCGTACCACGCGCTAAGCTCATGCTCCAGGCGGTGGCTTGACCAGTCTTCCTGTTTGCCTGTTCCGCATAGTCCGTTGTGGGCCAGCGTCGAAGACCACATGACGGCGGCTCGCGCGTCATAGTTGTCAGGATCTTTCATAAGTATGAGAGCCTGTTTCATGACATCGCGCATTATGGCTTCTGCGATAGAGTCCGGCACGGTAGTGGCCTGCGTATTGGAAAAATAGCGCTCAAATATGTGGCAGAGCATGTCAGATATGCCGCAGGCAGTCTGGAACCAGGGCAGAGACATGGTTAGCTCAGGGTTCATCACGGCAAACTTCGGACGCAGGTGCATGGGGTAGCGCACTGATATTTTGTGGCGTCCCTCCAGCTTCGTTATCACCGAGTTGCCGCTGCCCTCGCTGCCGGCTGCCGGTATGGTGAGCACTACGCCCACAGGCAGTGTCTCAGGCACGGGTACAGTTGTCTTACCGCAGTAATAATCCCAGAAGTCACCTTTGTAATGTGTGCCGAGGGCTACGGCCTTGGCAGAGTCGATTACAGATCCGCCGCCTACGGCCAGTATAAAGTCCGCTGCTTCGCGCCGTGCTATGTCGATACCCTCGTATACGGCGTCATCTGTGGGATTGGGTCGTATTCCTTTTTGCTCTACATACGCTATGCCGGCTTCTGCCAGAGAGGCGCGTATCTGGTTGAGCAGACCGCTCTGTTCCGCACTCCGGCCTCCGCTCACGATCAGCACCTTGGTGCCTCCGTAACGTTTTACAAGTTCGCCGGCCTGGTGCTGTGTGTCGCGGCCGAAAACGAATTCTGTGGGTGAATAGAATGTGAAGTTTTCCATCGTGTTATTCAAATTTTGATGACACGGCTGCAGCTATCTGCTTCATCTTTTCCGGGTCCGGGTCAGATATTTTTTTGTGGAAATCCATGTCGCCCTCGCACTTGAGCGGTACGAGGTGGATATGTGCGTGCGGCACTTCGAGACCGAGCACGGTCACGCCCACTTTTTTGCAGGGTATGGCCTCTTTTATGGCTTTGGCCACACGTTTGGCGAACAGGGTCATTGCCGCCAGTTCGTCATCGTCCAGGTCGAATATATAGTCTTCTTCATGCTTGGGCACTACCAGTGTGTGGCCCCAGTTGACAGGGTTTATGTCAAGAAAGGCGAAGAAACGGTCGTCTTCTGCTATTTTGTAGCAGGGTATCTCTCCATTTATTATTCGTGAGAAAATAGTCATGGCCTTGTTTATATTTCGATCTTTACAATTTCAAAATTCATGATTCCGGCAGGAGCTTTGATTTGCACTGTGTCGCCCACCTTGTGGCCTAGCAGACCCTGCGCTATGGGGGTGCTCGATGCTATTTTGTGCTCGCGCAGATTTGACTCGTTTTCAGTGACTATGGTGTATGTCATGGTCATTCCTGTGGCCACGTTTTTGATGGTCACAGTATTGAGCAGCTGCACCTCGTCGGTGTTCAGCTTGGAGTCGTCTATTATGCGGGCTGTGGCCACCAGCTCTTTTAATTTGGCTATTTTCATTTCAAGCAGACCCTGTGCCTCTTTGGCCGCGTCATATTCGGCATTTTCCGACAGGTCGCCTTTGTCTCGGGCTTCGGCTATGGCGTGTTTGATAGCCGGGCGCTGTGCCTCGAGGGCAGCCAGCTCCTCCATCTTTTTGTTGTACCCTTCCTGGGTAAGATAAGTTGCCATTATAGTTAGTGTTTTTTTGATTTCTGATACTGTCTGTACAATAAAAATAAAGGACACCGTGCCGTATGGCGGCGCGGTCCCTCACATAAACGCCCTTCGGCGTGTGTATATCTACGCTGCAAAGTTAAGCAAAAAAAATGAGAATCGAAGCATGCGGGCTCCGAATTCTCATTTTTGATGCTTTGTACCGTATGGTTTAGAAATCGTAGCCGATTGTAAATGTCCAGGCTTTGTTGCGGCCTGCCAAAGAATGTTTCCATACTTTGGTGCATCCGGCTTCGTAGTGCACTCCCAGATAGTAATGGTCGAGCACCTGTATGCCGGTACCCATTTTCAGACTGAAGTCAAATTTGTGGCGGTTGTCGAAATATCCGTCTGAATAATGGCGTGATTCGCCCCCGATCTCGTATGTGCCTTTGTCGGAACCGCCCAGCCCGAATGTGAAGCACGGGCCGAAATCGAAACTCCAGCGCAGTCCCTCGGCCGGATTGGTGACGAATTGCCCCATTACCGGCACTTTGAAAGTGGTGTGGCGCGTGTGGCCGTATTCGTGCACGTTGAATGGCAGCACGGTAGATCCTGACGGGGCGATGTACGAATAATTGTGGCTGCGGCTTTCGAAAAAGAAGCCGGGTTGCACCGACACACAGTTCAGGAAATTCAGTGAGACGACCACGCCGGCATCAAATCCTGTGCCCCATGAGTCGAGATTGGTCAGTGCCGGTTCTTTGTCGCGTGTGGCATTGGATGTGTTGAAGCCTATGCGTGCGCCCAGTGTCATGAAATTGTCGGCCGTAGAAGTGTCTATCCATTCCTGGGCCGGCGCCGTGGCGGCCGTTATTGCGGCTATGGCTGCGAGTGTGTGGCGTAGTGTCATCATTGTGAGGTATGTTTTTTAGTCTTTCATCGGCTTTGGTTCGGCACGCAGTATGAGCATGGCATCGCCGTAAGCACCGAATTTGTAACCCTCTTTCACTGCTTCCGCATATGCTTTCATGATTAGGTCATAACCGCCGAAAGCGGATACCATCATAAGCATTGTGGAGTAGGGCATGTGGAAGTTTGACACCATCGATGTGCACACCGAGAATTCGTAAGGGGGGAAGATGAATTTATTGGTCCATCCCTTGGTGGGCATTATGTGGCCGTTCATGCATACCGATGTGGCTATGGCTCGGAGTACGGATGTACCCACGGCGCATACGGCGTTGCCGCGGTCTTTGGCAGCGTTGACTATGTCTACCAGGTTGCCGTCCACATCCATGTCTTCAGAATCCATGCGGTGCTTTGTCAGGTCTTCCACATCGATTTCGCGATAATTGCCGCGGCCCGAGTGCAGTGTCAGGAAAGCACGTTCCACCCCCTTTATTTCGAGGCGTTTAAGCAATTCGCGGCTGAAGTGCAGTCCGGCGGCCGGTGCCACCACGGCACCCTCTTTTTCGGCAAAGATGCATTGGTAGCGTTCCTCGTCAGCCGGTTCTGCCGGGCGTTTTATGTAATCGGGCAGCGGGGTCTCGCCGAGGGCGTAGAGCGCCTCCTTGAATTCATCGTGGGGCGCGTCGTATAGAAAACGCAGTGTGCGTCCGCGCGAAGTGGTGTTGTCTATCACTTCGGCCACCATGCTTTCGTCCGGGCCGAAATACAGTTTGTTGCCTATTCGTATTTTTCGGGCCGGCTCTACGAGCACGTCCCAGAACTTATTGTCGGCGTTTAGCTCGCGCAGAAGAAATACCTCGATCCGGGCACCGGTTTTTTCCTTGTTGCCGTATAGGCGTGCCGGAAATACCCGTGTGTTGTTGAACACCATGACATCGCCGTCATCGAAATACTCCAGTATGTCTTTAAACGTGCGGTGCTGTATCTCTTCGGTCATGGCATTGACAACCATGAGGCGGCACTCATCGCGGTTCTTGGACGGATACTGGGCTATGAGGTTTTCGGGCAGGTTGAATTTGAATTGCGAGAGTTTCATGCGTTATATTCAGTTATTGGGTGCGGCAGATGGCGCACCTGGATTTTTTGTATTTTGTTGGCTTTCGTAGTTTTCAGGAAACGAGAGCTGGCAGGATCCGATCATGGCCACGGCCTCGTCCACGCTCATGCATCTGTCTGTGGTTATGTCGCCCACGCGTGTGCGGCGCAGGGCGGTCAGGTGAGCGCCGCTCTCCAGCGCGAGGCCTATATCACGTGCCAGCGCGCGTATATAGGTGCCTTTGCTGCAGACCACGCGCACTGTGATTTCGGCAGGAGAGAAAGACATGAGTTCGAGCGCGTCTATCTGCAGGGGCTTGGCTTTCAGCTCTACTTCGTCACCTTTCCGGGCAAACTTATAGGCCCGTTTGCCGTCTATCTTTACCGCTGAGAATACCGGCGGCACCTGCATGATGCGGCCGGTGAAAGAGGGCAGTATGTCACGCACTCTTTGTTCCGTGATATGCGAGGTGGGATATGTGGCATCAATTTCTGTCTCCAGGTCGAAGCTCGGCGTGGTGGCTCCCAGACGTATGGTAGCCACATATTCCTTGGTGCCGGCCTGTAGTTCCTCTATGCGCTTTGTGGCACGGCCTGTGCACACTATCAGTACTCCTGTGGCCAGGGGATCGAGTGTGCCAGCATGTCCTACTTTGAACTTGCGCAGTCCCAGACGGCGTGTCAGAGCGCCGCGCAGACGCTTTACGGCATCAAACGATGTCCACCCCAGAGGTTTGTCTATTCCTATGATTTCACCGGTTATGAAGTCCATGCCTGGCTTGTTATTATGGATGTTTACTGTGTTATTGCCAGAGCAGGCAGAGCAGGCCTGCCGCCAGACAGTATAATGAGAACCAGATGAGTTTGCCTTTTTTGACCAGGGCTATCATCCATTTGCAGGCGGCACAACCCACCAGGAACGCGCTGGCGAAGCCGGCGAGCATGGCCGTGGCACCTATAGGCGAGGCCGTTTCGGCAGCCTCGGCAGCCGGCGAAAGCATTTTTGCCAGATCAAGCAGTGACTCGCCCACTATGGGCAGAATGACCATTATGAACGAGAATGTGGCTACTTGGCCGCGTTTGTCGCCCAGCAGGATTCCTGTGGCTATTGTGGAGCCTGAGCGGCTGAGACCGGGCAGCACGGCCACGGCCTGGGCGCAGCCTATGATAAAGGCGTCTTTCCAGCTTATGTCGCGGCCGCGGTCGGCCGGCACTGGTTTGCCGGTGTGGCGGTCGAAACCGCTGAAGTAGGCAAAGGCGAGCAATATGGCGGTACACATGAGGCAGATACCGACTACTAACAGTCCTTCGCCGAATATTTCTTCTACCTGTTTTTTGAAAAACACCCCCACTATGCCCACAGGGATGCAGCTGACAAGCACTTTGCACACGTATACGAAGTCGGGGCTTCCGTCAAATCTGAAAAATCCGGCGCACAGTTTGCGGAACATGGGCCAGAGAATGACGATGGTGGACAGCACGGTTGCAAAATGCACCATGACGTCAAACTGTAATTGCTGCGACACGGGCAGGTCCACACCGAGTATGGAGCGGAATATAGCCAGATGGCCGCTCGAGCTTATGGGCAGGTATTCCGATGCTCCCTGCACTATGCCCAGTATCAATGCCTTTAGCCAGTCCATATCTCTGATTATTTTGTTTTAGGGGTGTATATTATGGCGAAAGCCATGGCCACGAAGCCCAGAAACGAGAGGGCCGGTCCGAGCACGATACGTCGGAACGAGAATATGTCTTCGTTGAAGCCGGGCACGTCGCCGTTGGCCGATCCGGCCATCAGCAGAAATCCCGTTATTATCATGGCCAGCGATATGCCCATGTACAGGAAATTTCGTTTCACGAAAGGCTTTTGTGAGTCATTTTCGTGTCTTATGCCGTCTGGCGCTGCGGCGGTGGTTGTATTCCGGGTCTTTGTTTGCATTTTCTTTAGTTATTGTCATGTGAATAATTCATCGTAGTCTTTGTGCAGGTAGCGGTTTGTCGCTATAAGCGCTGCCAGAGTGCATATAGCCATGCCGGTGACAGTGATCCCGACCATGACTATGCCGGCACTTCCCCAGCACACATATTGTGTTATTTGGGGCAATTGTGTCTTTTCGACAAAGGAGATGGCCGCTGCCAGCAGTGCTGAGGCAAACACTCCGGCCAGCAGGCCGCTGTACATGTTGCTCAGGATGAAAGGCCGGCGTATGAAGCCCGGGGTGGCGCCTACGAGCTGCATCGTGTGTATAGTGAAACGCCGCGAGTATATGGTCAGCAGCACGGTATTGTTGATGAGCACGAACGAGATCGTTATCATGGCCAGGGCCATGCCGCCCAGCAGGAGCAGTGCGTTTGAAAAGAATTTGTCCATGGATGCCAGCACTTGTTCGTCGGGGGCAGTCACATCGTCCACACCAGGTGTTTTTCTGAGGGTTCCGACTATTTTTGCCACAGCGTCTGACGATGCGTATTCAGGCCTCAGATATATTTCTATCTCGGGCGTGAAGAAGTTGAAACCGGCTATTTCCTCCACATTGTCGCCGGTCGCTTTGTTCCAGTCTGCCAGAGCCTGTTCTTTGGTTATGACGTGGGCTGTGCGCACAAAAGGCTGTGAGAGCAGTGTGCGCATCAAGGAATCTGCCTGGGCGTTTCCCACGCTGTCGGCCATTATGAGGCTTACCTGCTGTTCCCCTTTTATTTCATCGGCCGTGTTAGAGGCGGCTATCCCTGTAAGGGCTATCAGTCCCACCAGCACGAGCAGCATGGTCACACTCACCACCGTGGTGAGGTGCGCGGCCCAGTATGATATTTTTATCTCCTTTATCTTTTTCACAATACGCCGGTATCATGTCCGGCCGTATGCCTGTTGTTCAGGCTGGGACACGGGCATAAATTTTCAAACTGCAAAGTTAATACATCCGGACCTTATTTGTCAAGCTTTGGGCCGGAATTTTTTTGAAAAAACATTTACTTCTCTGTCGTGTCAGAAAAAAATTGTACTTTTGCGTAGACTCTTAGATAGTAGTGATATGATGTATAAAGCAAGTGAGATAGCCGTGATGCTCGGTGTCTCCGGGCATATAGCGAACGGGGATGTGGCGATAGACTCTCTTCTGACTGATTCGAGGTCATTGCGTGCCGGTGGCGGCTCGCTCTTTTTCGCGATACCGACAAGTAGCGGCGACGGCCATAATTTTATAAAGCCCCTTTATGACAGGGGTGTGCGTAATTTTGTCGTCACACATATACCTGGGCAGGCGTCCGGACTGGAAGATTGTAACTTCTTTGTCACGGAGTCGCCGGTAGCGGCGCTGCAGCGTCTGGCAGGAGAACACCGCTCGGGATTTGACGTCCGCATGGTGGCTGTCACAGGCAGCCGGGGCAAGACTATCGTGAAAGAGTGGATATGCCAGGCATTGGAACCGGCGCAAGGCGTGGTCCGCTCTCCGCGTAGCTATAATTCCCAGATAGGCGTTCCGCTGTCGTTATGGCAGATAGATGCAGACACCCATACTGCAGTGATAGAGGCTGGCATTTCTTGTGAGGGAGAGATGGAACATCTGGCAGGTATAATACGTCCGGATATCGCAGTGTTTACAAATTTAGGGGCAGAACATGCCTCCGGCTTTTCTTCGGAACGGGTCAAGGCATTGGAAAAGTCACTGCTGGCGTCCGGTGCTTCGGTAGTCGTTTATCCGGCAGATGACGCCCTGCTGGCGGCTCCTCTGTCGATGTATTCCGAAGGAAAGCTGATGCTGGGCTGGAGCCGTGTTGACAGCGGGGCGCCTGTCTATGTGTCATCTGTAGAGCAACGGCCCGGCGGAGGCGCTATGGTCAGATATCGGTTTCGCGGTTGTGACGAAAGTGCGGAAATACCTTTCGGCGCTGTCGAAGATGTGGAGAATGCCATAACCACGCTGGTAACGCTGCTGGCGCTGGGCATGGAACCTGCGCGTATTTCTTATGCCTTGGGTCGCCTCAGGCGTGTCGGCACACGTATGGCTGTGAGCGACGGAGTGAATGACTGCCTGGTGGCTTTCGATTCTTATACATGCGATCTGGCATCGTTGGAAAGTGCTTTGGATTTTGTATATCGCCGTCAGAAAGCGGCACATGACCACCGTACGTCCACACTCATATTGTCCGATTTGCATCATGATCCCGGCGTGTCGGCGGCAGATGTTTGCAGCGGTATAGCCTCGCTCCTGCGGCGTGCCGGTGTCAGCCGCTTTATAGGCGTCGGACCCGAACTTGGCCGCAATGCGGCTCTGTTTCCCGAAGATGCCCGTTTTTTTGCTGATACAGACGAGATGATGCAGTCGTTGTCCACATCAGATTTTTCATATGAATATATATTGCTTAAAGGGGCTCCGGAATATGAGTTCACGCGCATGCTGCACAATCTGGAGGCACGCACGCACGAGACCGTGCTCGAGGTCAATCTTGACTCCATAGTGCGTAATTTCAATTATTTCCGTTCGCATCTTCCATCCTCCACGGGCATTGTGGCCATGGTGAAAGCTTCCGGCTACGGTGCCGGCTCGCTGGAGATAGCCAAAACGCTCCAGTCACAGGGGGCGTCCTATCTGGCTGTGGCCGTGCTCGACGAGGGGATAGAGCTGCGACGTGCCGGTATAACCATGCCTATAATGGTTATGAATCCGAAGGTGGTCAATTACCGTGCCGTGTTCCAGCACCGTCTTGAACCGGAAATATACTGCATGGATATGCTGTATGACGTGATACGCGAGGCCGGCAAGTGCGGCCTTAAGGAGTATCCCATACATATTAAGCTTGACACAGGCATGCACAGAATGGGCTTTTGCGAGACGGAGCTTGACGAAGTGGTCAGGGTGCTCAACGCTACCGATACCGTGCGTGCGGCAACGTTGTTCTCGCATCTGGCAACGGCCGATTGTCCCGATATGGACGATTACACGCTGTTGCAGTTGGATCGCTTCGAACAGTACACGCAGCGTGTCATGGCCGGCCTGCCGTACGATGTGAAGAGGCATGTGCTCAATTCCGCAGGCATACTGCGGTTTGCCGGGCAGTATCATTATGACTTTGCCAGGCTCGGTATCGGCCTTTACGGCGTTAATACGCTTCCTGCCGAGATGGAGAAACCCCTGGCCGTGGTGTCGGCACTGCGCACGGTGGTGATAGCCGTCAGGGAGTGGAAGGAGGGCGAGACCGTGGGCTACGGGCGCCGCGGTGTCTTGCACCGGGATTCGCGCGTAGCCACGATTCCCATAGGATATGCCGACGGCATGAATCGTCATTTCGGCAATGGTGCCAGCCGTGTGTTGGTCAACGGACATGAATGCCCCACTGTAGGCAATATCTGTATGGACTCATGCATGGTGGATGTCACGGGAGTGCCTTGCGAAGAGGGTGATGTGGTGGAGATTTTCGGTCCTGGCATGCCTGTGCAGAGGCTGGCCGATATTCTCGGCACAATCCCGTATGAGATACTCACATCTGTTTCGCCACGTGTGAAACGGGTCTATTATCGAGAATAACACGTTTGTTAAAAACTAAATTATATGCCTAATCCTCCATTATTGCCCGGACAGGGGCATGACGCTCATAATGCTGTCCGGCGCACTCCGCCCAAGTTGCCTGAACACGGGCCGTTGCCTGGCATGAATAACAGAAATAACAATATCTGGCTTATAATAGGCCTTTTTCTTACCGGTGTGGCGCTTCTGGCTGTGGGCGTGCTGTATTTTCTGACTGATATTTTCAAGAACAGCTATGTGTATGACGATGGTCTCACGCACGAGAGGGTCATGCGCACCGGGGTTGTGCCGGAGGTGGAAGAAGTGCCAGCTCTTGAGACTGTGATTACCCGTAGTGAACCGCGTGCTGTGTCAGGCATAGGCTCTGCCGGCAAGTCTCCTATGTCTCTTGATGTTGACATAGACAGCGACGGCAGAGTGTCTGGCACGTACTGGAATATTCTGTATGACCTCAGGTTTGCTGTCAGTGGCAGAGAATTGCCTGACGGTACGCTTGACCTTATGTTGTCGCTTGACGGGGTCAATACGCCGTTATATCTTGCCACAAGAGACAATACAGGGTATACGGGATATGTGGGCAAATCAAAGAAGCATGCTTCGATCACCTTGTCACGCGGCAGCCGCATATCTGAAACTCCTCCTGACGAGGGCTACACTTACCACGGCCATATTCGGGGCAACGGTATGAGCAGTGATTTCTGTTTGTCTGTCGATGACGGAGGCCACGGTTACTACTGGTATCCGCAACAAGGCTATGAGAATCGGCTGCATGTCCGTCCGCTGCCTGGCAGCGACAATATCCTTATAATAGAATGGGATGGTGTGAAGCTAGCCGAAATATCCATGGATACTGATGTAGAGCCAGGTGCCAGATGGACAGGCTCTATGGTAGATAGCAATGGAAAACGGTTCGATATTACCGATTTTTACTAAGATATTCCTTTTAATTTAATCAGAATGGCCGTGTCAAAATTATTTGACACGGCCATTCTGATTAGTTTTAGTGTGTTAGCGCTTTTTCGAGGGATTGCCTTTCTTCTGGGCGGCCTGCTGTTGGCGCAGCATTTCTTGCTGCCTGCGCTGGGCTTCTTCCAGACGTGCCATGAAACCGCTTTTCTTTTTGGGCTTTTTAGCATTTTCAGCCATGGCTTTGCGTACATCGTCTTCGTTGACCACCCAGCGGCGCACTGCATAAGTCTGTGCGATGGTGATGAGTAGTGACAGGAAGTAGTAATAGCTGAGGCCTGCTGCGTAGTTATTGAAGAATATCATGAAGAAGACGGGCATAAGATACATCATCCACTTCATGCCAGGAGTTCCGGCAGCGCTCTGTGTCTGCATATTGATGCGTGTGTAGATCACGTTGGTCACGGTCATAAGCAGACAGAAGAGAGATATGTGGTTGCCGAAATAGTCAGACACCAGGGGAATGTGGGTGTTCCATGATATGATGGCATCGGGGGCCGACAGGTCGTGACACCACAGGAAGCTTTGTCCTCTCAGTTCTATACAGGAGGGGAAGAAGCTGAACATGGCAAACAGAATGGGCATCTGGAGCAGCAGGGGCAGACAGCCAGACATAGGGTTGGCGCCTGCCTTGTTGTACAGTGCCATTGTTTTCTGCTGGCGTATCATAGCGTTTTCCTGTCCCGGATATTTGTCGTTGATAGCTTTTATATCCGGAGCAAGTACACGCATCTTGGCCTGGCTCTTGTAGCTCTTATAGGTGAGGGGGAAGAGCACGATCTTTATGAAGATTGTGAGCAGCAGTATGATTATACCGTAGTTCCAGTCGAATGATCCTAGGAAGTTGAACACCGGTATTATGACGCCCGTGTTAATCCAGCGGAACAGGCTCCATCCGAGTGGTATGAGGCGCGTGAGTTCCAGGTCGTTGCCACTGTCTATTCGGTCATCGAGCGATGAAAGCAGCGGATAGAGGTTCGGTCCCATGAACAGGTCGAAGCTGGCCGGGGTCTTGGCCGACCAGTCGTAGTCGGTCACTGTGGCGGTGGCATTCATGTATTTGAGGTAGACGGCTGATTCCGCGCCATAGTTTTCTTTGTTGAGTATGACCGAAGTCATGTCCGCGCTGTTGAAAGGTTTTCTGCCTACCAGTACGGATGAGAAGAACTGGTTTTTGAAACCGATCCATTTTACCTTTACCTGGCGGTCCTGCGCATCGTCGGCATTTGCATTTAGCTCTTCGACATCTCCGCCATCAAATTTGTAGTATAATCCGGAGTTGCGCTCTTCGAACATTTTGCCTTTTTCCTGGCGGCGGAGTGCCTGCTGCCAGGTTATGCCTAGTTCACGTCCGTTTGATCCGAGCACTTTGTCCATGCCCTGCTGTTCTATGGCTATGTTTAGCACGTAGTCTTCGCCGGGTTTCAGGCTGTAGCGTATGCCCCAGTAGGCGTTGTCGCCGAAGCTAAGGCCCATCAGGACGGAAGTCTTGGTTACTTCCAGGGGGGTGAAGTAGAGGTCGGATGTCTTTATATCGCCGTTGACGGGCAGTGTGAACGAAAGGTTGTTGGTTCCGTGGTCGAACAGCACGACTTTTTGTTTCACCTCTTTGGTTTCATCGGGACTGTATTCGGTGTCGTAGTCTTTAAGTTCTGCCCGTGCCAGCGCGGCCCCCTTTGATGATACGGTTACGGCGAGCGCGTCGTTTTGCAGGAGCACTGTCTGTGCCGTGCCTGTGGCAAACTGCGCGAAGCGTCCGAACCGGGCTACTCCGGTGCGAATTTCGTTCAGACGGCTCACGGCGGCACGGCGGTCGCTGATCGAGAGCGTGGTGTCGGCAGCGATCACACGGCTGACGTCTATCATTCGGCCTCCTGCCTCTATGGAGCCTGTCAGTGTGTCACCGGCCAGGACCAGACTGTAGCCGTCTCCTTCCAATGCTTTTGCGGTGCTGCCGGAAGGCAGTGTCCGCATGATGCCGTTGTCAGTTATGTTTTCTTTTATCCAGTCTATTTCCTGGGCGGAGAGGATGGCCGGCAGTTCGGCTTGTGCCTCGGTGACAGTCTCGGTTTCAGCTTTATGCTGCGCCTGGGTCTGCTGTTCCTCCTGCTTGGGGGTAAGCCACATAAAGACTATGAAGACAAGGCCGATGAGCACCAGGCCTCTCACGGTGTTTTTATCCATGGGTGGGTAGTGTTTTGCTGTAAGTTGTTGGTATTATTTTGCAGCCTGCTTTTCGGCGCCGTATGCTATGGCCGCTTTCACAAAGTCGATAAACAGGGGGTTGGGGTGTAGCACGGTACTTTGATACTCGGGATGGTACTGTGTGCCGACAAACCAGCGTTTGCCAGGTATTTCCACAACCTCCACGAGGTGTGCGTCAGGGTTCTTGCCCACGCATTTCATGCCGCCCTGTTCAAAACGTTCGCGGTATTCATCGTTGAATTCAAAGCGGTGGCGGTGGCGCTCGCGCACATGGTCGGTACCGTAAGCCTTAGCAGTGAGCGATTCGGGGTCGAGCACGCAGTCGTAGGCGCCGAGACGCATGGTTCCTCCCATGTTGGAGATGCTTTTCTGCTCTTCCATAAGGTCTATGACGTTATGCGGTGTCTTTAGGTCCATCTCGGTAGAGTTGGCATCCTCCAGACCTAGCACATTGCGTGCGAACTCTATGACCATGCACTGCATGCCCAGGCATATTCCGAATGTCGGCACATCGTTTTCCCTGCACCATTTGATGGCGTGGAATTTGCCTTCGATGCCTCTTTGTCCGAATCCCGGAGCTATGATTACACCGTCCAGGCCGTCCAGCTTTTCACCGGCGTTCTCGGCGGTGAGTTTTTCAGAGTGGATATAGTGCAGGGAGAGTTTGCGGTCCATGTAAGTGGCTGCCTGGAACAGGCTCTCG
Organism: uncultured Muribaculaceae bacterium; assembly: GCA_910578665.1. GTDB lineage: Bacteria > Bacteroidota > Bacteroidia > Bacteroidales > Muribaculaceae > Lepagella. The sequence continues at coordinate 253,240 of CAJTQU010000001.1, forward strand.
TTTATGGATTTGTAAGCGTCCTGCAGTTCAACGTATTTACCCACTAGTCCGATCTTGACCTCTTCTTTAGCAGCCTCGATTTTGTCGAGGAAATGGTTCCAGCGGTGCAGGTCCGGTTCTCCTTCTGGTTCTATGCCTGTCTTGCGGAGCACGATCTCGTCAAGATGCTGGGCATGCATGGTCAGAGGCACACGGTATATCGTGGGTACGTCTATGCTCTGGATGACGGCGTCTGGATCCACATTGCAGAACTGTGCTACTTTGCGGCGCATGGATGCCGGTATCTCCTTTTCGGTGCGGAGCACAAGCACGTCGGGCTGTATGCCAACCTCTTGCAGCAGTTTTACGGAGTGCTGCGTGGGCTTTGTCTTAAGTTCTTTTGCTGCGCGCAGATATGGCACATATGTGAGGTGTATGCACAGGGCGTTTTGTCCCAGTTCCCAGCGCAGTTGGCGCACTGCCTCGAGATAAGGCGTAGATTCTATATCACCCACGGTTCCGCCGATCTCGGTTATGACAAAATCGTACTTGCCGGTATTTCCCAGCAGTTTGACATTTCGTTTTATCTCGTCGGTGATATGGGGTATGATTTGTACTGTTTTGCCCAGATAATCTCCCCGGCGCTCTTTGTCGATCACGCTTTGGTATATGCGCCCCGTGGTTACATTGTTGGCACGCGATGTCGGAGTGTCCATAAACCTCTCGTAGTGTCCTAGGTCGAGGTCGGCTTCGTGGCCGTCGACAGTGACATAGCACTCTCCGTGTTCATAGGGGTTTAGAGTGCCCGGGTCGATGTTGATATAGGGGTCAAATTTCTGAATCGTGACGCGGTAGCCGCGTGAGAGAAGCAACCGGGCCAGCGAGGAGGAAATAATACCCTTGCCAAGCGAAGAGACTACGCCTCCGGTAACGAAAATGTATTTGGTATCCACGTTGTAAAGATTTTTCTAAGTTGCAAAAGTAACAATAATATTCTACATGCGCAAAAATCACTTTGCGGCGTCCGTGCGCGGAGTGTGTCCGGAGTGGTGTCAGCGTATATAGTGCGGCATGTCTGCCGGGATGACCATGGATATTTCTACCAGCCCGGCTATGTTGCCGGCTGCGTCGCGCCACGGTGTCTGGTATATCATTTTGCGCTTGCCCTCTTTTTCTATGGTATAGGCGTTAGAATGTCCTTCGTCCAGCATTGAGGCTATGATCGAGCGTGAGCGGTCGGAATGGCACGGAATCAGGCTGCGGCCTACCATATCGCCGTGTTTTGCAAATGTTTCGCGTGCTCGTTCGTTCATGTAGAGTACAATGCCGTCTTTGTCGCACACGGTCACTGCGCAGTTCATTTTTTCGGCCCACATTACTTCGGGTATGTTCTGGGTATTCATAGTCGGGTGTTTGAGGTGGTTATAGATTATATAAGGAAACGGACACTTCCCCTGGGGCAAGCGTCCGTTTTGTGTTTAAATTGTTCTCAGCTGTATGCTTACTTAGCCTCAGCGGGAGCTTCTACCTTAACTGTAGTGTCAACAGTAGCAGCCTCGGCGGGAGCCTCAACCTTAACTGTAGTGTCTTTAACTGTAGTGTCAACAGTTGTAGTTTCTTCTACGGGAGCAGCAGTAGTGTCCATAGCAGAGTCAGTAGTAGCAGCACCTTTAGAGCAAGATACGAGGGCTACAGAAGCCAGAACAGCGAGAGAAAGAACGATCTTCTTCATTTTGTCTTTAAGATTTAAATAATAAAACAATAAATTTTGCTATCAAAAACGGTGCAAAGTTAGGGGCTTTTTTTTGCCCCACAAATTTTTATCCTGAAAAAATGCTGATAATCGTGCATTTTTAGCATTTTAACACATGAAGTGTTAAATACGATATGTATTTTAACATTTGTGCCCATCATAATTGGTTGCTGACAAAGTTTTTTAAGATGAGATATGTAGAGATAGCAAATAATTGAGTACTTTTGGGGATTGAAAAGAGAAGTTTTTAGGATGAAGAAAGGTTTGCATGTACTGCCCTGCCTGCTGGCGGGCGCCATAATCTTGCTGTTGCTTTATTCGTGTGCCAGTATGGGTTCCCCTTCCGGAGGTCCGAGGGATGAGGACCCTCCGCGCTTTGTGCGGGGCAATCCGGCGCCTGGGAGTGTCAATGTGAGAGGTAACCGGCTGGAGATAGAGTTTGACGAACTTGTGAATATCAAGGATGCGTTTACCAGCGTGGTTGTCTCGCCGCCCGGGGCCTCGGTACCTAAGGTGGTTAGCTCAGGCCGCAAGGTGTATGTAAACTGGGATGACACGCTTCGGGGCAATACGACCTATACAGTGGATTTCGGAAAATCGATTATCGATGTCAATGAGTCTAATCCGCTCGGCAATTTCAGCTATACTTTTTCCACGGGTCCCTGTATTGACACTCTTATGGTGTCCGGAATAGTGCTTGACGCGGCCACTCTTGAGCCGCAGAAAGGGATGCTTGTGGGTGTGCATCGTGCCGATGCCCCGGATTCTGCATTCCGCACGCTGAGGTTTGAGAGGGCCAGTAAGACTGACGACATGGGACGTTTCACTATCCGCGGACTCAAAGGGATTCCGTATAATATTTTTGCTCTGGGGGATGTTAATAATGATTACCGCTGGGATAATCCGGCCGAGATAATAGCGTTCTATCCGAAACCTGTGACCCCCTATGCCGAGCCGGGTACGGCTTCTGATACTATATATGACTTGAAGACGGGTGCTGTCGATACGGTTGTGGGCCGGAGCCGCACCATATTCCTCCCCAATAATCTCCTATTGTCGGCTTTTGACGCAGGCTACAGACAGCAGTACCTGGTCAAGTATGAGCGTCCGGACTCGATGCGGCTCAGTTTCATTTTCAATGCGCCGTCGCGTTCGCTGCCATCATTGTCGCTGCCTGACTATATCCCGGGGGATAAGTGGTATGTAGCCGAGCATTCGCTCAAGAATGACACGGTGACATACTGGCTGGCGGATAACAGGCTGGTGCATGCCGACACTCTGCGTGTGGCACTGCGCTACCAGCGCACGGGCAAGGATCGAACGCTGGATTATGTAACCGACACGCTGGTCATGGCCCGTCCGAAAGTGCGTGTGCCGCGGCAGCCTAAACGAAAGACACGCAAGCAGGCCGAGCAGGATTCGATAGAGGCAGAGAAGAAGCGATGGATAAATATAGGAACTAATCTTTCAGGTAGTTTCGATGTGTACGCGCCGCTGCTCATAGATGTGCCCGAGCCTTTGGTGGCCCTGGATACCTCCATGGTCCGTCTGGAGCAAAACATCGATTCTGTGTGGCACAGGCTTCCTATGCCGCCGGTAATGCGTGATTCCGCTGGTAATGTGCGCCGATATATGGTGCGGCCGCAGTTGGATTACGGCTGTGAATACCGTCTGAGTATAGATTCGCTTGCCATGCGCGGCCTCACGGGCCGGTATAACAAGGGCTACAGCCAGGCTTTCAAGGTTAAGAAGAGGGAAGATTATGCCACGCTCACGCTGAGGCTCACGCCTGACACCGTGCGCGGCTTTGTCGAGGTGCTGAATATGTCTGATATTCCTTTGGCGCGCCGGTCGGTGAAAGACGGCGTAGTTGTTTTTCCGTATCTAAGCCCCACGGATTATTACGCCAGGTTTGTGGCACATGCAGATTCGCTACAGGAATTTTCCACCGGCGATTATGATCTGCGCCGCCAGCCTGACGATGTGTATTATTATCCCAGAAAGCTAAGTCTTAAGCGTTATGACCGTTCGGAACAGTGGGATCTGAATGCCTTGCCTGTGGACAGGCAGAAGCCGGAGGAGATAAAGAAGAATAAGCCTGATACCAAGCAGGTAGTGCGACGTAAGAATAAGAAAAATACGGGTCAGCATGCGGAAGAGGATGAGGAGTCCGATTATTTTGACGTGTCACGCAATCCGTTTGATAATAATCCGCGTTCCGGGCGCCGTAACTGACAGACGGTGCCGCTGACGGGCATATTGCCCTGGATGAAAACACACCAGCCCCCGGAAACTTGAAGTCTCCGGGGGCTGGTGTATTTAGGAATAATTTTATTATGTCATGCTTTCCGGGCCAGATATATGGCTACTGCTCCGGGAAAGAGGGTGTGCCATTCGGTGTGTATGAATCCGGCCTGTGCCATAAGGCGTGTCATGGCATCGCGGTCGGGACAGGCGGCTATGCTTTGCGGAAGATAGCTGTAGGCTCTGTCGTCTTTGCTCACACGCCGTCCGATGAAGGGGATTATGTGTCGCGAATATAGTCGATAACCCCAGCGTGTCAGCGGCGAGGCAGGCTCGCACAGCTCTATTACACAGAGCACTCCGCCGGGTCTGAGCACACGTAGCATCTGGGCGTATCCTTCTGCCAGGCGTTCGAAGTTGCGCACACCGTAGGCTACGGTCACGGCGTCGAACGTATTGTCTGCAAATGGCAGTTTCAGGCAGTCGGCTGCCTGGAACTTTATTGCGGCCCGATGTGCCTGGGACATCTCCTGTAGTTTGCGGCGCGCCACATCGAGCATGCCCTGGCTCAGGTCGATACCGGTTATGTCTGCTTCCGGGCCGAATCGGTCGTACATACGAAATGTGACATCGCCTGTGCCGCAGGCCACGTCGAGCATGCGCAGTGGGCCGGCGGACGTCTGTCGTGCCAGTTTGCCGGCCAGCATGGACAGGGCGCGGTTGCGCCAGCTGCGGTGCATGCCGAAAGTCATGGCCGTGTTCATGAAGTCGTATGCCGGCGCGATTGAGTCAAACATCTGTTCGACTTGTTCGCTTTTGTTGCCAGTGTCGCTATACGGCTTTACATGTTCTGCATCTGTTTCGCCGGCCCTTTGTGCCGGTATGCGGTGTTTTGCCATCAGAGTTTGCTCAGGCATCCGGCCACGTTGCGTTCTATGCGTGCGGCCAGGTCGGTTTCTTCGGCGCGGACAAATGTCTCGCCCGTAATATGTTCGTATAATTCGATGTAGCGGTCGCTGACCTCACGGCAGTATTCATCGGTCATTTCGGGCATTTGCTGGCCTGGTTTTCCCATGAATCCGTGTTCGATGAGCCACTGGCGCACAAATTCCTTTGAGAGCTGCTTCTGCTGTTCGCCGTTGGCCTGGCGCTCTTCATATCCCTCGGCATAGAAATAACGTGAGGAGTCGGGCGTGTGTATTTCGTCGATGAGTATCACGCGGCCGTCGTGTTTGCCGAATTCATATTTGGTGTCTACGAGTATCAGTCCGTGGCGCGCGGCCATTTCTGTACCGCGTTCGAAGATGGCCAGTGCGTATTTCTCCATCTGCACATAGTCTTCTTCGGCCACGATGCCGCGTCCTATGATTTCTTCGCGCGAGATGTTCTCGTCATGTCCTTCGTCTGCTTTGGTGGTGGGGGTAATGATGGGATGCGGCAGCTTCTGGTTTTCGCAAAGTCCGTCAGGCAGGCTTACGCCGCATATCTCACGAGCTCCGGCTGCATATTCGCGCCATGCCGAGCCGGCCAGATAGCCTCGCACGATCATTTCTACCTTGAAAGGTTCGCAACGTAGTCCCACAGTGACCATCGGGTCGGGGACAGCTACTTTCCAGTTGGGTACTATGTCGGCCGTGGCATCCAGGAATTGTGCCGCTATCTGGTTGAGCACCTGTCCTTTGAACGGAATACCTTTTGGCAGTATAACATCGAATGCCGATATACGGTCTGTGGCGACCATGACTAGGTATTTGTCAGATATGTTGTATACGTCGCGCACCTTGCCATGGTATACGCTTGTCTGTCCGTCGAATTTGAAGTCGGTGAATGTGAGAGTGTTAGCCATAATCTGAAAAATGAGTTTTTAAGTTGTTGCAAAATTAGGAAAAATACTTTAACCGGCCAACCGGCATGGATGAAATGTCTGAAAAATAGAAAAAGCCGGGCTGCCATGTCAGGACAGTCCGGCTCTAAGAGATCTGTATATGCTTATTCCTTAAACTTTTTCATGATAAGGCACGCATTGTGTCCGCCAAATCCGAAAGTGTTGGAAAGCGCGGCATTGACAGTGCGTTTCTGCGGCTCGTTGAAAGTGAAGTTCAGGTTGTAGTCGACTTCGGGGTCATTGTCTCCCTCCGTATGGTTGATGGTGGGGGGTATGACATCGTCTGTTATAGCCCTTACGCAGAAGAGGGCTTCTACTGCGCCGGCCGCGCCGAGCAGGTGGCCTGTCATAGACTTGGTCGAGCTAAGGTTGAGTTTGTAAGCGTGGTCGCCGAAAACCTTTTTGATAGCCTTTGCTTCAGAGATATCGCCTACGGGTGTGGATGTACCGTGCAGGTTGATATAGTCTATGTCTTCGGGTTTCATGCCGGCATCTCTCAGGGCGTTTTCCATCACGAGACAGGCACCAAGTCCTTCGGGGTGGGTGGCTGTTATGTGGTATGCATCGGCGCTGAGTCCGCCGCCTACTACTTCGGCATATATGTGGGCGCCGCGAGCCTTTGCGTGTTCATATTCTTCGAGCACGAGTGCGGCTGCTCCCTCGCCGATTACGAAGCCGTCACGAGAACCGGAGAATGGGCGTGAGGCGGTGGCGGGATCATCGTTCTGGGTTGAAAGAGCCTTCATGGAGTTGAAACCACCTACGCCGGCAGGGAAGATGGCGGCTTCGGCGCCACCGGCCACGATAGCGTTGGCATATCCGAGCCGGATGTAGTTGAAGGCGTCGACCAGCGCGTTGTTAGAGGATGCGCAGGCAGATACTGTGCCGAAGTTGGGGCCGCGGAACTCGTAGTTCATCGAGATGTGTCCGGCAGCGATGTCGGCTATCATCTTGGGTATGAAGAACGGGTTGTATTTCGGGCCGCTGGCTTCGTTTTTGGCGTAATAACCAGCCTCTTCCTCAAAAGTGTGCAGACCACCGATGCCGGCGGCAAAGATCACGCCCACACGGTTCTTGTCTATGTTTTCGCCGGCTATGCCGGAATCTTTCACAGCCTCGTCGGCTGCTACCAGGGCATACATGGCGTAGAGGTCGAGCTGACGTGCTTTTTTGCGGTCAAAGTGGTCTGCCGGATTGAAGTTCTTTACTTCGCAGGCAAACTTTGTTTTGAACAAAGAAGCGTCAAAATGTGTGATAGGGCCGGCTCCGCTTTTGCCTTTGAGGGCGTTCTCCCATGTCTCGGCAGCATTGTTGCCTATGGGAGTGAGGGCGCCTAGACCGGTCACCACTACTCTTTTTAATTCCATAAAGGTCAAGCTAAACTATGGTAGCTGGTGCCTGGCTACGGGATACGATAAACGGCGGCGAGACTACTCGGGGTAACTCGCCTTCCGTATCTGGTATTATTGCCCGTCTCCCTGCATCGCTACAGGTAATTGGGTGGGTTTTCTTATTTCTTGTGAGCCTCGATGTAAGCGACTGCGTCACCTACAGTGGCAATCTTTTCGGCTTCTTCCTCAGGAATCTGCAGGTCGAACACCTTCTCAAATTCCATGATGAGCTCTACTGTGTCCAGAGAATCGGCACCAAGGTCCTTGCTGAATTCAGCGGTTTCAATTACTTCGTTTTCGTCTACGCTGAGCTTGTCAACAATGATTTCTTTTACTTTAGATGCTATTTCAGACATGATTCTAAAATGATTTAAGTGTTTAAATTATTTTGTTTTTTATTCTTACTCGTTGTTTCAGACTGCAAAGTAAATACTAATTTTTGGATTACGGAAATTTTTCCGCTATAAAAGTGCTGAAATTTGCACAGAAAATTCAAATATGTGCATTCCGGGAACTGTGTATGGCTCTGGGAAGCCTGTAAAAAAAGGTTCCGGCACCATTTGGTTATGGATGCCGGAACCGGGTCATGTAGGCTAAATAAGCGTTAATTATAGCTTTTTATCTAAAGTGCAGATTGTTTTACTTGTTTACAGTCTTGGTGGTTGTAGTGGTCTTGGCCGGCTCGTCAAGTGTGCAGATAGACACGCGGTTCCAGCTTTCTTCCTCAAACATATGGCCGATGCCCTGGCCTTCGGCCTTGATGCGCGAAGCAGGTATGCCGTATTTGTTGATGAGCGTGGTGCGTACTGATTCTGCGCGCTGGTTGGCCAGACGGATATTTACGTCTACGGGGCCGTCCTGGCTGGCGTAACCCTTGATGATGACGGTGCTGTTGGGGTGGTTCTTGAGGTAAGAGGCCACGGCAGCCACGTTAGGCATCTGAGAGGCAGTGATATTATATTTGCCGAGGTCGAAGTTCACGTAGCGCACAGTCGAGAGCTGGTCGGTGGTAGTCTTGACTACTTCCACTTTCTGGGCCTTGTTGCGGCAGTCTGCCAGCTGTGCTGCCAGTGCGGCGTTGTTTGCTTCTGACTGGGCCAGTGCGGCTGTTGCCATACCGAGGTCTCCGCGAAGACCGTTGACGCGTTCGTTGAGTTCGTCGATTGCGGCCTGGTCATAAGGAGTGACATATTCAAAACCGTTGCCGAGGGCGATGCTTACGCCTGCCATAAGGTTGAATGTTGCTTTGTTCACATTATAGGCGGCCGAAGTCTGGTTGACACCTGCGTCGCTCATATTCCATATTACAGATGGTTTCAGTGCGATTGTCACACGGTCTGAAGCATGGAAGTTGAGGTTCATGCCCACCTTTGTAGCGAAATAGTTCCAGTCGGGCAGCTGGGTCTGGTATTTGTGTCCCCAGCCGGCTCCTGCCACCAGGTCTACGTCAAATACGTTGTTTTGCTCTCCGTATGGTTTGAACAGGTTTACAACATTGACCGTACCGTAGGCACCCACATACTGGCTGTCGAAAGCGGTGTTGCTGTGCACCTGGCCGCGCCATGAAGATGTGTTGACAGCCCAAAGACCTTCGGCGCCGATGCCGAATACGGGAGTAATCTGTTTCTTTATATTAAGGCCTGCCACACCTCTCATATCGCCCCAGAAGGCAGAGTGGTTGAGAGGGGTTGTCACACCACCGTCGATACCGATGCTCCAGTTGTCAAAAAAACCGGGCTTAAGCAGAGCTTGTTGCGCATTCATTGACGCAAAACCGCCGGCAATAAGGGCGGCTGTAAGTAACATCTTTTTCATAATCTTATACTTGTTTAGTAAATATTTATTGTTGTGATTCGTACCAATAAAACGGCGGAGGGTCTGAAAATGTTTGGATATGCAAAAAAATATTTCGGCCTTTCCGCCGTTATAGTGTCCGGAAAGGCCGAATATATAAAGCTGATTTATGCTTAATCTGTTTATAGTCAGGTTGTTGTTATAGTTATTTGCCTGTAATCAGCGACTTTAGATTATTAAGTGTTTGCAGAGCCTCGAGAGGGGTCAGGTTGTTTATGTCGAGCGACAGGATGTTGTCCCTTATCTGTGACAGCAGGGGATCGTCGAGCTGGAAGAAAGAGAGTTGGTATCCGTCTGTGCCGCCTGTGCCCGTTGTCAGACATGTCGTATCGGCTTTGGTGCTCTGCGGCCGTCCGGTTTCCTTATTGCAGCCGGTATCCTGTCCGACAGGGGCCTTTGCACCGGCCTGTTCTAACTGTTGCAGCACCTGTGAGGCTCGTCGCACTATGCCGCGCGGCAATCCTGCCAGACGGGCCACATGTATGCCGAAGCTGTGTTCGGAACCTCCTTTGCGCAGTTTACGCACGAAAATTACCTGTCCATTTTGCTCTTCTACTGCCACATGGTAGTTTGCCACTCTGGGGTACAGGCGTTCCATTTCGTTCAGCTCGTGATAGTGTGTGGCAAACAGTGTTTTTGGCCGTGCCGATTTGTTTTGGTGTATATGCTCCACAATAGCCCAGGCGATGGAGATGCCGTCATAAGTGGATGTTCCGCGGCCAAGTTCGTCGAAGAGTATCAGTGACCGTTCCGACATATTGTTGAGTATGGCGGCAGCCTCGTTCATCTCTACCATGAATGTGGATTCGCCAAGCGAGATGTTGTCGGAGGCTCCGACACGGGTGAAGATTTTGTCTACCAGCCCTATGCGTGCCGCATCGGCCGGTACGAACGAGCCTATCTGCGCCATGAGCGTGATCAGGGCTGTCTGTCGTAGCAGAGCTGATTTGCCGCTCATGTTCGGGCCTGTGATCATCATGATCTGCTGTGATTCGGAATCAAGTGTCAGCGAGTTTGATATGTACGGTTCGCCAGGGGGCAGGCGTCGTTCTATCACGGGATGTCTTCCCTCTGTAATCTCGATGCGCAGTGATTCGTCTATCACGGGACGGCAGTAGCGGTAGCTTTCGGCAGCCTGTGTGAATGATAGCAGGCAGTCTATCCTGGCCACGGTGGCCGCATCGGCCTGTATTGCCGGGATAAATCCGGCTACAGCCTCGACCAGAGAATTGAAAATGCCGGTTTCAAGCGCGGCGATGCGCTCCTGGGCTCCTAGTATTTTCTGTTCGTACTCTTTGAGTTCGGGGGTTACGTAGCGTTCGGCATTGACCAATGTCTGTTTTCGTATCCACTCTGCCGGCACCTTGTCTTTGTGTGCGTTGCGCACCTCTATATAATAGCCGAAGACATTGTTAAATCCTATTTTAAGGCTTGTGATGCCGGTGGCCTGGATCTCGCGCTGCACCAGGTCTGCCAGATATTGTTTTCCGCTGGAGGCTATATGGCGTAGTTCGTCAAGCTCCGGATTTACACCTTCCAGTACGAAGTTGCCGCGCGATAATAGCGAGGGGGAGTCTTCGCTCAGGGTCGAGGCTATGCGGTCTGAGAGTTCGGGACAGGGAGATATGCTCTCGCCGTAACGGCGTAGTTCCTGGCATGTCGACTGGCAGCACATCTCTCTGACAGGCCGCAGGGCCATGAGGGCGTTTTTAAGTTGCACCAGTTCTCTCGGGCTTACGCGGCCTACCGCTGCTTTGGATACGATACGTTCCAGGTCGCCGATAGTTTCGATATCTCCGCGCAACGTGTGTCTGCAGTCAGGGTGCTTGAAAAAATATTCCACAACGTTGAGGCGCTCCTCTATGGCCGATGGCTGGCGCAGGGGAAAGAGCACCCATCGCCGCAGTAATCGCGCTCCCATGGGCGAAACGGTCATATCTAATATGTCGATGAGGCTTTTTCCGTCTTCGGCCATAGGACGCACCAGTTCCAGGTTGCGTACCGTAAACTGGTCCAGACGCACATATTTGTCTTCGTCCAGCCGGCTTAGCGCGGTTATGTGGGATATGTTGGGGTGTCGTGTGATGTCCAGATAGTGCAGCAGTGCCCCGGCCGCTATCACGGCGTCGGGCATGTCTGTGACGCCGAAGCCTTTCAGGTTCTTGGTCTCGAAATGCTGTAGCAGTCTCTCGCTGGCTGCATCACTTGTAAACACCCAGTCGTCAAGTTCGAACAGGAAGTAGCGGCCTTTGAATTCCTGTTCGGCGCGCTGCCGCATACCGCGCATGATCAGCAATTCTTTTGGAGAGATGCCGGACAGCAGTTTGTCTATATAGTCGGCGGAACCCTCGGCACACATATATTCTCCTGTAGAAATGTCCAGGAAAGCCACCCCGGTGTTTTTTGCGCCGAAATGCACTCCGGCTAAAAAATTGTTTTCGCGTCCCGACAATATTGAATCGTTGATATTCACTCCGGGTGTGACCAGTTCGGTTATATCTCGTTTGACTAGCTTTTTAGTCAGTTTTGGATCTTCAAGCTGCTCGCATATTGCCACACGTTTTCCGGCACGTATCAGTTTGGGCAGATAAGTGTCAAGGGCATGGTGGGGGAATCCTGCCAGTTCCACATACATGGCCTTGCCGTTGGCACGACGGGTGAGCGTTATGCCAAGAATTTCTGACGCGGTGACGGCGTCATCGCTGAAAGTTTCGTAAAAATCCCCTACGCGGAAGAGCAGCACGGCATCCGGATGCTTGCTTTTCATCTCGTTGTACTGTATCATCAGCGGAGTGTCCGTCTTCTTCATGGCGCGTGTGTACGGTAAGTCTGGGAATTAGCGTGAATAGCGTATCTGGGCGCGGCGTGTCACATACCAGCGTCCGTCTTCGAATATGGCTGTTCCGGCAGCCTCGTTGATTATTGAGCGAGCGCCGTGGGTCTGTTGCAGGTTGCGGCCAGAACATGCGTTCACCAGGAAATCTGTGGGCATCATCAGTGCCAGTTCGTGCACCGTGGGATCGTCGATCACGGTGAAAGAGCCTGACACTCCGTCGGTAGTGACGAGCTTGAATATCGAGTTGCCCACATTATAACGTGCGTCAGCCCGTGTGAATACGCCGTTGGCGTTGGCCTGTGCCAGATATATGACATGGGCCGGGCGCTGCGTGCGTGAGCCCGGAGTGTAGCGTGATGACACATTGGCGGCATCGTGCGAGTCAGAAAGCTGCTGGCGCAGGGCAGCCACTTCGGCGCGCAGACGCTCTATTTCCATATCGCGTTCAGAGTGTTCGCGTGAGACTGCGGCCATGCTGCGTTGCGCCGGACGCCTTATAGGCTCGGGCTCTTTGCGCTGAGGCTCGGGTTCTTCATACATGGCATATGAGGCAAATGCCGATTCATCTTCCGGATCGGCTTTTGAAGTGTATCCGTTATCCTCCTCTTCCGGCTCTCTGTACGCTTCGCGGCGCGGTTTTGTCCGGCGCGGCATGTCGTGGTTCTGCCGCTCTTTATTACGCTTCATCACGTTAAGGGCATATACCACCAGGCTGCCTACAACTATTATGAGCGTGCACAGTACTATTATAGCCCATGTGTTGGAACTCTCTTTCTTGGGTTCTGGGGCCGGTTTGACATCTTCTACCGGCATCTCCACAGGTTGGACTTCTTCCACAGGCGTGATGGCCGGTTCTTCGACCAGGGGGGACATAGCTTCGTCATCGGCAGAAACCGTGATTTCCGCCGGGGCGGCTGTTTTTTCTTCCGCTTTGGCCTGCTCTTCCGGTTTTGGTTTGGTCGCGGACGGTTCGGCAGCTGTCACTGAAATTTTACTTATTTCTCCTGCAGCGGTTGCCTTACACGCACCTTTTGCATTGAATTTTAGGGATTTGTTGGAGAAGAAAGTGTCTTTCCAGAATTTATTGAATTCCTCTTTATCCCATGTGGCGTACTCGCTTTCAGAAGGTATGGAGATTTTTTCCAGTACCTTTATGTTTTCCTTTTCTTTCTCTTTGAGCGCGGATTTTAGTTCGGCTGTAGATTTAGGTTTTTTATCGTCAAGATATCCTGAGCCGTTGTTCATGTAACGCAGGCAGTATTTATATGCGATGGCGCGTGCGCGGTCCATTTGCTCCGGAGTGGCACCGAAAGCTGCCGGCAGACACATTGCGGCAAGCATCAGGGTATATGTAAAACGCTTCATAAGAACAGACAAATATATTATCATTACCGTTAAGCCGGTATTTGGCCCCTAGTTCGGAGTAAAGGGCATTCCGACCAATTATAACGCAAAATTACGAATAATTTGCCGTTTCCCAAAACATATTTTCCAGATTGGGAATAATAAAACTTAAGTCTGGGCGTGAATTCTCTTATAATGGTTTATGGCTTGCTGAGTATGTGATTTGAAAATAGTTTTTCAGCGCTCTGTCATAGCTGTGGATCCTTGTCTGCCGTGTGCGGCCTGAAGTGCGGATGATGCCGGAGTAGTTCTCCGCGAATTCGGCTGCGGTCCAGATGGACGTATATTTCGGTAGTTGACAGGTCTTCATGGCCTAGCATCTCTTGTATGGCGCGCAGGTTGGCTCCTCCCTCCAGCAGATGTGTGGCGAAGCTGTGGCGCAGGGTGTGCGGAGAGACGCGTTTTTCTATTCCTGCCGCTACAGCGGCATCGCGAATGATGTAGAATATCATGACACGTGTCAGTCCTTTGCCCCTGCGGTTGAGGAATACCAGGTGGGAATGGTCGGGATGGACCGGCAGGGACAGACGTTGGTCGAGGTAGGCGCGTATCTCTGACGCAGCCACGGGAGAGAGAGGGACGAGGCGTTGTTTGGACCCTTTGCCATCTATGATCAGGTATTCTTCGTCAAGATTAAGACGCGTCAGAGACAGTGTGGCTAGTTCACTGACACGCAGGCCGCTGCCGTATAGTGTTTCGATTATGGCGCGGTTGCGCAGTCCTTCTGTTTTTGACATGTCGACTGCCGCAGTCAGCGCGTCTATCTCATCAGTTGTGAGCACGTCTGGCAGGCGTGTCCCGTGTGCCGGAGACTCTATCAGTTCCGTCGGGTCGTCATCGGTGTATCCTTCTATGCGCAGGAAGTGGAAAAAGGATCTTATGCCGGCCAGCATGCGCGCCTGCGAGCGGCTGCTGATTCCCATTTCGTGTATGTCGTGCAGAAAGTCTCTTATATCATCGCTGGCTACACGTGTCAGTTCCAGGCCTTTTGTTTCCAGATGTGTGAGCAGGTGTTGCACATCGGTTCCGTAAGAGGCTAGTGTATTGGGGCTGAATCCCCGTTCAAGCAACAAGTAGTCCAGAAAGTCGGATTTTGCTTTAAGGGCCGACTGCAGAGGCCTTTGTGATTTTTCAGGTGCATGTGTCTCGCTCATAATATTGTAACATCAACCATGTTTAACGGTTCGTCACTGTCGCTTACAATTATGGCGGTCCGGCTGTCGGCAAATACCCATCCGCCTGTTACAGCTCCCAGGACTGTTTCTAATGCCGTGGGTTGTTCTTTCAGGTTTCTGATGACCAGCATATTGCCGCTGCGGAGTATGCCGTCGGGCAGTGTATGCCGTATGTCGGAGGCCGAGAGTATTGTGAGCACTCTGTCACAATGGCTGTATCCCCCGGTGCCTTCGGCTATGAGTACGCGCGAGTCTGCCAGTCTGAGCACCGGATACAGCTGCATCTCCACACTTCCGGCGAGGTTGATGCGGCGTGGGGCGAGGCGTGCGACCAGGCGGAACAGTACGGCGTATTCCTTTATAGTCTTACGTGGAAGTCCGGCTGTATCGCGTCTGAATCTAACTACGGCATAGTAATGGCCGCGCGAGGTAAGGACGTCTCGCACCATTCGGTAGGCAAAGGGGGAGTGAACCCCGAAGCCCCGGCGGTGGCGCCAGCGTTTGTAGCCTCGCGCTATGCTTTTGAGCGGATTCATGTCTTGGACGTGCTCTTCTTGCGGCGCCATAACACTAGTGTGAGGCTTGTGCAGAGCAGCAGGTATATCAGTATTACGGCGGCTACACTGACGGCATCGGTCACTTTGAGTTCCGCAGGGTCGAAGCTGAATACTATTTCATGGTTTCCGGCCGGCACTCTGAGCGCGCGAAGCACGTAGTTTGCACGGGCTATCGGAGCTTCTTTGCCGTCTATGGTGGCTGTCCACCCCCAGGGGAAATAGATCTCGCTGAAAACAACTATGCCGTCTTTCTTTGACGAGGTCTTGTATGCGAGGCGGTTGGGTGCATATGCGGTTTCGATGACAGTGGCTGTGCTGTCAGCCGAGGCCTGGCCAAGCACGGAGGCAAAACTTTTATTTGCCACGGCACGCAGGGCGGTATTGAGTGTGTCGAGCGCGGCCATTTCGTCGTTGTCACTGTCGGCGTATGCTATCTCTCGCACCCACCATGCATTACCCAGGGCATCAGGATTGTGCTGGGCCAGCCATATTTCGTTGCCGGCGTTGTCAAGCATAGGCTGTCCCTTCTCGTCGGTGGCGCGGCCCATTACGTACTTGGTATTGAGCATATTGAGCACGTTGGGGTTATTCTTTTGCAACTGGTGCTCGATCAGGTCGTTATACCGGGTTAGCTTTGCCGCATGATAGCCTCCTATGGTTTTGTGGAAATAAGAGGAGCGCGCGCTGCCGAAGCCGTCGATGTCGAGCACTCGGAAGTTGGGATCCTTGTCGGCCAGTATCTGACGGTCGGCATCGTTCATTTCAAAGGTTGCCTCGGCATTATCGGGGTTTGTAAAATTGTCGGAATTGACATATCGTTTGTTTACGGCAAACAGGTCGATAAGGCATATCGCGGCCACACATGCCGTCATGGCTGCGGCACTTTTCATTTTTCCTGAGAGGTAGAGCCATACGGCCGCCGTGCCTAGCAGGATGAATATGAACGAGCGTATTGCGTCGGCCTTGACAAGGCTGTAGCGCACATCTTTGACAGCTTGTAGTATTCCGGCGTAGTCAGGATTGCCGAATATGCCCTGCTCTCGCAGCATCTCGCTTTCTTGTGCCGACAGGCCGGAACCCATAAGTGACGGGAACAGCCACAGCAGCAGGCATATGCCGCCGCATACCGAGGCCGTGATGATTAGTTGTCTGGCTGTTTTTGCCCGGAGCGATATTGTTTTTCCTTTAAAAACAACGGTTTCGCTGCTTCGGTTTATTTCTATGATGCGTGCCAGGCCGAGCATAGCCAGCAGCGGTATGGTGAATTCTGCTATCACCAATATGCTGGAAACGGTGCGGAAACGGTTGTAGCCAGGGAAATAGTCTACAAACAGTCGGGACAGCCATTCGAAATTGTGTCCCCATGCCAGCATGACAGAGAGCATGGTGACGCCGAGCAGGCACCAGCGCAATGGCCCGTGGCAGATAAACATGGCCAGTATGGCCAGCACCAGCACGAACGCGCCTACGTAGACCGGGCCGTTGGTCATGGGCTGGTTGCCGAAATATTGGTTGAACTGGCTCATCACCATGGTTTCTTCGTAAGACAGGCCTAGTTCGGAGGCTTTGTCGGTGTCGGCCACGCTCATAGGCTTGTTGGCTCCGCCTTCGGGTTTCAGTGTGGCTCCCCCCTTTGCGTTGGGCACAAGCAGGGTCAGGGTTTCGTCTCCTCCGTAGCTCCATGCTGTGATGTAGTCGAAATCAGCGCCTTGCTGCGGTGTGCTGCCTTGTTCTTTATCAGTGATATATGTCGCTCTGCCGCGCACGGTCTCTTTGGCATAACGCGCTGTATTGTAAAGGCTCGCGGAGTTGGCTGCCACGGCGATAGCTCCGGCGCCTAACACGCAGGCAGTGGCTATCAGCCAGTTTTTCATGCGCTTGTCGCTGCGCGCGGCTATGAATGTGGCGATCATGAGCGCTAGCACGACGAACATGAAATAGTATGACATCTGCACATGGTTGGACATGAGCTGCAGTGCTCCGAACAATGCCGCCAGGGCCGAGCCGCCCAGCAGTTTTCCGCGATAACAGAGCCAGATGCCTCCCAGCGTGGGCGGAATGTATGCCAGAGTGACGAATTTCCATATGTGGCCCGCACCTATAATGATTATGAAATATGTCGAGAAGCCCCATGCTATAGCTCCGAACAGTGCCACATACCAGCGCATCTGCATGCACAGAGCCATAATGAAAAATCCGGTCATCATTATGAAAAGTAGGTTGGCCGGCGAGGGTAGCCACAACTGGTAAGCGCGCGCTATCCAGTTTAACAGTGGTGCCGAGGCGTAGCTGGGCGCTATCTGGAAGTTAGGCATGCCGCCGAACAGCGAGTTGGTCCACCGGGTGCTCTCGCCGGTCTTTTCCAGATAGGCTTTGCCCTCCTGTCCGTTGGCTATGCCTTGCTGTATGTCGTGCTGTTGCAGCACGCGTCCGTCGATATCGTCTGGATAGAAGAAAGCCAGCGCTATTATACCCATGAGGGCTACGGCCAGTAGGGAATATATGAATGAGGATTTTATGTTCATGACTATGGGGTGGTGGCTTGGCGGCTAAAAAGCCTGCCGCCCAAGAATCGGTGAGTCCTGCCGGGGCGGGATACTCCGACTCTTGGGCGGAATTTGGTCCGGCGCATAAAAGGCGCCATATAGGTTGTTTACTTGTTTTCTGTATTTTCTATCGTGCTTGTCTGACGGCGGTTGTGGCGTGTGCGCAGGGGACCGTCGACTTTCACGTCGATCTGGCGGTGTATGCTCTGCTCAAGAGAGATGAGTGTCTCGGTCTCTGTTACGCCGGGGATGTGCTGTATGTAGTTGTTGAGCAGCTCCATCAGGTTCTGGTTGTCTTTGGCGTATACCTTGATAAGCAGCGAGTAGGGGCCTGTGGTGAAATGGCATTCTACAACTTCGCGGATTTTCTCAAGTTCTTTTACCACTTCACGGTACATTGAGCCGCGTGCCAGTTTTACGCCCACATATGTGCATGTGTTATATCCGAGCGAGCGGGGGCTTACGTTATATCCTGAACCGGTGATTACGCCCATTTCGATGAGGCGCTGTATGCGCTGGTGGATGGCTGCGCGTGACACGCCGCACTCGATTGCCACATCTTTCGACGGGATGCGAGCATTTTTCATTACTATGTTCAGAATAGTTCTGTCAAGATTGTCAATTTTGTCTAATGCCATGGTTGTATTCTGTCAAAAAGGTTATAGTTAAATAGGTTTAGTTTGTTTCGATTGCTCGATAATCGGTTATATACCTTATTGGTGCCAGCCTATTGCTAAATAAGCAGGTTTGCAAAATTACACAAAATATTTTTATTCCCAATATATATAGGCGTGGAATATCACAATATTCTAAGTTTTTTAACATACTATTACATTTCAAGTACTGGTTTTTCCTGTTTTTCGCATTTAAAGTGACATTTTAGCCTCTTGTCAAAGTGATAACGGAGTATGTGTGGTTATCGTTTTGCAAAACAAAAGGCAGGCCGTGTCATACTGTTCAGTTTGACACGGCCTGTCGAAAAAATGTCTTTATGGGGCATGGTTACATCTCGGCGTTCTCGGGTGTGCCCGGAGTTGCTGGTTTTGCAGCGTCGGGTGTTTCTGCCGTCGGCACTTCGCTGGCAGGAACAGTCTCGATAGAGATTACGTATACATCCATCGGTTTCACATTCTGCGGAGTGCGGTTGCCGAATATTTCGGCACCGGTGGTGAGTATTTCCACTACGGCACCCTCTTTGAGCAGGGGCAGTACCTTGTCTAGCTGGGGCATGGGAGACTGGCCTACCATTACAGGATTCACCTGTTCGCCGCTGCCGGGCATAATCTCTTTGCCTTTGGTATCAAGCAGGTTCATTTTGACATGGGCCTGCGAACCGATAGCTAGTTTTGCACCGTTGCCGGCTTTCTTCTCCTTGTAATATACGTTGCCTTCTTTCTTGTAATCTTTGCCTTTGGCGTAGTCTGACACAACCTTCTCGCTCGCCTTGATTATGGCGTTGTTCATGGCGTTGGTGGCCTGCAGCTGTATATCGCCGGCTTTCTGCTCGTTGGGCTCTTGTTTGATACCGGCTTTGTAGCCGCTGGCCACAGCGTCGGTAGTCATGGCCATTTTGTAATTGGTGTTCATGTCAGCCATCTGCATGGCAGCCTGAAGGCCCATCAAGAGGCCCTGGTTATAATGGTTGTTGTCCATTTTTGCCAGGCTGAGACCGGCATAGAAGCCCTCGTCGAAAGCTTTTGCATCGATAGTGGAATCGTTTTTCGCCATATATTGGCGCTGTATGCCGGCCATATTACCCACGAGATAAGCTATGGAGTCGGTTGTAGTAGTTTCTTTGTTGAGCTTGACCTCTTTATAGTCGCCTTCGCCCTTTTTGCCTTCGCCGCAGCCTGTCAGTATCAGCGCGCAGGCGGCAAAAATGCCTAATTTTTTAAGTTTCATTGTTGTTTGTGTTATCGGTTAGTTTATTTTGATCACAGTGGTACCGGCATGCGTGCCGGCGGTGTCGGCAGCTGTTTGCGGTGTCGCCGGCAGAGTGTCTGTGGCGGATTCTGCCGCACGGATGTCTACATCGACGGTTTCTCCGTTGGGTGTGGCATCGGCTGTGCGCCCCTGGCAGGCAGCGCACACAAGCATCAGCAGGGTTCCGGCGCAGAAAGAAAAATAACTGGCACGCATGGGATTACTGTACTTCAAGCAGTTCGACCTCGAAATAAAGATCTTCGTTCGGAGCTATAGGTCCGCCGGGAGTGCCATTGGGACCGTAGCCGAGTGACGAAGGTATAAGGAACTGGTATTTGGCTCCCTCTTTCATGAGCTGAACACCCTCGGTCCATCCGGGAATCACGCGGTTAAGCGGAAAATCTATTGGTTCGCCGCGCTCTACCGATGAGTCAAACACTTCTCCGTTCAGGTGTTTGCCGGTATAGTGCACTTTCACGGTTTGTTCGGCAGTGGGGGTCTTGCCGTCGGCCTTGCCTGCTTTAACCTCTTTGTACATGAGGCCCGAGGCGGTAGTTTTATAACCTGCTGTGTCTACTTTGATTCCGTCGGCTTTGAGGTTTACAGCATTAGTCGCCGTTTCTGCGGCAGGAGCTGTTTCGACAGTTTCCGAGACACTGGCGGATGCAGTTTCCGCTGTGGTCTCCGAGCCGGTATTTCCGGCTTTGCAGGATGAAACAGCCATTGCCATTACAGCGGCTGCTCCAAGCATTATCACAGATTTTTTCATTTCTTTACAACCTTGATTAGTTCAACCTCGAAAATAAGTGTCGAGTGCGGCGGTATGGCATTAGGCACACCCTGTGCGCCGTAAGCCAGGTCGGAAGGGATAAAGAAAGTATATTTCGCACCCTCTTTCATGAGCTGTACGCCCTCGGTCCATCCGGGGATCACCCGGTTCAGAGGGAAAGTGGCAGGCTCGCCGCGGTTTACTGATGAATCGAACACTGTGCCGTCCAGCAACTTGCCGGTGTAATGCACGGTCACTTCGTCCTGAGAACCGGGCTGCGCGCCTTCGCCCTCTTTCTCTACCACGTATTGCAGGCCGCTCGCAGTCTCTTTTACACCGTCTTTCTGCCTGTTGGCTTCCAGAAACTTCTTGCCTTCTTCCTTGGCGCGTTCTTCGAGTTCGCCCTGAAGTTTCTGCAGATATTCATTGATCAGTTTGTGAGCCTCCTCTACCGGCATTTTCGGCTCGCTGCGGTCGAAAACAGCCTTTACGGCATCGGCAAAACTTTCTGTGTCGATGTCATTTACACCCATGCCCTGGAGCTGCTGGCCCATAGCCAGTCCCCATGCGTAGCTTAATTTGTCCATAATCTATTTTTGAGTTATATTAAATTGTCTAAACCAATGTCCCGGCAGTGCCTGGCACAGGCTTGCAACGCCTGGGACAATATGTATGTTTACTTCGTTAATAATATCTTACATATAACGTGCGAAATTAATGAAAATTTTCCGATACACCTGCATAAATTCCCAAAAACATCAAAAACAGCCAGTTGCACCTGAACATAAAAGTTCAAATCCATTCAATGTATTATTTATTGGGATATATTGTTTTGCTGGTTGGACTAAAATATTTAGCTTTGCCGGCAAATACTGAGCACTTCTATACTAAAAACAAATAAATGAAAGAGATAAATCCTAAAGAAACAACCAGGGCATACGCGTTTGAGATGTGGACGAAGGCCCCGATGCCTATGGTCACATTCTTTAAAACGCTCGATGTGTCACGACTTATAAAAGTAAGCCGAAGTAAAGGACTGAAGTTTAATATGCTGATGTGTTGGTGTATCGGTAAGGCAGCAGCAAGCATAGAAGAATTCTATGTGCTGCCGGTTGCCGGCAGACTGGTACGGTATGATACAATCGCAGTAAACACCATTGTTGCCAATAAAACTGGCGAGGTAAGTTCGTGCGACATACCGTTCTCTAATGACCTGGCAGTATTCAACACCGACTATCTCAGGCTTACCAGCCAAGTTGCCGAAACTTGCGAGAATCATGATCTGGCAGACAGCATGGTGATAGGCACATCGGCATTGGCGCAATACGACATTGACGGCGCAGTGGGTATGTATAGCGGCATATTCAACAACCCGTTCATGATATGGGGCAGATACCGTAAAGGCTGGTTTAAGACCACGCTGTCAGTGTCATTTCAATTCCACCATACACAGATGGACGGAGCACATGCTGCCCGTTTCCTTGATTTATTGCAAAAGGAAATACACGCATTATAGTTATTTTTCTCTTTCATTCAAACATTTTTGTAATTTTGTAGATATAAATTATTCGACTGCGCCATGAAAATTCTTTTTTACATACTACCAGTTATCAGCGGCATTCTCGGAGGTATAATTGGAGGTCGCGCATATAAAAATTATCAACGTAGAAAGGAGAAATAACCTTATGCTCCACTTTCTTCCTTTTTGGCTGGCTGTTTAGATAAAAATAATCTGATCAAATTCAAAGCCAGCCACCTCAAACTCGCCCTCATCCCCCCGTGTCGATAGCCTTCTACTTAATTCAGTGTATAAGCTTTGCGTTTGTAGGGAGTTTATGTACGATTTAAGTCAGTCGTGGGACAATTCTCATTACATATGGAGGCGCTTTCGCTTATTAACATTATTTAATTCCCAGTTAAACCACATCTTGAAGCACTCAAATCATTACCAGATCTTGCAACTGACCGGCATGACGGTAGTCTGAGGTGATTGCACACGAGTTGTGAATAAACTTGACGATGTAACGGAATATGCCATGTATAACCAATTGTTGAGGTATAGGCGTCTGCGCGGAGCAATCGAATTTGCAATGCGTACCTCGATAATTTAATTATTCCGCACTTAATTAAAATAAAAAAACGAATACAGATTATGGACAATTCTAATTCAGATAAATGTATTACTTTTGAAGAATGGATTTATGACGATGACAAGATCATTTTTCCTTATGAAGACTATCGGATAATCGGTGATATGACCGAGCTTGACAAGGTGGTCAATACATGTGGTTTTATTAATCTTAATGTCGCAGATATTACAAGTGTACTCTCAACAGAAACAGCAAACTATGTATCTGTCGGTTTTGGCGAGGGTATGGATGGCTTTGTGGGTGCTATGAAGGATGCGTGGAGCAAACTGCCGGTAGGCATAGACGGCATTTCTAGAATGCTCGTCAATATATGGATTTCAAAAAGCTATGTATGGTCTAAGCATGTGTGTGGTGCATATAGTGATTATTTGGTTAAAGATATTCCTTCTGATATGTATTATATAAGTGGCTTTGCTTATGACGAGTCGTTGCATAAAAACCAGGTAAAAGTTTCATTAATCGCATCAAGTAAATAAGTTATGATAGGAGCAATCGCAGGTGATATAATTGGTTCGACTTATGAATTTACGGAGCAAAAGCGGTATGATTTCGAGTTGTTGCCGCAGGGAAGTCGTTTCACTGATGACACGGTGATGACTATGGCCGTGGCTCATTGGTTGCGCGAATACATTGAAGAAGACCATCCTAAAGATAAACTCGTCGAAATCATGCAGAAGTATGGCCGTGAATATCCTTTTGCCGGATATGGAAGTTCGTTCAACTGTTGGCTATGGTGTGAGAATCCTCAACCTTACAACAGCTGGGGTAACGGAGCGGCAATGCGCGTAAGCCCGGTCGGACTTTTTGCCGACACTCTTGATGAAGCGTTGGATCTGGCGAAACGGACAGCCGAAGTATCGCATAACCACCCGGCCGGAATCGCGGGCGCTCAGGCAGTCGCCGCATCTGTATGGATGGCAAATCACGGACACTCCAAAGATGAAATCCGCGATTATATACAATGCCGTTTCAATTACGACCTTACGCGGACGGTTGACGAAATACGCCCGGCGTATCAATGGGACGTGTCTTGTCAAGGTTCGGTGCCGGAGTCAATCATCTGTTTTCTTGAAGGCAAAGACTTTGAGGATGTCGTCAGGCTTGCCGTGTCGTTCGGAGGCGATGCCGACACCATGGCCTGCATAGCTGGCTCAATCGCGGCCTGCATCTATCCGATACCGAAATGGATTTGCAAGAAATGTGAGGATGTATTGCCTGCACAACTATTATGTGAGTTAGGGACTTTTGAGTGTTTAGTTTCATCCAAGCGTATTATTGACAGCCTACCACAGTTAGATTAACACTATAATGAACCAAATAGATTGCTACGGTCGCATTGTCTATCCGATAACGTCAGAGGTCGGACAAAAGGATTATTACGAGCATCTCAATTATTGGAGAGTTTGCTATGATAACACTAATCCATTGATCGCTCCAACCCAAGAAGATGCGCTGGAGTATATGCGCTTGCAGGAGATAGGAAATAAACTCTATTGTTGTACTGATAAGGATTCGCGCAAAAAGTTACGCCAATTAGAAATTTATGATACCCAGTATGACTGGCGTCCGCGAAAGTCGGGTGATGACACTTTCGCCGGACTGATTTCCCCAATGGGCGAACAGTTATTACCGGATAGTTTCGCAGACGTGTTTACTCAATTTGACGCTATAAACAGTAAGCCTATTTTTGTACCTGTTTCAAATGGAGAGGCATGGGCGTTGGTTTCGTTATCCAATCCACATGTCCTGATGACCGATTTTCAATACAATGCCATTATCCCGGAACGATGGGAACGAAGATTATTTTTCGTACAAGACAGAGAAACACAGAAATGGGGTGCACTTAAGATTACACATCCGTTTCTCAATAAAAAGTATTATAATGATTGTTTGCCTTTACTTGAATCTCTCATGCCCCCTATTGCCGATGAAATATATGAGGATGAATTGATTACCGAGGATAAACCGACTTTGTTTTTTATGACGTAGAGAGATGATAAGATTGGAATATTGACAGACTTCGGCTACTCAGATATAGTATATGATTCATACGAAGCGGACAATACAAAATGCACGTTCCGATTAATCCGGAATGACTGCAAAATGGCATGCTGGGCGGATTATTGGCATCCTGATGGGAAAGATGTGTGGGCATAATTTCGCCATACTACAATGAAGAACGAATAGCAAGCATAATTTTTTACTAATCTGACTTCGTTTATATGACGTTTGACGAATTCAAGGCGTTGGCGCTCAATCCGCCATATATTGACAGGCAATGCGTTTACCGCGTGGATATGCACAGATATACCAATCGGCTTAAGGACGCAAAGGATGTAACAGAGTTTGAAGTGAAACTATGTCAGAGTATTATGTATGCCGACTGGCGCAGAGTGCGATTTATGCTCCCTAGGTTCATACATAAAGAATATCTCAATGAACAACTTTATGCACTGTACATATATGAATTACCTATTAATTGCGATATTTCATGCGATCAGTATCAACGACTCTGGGTCTATGACCGTACAGGAAATCTCAACGCGCAGTCAGTGTGTGCTGCTATGATCAAAGAGCTTGATCATACGTCAGCAAGATTCAGAGGGCGCTATGCAGAGTCAATCCGTTTCAAACCTGGGGATATTGTAGAGGTATATGACCGGGATAAGAAACAGGTGCGCTTAGGAGTTGTGGTGAAGCAACCACCGACAATCGAACAATGCTGGGAAATGCGTAAGGCAGTTGAAAAAGCATGCATAGCAGAAAGCATAGGCATAGAAAACACCGATGATAATTACTGGCACTATACACTCGACGATTGCTATTGTGTGGTGTACGGTCCGGATAGCCGAATATCATATCCACACACGACCGACGTGTTACCCCTAATGTATCCGGTTAGCGATGCACTGCGCCAACACTTTGCCGAATGCTACCATCTCGCTATCAATAACCGCAAACAAAATTACTGAACAAATAACAAAATATACGTTTTTTAGCTTTGCATACTATATTCTTAAACGATCATTTTTATCTTTCAAAAAGGGGAAATTAGTGGATTAATATTTTTAACACTTGAATCTCGTCGATTCTGGCGAGATTCTGTCTTATTAGGTAGAAGTATCAATACAGACACAGAATGTTTAAGAAGACACGGCACAAAACAATCAGCAGGATAATCGAGGATAATCTCGACTATCTTGTTAGTTTTGCGTATTATCGACTTGGCAATCACGATGAGGCCGAGGATCTTGTGTACGATGCTATTCTGAAATTTCTTGAGAGAGATACTGACAATATCAAGTTGGAGAGCATCAGGCTTTATATTTTCAGGATTGTCCATAATCTTTGTCTCGATTATGTTCGATCTGACCATAAAGACCTGTTGCCGATTGAAAATTTTGATATAGGAGAGGGAGTGGATGAGGCTCTTGATCTGGAAGATGCAGACAGAATAAACGCTTGTCTGGACGCTCTGCCGTTGCGTGAAGCAGACGTAATAAGAATGCATGTGATTGACGGATTGTCGTTTGTGGAAATCAGCGGCATACTTTCCATTCCTCAGTCCACTGCAAAATCCCGGTATAAATCCGGAATGGATAAATTAAGAAACCTGTTTATTAATAAGAAAATGTCATAGCATGGATGATTACAAAGAGATAAAAGAATTGTTGAAACCTCGCCGTGACATAAAGGCTTCTGAAGAATTGCGCCTTAAAGTCAACCGTGCATTGGAACAGAAAGATAGAAAACATGTTATCCGACAATGGGTATTCGGAGGAATCGGTCTGAGCGCGGTCGCGGCAGTACTGATGTTTGTGTTGATTCCATCTGGCATGTCAGCAAAAGAGATTCTTGCCGAGGCGATAAAAGCACTCGAAAGCACCGAGTATATTGAGATGACAGTCGAAATCAGGACACGTCCGGTGGAAAATTTCAGATATATCGACATAAATGAGGATTTTGTCGTACACAACATATACATCGCCGATTCTGATTCACTTTTGAAATGGAGAATTGATAAGGGAGAACGTATTGCAACAAGCAATGGATCGGATATTTACACATGGTTGCCATCTCTCAAATTAGGAATGCATCTCTCCGGAGTTGATAATGAAAGAGTGTTGGGATATATGGCCACTCTGTTGACTTCCAAGAAAATACTTGAAACAGAACTGTATAACTGTACCAACGGCGATGGTGCGGAATATAAGGTGAATAAAAAAGGTAATGAAATAATTCTTACCGTCCACGCTGTACCTCAAGGCAATTTTGAAAATCCGTATTTACTGAATTCTTCTATTTCAGAATCCGAAAACATCCGCAGGTATGTGATTGACGCTGATACAAAAAGGCTTAAAAGGGCCACGGTAAGTGTGATTTCAAGAAATCGTGAAATTACGGTGCTTAAGATTTCTGCTATTAATTATGGGAGACATAAATATGATATATGCCGGCTTGCCGATGGTATCCGTTATGTCGAAACGGATAATCATCCTGTCGGATTGATAGGTCTTAGTGCGGAAGAAGCAGCATTGACTGTGCTGAATGCTTTTGCCGACTGGGATAATTCAGTTCTCGACAAAGTAATGATGAGGGCAGTTTCTGATATCACATACAGGGAGAAATTCAGTGGTTCAAGACTGGTTTCGATAGGACATTCCTTTACCTCTGGCACAAGCAACTCAATTTTTGTTCCATACACACTGGAACTCAGAGACGGCTCCATACACTGCCATAACATTGCCTTACAGGAAACCGATTCCGGTGGATGGATTGTTACCGGCGGTCTTTAACGAAACAATAATCAAAAAGTATAATTCAATGTCATTAAAGGAATTAATGGCAGGGCTTTTGCTCTGCCTGTGCTTCAACACGCTTTCTGCCAAGGTGCAGACCTATGAAGGCAGGATAAGGGATGATTCCGGCAATCCTTTGGAATTTGTCAATGTAACGCTGCAATCCCTTAACGACTCCACATTGATTGACGGTACCGTCACGGATATTGACGGCAAATTTGTCGTTAGAGGAAACCAGATCCCGGTATTCCTGCAAATTTCGGCAATGGGATTTGAGGACAGGATTATATATAATCCGACTTATGATTCAGGTGATATTATAATGTCACCGGCTTCGTATATGCTTGGCGAGGTAATAGTCAAAGGTTCACGACCTATGACAAAATTTAAAGGCGACGGTGTGCAGGTTGCTGTTTCGGGCACCTATCTCGCTAACACAGGCACCGCCCTCGAAGTGCTTGGCAAGATGCCTTTTGTAACCAAATCCGGTTCGGGTATAGAGGTGATTGGAAAAGGCATCCCTATTATATACATAAACGGCAGACAGGTAAGAAACATGTCAGAACTTGACCAGCTTGCCTCGACACAACTCAAAAATGTCGATGTCATTACCAATCCGGGAGCGCGTTATGCCTCCAGCGTCAATTCTGTAATCAGAATAAGCACCGTTGCGCCTGTCGGAGAGGGATTCTCGTTCAATGACCGCACAACAATCGGATACAAGCATTACACTTATCTTTTTGAGCAGGTCAATTTCAACTGGCGTAGGAACGGCTTTGACCTTTTCGGTATGTTGAATTATGAAAATTACCGAGAACGTCCACGTTTTTCTAATACGACATTTCAATATCTCAAATCCGGCATCGTACAACAGAACAGCTCTGGAAAGGATCTGGCAAGATATCCCGTCTATCAAGGTAAAATAGGTCTGAACTATAACGTCTCGTCCCATAGTTTAGGTTTCTATTATGACTTCTCTTTTAAACCATCCACATCTAAAGGAAACTCTCTGACTGACCGCTATATCAACGGCATATTCTCCGAAAATCTTGAGAACTATTCCGATATAGACCGCCATAACCGACAACACCTTTTCAGCGCGTATTATACCAGAGAGGTAGGGAAATGGCATTTGTCAGCTAATTTTGACGCGCTGTGGCAGATAAACAACCAGCATAACACAGAGAATGAGATTTCAACGACAAATCCGGAGCGTGGATTTACAACTGTGAATGATGTCAGGAACCGACTTCTTGCAGGCAACATCATGGTCTCTTTACCTGTGTGGAAAGGAGACCTCAGTTTTGGTACAGAAATGAGCAACATTCACCGCACGGACAGATATAGTGGCAATGCCGATTTCATTAGTGATAATGACATCAAAATCAGCGAGACCACTA
The DNA here is from genome assembly GCA_910578665.1 of uncultured Muribaculaceae bacterium. GTDB lineage: Bacteria > Bacteroidota > Bacteroidia > Bacteroidales > Muribaculaceae > Lepagella. Next base: position 281,905 of record CAJTQU010000001.1, read on the forward strand.
CGGCTCTATTTGCCGAGACTGAACAGACCTTCGGAGCAGTCACAGCAAGCGTGGGGCTTCGTTGGGAGTACACAGATTCAAGATACTGGCAATTCGGTCGGCTCAGTGAGGACCAGAGTCGCAGATACCACAATCTTGCTCCGTCGGCTTCCTTATTATTCCCGATTGGCAGGGTAAATACTCGTCTGTCATATATGAGAAAAACATCCCGTCCTGCTTTTGAACAGCTTAGTTCGGCAATAAAGTATATTGACAGATACACTTATGAATCCGGTAATCCCGGTCTGAAACCGATATATCGTGATTATGTCTCGGCATCCGCCTCATGGAAAGACCTCGTCATAGAGTTGGAATACTATTCGACTAAAAATTACTTCATGTGGCAGATCTCTGAGTATCCTGGCAATGTCGATGTCACTTTGCAGACAATGGTCAATATGCCGCGGTTCAATTCTGTTGGAGCATATATCAACTGGTCACCCACCTTCTTTGGCTGTTGGCATCCGGCTATGATGGCAGGCGTTCAAGCGCAGGATTTCAAAATGACCAATGCGGATAAGATAATAAAACTAAACCGACCTTTAGGCACTTTCAGATTCAACAACGCCATACATCTGCCTTGGGACATTTTGTTGAATATTGATTTTTCAGCAAGAACCTCTGGTAATGGGGACAATTACTATCTTAAAGCATACTGGCAATGCAATATGGGACTTTACAAATCCTTTGCCAACGACAGGTGTAGTGTAAAAATACAGTTTAACGATATTTTCGATACATGGCAGCAGGATATAATTTCATACGATGCTCTGAGCACTATTTATTCAAAGAAGATATACGATACTAGAGATCTTTCAATCACTATCAGATATAATTTTAATTTCGCACGTTCTCGCTATAATGGTCTTGGTGCCGGAAATACTGATAAGAACAGATTCTGAATACAGCTATAATGCAAAAAGTGCAACATCGCCAGTGATGCCGAGGGTTAAAAGTTAAATTTTTTTCTTTGGGGGCTGAGATAGTGCGAATAATCAGTTTCTCAATCTAGTCTTTGTTGGGATGGCTGTCTTTCAGGCGATTTTTAGAGAAGTCCCAATCCTCAGGATTCACGGATATGCCAAGGCTGACATATTTACGTTTCCTGTCTTTTGTCACTCTCAGCATTAGAGGTGATTCGTTGTTACTTAGCACTTTCGACTTGTAACAAACTACGTTTACTGTGGTTGACACGGTTTACACGTTGGTTTGCACAGTCCGTGTAAACTGAGGTGTGCAGACAATAAAAAAAGTAGTCAGTGATTAGCTAACTACTTGATTTTCAGTGGTCCCACTTGGGCTTGAACCAAGGACTCCCTGATTATGAGTCAGGTGCTCTGACCAACTGAGCTATAGGACCG
>CAJTQU010000002.1 GCA_910578665.1 uncultured Muribaculaceae bacterium
GTCTACAGCCGAGCAGTACTAATTGCCCGAACACTCTGGAAGAAATAACGAAGAGCCAGCCTCGCGCGAGTGTTGGTTGTCGATAATCCCGTAGTCTGCCGGCGTTGCCGGCTTCCATGGATGTTCCCCTTTCGAGTTATAGCGCGTTGCGCGGCGGAGGCCGGGACGCGGAAAAAAGACTAAGGTGATGAAAGCACGGGGGTCCCACCTCTACCCATACCGAACAGAGAAGTTAAGCCCCGTCACGCCGATGGTACTGCGGAAGCGGGAGAGCAGGTAATCGCCGCCTTAGGGGGCCGGACAATGCGTCCGGCCCCTTTTTTCGTTTCGGGCCCCGTCCCCGTCCCCGTCCCCCGGCCGCTCTTGCGTTTCCGTCCCCGTGAGGCTCCTCCGTTTCGGGTTCCGGGCGCGGTTCCGGGCTTCCCTCCGTCCCTCTCGCCGTTCCCGCCTCAGCCGCGCGTCCGGCCCCGCGTCCGTACGAGCCGCTCCCTCTTGCGCTGTCGCCCTGTCCGCCCACTCCGCGCTTCCGTCTTTATGTAATAATATGGCTGGGGCTTTCCTGTCAGCATGTCTTTCGTCCTTCCCTGATATTGTGTCCAATTTACGCGGAATATCTTATTTTCTTCCAGCTTTTGTCGTTTCCATGTGCCTCTGGATCTATCTGTTAGCCGCTCCGGGGTTTCCCGTTCTGTTTTGCGCTGTATTTCCGCGCCTTGCCTGCTGTTGTTCTCGTGGTGGCTGAGTAGTGTCGTGTATTGCCTTTCTTCTGTGGTTTCGGAGAGTGGTGTGGCCATATTTTATAGGGGTTTTGTGTGATTTCTGTAGGACTTTGCTAATCGTGGCTTATAGGTTTTGTTTTAAATATGCTAGTTGTAGCTTGCATGTGGGAAATATTTTGTAATTTTGTATTGAATATGTTTAGTCGTGCCAAGTACATAAAACTGTGTAATCGTCAGGCCGAAGCCCGGTCTTGCAGGATAGTTTTTGTGCATTGGTTTAGTGGTTTCATCTGACTTTTTGCGAAATATTGTTTTGCGGTGGCAAATTATTTTGTTGCCGTTGTGATGTCATGCTGTTAAGTGTGATTTGTGTAACAGTACAATATTTTGTAATTATGTTTAAGATGCTTTTTATTATGCTGGCCGGTATATTATTAGGGATGGCTTTGCGAGGTGTTGGACGTACTGTTCGTCTGGGTCGTTCACTCTCCATAACAGTTTCGATACTTATTTTTGTATTTGGCCTCTCTATAGGTTCTAAACCGGCTGTTGTTAATAATCTTGGCAGTCTCGGTAAGCCAGCTTTGCTTATAACATTGGCCGGGGTGCTTGGGAGTGTTTTTGCCGCTCTGTTTTATGATAAACTGTTTGGCAGAAAGGAGGGTGGGCAATGAGAAAGTTGTGTCAGATTCTTCTGTTGCCGTCGCTGCTTTATGCCGGAGTGGTTGTGGGATTACTGGTCTGTGTGCCTAACTGTGTAGCTGATGGGATGTTGCCAGACTTTCTGCTTATTGCATTAGTGGCCCAGGTTGGTTTCGGACTTGGTAATAATGGGGACTTCATTAAGCAGCTACGCATGGCCGGGCTGCGAACGTTGTTGTTACCGTTTTTTACTATACTTGGTACGTTGGCGGTCACTTCTGTTGTCTCATTGTTTGTGCGAGATCTTTCCTGTTGTGACGTTCTGGCGGCAGGGAGCGGTTTTGGTTATTATTCTTTGTCCTCCATGCTGATATTGGATTTTAAAGAGGCTTCGGCAGGCGTGGATGCTGCGGCTCTTCTTGCGTCAATATCATTACTGGCTAACGTATTTCGAGAATTGATAGCCTTATCTTGTTGTGGCATGTTTGCTCGCTTAGGTAGCGTAAGCGCGACTATATCGCTTGCAGGTATCAATTCTATGGATGTGTGTCTGCCTCTAATATTTCCCGGAGAGGGAGGTAAACCGATGATGAGTGCAGCTATTATTCACGGAATTATATTTGAGGTCTCAGTTCCCATACTTATCTACGCGTTATGTGTGTAGAAATATAAAAATTCCCGGACTATCCTTAAGTTGGATAATCCGGGATTCCCCAATTTACAACAGTGATATTTTACTTGAGATGTAGAGCCTTAAGTATATCTTCGTGCGCTTTAGACAGTCCGTCGGCATCTTTGCCTCCGGCTTGGGCGAAGAACGGCTGTCCGCCGCCACCGCCTTTTATATTTTTGGCAGCCTCACGTATGATTTTACCAGCGTTATATCCCTCTTTTACAATATCGTCACTCAGCATTATGGTAAGTAGCGGTTTGTTTGCGGCATCAATGGTTGATGCTACAAAAACAGTGCTTTCTGTAGATGCGGCGCGTATGGCAAATGCCACGTTTTTAACGACATCGGGATTTTTTGGACCCTGTATCTCTATGACTTTCACACCGTTGATTTCACGAGGTTTGTCCAGCAGGGCTTTAGTCTGGTTTGCAACGCGTTCTTTGAAAAACTCTTCCACCTGATGTTTGAGGTCGGCGTTCTCGTTTATTGCCTTGAAAACAGCCTGACGCATGTCAGACGCATTGCCTAAAAGTTCCTGCATGTCTCTGGCTGTATCCTGCATTGCGTCCATGAGTTTTTCTACCCCATGTCCTGTAACAGCCTCTATACGTCGTATTCCGGCCGCTATGGAACTTTCGCTGAGTATGCGGAGCATACCGATGTTTCCAGTATTCGGCACATGTGTGCCGCCACACAGTTCGACACTTGATGCATATTTAACAACACGTACTTTATCTCCGTATTTTTCACCAAATAGAGCCATTGCTCCTATTTTGCGAGCCTCATCTATAGGCATCTCGCGATGTTCCTCGAGCAATGTTGCTTTGCGTATCCGGCTGTTGACCAGATGCTCGACTTTGCGTAACTCTTCATTCGTCACTTTTTGGAAGTGCGAAAAGTCGAAGCGCAGGATGTCGGGGCTGACATACGAACCCTTTTGTTCGACATGTGTGCCAAGTATGTCGCGCAGAGCCTCATGCAGAAGATGGGTTGCCGAGTGATTGGCTGATGTAGCCATACGGGCTTCTGTGTCAATTACAGCATGGAATTTCTGTGCCGGGTTTGCCGGTATTTCCTTAGATAGGTGTACTCCTATATTATTTTCTTTCTTAGTGTCGAAAATTTCTATTTTTTCACCATCCTCGCCGATTAATAAACCTTTATCACCTACCTGTCCGCCCATTTCTGCGTAGAACGGTGTGTCAGACAGAATAATATGGTAATATTCCTTATTTTTTTGTTTTACCTTGCGGTAGCGCAGAATGCGTGTGTCACATTCCGTATGGTCATAGCCTACAAACCGTTCCTCGCCTTCAGCATGAACCTCTACCCAGTCGGCTGTTTCGGTGGCTGCCGCATTACGTGCGCGTGTTTTCTGACGTTCCATTTCTGCATTAAACTGTTCTATGTCGACAGACATACCGTTTTCTCGCAGTATAAGTTCGGTCAGATCTAGAGGGAAGCCGTATGTATCATAAAGAATAAATGCATCTTTGCCGTTAATTTGAGTCTTGCCTGTTGATTTTGCATTTTTGATATGCTCGTCAAGCATGCCTATACCTTTGTCCAAAGTGCGGAGGAAAGCATCTTCCTCTTCTTTGATTACCTTGGATGCCAAGTTTTTAGCAGCTGATAATTCCGGATATGATTTTCCCATCTGCTCTTCGAGCGTGGGAATGAGTTTGTATAAGAATGCCTCTTTTTGGTTTAGGAATGTATATGCATAGCGTACAGCTCGGCGTAAGATACGTCGTATCACATATCCGGCTTTGGCATTGGACGGAAGCTGGTTGTCTGCTATTGAAAAAGTAATGGTGCGCACGTGGTCAGCCACTACGCGCATGGCTATATCGACCTTTTCGTTTTTGCCGTATGCCAGCCCTGTCAGTTTTGAAATCTCGTTTAGCAGCGGCTGGAAAACATCGGTATCATAATTTGATTTTTTACCTTGCAATGCCATGCACAGACGTTCAAAACCCATACCTGTGTCAATCACTTTTTCAGGGAGCGGCTCGAGAGAGCCGTCAGCCTTACGGTTGTATTGCATGAATACAAGGTTCCAGATCTCTATTACCTGAGGATTGTCTTTGTTTACCAGATCTGCTCCCGGGATGACAGAACGTTCTTCGTCAGAACGTAGGTCGATGTGTATTTCCGAACACGGACCACACGGGCCGGTGTCTCCCATTTCCCAAAAATTATCATGCTTGTTACCGTTGATAATATGGTCTTTGGGAAGATGTTTTTCCCATATGTGGGCAGCTTCGTTGTCTCGTTCCAGGCCCTCAGGAGCGTAGCCCTCGAACACAGTGGCATACAGTCGTTGCGGATCCAGTTTAAGAACATCTACCAAATATTCCCATGCCCAATCTATGGCATTTGCTTTGAAATAATCTCCGAAACTCCAGTTGCCGAGCATTTCAAACATTGTATGGTGGTATGTGTCATGTCCCACCTCTTCAAGGTCGTTATGCTTTCCGCTGACACGCAGACACTTCTGTGAGTCGGCTATTCGTCTGCTTTCCGGTACACGATTACCCAGAATGATATCCTTAAACTGGTTCATGCCGGCATTTGTAAACATCAGCGTGGGGTCGTCTTTTATTACCATTGGGGCAGACGGGACTATTTTGTGTCCGCGACTACGGAAAAACTCCTTAAAGGAGTCGCGAATTTCATTTGCTGTCAACATGTCGAAACTTGATTTTTCATTTATAAGTGCAAAATTAAGAAATTTTGATTACTTTTGCAAGTTGTAATTAAGGAAGATGCCGTGTGCGCGGCGAGTGATATTCCATTGCCATAGTATTATGGCTATAAAGACAATTATGGCGAAAAAGGCCCACTACACATATAATCCAGCTACAGATAATTATGAACGTGTGTACCCTACGATGAAAACACGCGTCATGCGTCTGTTACATTATGTGGTCTGGGGAGTTCTTATGAGTGGTGCGTTGTGGCTGTTTTTCGGCTTTCATAATGAAACGTATATTGTAAAGGAAAACAGCGCGCTAAAAGACAAATATAAGGTGCTTGAGAGCCGTCTGAATGACGCTCTTGACGTGATGGAGGATATAAAGGATCGTGATGACAATTTTTATCGTGTGATGATGCAGATGGATCCCATGAAAAGGTCTGAACGTTATGCCGGTCTTGGCAATGAGCAGCGTTACAGCAATTTTCAGAAACTTTCGGATTCAGAACTTCTCACACGTCTGTCCCAGAATCTTGATTTGCTTGAACGCCAGGTGTACGCCCAGTCTTCATCATTTGACCAGTTGCGCCAGACAGCATTTGCACAACGGGACAAGCTCAGGCATATACCATCGATAATGCCTATAAATGTTTCAGATTATTCTATGAGTTCCGGTTATGGTTACCGCCGGGATCCTGTGGAGGGCACCACATCGTTCCATGCAGGCCTTGACTTTGCCGCTCCTACAGGTACTCCTGTATATGCTACCGCTGACGGTGTCGTGGTAGCGGCGGAACGTACCGGAGGATATGGCAATAGAATAGATGTCTCCCACGGTTATAATTATGTGACACGTTATGCCCATCTTTCTAAGATCAGCGTGCAAGACGGTCAGAATGTACATCGTGGAGATAAGATAGGCGAGGTGGGCAGCACGGGCAAGTCCACCGGTCCGCATCTGCATTATGAGGTGTTGTTTAAAGATGAACCACAAAATCCGGTAAATTATTATTTTCTTGATGTGACACCGGAACAATATCAGGCTATAGTAGAGGCTGCTGAGAATGCCGGGCATATTATGGATTAATGCGTAGTCCTTATGAATGACGATCTTGACAAGCAATATTATAAAATTAAAGAGGTGGCCGAGATGCTCGGACTGCCCCAAAGCACACTGCGTTTCTGGGAAAAAGAGTTTCCGACTCTAATTAAACCTATGCGTAGCGCCCATCAGCAGCGTTATTACAGGGCGCAGGATATAGAAAAGTTGCGTATGTTGCAATATCTGATCAAGGATAAAGGCCTTAAGATTGATGCGGCCAGGACATACCTGCGGTCTAATCCCCATAATATATCGCGGCGTGTGGAGGTTATAGAGCGTCTTACCGAAGTGCGAGAGGACCTTGCTTCTCTGCTCAGGGCTTTGGGCGGTCGTAAACTCTAATATAAATAGCTAAATAAAAAATTTAATAATATGAAGGAAAAGGCTCTTTTTGAGATAGTTGAATCAAAGCAATTGCCGTTGGGTAATGCTTTGCTCAAATTGCGTCCGTGTAATGGTCTATTGCCGGATATAGAGGGCGGACAGTTTGTTAATATTATGGTGCCGGACACTCCCGGTGCTTTTCTGCGCAGACCCATATCTGTATGTAATGTTAGCGACGGCCTGCTCTGGCTGTATATAAAAGGAGCTGGAAAAGGCACTAAGCATTTATGTGCCATGCAGACAGGCGAAAAACTGGATATCGTGTTGCCTCTCGGCAATGGTTTTTCAGAGCCGGAAAATAAAGAAGACGATATATTGCTGATCGGAGGAGGTGTCGGTATAGCACCGTTATTGTATTGGGGCAGCATACTGAAAAATAAAGGATATAAACCGCGTTTTCTCCTTGGAGGCGCCACTGCGGATAATTTGCAGCTGCTCGATGAATTTGCAAGTATGGGAGAGGTCTTTCTAACTACTGACGATGGCTCGCAAGGGGTGAGGGGAACAGTTATGGCACATCCAGTCCTGGAAAGCAGTGCAGACAAAATATATTGCTGCGGTCCTACCCCCATGATGAAAGCGGTAGCCAGATTTGCGGCGGAGCATTCCATAGATTGTGAAGTGTCGTTAGAGAACCGCATGGCCTGCGGTATAGGAGCATGTCTTTGCTGCGTCGAAGATACAGCAGACGGGCATAAGTGTGTATGTAGCTGGGGACCGGTGTTTAATGTGAAAGAACTAAAATGGGTATGACTAATTTAAAAGTAACGATAGCACCCGGGTTGGATTTACGTAACCCGGTTATAGCCGCGTCAGGCACTTTCGGATATGGTCCGGAATATGCCGATTTTGTAGACTTATCGCAGATTGGCGGTATTGTTGTAAAAGGCACTACGCTTGAACCGCGTCAGGGTAATGCATATCCGCGCATAGCAGAAACTCCTTCAGGAATGCTGAATGCCGTAGGACTGCAAAATCCGGGAATCGATGTGTTTGTAAACCAGACATACCGGGTAATTAAGGATATTGACACAGCAAAGATTGTCAATGTAAGCGGATCCACGCCAGAGTCTTATGCGGAGGTTTGCCGCCGTCTTGCACCGTTGGACCAGATTGCAGCTGTCGAAATAAATATATCATGTCCTAATGTCAGGCAGGGCGGTATGGCTTTCGGAACGACACCCGAGGGCGCTTCGATTATAACAAAGGCAGTAAGAGAGAGTTATAATGGTCCTGTTATAGTAAAGCTTTCACCGAATGTTACCGATATAGTTTCGATAGCGCAAGCTGCCGAGGAGGCCGGGGCAGATGCATTGTCTCTGACGAACACATTCCTAGGAATGGCCATTGATGTCGAACGCCGCAAACCGTTGCTTAGCACTGTAACAGGAGGTTTGTCAGGACCATGTATACGTCCCATAGCAGTAAGAATGGTATGGCAGGTAGCGAAAGCAGTCAAAGTACCTGTAATAGGCCTCGGAGGTATTATGGATGGTCGTGACGCTCTGGAATTTATAATGGCCGGTGCCACGGCAGTGCAGGTAGGCACGGCTAATTTTATTGACCCTGCCGCTACAGTGCGGATTGTCGGTGAAATCGAGGAATTTTGTGCCAGACAGGGCGTAAAGGAGCTTTCCGAGATACGTGGTATAATCTAAAGTAATGGTTTAATACAGTCAGTTATGAAGCAGATTATAAATATAATAGCCAATGAGATTGGTGTTGCCGAACAGTATGTGTCAGCAACGGTTGATCTGCTGGAAGGTGGCGCCACTGTACCTTTTATATCAAGATATAGGAAAGAAGCTACGGGCTCCCTTGATGAAGTAAAAGTTCAAGAAATACTTGATAGATACCTGCTACTTAAAGATATACAACATAGGAAAGAGTATATTCTGTCAGCGATAGAATCTCAAGGAAAACTGACTGATGATTTGAAATTAAAGATTGCTGCTTCCTGGGACAGCACTTATATAGAAGATTTGTATCTTCCATATAAGCCCAGGCGCAGGACACGTGCCGAAGCTGCCAGAAGCAAGGGACTTGAGCCTTTGGCAAAGATAATTATGGCTCAGAGGGACACCCAGGTCGATGTAAGTCGTTTTTTAACGGCAGATGTGACTACCGAGGAGGACGCGTTGGCCGGGGCGTGTGATATAATTGCCGAATGGGTGAGTGAAGATACACGCAGCCGCAATCGTTTGCGTATTCTGTTTGAGAAGACCGGTGTAATCAGCTCTAAAGTAGTCAAAGGTAAGGAGACAGAAGGTGCTAAGTATCGAGATTACTTTGATTTCTCAGAGCCTTTACGGCGTTGCAGCTCACACAGACTACTTGCCATGAGGCGCGGAGAGGCAGACGGAATATTGAGAGTAGATATTTCTCCATGCGATGACGCGGTCGATTCAATTGCGCGGTATTTCGTCAAAGGAGCCACGCCGAAATCAGAATTGGTGCGTAAAGCCGTGTCAGATGCTTATTCGCGTTTGCTTAAACCGAGTATAGAAAACGAGTTTGCCTCGCTAAGCAAGCGTGAGGCAGACTTAGAGGCCATAGAAGTCTTTGCCGCCAATCTTCGCGGTCTTTTGCTATCACCGCCTTTGGGTGCACGGAGCATGATAGCTATCGATCCAGGGTTTCGCACTGGTTGCAAGCTTGTGGTTTTGGATGCGCAAGGCTCTATGTTGCATCATGATACTATATATCCTCACGGCAAGTCGGATCAACGTGTATATGCAGAGATGCAGTTGCTACGACTTTTCAGCCGGTATGATATTCACGTGGTAGCTATAGGCAGCGGTACGGCAGGCCGCGAAACTCGCCAATTCATCGAGGAAATAGATATGGGGACTCCGTTGGATATATACATGGTGAACGAGGACGGAGCTTCGGTATATTCGGCCTCTGAGATTGCCCGGCGTGAATTTCCTGACCATGATGTGACGGTGCGCGGCGCGGTATCGATAGGCCGGAGGCTTATGGATCCGCTGTCTGAACTTGTAAAGATTGATCCCAAATCGCTCGGAGTCGGCCAATACCAGCATGATGTAGACCAGTCGCTACTAAAGAAAAAACTTGCCACGGTGACAGAAAGCTGCGTGAACAATGTAGGGGTAAATCTTAATGTGGCCAGTGCGGAATTACTCGCTTATGTATCCGGTCTTGGTCCGGCTCTGGCTAATAATATAGTTGTTTATAGGAAGGATAACGGAGCCTTTTCCAGACGTAGTGATTTGTTAAAAGTGCCACGTCTTGGAGCTAAGGCATATGAGCAGTGTGCTGGTTTTTTACGTATACCGGGAGCAGATAATCCATTAGATAACTCGGCTGTACATCCAGAACGCTATAAGCTTGTGGAACGTATTGCGAAAGACCTGGGATGCACTACTCGTGATTTAGTGGGCAAACCAGATTTAAGGAGCCGGATACATCTGGCTGATTATATTGGCGAAGATGTCGGAATGGAAACTCTTGCCGACATAATGAAAGAGTTGGAAAAACCAGGACGTGACCCACGGCAGCAGTTGGCTAAATTTACGTTTGAAGACAGTATATCAGATATAGAGGATGTTAAAGAGGGAATGCTGCTGCCCGGAATTATAGCCAATGTGACAAATTTCGGATGTTTTGTAGACCTTGGTATAAAGACTAAGGGGCTTGTGCACGTGTCTCAGTTGTCGGAACGTAGAGTGAACGATCCCAAACAAGTGGTACGAGTACAGCAGTATGTTACAGTAAAGGTTATCGGGGTAGATTTAGAGCGCAAACGCATTTCCCTGTCTATGAAAGGGGTGCCGCAGGATTCTTATTAAGTCTACATACTGGAGTTGTAAAACCTGGCGTCACCGGTCACCTCTTTGCCGATAAATGGAGGGAGTTGGTAGTCGTGCGAGCTTTCAGACAATTCTATTTCTGATATGACGAGTCCGCTGTGTCTGCCGTGAAATTCGTCTACTTCCCATATATGTCCGGCGTAAGGTACATAATATCTTGTCTTTATCAGGATATTGTCACCGCACATACGCATCATTTGCCGCGCATCATCAATCGGTATGCCATATTCAAATTCCAGACGTGTGTCACCGTTGTTTTTCCCTTTGATGGTTAATGAGCCTTCATCTCCGCAGATTCTTATTCTGACAGTGTGTTCAGGGTCACGGCTGAGATAGCCCTGCATAATTTCGACCTGTTTGTCAGACAGAGCCTTATAAGAATCATCAATTACCAGATACTTGTGTTCTATCTCTATTGCCATAGCGTGCTTAGTGAATATATATGTCTGAAACGAATAATAAGTGTAACAATTACGACAAAATGACCAATTCTGTATGCAGGGAAATTAGTAATTTTGCAGTCTGGAAAAAACATGTGGTTCACTATTGGTGAATATAATGTTTATCCGGCAAATTTACACAATTATAGTCATATCTCTACAATTAGATGAAGAATATTTCACGGCTTGGCATACTATTTTTTATGTCGATCATATTTATGTTTGTGCCAGAGGCTCTTGGGCAGCAGCGCGTATATCCGGTTACTATAGTAAACGGGGTAGTTACTGATTCAGTGACTAATGAGCCTTTGGAATATGTGAATATATATCTTAAAGGCAGCGATAAAGGCTGTATGACCGACGAGTACGGACGCTTTTCTATATCCACTGATGCTAATTTCACATCGTTGCAGGCAACGTTAATGGGATATGATGTTAAAGAGATATTCGTAGACAAGGGCCGTGAAAACATGCTGCGGCTGCAATTGTCACCCACATCTGTGACATTGCAGGAAGTTACCGTGAATGCGACAAAGAATAAGTATAGTAAAAAGAATAATCCGGCTGTCGAGCTGATGGAGCGCATACGCAGCCATAAAAGATATTCGGATCCCAGACGCAATGACTATTATAGTTATGACAAATATGAGAAGACAGTGCTTGCTCTGAATGATTTCTCCCAGTCTGGCAATCAGAGTTGGATTACTAAAAAATTCGGATTTATATATGAATTCCTTGATACTAGCGAGGTCTCCGGCAAACCCATACTGCCTATATCGGTTAAGGAAAAAAGCAGTAAGGTGCTGTATCGGAAAAATCCAGGTGCCGATAAGGAGATAGTTGAGGGATATAAACGAGGCGGTCTGGACGAGATAGGCGATGAGGAGAGTATACGTCGTTTTATGGAGGATGTGTTTCGCGAGATAGATATTTATGATAATGATATAACTTTGATGCAGAACAGGTTTGTAAGTCCGTTGTCACACATTGCATCAAACTATTATAAATTTTATCTGGACACGGTAAGTCTCATGGGGAAGCGCTGTCTTGAACTGAGTTTTTCACCCCATAACCGTGAATCATTTGGTTTTAGCGGAAGACTGTTTGTTGCCTTGGGAGACACATCTTATTGTGTCAGGAAAGTTGTAATGAATGTTCCCAAAGCCATCAATCTGAATTATGTTAAAAATATCTACATAGTCCAGAACTATGAGCAGGACGCAGAGGGCTGCCGACATAAAATCAGTGATGATATGACGGTGGAGTTTGAGATAATACCGGGTACCCAGGGATTATACACCCGTAGACAGGTGGGTTATCGCAATTTCAGTTATGATCCTCCTGTTGAACCGTATGATCGTTATTTAGACACTGAGGGCAGGCAATTTTTTGCTGATTATGCAGATATACAGCCGGAACAGTTCTGGAAAGACCACCGCCAGATGCCTATTAAGGAAAACGAGCAGTCCATGAAAAAGTTGCTGGCCAGACTGCGTGAGACGCCGGCTTTTTATTGGTGCGAAAAGGTCGTGGTTGCATTGGTTTCCGGTTATTTATCCACAGGAAAAGACTCGAAGTTTGATTTCGGTCCGCTGAATACATTTATATCGGCCAATACGGCAGAAGGTGCCCGTTTTCGTGTGGGTGGGCTGACTACGGCCAATCTCAGCAGACATTGGTTTATGCGCGGATATTTAGCATACGGTGTGCGTGACCGTAAATTTAAATATGGAGCCGAAGTCGAGTATTCGTTTAATGAAAAAAAATATCATTCCAGAGAGTTTCCCATACACTCTGTAAAACTAGAACACAATTATGATATTGACCAGCTTGGACAGCATTATCTTTTTACGAATTCAGACAACGTCTTCCTGTCATTGAAACGCAAACCGGATGATAAGGTGACATACCGGCGTCTGTCATCGTTGAATTACAAAATGGAGCGCGAGGGTGGTTTCTCGTTTGATATAGGATTTAAACATGAAATACAGGAACCTACACGCTGGTTGCCATTTGAAAACGGCTATGGGGATATATTTAAGAACTACCAGCAGAGCGCGTTTACAGTGATGCTGCGTTATGCTCCCGGAGAGGCATTTTATCAAAGCAAGTCCAACCGTTATCCCATAAATCTTGATGCCCCGGTATTTATTCTTACACATGAATACGGACCTAAAGGGCTACTTGGCAGTAGGTTTACCACAAATAGGACAGAATTCTCAGTACAGAAGCGATTTTGGTTCTCCGCTTTCGGTTATGCTGATGTTATTGTTAAGGCCGGCAAGATCTGGAGCCAGGTGCAGTATCCTGCCCTTATGTGGCCGAATGCTAATCTTTCATATACTATACAGCCCGAGAGCTACGCTTTGATGAATGCCATGGAATTTGCCAATGACCAGTATCTGTCCTGGGATCTTACATACTGGGCAAACGGAGCTTTGTTCAACCGTATACCTCTGGTCAAGTATATGCGTCTGAGAGAGGTAGTGTCGTTCCGTGGTCTTTATGGCAAACTCAGCAAGCGTAATAATCCGGAGTATAACAACAATCTGTTTCGTTTCCCGTTTGATGCCTTTTCCATGCCGATGGACAAACAGCCGTATATGGAACTAGGCATCGGAATCGATAATATTTTTACCATATTGCGCGTAGACTATGTATGGCGCCTCACGTACCGAGACACACCTAATGTGGACAAAGGCGGAGTCAGGGTGCAATTGCATTTCTCATTTTAAACTATTTTAAAATAGTGTTGTTGGATATTCTATAAACCATTTCTTATTCTGCTATGAATAACATTATACCAGCCGCGACAATAGGTCCGAGAACGAATCAGACAGCACACGGATATGGAGCTTGCTATAGCTCTGTTGCAGGGGCGCTTAGTTTTCGTACTATTACTCCGGAGGATATGAGTCTTATTTTTACTTATCTTGAAAGAGAACCTGGTCGTACATGTGACTTTTCATATGGAGGCATATTGATGTGGGTTGATTTGTTTCGTTATGAATTTGCCATAGCGCATGACACTCTGTTTGTCAAAGGACGTTTGGAAAATAATCTGGCGCTTCCTGCATATTCGATGCCTGTCGGGGGATTAAGCCTGAGGGAGAGTGTGCGGTTACTTGAGCACAATAATGCCGGAACCAAAGATCCGCTGATGTTTTCAGCTGTTCCGGAATATGCTTTATCACAATTTATGTCGCTTAGCCCGCGTAAGATAACGCTGCTTGACGGATGGGGTGACTACATATATAATGCGGAAAAACTTGCGACCCTCTCAGGTAGAAAGATGGCAAAGAAACGAAATCATGTCAATCAATATCTGAATCTTTATGGATCGGATACTTATGAACCGTTATCTAAGGCAAATATCAAAGAAGTTGAATTATATATGTCGGGCCTTGTAACGTCAGATGTCTCGACCGCAGGAATGGCTTATGAAGAACGTTTGCTCGCGCTGAAGACTTTGCGTATGATGCAGGAATATGATCTTCCATATACCGGCGGTCTGCTGCGTGTGAACGGACGTGTGGCGGCTTTTACGATAGGGGATATAAAAGGAGACACACTGTTTGTGCATATTGAAAAAGCTGATCGTGATATACCGGGGGCATATGAGACAATAAATAAATGTTTTGCCGCCGATATGCTTTCTATGTATCCGCATATAAAATACATTAATAGGGAAGACGATGCCGGAGATCCAGGTTTGAGAAAGGCTAAAGAGTCTTACCATCCGATAGAGGTGTTGAAAAAATATAATGTCATTTTTTGACATACGGATTACGGGACTGTCGGCATTTTTTGTTAACTTTGTCTTTTGAACCATATATAACCCTTGTGGTGCAATTAGCAAGATTATGTCAGATGCATTAGTTATCATACCCACATACAATGAGATAGACAATATCTCAAGCATCATTGACGCGGTCATGGGCCTGCCTGATAATTTTGATGTCTTAGTTATAGATGACGGTTCTCCGGATGGTACGGCCGACTGTGTAAAGCAGAAAATGGCGCAGTATCCAGGACGTGTGTATATCGAGGAACGCTCAGGCAAACTCGGACTCGGCACCGCATATATACATGGCTTTAAATGGGCTCTGCGCCGGGATTACCAATTCGTCACGGAGATGGATGCTGATTTTTCGCATAATCCGAATGATTTGCCCAAACTGCTTGCCGCATGTAAGGAAGAGGGAGGAGATGTGGCTATAGGCTCTCGTTACATTTCGGGTGTGAATGTTGTGAACTGGCCTATGGGACGTGTGCTTATGTCTTATTACGCATCTGCGTATGTCAGGCTGGTCACCCGTATGAAAGTGCGTGACACGACGGCCGGATTTGTATGCTGGCGCCGGCGTGTACTTGAAACTCTTGATTTGGATAAAATAGAGTTTAAAGGATATGCTTTCCAGATAGAGATGAAGTATAAGTCGTTTAAACGCGGCTTTAAGATAATAGAAGTTCCCATTGTATTTGTCAACCGTGTGCTCGGTACCAGCAAAATGAATGGAAGTATTTTCGGAGAGGCTGTATTCGGGGTGATTAAATTACGACTTAAGTCGTTGTTCCACAAGTATCCGCAAGCCGAGCCGAATGCTTGATTTATAATCTATTTATTAATACGTTTTATAATGCTACTACAGATACCTGCGGCAGCCGCAGACACCGTATCAAAAAAAGGGGATTCCGTAATGCTTGATTTGCAGGCATTGGCAACTACTGACGCATGGCAGAGGATAACTTCGTCACTTATAGATTTTGCCTTTAAGCTTGCGATTGCCGTTGTTGTCTTTATAATAGGCAAATTTGTTATTAAACGCCTGTACAGATGGCTGCGCAAAATATTAGTGCACAAAGGCACGGATGCTTCCCTTACTTCATTTGTGCTCAGCCTGGTCAAGATTACACTGTATTTTATCTTGATTATAAGTATTGTAGGCATTTTAGGTATTGAAACCAGTTCTTTTTTGGCATTGTTTGCCTCGGCTGGTGTTGCTATAGGTCTTGCTTTGAGCGGCACCCTCCAGAATTTTGCCGGCGGTGTGCTTATTCTTCTGCTGAAACCTTATAAAGTTGGAGACTACATAGAGGCGCAGGGATATGCCGGTACTGTCAAGGAGATACAGATTTTCAATACTATAATAAATACACCTGACAATAAGGCTATTATTATACCTAACGGAGGACTGTCCACAGCCTCGATAAATAATTACTCTCTGGAGAAAAGGCGTCGTATAGACTGGGTGTTAGGCGTGGCTTATGGTACAGACTTTAACCATGCGCGGCAGGTTATCCTTGAGATTCTTGCCACCAATGCCAATATAGAGGGTGATCCGGCTCCCACTGTATTTATCAGCGAGCTTGCCGACTCCAGTGTGAATCTCTCTGTGAGAGCCTGGTGCCCGAGTCAGGAGTACTGGAATATATTTTTTGAAATGAATGAGAAATTTTATACCAGATTACCGCAACATGGCATAGAATTCCCATTCCCACAGATGGACGTTCATCTTACTAAAGTGTGAAAAGTATAACATCTACCATAAAAGGATTTTTCGATAACAAGTGCTATAATTTCGGTTTGGCACTTAGCGGAGGTGGCGCCAAAGGTTTCGCCCATCTCGGTACGCTGCTCGCTTTGCAGAAGTTCGGACTGCGTCCTGATATTTTGTCTGGTGTGAGTGCCGGTTCCATTGTGGCTACAATGTATGCCGCCGGACTGACTCCGATGGAGATAGTAGACTGTTTCAGCGCCTATGACGGATTTAAGGATTTTACCGCTATCACCGTACCTCGTTCTGGATTTTTCAAACTTGATAAATTTGCCAAGATTTTGTCCTCATGGCTGCCTGTCAGCAAACTGGAAGACCTGGAGATACCTACCATAGTCTGCGCCACAGACATTGAAAAAGGCCGTTCTGTGGGATGGTGCCGTGGGGAAATCGCTCCGAGGGTGATAGCGTCTTGCAGCATGCCGATTATATTTACACCCGTAGGCATTGAAGGAGTAAAGTATGTGGACGGAGGAGTGCTGCGTAATCTGCCGGCCTGGGCCATACGTGATAAATGCCGTGTATTGCTAGGCTCAAATTGTTCTCCTCTTGGTGCTGATTATAAATTCCGCAATTCGATATATGCGCTTGCCTGGCGTTCATATAACCTTATGAGCAAGAGCAATACATTACAGGATAGCCTTTTGTGTGATTTTGTCATAAGACATAAGGCCATAGCCCATGTCAATACGTTTGATATGAAAAATCTGCGTAACATAGTCTTGAGGGGGTATGAAGCTTCATGTCCGTTGATAGAGGAAATGCTTAAATCAAAGTCTTTATGATGCCTGAAAAACTTATTATATACCAGTTGTTTCCCCGGTTGCTTACCAACCAGTGTGCACGGTGTGTTCCCGGTGGTACACTAGAGCAAAATGGTTCGGGCAAAATGAATGATATTGATGATGCTTTACTAGTGTCTATTAAGGGTCTGGGTGTGAACTGTGTGTGGTATACAGGCATTATAGAACATGCCACAAAAACAGCTTTTCCTGGGATACCGGCTGATGATCCGCATGTAGTGAAAGGCATGGCCGGATCGCCATATGCGATCAAGGATTATTATGATGTGGCTCCTGAAATAGCCGTGGATGTCGACAGACGAATGGAGGAGTTTGAGGAGTTGGTGACACGTACGCATAATGCCGGAATGAAGGTGCTGATTGATTATGTCCCTAACCATACGGCACGTCGTTATCATTCAGATGTAGCTCCCGATGATGTGAGAGACTTCGGGGCAGACGATGACGATACACTCTTTTTTTCACCTGCGAATAATTATTATTATCTAACCAATCAGCAGTTCTCGCCGTCGTTTCCCGTGGGTTCTTATGCGGAGTTCCCGGCAAAAGCGACCGGAAATGACGCATTTACTGCTTTTCCGGGTGAATATGACTGGTATGAGACTGTAAAGCTGAATTATGGACGTGATCCCGGTAATGGTTGGGAATATACAGATCCTGTGCCAGATACATGGCTCAAAATGCTTGCTATATTGCGTTTCTGGGCTTCGAAGGACGTAGACGGCTTCCGCTGTGATATGGTATTTATGGTCCCGTTAGAGTTTTGGCACTGGGTAATACCGCAGATAAAGAAATATTATCCGCACATAATATTCATAGGAGAAATTTATGATGTGGGACAGTACAGACCGTTTTTGGACTATGGTTGTTTTGACTATCTGTATGACAAAGTCAATCTTTATGACACGTTAGTAGGGATACAGACACATAACTGGAGTGCTGCTAGGCTTACGGGCGCATGGCAGACCGTAGACGGTATCGGGCCGAGAATGCTTAATTTTCTGGAAAATCATGACGAGGTTCGTTTCGGTTCTAAGGCATATGCCGGCAATCCTGCCTTAGTACTCCCATCTCTGGTAGTAAGTGCCATGATCAACACCGGACCGTTCATGCTGTATTTCGGGCAAGAAATAGGTGAGTGCGCTACTGATAATGAAGGGTTTGCAGGAGATAACAACCGCACTACAATATTTGATTACTGGAGCTATTCCTCGCTGCGCAGGTGGTGTGACGGAGGCCGGTGGGGAACCGCCGCTCTCACACAGCAGGAAGCCTGGCTGAGAGCGTTATATGCCAGAGTACTTCATTTGTGCAATAGTGAGAAAGCGGTATCGCAAGGCCGTTTCTTCGACTTAATGTATGTAAATCTACATAATCCTGATTTAAATCCTCACCACATATTCTCATTTATGCGGCAATATGGTGATGATGTATTGTTAATAGCTGTCAATTTTGATTCGGTACCGGCAGATATAAAAATCAACATACCTGATTCCGCGTTTGATTATATGGAAATCAAAGAGGGCGATTATGAAGCGGAAGAAATGCTAACAGGCATGAGTTCTTGCAAGAAGTTGGTGAGGGGGAATACGTTTGCCACATCTGTGCCTGCCTATGGGGCCGTGATATGGAAATGTTCAGTTCAAAAATTGTGTGTGTCGGAAAAATCTACACTTTCCGAATCATGATTTTTATGAAAATTTGATTAATTTTGCACTGTAAAACGCTGACTTAAATTTAGAAAACAGAATCTAAAATATATAAATCGTTGGTATGAGCATTAACAATCACCCTATCAAGGTATTTGCCGGCACTAAGTCCAGATATCTGGGCGAATCTATCTGTAAAGAGCTGGGTATCGAACTCGGCAAAATGAAAACAGAATATTTCGCTGACGGCGAATTTGAAGTAGGTTTTGAAGAGTCAATACGCGGTGCAGAGGTATACCTCGTGCAGTCTACATTTCCCAAGGCAGACAATCTCATGGAGCTGTTGCTCATGATAGACGCCGCCAAGCGTGCTTCTGCGGCTACCATAGTTGCCGTTATTCCTTATTTCGGCTGGGCCCGTCAGGACCGCAAAGATAAGCCGCGTGTGTCAATTGCCGCAAAACTTGTTGCTGATCTGCTCACTGTGGCCGGAATTGACCGTGTAGTTACAATGGACTTGCATGCTGACCAGATTCAGGGCTTCTTTGACGTTCCCGTGGACCATCTGTATGCTTCGTCTATATTTATTCCTTACATACAGAGCCTGCACTTGAAAGATATGGTGATAGCCTCTCCCGATGTAGGTGGAGCCAAGAGAGCTAACTCTTATGCAAAATACTTCGATGTACCTCTGGTTCTGTGCCATAAGCAGCGTGCCAAGGCTAATGTGGTGGCAAAGATGACTGTGATAGGCGAAGTCGAGAATAAGAATGTGATTCTTGTAGACGACATTGTGGACACAGCCGGTACGATAACCAAATCTGCCGATTTGCTTATGCAGCAGGGTGCTAAGTCTGTGCGCGCGCTGTGTTCACACGCTGTAATGAGCGATCCGGCAACAGAACGTGTAAACGCTTCAGGTCTTACAGAGATTATTTTCACAAACTCTATACCCTACGAGCGCGAAGGCACTAAAGCCACTGTGCTGCCTGTGGCAAAACTGTTTGCTGACACTATACGACGTATACACAACAACGAGAGTATATCATCGCAGTATCTATTGAAGTAATTCTTTAGTATTCTGTATTTTTACACAATTGTAAGGCATCTCCCTTACCGGGAGGTGCCTTACGGAATATTATATTGATTATGGTAATACAGCGTTGGCAGTCACTACTTTTATTGATAGCCACAGTAATGATGGTTCTTTTCTCTTTTTGTTCTCTGGGACAGATACAGGGTGAAAGTGTCAGTGTAAATATAACATCTTTCGGCCTTTATACAGAGGGTGGCAGCAGTACGTTGTTGCTCGGTACTGTGTATGTGGCCATAGTGGCTTTATTGTCAGCATTACTGTCGTTGCTCGGCATATTCATGTTTAAAAATACACGTTTGCAGAAACGTATATGTCTGCTTGCCATAGTATTGGTTTTGGCTGCGTGTGGCAGTGAGTGGGTTGCTGTGTACGGTGCCGAAATAGCCGGTAGTACCGGTCCGTCGTGGAGTGCGGTGGTTTGTGCTCCTTTTATTGCGATTATTGCTCTTATAGCGGCTTTCCGTTTCATCAAAAGCGATGAAAAGAAACTAGCCGGCTACGATCGTCTGCGTTAAACTTAAATTTATCAAGATAATCATCTTCGGGGAGTGACTATACGCTCCCCGATACTTTTTGCCACTTCGCAGCGCAAGGCTGATATTTCCTGTAACTGTTGCATTAAGTCAGCCATTGTCTTCATATCGTCAGTTGCCGCCGCGTTCTGCAGTTGGGCCTGTGTCATTTTATACCTGTTGGCCAGCAACGCATCTTTCCATTCTATAATGGCGCGCGGAACAAGTTCTGCCAGTCGCTCGGCCTCTGTCTCGACATGCACGTTTTTTGAGTGGTATTTGCTTAATGTATATTTAGGGGTGATCACATGCAGTACCATGCGCCTTATATCATCGTCAGCGTCAGAACCTAGAATGCGGCCTATGTATGATGCCGCATATTCCTGCACCATAGCGCGCTCCTTTTCCTGCTGTTGTTCGCCATATTCCTTTTCAGCATTCTCAAGTTCTTGCATTGACATGGATTTACCGATCATTTCATCTACCCATGCCTTACGCTCGTCGCGCAGCTTGGATGAAATCTTCTCACGTTCGTAAGCTAGATCTTCTTTAAACGGCTCTTTAAGGGATAGAATACGGTGGAAAACTTTCTCATGCAGAGGATTGGAAAAGTGCATATCATCATACCCGATTTCCTCGCGCACGAATTCGGCCACAGTCAGCCATTCCTGTGAATCCCCTTCTTCAGAATTCTGGCAGAAATCAGTCATACCGTATTTGACCACATATTCTATGACATTGCTTTCGACCTTGGCCATAAGGCTGTCCTGTTTTATGGAAGAGGCAGAAGGTCGGTCTGATACGGCATAATTCGGTCTGGGTGTTGTAGCCTGGTCTGAATTGCTGATTG
This sequence comes from uncultured Muribaculaceae bacterium, assembly GCA_910578665.1. Taxonomy (GTDB): domain Bacteria; phylum Bacteroidota; class Bacteroidia; order Bacteroidales; family Muribaculaceae; genus Lepagella. The sequence goes on from CAJTQU010000002.1 coordinate 20,960, forward strand.
GAGTTATCTCCGGATTTTGAACTTGCAGACGGGCGTGCTCTCTTTGTTGCCTGAGCCTTGTCATTACACGTTCTCTGGCTTTACCCACTTCTACTGTTAGTAATTGTTCTGACAAGCCCATAACCCTGGCACATTCCTGTATATACAATGTGCGTGTTATCAACTTTGATATACAGGCTAGCGATTCAACGATACTGTTGACAGCCTCTGCGCGCTGCGAGGGACTATTGTTGCTGCCGGCCAGTAATGTCTGGGTTTTAAATGTTATGAAATCAATCTCATGTTGTACGACATACTCACGGAATTCCTCTGCTGTATGCTTGCGTGCAAATGAGTCCGGATCTTCGCCATCGGGCAACAGTAATATCTTTATATCAAGATTGTGGCTAAGCAGCAAATCAATACCTCTAAGCGAGGCTTTAATGCCGGCTGCGTCACCGTCATAAATCAGAGTTACATTTTCAGTAAAACGGTGTATCAGAGCTATCTGTCCGTCTGTGAGTGATGTTCCGGATGAGGCTACCACGTTTTCCATACCGCATTGCCACATGCCTATGACATCCATGTAACCCTCGACGAGGAAGCATTTTTTTTCGCGAACTATGGCGTTTTTTGCCTGGTATATGCCGTAAAGCTCGTTGCTTTTAATATAAATCTCACTTTCAGGCGAATTGATATATTTAGCAGTTTCTCCTTTTATACCGCGTCCGCCGAATGCTATAACTTTCCCGGCCGAATTTAGCACGGGAAAAATAACACGTCCCTTGAATCTGTCATAAGGCCGGCCGCTTTTTCCTCCTATACCGCACAGACCGACTTTGGCAAGTATATCACTGTCAAATCCCATGCGTATGGCAGCGTCATATATGTCGGTAGGCTTGTCTAAGGCATATCCGAGTTTGAACTTATCTATTGCCTGCTGTGTTATGCCGCGTTGGTAGAAATATGCGAGACCTATATTCCGGCCCTCGTCGGTGGCAAGCATATTCTCTTGGAAACGTTTCATGGCCCACTCATTGGCCACGAACATGCTTTCGCGCAGGCTCTGGGCCGCACGTTCTTCATCTGTCAGCTCTCTTTCTTCGACCTTTATACCGTATTTGGCTGCCAGATGCAGAAGGGCATCATGAAAGTTGATCCCCTCTTTTTCCATAATGAAATTGACAGGGCTGCCACCTTTGCCGCAAGAAAAACAGTGGCAAATTCCACGTGAGGGACTTACGGAAAATGACGGCGTCCGCTCGTTATGAAACGGACACAGCCCCATGTAATTAGCACCACGCCGCGTCAGGTTGACATAATCGCCCACGACTTCGACTATGTCGGCCGTGTCGAGTATCCGTTTTACGGTTGCTTTGTCAATCATTCTATATCTTTGAGTTCCGACAATGCCTGATTTAACGATAGAGCAGTTTGTTCACCCACAGGTACCAGAGGCAGGCGCACTATGTTGTTGATACCATACAGTGCATGCAGTCCGCATTTCACGCCTGATGGGTTTCCGTCGGCAAAAAGCAACGTATATAGTTTTTTAAATTTATTGTTGATAAGGGTTGCCGTGTTGTAATCATTATCTAACGCAGACCGCACCATTTTCCCGAATTCATGGGGAAAGAGGTTGCCAAGTACAGATATAACGCCTACGGCACCGTTGCGAATAAATTCTAATGTCAGACCATCGTCGCCGCTGACCACTTCAAAATTCTCTGGTTTGCTGCTGACAATCTCGCGTACCTGGTCTATCTTACCAGATGCCTCTTTTATGCCTATTATGTTTTTGCAATCATGAGCCAGGCGTAGGGTGGTTGCCGCACTCATATTTACACCGGTACGTCCGGGTATGTTGTAGAGCACGACAGGTAGGGGAGATGCTTCTGCAATGGCTTTGAAATGACGGTATATGCCTTCTTGTGACGGCTTATTATAGTAGGGCACGACACTGAGTATCGCGGAGAACCCAGTTAAATCTTCATTTTTAATCTTGTTGATTATGGCATTGGTGCAATTCCCGCCCAGGCCGAGGACGAGCGGTATTCGGCCGTTGTTTGCTTCGGCAATGCATCTTTTTACTTCGGTATATTCGTCTGGTGCCAGTACGGGCGTTTCTGCGGTAGTTCCCAGCGCTACGAGATAATCGGCTCCTTTGCGTACTAAACGGTTAACCATTTGTGCCAACGCGTCATAATCCACGGTTATATCTTCACAAAACGGCGTGGCTACAGCCACACCCATTCCTTGTAATGAGAAATTGTCCATAATCAGTCGAATCCTGCTATAAACGGCAGACATCTTACCGCAAAGTTAGTAAAAAAAGACAGTCTGGCAAAATCATAATAAGGCAAACCTGCGTAAATTTATCCAGTGCCCTGTTAAAAAAGCTTGAGGAAACTTTCATATGGTTTATAAAATAATAGAGGCGGCATTTACCCCGTAGGGCAAGTGCCGCCTGAATGATTTATGGATTGTGTCAATTACATCATACCGCCCATGCCGCCCATACCGGGAGCAGGCATTGCAGCTGCAGGATTTTCCTCTTTCTTATCGGCAATGACACATTCTGTGGTGAGGAACATGCCTGCGATAGAAGCTGCGTTTTCGAGAGCTATACGTGTTACCTTGGCAGGATCTATAACGCCTGTAGCAAAGAAGTTCTCAAAAGTGTCGGTACGTGCATTGTAGCCGTAGTCACCGCTGCCTTCTTTTACTTTCTGTACGATTACTGCACCTTCTACTCCGGCGTTGTCCACAATCTGGCGCAGAGGCTCTTCTATCGCGCGACGTATGATAGCGATACCGGTATCTTCATCGGCAGTTTCGCCCTTGAGTTCGCCGAGTAGTGGGAGACAACGTATGTAAGCAGTACCGCCGCCAGGCACAATACCCTCTTCCACTGCGGCGCGTGTAGCGCTTAGTGCGTCGTCCACACGGTCTTTCTTCTCTTTCATTTCCACTTCTGAAGGTGCACCGATATAAAGTACGGCTACTCCGCCAGCCAGTTTGGCAAGGCGTTCCTGAAGCTTCTCTTTGTCATAATTAGAAGTAGTATTTTCAATCTGCACCTTGATCTGTGCCACGCGGTCAGCTATGGCCTGTTTGTCACCGTTGCCATTGATGATAGTGGTGTTGTCCTTGGTCACAGATACTTTGTCGGCGGTACCCAGGTCGTTTACGGTAGCCTGGTCCAGACGCATACCCTTTAATTCGCTTATGACATTGCCGCCTGTAAGGGTGGCTATGTCTTCCAGCATTTCTTTGCGGCGGTCGCCAAAGCCGGGGGCTTTGACTGCGCATATCTTTAAAGATCCGCGCAGACGGTTGACAACCAGTGTGGCCAGTGCCTCGTTGTCGACATCTTCAGCTATTATCAAAAGACCGCGGCCGCTCTGTGCCGTGCTTTCCAGAATAGGGAGAATATCTTTGAGGTTGGATATTTTTTTGTCATACAGCAGTATGTAGGGACGTTCCATCTCGCACTCCATTTTCTCTGTGCTGGTTACAAAGTAAGGAGATATGTAGCCTCTGTCAAACTGCATGCCTTCTACTGTCTCAACAGTTGTGTCTGTGCCTTTTGCCTCTTCAACGGTGATTACGCCCTCTTTGTTGACTTTACGCATGGCTTCGGCTATGAGTTTGCCTATCTCCACATCGTTGTTGGCAGATACTCGGGCTACATTTTCTATTTTATCGAAATCGTCACCAACTTCTTCGCTTTGGGCTTTGATACCCTCTACCACTTTGCTGACAGCTTTGTCTATGCCGCGTTTCAGATCCATGGGATTTGCTCCGGCAGCTACATTGCGCAGACCCTCGCGCACAATGGCCTGAGCCAGCACGGTTGCCGTGGTCGTGCCGTCGCCGGCCTGGTCGCCAGTCTTGGACGCAACCTCTTTTACGAGTTGCGCTCCCATGTTTTCAAACGGGTTTTCGAGTTCTATTTCACGTGCTACCGTTACACCGTCCTTGGTAATATGGGGTGCGCCGAATTTTTTTTCAATGATTACATTGCGGCCTTTAGGACCGAGTGTCACCTTTACTGCGTCTGCCAGTGCGTCTACACCAGCCTTAAGCTCTTCGCGAGCGCTGATATTAAATTTGATATCTTTTGCCATTGTTGTAAAATTTTAATCGTTAACCTATTACTGCCAGTACGTCGCTCTGGCGCATGATGAGATACTTCTTACCCTCTAGTTCGAGTTCTGTTCCTGCATATTTGCCATAGAGCACGGTATCGCCCTCTTTAAGGATCATTTCTTCGTCCTTTGTGCCGTTACCTACGGCTACGATTGTACCTTTAAGAGGTTTTTCTTTTGCTGAATCGGGTATGATGATGCCACCCATTGTAACTTCTTCAGCTGCCGTGGGTTCGATGAGTACACGGTCAGCAAGCGGTTTGATGTTCATAACTATATTATTTTTAATTTAGTTTACGGTGTTTTGTATATGCTATATACATATCTTGTGCCAAAGTAATTCAGATACCTCAGATTTAACAATCCTCATTGTATCATGGTTGGTGAATAAAGCTTAAAATATTGTGTGTCTGATATTTTTTATATATTTTTGTTTTATGAAATACAATATTGCGATTGTATCACTGCTTGTGACACTGTCATGTGCCTCTGCCACTTTGGCAGAGACGTTGCCGTTCGGGTATGCCGCCACGCACGCGTACAGAATGATGAGTAAGCGTGCACCCAGACGTATACCGTTAAGTATGGATTTGACAAGAAGCTCGATCAACGTGCAGCCTCTGCATAGCGGCGTGGTTCATCCTGAACGTCCTGACATAATACCTTTCACGGGCAAAGGTATCGCTATCGGAATCATTGATGGCGGAATAGATCCGCGTCATCCGGCATTTTCTACTCCAAATACGGTCGGCAGTTCCAGAATATCAATGTATCTTGTTACCACTTCGGCAGCCGAAAGTGAGACTGGGATGCTGCAGTCACATTGTTTTGATCCTTCTTGCGGATATAACGTGCCTGCAGAAAATATTGATAGAAGTAACGGAGGCCACGGAACACATACAGCCGGTATTGCTGCCGGCTCTGACTTGTCAAATCCTTATTACGGAATTGCCCCGGAGGCAACTTTGTTGCTGACCTCTATGGGTGAGAGCCTGTATGACGACGAGATAATGTTAGGTATATATTCTACTATGAAGAAGGCTGAGGAACTGGGAATGCCATGTGTGGCAAGTCTGAGCCTCGGTACTCCGGCAGCTCCTCATGATGGTTCGTCCCCTGTTTCTATGCTGTGTGGCGAACTTGCCGATAAAGGTCGTCTGATTTGCTTTGCAGCAGGGAATGACGGTACTAATCCAGTGAGTTTGTCCCAAAATTTCAGGAGTTTGCAAGAACCTTTATCAACGGCTCTTTTTGACACATCTACACGCTGCGGAGTACGGCAGGCGTATGTCGACTTTCACTCGGAATATGGAGAACCGTATGAGGTGGCATTCAGCCTGGTCAGACTTGATCCCGGTTATAAGGAAGTTTGGCGTTCCGAATTTTTCAGCGCTGTAGATGTCAGGACAGCTTCTGGAGGATTGATGGATGTTTTAGCGGTGTATCCTGAATTGCAAAAATGGTATTCCTCTTCTTCCGTTTTACGTCTAAGTAACACGGATAATAACTATGGTATGGCAATGGAAGTGGATGTCCATAAGCCGGATGGCGTGAGGGATGATTATACATTAGGCATTATTGTCAAATCCGATTCGGGAGCAGAGATAGAGATGCACACAGATTATTCTTTGGCAGGATTTGGCTCTTTCGGTATAAACGGTTATACGCGAGGTAGCGGAGACCAGTCTGTATCGGCTTATTGTGTTTCGCCTCATGTAGTTTCAGTGGGCGCATATAACGCCCGGGAAAGATATATTGATATTGTTGGCAATGAGCATTTGATATCAGCTTCATCGTTTGGGGAGTATGGCACTGTTGCAACATATTCATCTTACGGAGTATATGGAGGCAATGTATATCCCGTTGTGGTCGCGCCCGGGACGGATGTTATATCCTCCATATATCCTGGTACGGAAGTGCCTGTGGCCGTTATGACGGATACGGATGGAAATGATTGGATATGGGGTGCTATGTCTGGTACATCTATGGCTACGCCGGCTGTGGCAGGGGTGATTGCATTGTGGCTACAGGCAGAGCCGTCGATGACCACAGAAGATGTTATGGAGGTTATAAGAAATACTTCAAAGGATGTGCCTCAGGCTTCTGACGGAGTATGCAGAACCCGTTATGGTATGGTAGATGCCTATGCCGGATTAAAGTATATTTTGGATAAACAGAGTTCTCTGCATTCTGTTGAAAACAAATGGGGCGGAGAGGCATTCGACAGGCCTTCCGGACTGATGACAAGGTATTTTGCGGACGGTGAGGTAGAGGCTGTTGTCCCGTTTGATGTTAACGGAGGAACATATCGGTTGTATTCTTCGGACGGCCGTCTGTGCGCGGACGGACTTTTTGAGGGAGTGTCTTTCCGATGCCGTATACCAAAAGCAGGGGTATGGTTTTTGTCGGTCCATACCCCTGCAGGTGTTGCCTGCCAGAAATTGGTCAGGTGATTATAATTCAGGTATTATGCCTGTCAGTTTTTGTGCAAGAGAGGTGTCATAGCCTTCTGTGAGGAATACTACCCTGCCGAAACTGTCTGCCAAAACTATGACGGGCAGGCGTTGTTCTGCAACATTCTGGCGTTGCACGGCCTGCTCCAGCATCTGTCGTATGCCGTTGTCGATGTCTGTCCCCCAGTAAAGATTTGGCAATTTGTTTAGCTCCGGGCGTTTTTTGCCTATAATTAATGTGGGACGTCCCCATTTTTCAAGCACAGTTCCTAATGATTCCAACTCTTTTACGGCGTGGTTGGACGGTTCGTCAGTATCGCCGAGGATACCAAGGATGAAATATCCGCGTCCGGTGGTAGACAATACGGATTGCGCGGTATTCTTACCATCAGGCATATACAGTATCTCCGGATTGATAGAGCCAATTACCTCTATGGCCTCAGCTTTATGGTTTATTGTCAGCGGTACTGTCGTGGTGCGTTCTTTTTCGATATTGAAGAAGGACAGGTGCACGTTTACGGTGCCAGAGGCCTGCCTTATGCCGCTTGTTAGCAGATAGTAGCCTGTGGGCAGGGGAGTGCCTTCGGCGAGCAGTGATGAATATGATTCACCCATGTCTTCTCCAAACTCAAATAACTGCGGAGATCCGTTGTCTACAGCCGAGATGGTGAAGTGACGATAATATCCGGGGTCAGACAAATATTCTGTTGGTATGTATGTTGCTTTTATTCTGCCTTCCGGTTTGACGTCGCGTTTGGACTGGTTGAAGTCTACAGTAATCCATTTGCCGTTTTCATTGTACTGGCATTGCCCTGTGACTGGATCAAGGCGTGCAGGAATGTTGTTGTTACGGCATGCGGCTACGAAGAAAATGTCGCGTGAATGCTCGTCGGCTTCTCCTGATTTCCACACATACGTAGGAGTGACAGGCACTCTGTACGCATTTGACGCGTTATCAATACGGATATTTTTCTGGGTATACTCAAATATCTGGTCGGCGGTCATTGATTGGGATTTGCCGGCATGGTGCATCGTTTTGCGGTAATCGCTCAAAAGCTCGTTGGAAACTCTCGGATTGAGTATATAGTCCACATACAACGGATTGTCTGTCTGTGGTTGTGTCGAGTACAATGTGGCATTGAAGATATACGCCGGGGTATCACGCAGGTCTTTTTGTGATACAGCGTAAAGCATGGCTATGGCTTCGTCCAGACGTTCTGAAGGCACTCCGTTGAGGAAATCAAATATTTCATACCAGTTTCCTTTGGCCATTTCTAACAGTGTGCAAATTTTTTCGCAGCGTTGTTCTCCGAAACGTTCAGCTATGCTATTTTTATCTGTATTGCAGAATTTACCTCCGAAGAAAGTATTTTCATAAGCAGTTCTTACATCGTTTTCCAATTCGAACCGCTTGGCATTTTCTTCTATTTGTTCCTGTGTGGCATGAGTAGGTATAGGATTTTCCGCAGGTGGAATGATCTCTATATCAGTTTCAAATACTTCGCCTATTTTGTGTGATAATATAAGTTTCGTATTTGGAGAATCGACTTTGGCAAATCCGAAATATTTACCGTCTGTGGCCCAGGCCAGCAAATCACCTTTTCCTGTTAACAGGGTAGCCGATCCGTTCTTGTCAGTAGTGCGTGTTGCCGCAGTGTAAAATTCGGCGTAATTGTAAATCTTATATTGGACCTTGATGTCTTTTACTGGCTTGCCGGCACGGTTTACGACTGTTACAGTAGATTTTCGCACAGGCACATAGTTTTCTGTAACGTTAATTTCGGTGATACCGTTGTTGACAGACATTATTTGTTCCGGACCTTTGTAATCTCCAAATACTCGTGTGTGCATAAGCATGCCTCGTGATGCGGGGGCATTGAACCATGCGCGGTTTAACTCTGGCTCAGGTTCGCATGCGCCTAGAAAATACCATTTTCCGTCTACCCATACCTCCACCCATGCATGGTTGTCATCTGTATGGGCCCATCTTGGTGTGTATACCTGGCGGGCCGGTATGCCTACTGTTCGGAATGCGGCTACACCGAGCACGGACTCTTCTCCGCAACGCCCCTTTGCCGTCTTTATAGATGCTTCAGGTGACGATGTGCGTGCGTCTGAAGGCTGGTAAGTGACTTTTTCATGCAGCCAGTGGTTTACCTCTAGTGCGGCATCTTTCATGGACATGCCGGAGACTCTGGCCTTAAGTTCTGCATAGTAACGCGCCCTGAAGTTATCAAGATACTCGTTATTGCTTCGTGCTGGCAAAACAAAGTGCTTCCAGATATCTTCTGGCACATTTTTGCCCCAGGGCATTTCTTCTCTGGCCTGTATTGCGAGTCGCACATTCCGCAGATGGTATTCAGGTTTGTACATTATGCGGTCGCTCATAGGCATAGCCTGGTAGAGAAATTCTAATGCATCGGCTTCTATGCCTGGCAGGTTATACACTTGGTCGTTAATGCCTATGACTCGGTTGTCTGCAGTCTCGGCGGCGTATGTTCCTGCCGGCGCCGATAATGACAGCACGGCCAGTGCCAGCCATGTGTGCTTATTGAATGATTTCATTTATATTATTTGTTATAAGGGAGGTTCTTGTCATACTGCAGTTCGATCACATAGTCTGCCATGTTTTTATCGCGCTCAGGCAGGTTGATCACTGGTCCTTGTGGTGTCATTGTGTATTTTATTGGCTTGCGGCTTTTATATTCGACGGCAGATTTAAGTTTATTGCCGGTATATGGGATGAGCAGCGCGTTGTCATCTGTCTCGAATATATGTACATAAAGTTTGTTGTCTTTTTGTGTGGTCACACCCCACTCGTGCGGCGCTACCACGCCACCCCTTACTCCCTGCACGGTAGGTGCGTAATCTTTCATCCATTCGCCTATAGCGTCCAGTCTTTCTATGGCCTGGGGAGGGAAAGTGCCGTCAGGTCTTGGTCCGATGTTGAGCAGCAGATTCGCGTCACGTCCGGCAGTTCCTACAAGATACCGTATCAGTTCGTTGCTGCTCTTATACTCGTTGTCTCTTATGCGGTAGCCCCACGAATGATTCATCGTCTGGCATGTTTCCAACGGGAGCTGGCTTACATCCTGTCCGGAGAGACCGGCTTCGTTTTCTCCAGGTTTGTCACGTTCAAAGATCTGTATGTCTTCGCCTTGGAACGGGGCCATATGATGATTGCTGCCAACAAGGCATGATGGTTGGAGACTGTGGATAAGCGCATATTGCTCGTCAAGATTCCATAATTCGGGAGACAGTCCGCCTGGCAACTCGTCGCGATCCCACATGCCGTCATACCATATAGCGCCGATCTCACCATAATTGGTAAGTAATTCTGTGAGCTGGTTACGCATGAAAGCAGTATAATCATCCCAGTTACCCGAAGTGTCTCTGTCTGGCTCATGGCCGGTGCGCCCTATTGGGTTATAGTCAGAACGTCCCCAGTCTAACTGGCTATAATACAGATGTAGCGTTATATCCTGGCGCTTACATTCCTCGGCTATTTCCTTGATTATATCTCGTTTGAACGGAGTGGCGTCGATTATGTCATAATCAGAATGGGCTGTGTCAAACATTGAGAACCCGTCATGGTGGCGTGTGGTGATACACAGGTATTTGGCTCCGCTTTTCTTAATGGCAGATACCCATTCTGCTGCGTCAAACTTAGAAGGGTAGAAGCCTCCGGCCAGATCTTTATATTCGTGGTGGAATATATTGGGATCATTCAATACCCATTCTCCGCTGCCAAGCATAGAGTATATGCCCCAGTGGATGAAAATGCCAAAACCTTTGTCTCTAAATTCTTCGCGAGCCTGCAATATGGCTTCGGAAGGCTGATATGCCGGCTGTACTGCTGATGCAGTTGCCGCTACGGCTAACGACAGGGCACATGGTAATAAGTTTTTTCGCATAGCGTAATAGAGTAGTTTATTAGATAATTAGTTGTAGTATAATCAGTTTGTTATTTGCTATATACATCTTTCCACCAGTCCAGATGCCTGTAGTATTCCAGCACCGGTTCAGTGAGAAAGAATGGCAGAGAGCAACTCAGCCCTGAGTAATGTTCGGGATCAATTTGTATACCTATCGAGGTCTCTGTGGTGCGTTTGAATACAACAGATTTTTCTACTGCGGTTACAAAATCATGTACCCTGCTGCCTGTGACATTGTTTTCTGCTGCCATGTTTTCAAATGATTGTATTAGGTCATAAAAATAAATTCCCTTTTTTAATCCGTAACGTTGAAGTCCTGCAGTTGAAATTGAAAAGCCCGATATGTCATGTGGCACGAGTGTTTTGGCAGTTGCCGCGACATTGTCGAGTATCTCGGTCGATGTGATACTGATGGGACAGCTGCGCCTGTTTCCCGGCTGCAGCAGATACCATTCATAGGTGGCCATGGCGGCATCATTAAGGGAAAAATTCTTTTGTGACAGTAGGGGGACAATTACATCATACGGAGCACCCTCAGCCGGAATCTCCGTGCAATAGCCCACATATTTTTCGCAATGGTTACGCAGTTGGTATATTGTCTCTATATTAGCCATTAGACAGCAGTCCATCCAGATGAAAGAGAAAGTATTTCTGGGTATTGCGTCGGATAATTCCACAATGCCGATGCTCTTGCCATAATCATCACCAAATACTTTCATGACTGGTGGTATCGCCGTCTTGCTTTTGCCGTGGGCATTCTTGCTGTTTTTCCTGTCAGGAATCCATGCTGTGGAATGGCTCCATAAGAATAGTCCGTAATCAGTGGTCGGGGAGTAGCGTTTTGTGTCTTCTATAACTTCCCGTATACGTACCGGATCCACAGAAGGGGTGGAATTACCGTAATCTTTGAGTTTTTGAAGATATGTCTTTCCCTTTTTATCCAGTTGCAGTCTGAATAGAGACGGATTGTCTCTATCCGGATGGGCAAGATATATCAAGAATGCCGTGTGCCGTTCACTAGCTGACTGATACCCCTGCCGCATCTCGTTTATATCTGCTATAGCATCATCCAAAAGATTATTGTTTGCCACCATGTAAATAAGGACTGTACGGTCTACGCCGTCATTCGGATTAGCCGGATCGTCCTTATGGTCATGGCAGGATGTGAGGGTAATAACTATGGTGGCGAGAAGTAGTTTGATTACGTTGCCGTCTTTTACAAAGCGGCCATAACGAGTGTGCCTGCGCCTTTTTAGACTGGCACGTATAACCATGGGTACATGGCTGAGTAATATTACCAGACAATTGAATGCTATGAAACCGATTAATAGATAGTCAAGCCATGTTTTGGTATCTCGGTTGTAGATTCTTAACGCTTTGGGGCTGTCAGGAGTTGTCTGCATAAAATCATCGGTTGGGATAGCTTGTAGAGAGCTTTTCCAAACGATTTTACCATTGTCTGTATATACGACTGCCGGATTGCCCCTTACCACCTCTTTTATAGCCGTGTCTTCAGTTGTATATATCGGAAATTCAGCAAGTGACAGTGTTTTAAAGTCATCTATCTGGAGCGGAGTAGCTGCGACGACCCCGATCATAGGTATATCGTGGGCTACACAATATGAATACAATGAATTGAATTTATAAAATGTGCCGGTGCTTATATGGGGCAGATCTGTCATAAATATGATCACCTGCTCACCTTCGCTGCTGAGGACATCCTCTGTTACTTCCTCATTTTCGTCAAATATAGCAAGACCTTTGGCTTCAATATTGTATGTTTCTTGGCCAGATGCTTTGGCTGTGGTTTTTCGGTCTACAAATTCCCAGTCATCGCCTTCGGGGATGCTGTCAGCCGGTATATTGATTGTCTCGCTGCCACGTTTCCATATAGCTGTAATATCATATTTACCGTCAGATTTGTCTTCATTAAAATCCATGAGACCGCTGCCTGCCGGATATGGCCGGTAATCTATCAATGGTTGGAAAGAATAGCCTATAAATCCGATAGTAATAATGAAGACTACGGAGGACAGAAATGTCAGCCATTGTAATGTCGGAATCACAAGGCAGCGGCATCTATGGTTGAAACGCAGCATCCATACCGCCATGGCAGTGATTACCACGTTTTTCCAGAATGTTTCCCAGTTAGACAGTACCAATGCGTCACCGAAGCATCCGCAGTCGGCTACCGGATTCTCTAAGGCTATCCATAATGTCAGAGGTAGCATGACTACCATGAGCAGTGCCGCTCCGATAGGGGCAATTCGTCTATAGGCTCCTAATACAAGGAACACGCCTATCAGAAATTCGATAGAGAACAGGGCGTAGACGCCCACAGTAAGCAACGGTGAGAATACATTAGTCAGATAATCAGGCATGACTGCCAGATAATCATGCATTTTGTATATGGTACCCCACGGGTCTACAGCTTTGGTGAATCCGGAATATATGAAGACAGCGCCTGTGAGCAGACGGCATATCCATGTTACAGCCGCGATTATGTATCGTTGCGTACCAGATCGTGTAACTGTGGCAGATGCTTCTACCACATCATTATCGCCTGTGCTGGGAGTGCAATGTTGTTGTTCAGACATCGGATAAACCCAATTTAATTAAGGCAAATATGCCATAATTCACTATATCCATATATCCTGCGTCAACGCCTTCAGAAATAAGGGTCTGCCCGTCATGGTCTTCTATTTGTTTGATGCGTCTTAGTTTTGTGAGTATTATGTCGGTAAAGCTGCTTATACGCATCTGTCTCCACACTTCGTCGTAATCGTGGTTTTTGTCATACATTAACGACGTGGCGCGTTTAAATTGTCGAGTGTATTGACCTACGGCATTTTCCGTAGAAATATCAGCTCCTGGTTTTAGATCACTTTGGATGAGAGCGATGATACCGTAATTTACAATACCTATGTATTCTGGTATTATACCTTCGTCAACACGGCATGTGCCGGTTTCCTCGATTGTCCGTATGCGCTGTGCCTTAATGAAAATCTGGTCGGTTATGCTCGGCAGGCGCATAAGGCGCCACGATGTGCCGTAATCAGTTAGTTTCTTTGAGTAAATATCAATACATTTGCGATATATGCTGTCGAACTGCTTTGCAGTCAGATTTTGTGCCGAATTATCTGAAGCATCTCCGGAGTGCTTGTCGGCGTTTGTATCGTAGTATGGTTTTGTTAACATGATATAGTAATGATTAGTTTGCAAAGTTAATCAATTAAGGGGAGAAATACAGATGATAATCAAAAAAAATATTAAATTCCATAGTTTATAACGGAATGAGACAGCATGTTTGAAAAATTCTTTGTATTTTTGGATGTTTTTTACGAGTCTGACTCTTGTAACCGTATGATTACCTTGACAGGGTGGTGCAAATTATTTTGCAGATATATGTTATAATTGGGCGATACTTCCCAATATCATTATCAATCAGCCAGATTAGTAATATTTTTAATGGAACAGGATATAACAATAATATTTGAACAGATACTTAAGGCATCGCAATCTATAGATATAGCAGAGAGCGAATTCAAGCGTATGATGTATGAGGACGCAGAGATGCGCTCCCGGTATAAGGCTTGGTGTGCTGAACAGGAAGTCAGCGAGAAGCGAGGTTTTGTGGATTATTGCATGGAACGGATCGACGAGTTTGACAGTTGTTGGGATGCTTTGACAGATATTGATGAATCTTATGAGTGAGAACAGATTAAGGCTGATGGCTGAATGGGAGCCGCAGGAACGGGTTTTATTGACTCTTCCTGATAAAAATACCGACTGGGCGTATATGCTTGACGAAGTTTGGGCGTGTTACTCTTCAATAATCCGTTGTTTGTCTTCTTATGGCGTACCTGTGACATTGTTTGTGCGTAATACGGATGATGCTGTTAGTTTATTTGACGGCAGTCTGCCTGACGGCGTTACAACTGTAGTAATGTCTTATAATGATACATGGATAAGGGACTACGGTCCATTGAGTATAGAGCATGTCAGGGGAGGAGAGCCTCGGAGGCGGCTTCTGGCAGATTTCGGATTTAACGGATGGGGTCTGAAGTTTGCTTCATGTGATGATAATTTGGTCAATGCCAGATATTTCGGTTGTAATACTGATGGAACTTTCAATCCGGAATATCTGAATTGCCGCGGATATGAACTGGAAGGAGGGTCGGTAGAGACAGACGGGCGAGGCACGTTGCTTACAACTTCGAGTTGCCTGTGCTCTCCTAATAGGAATGGTGGTTTGAGTCGTGGGCAGGCTGAACGCACTCTGTCTCGCCTGCTGGGCATAGATCACTTTTTGTGGTTGGATCACGGGTATCTGGTAGGAGATGATACGGACGGCCATATAGATACATTGGCCCGTATCTGCCCGGGTGATGTGATTATCTATGTGGGTTGCCAGAATCCTGATGACGAGCATTATGCAGAGTTGGCAGCAATGAAACGGGAATTGGAGACATTTAAGACACGGGACGGGCATAAGTATAATCTGGTCGAGCTACCGCTGCCGTCAGCAATATTTGACCCGGAAGACGGGCACAGACTACCTGCCACTTATGCCAATTATCTTGTTACAGACAGGGTGGTGCTTGTCCCTTCATACGGTCAGCAGCATGAGGACGATTTGGCTGCAGGTATAATTCAGTCGGTCTATAGTGACCGCGCTGTGAAAAGTATAGATTGCAGAGCATTGATAAGACAGCATGGATCATTGCATTGTGCCACAATGCAGATAAATAAGTAAATATTATGAAGCAGGCTAAGATAAGAGTTGGTTTGGTACAGCATCATTATTCACACGATGCGGAATATAACAGAAACAGGAATTATACGGCGATAGAGACTTTGGCGGCAATGGGCGCAGATCTGGTAGTGCTCTCTGAATTGCATGATACTACATATTTTTGCCAGGCAGAGAATGTTGATAATTTTGACATTGCTCATGGTGTGGATGAGGACAACGAGGTTATAGGTCTGTACCGCAGGTATGCGAAAATTAATAACATAGTGCTGGTTACTTCATTTTTTGAACGTCGTGCGGCCGGTATGTATCACAACACGGCTGTTGTCATCGATCGTGACGGCAGCATAGCAGGGCGTTATCGCAAGATGCATATTCCTGATGATCCGGCTTATTACGAGAAGTTCTATTTTACACCAGGAGACTTGGGCTTTGAGCCGATAGAAACCTCTATCGGCCGCCTGGGCGTATGTGTATGCTGGGACCAGTGGTATCCAGAGGCAGCTCGTATAATGGCTCTGAGAGGTGCGGACATACTTATTTATCCCACTGCTATAGGTTGGGAATCGACTGACGCGCTGTCGGAGAAAGAACGCCAGCTTGATGCGTGGATTACGGTTCAGAGGGGACATGCCGTTGCAAATGGATTACCCGTGGTGGCTGTGAACCGTGTGGGGTATGAGTCAGATCCCAGCGGCGTTACTAACGGAATCACATTCTGGGGCAGCAGTTTCGTAGCCGGTCCGCAGGGCGAGTTTTTACATAAGTCATCTTGTGACACAGAGGATACGCCTCTGGTGGAAGTAGATATGGGCAGGGTAGAGCAGGTGCGGCGTTGGTGGCCGTTTTTGCGCGACCGACGCATAGATGAATACGGACCTATATTGAAAAGGTTTTTAGATTAGAGGCGTATAAAGAGTTTCAACCATATATAGCCGGACTTTCATATAGTCGGGCGGAAAGATATAATATACCGATACACAATGGTATCAATACAGAATCTGGGCGTGGAATTTTCAGCACGTCCACTTTTTTCGGATATAAACGCAGTAATAAATAAGACCGACAAGATTGCCCTTGTAGGGAAAAACGGAGCAGGTAAGTCCACTTTGTTAAAGATACTTGCCGGTTTGCAGCGCCCTACAACGGGAAAAATCTCCATACAGGACGAAGTGACTATAGGCTATCTGCCCCAGCAGATGCAACTGGCCGATGAGACCTCTTTGATGCAGGAGGTTAAAAAGGTTTATGGCCGATTGTTGGAGCGTAAAAAAGAGATAGAGCAAATCTCACAGCAGTTGGCCGAACGTACTGATTACGACAGTGCCGATTATGCCGCCCTGATAGAACGGTTGTCATATCTTAATGAACGTGTGGAGATTGAGGGTGCGGAAAATATGGATGCTGAGATAGAGCGTACTTTGATTGGTCTGGGATTTATGAGGACTGATTTTTCACGTCCCACGGCAGAATTCTCAGGAGGATGGCGTATGCGTATCGAACTTGCCAAAATATTGTTACAGCGTCCGGACCTTTTATTGCTTGACGAACCGACCAACCACCTTGACATAGAGTCAATCCAGTGGCTGGAGCAGTTTCTGTCTACCAGGGCAAAGGCGGTGTTGCTGGTCAGCCATGACCGTGCGTTTATAGATAATGTTACTAACCGTACAATAGAAATTTCTTGCGGCAAGGCTTATGATTATAAGGTGAACTATTCCAAGTTTGTCGATTTACGCAAGGAGCGTGTGGAACAACAGATGCGTGCTTATGCCAACCAACAGAAACAGATAGAGGATATAAAGGACTTCATAGAGAGGTTCCGCTATAAGCCTACAAAGGCGGTACAGGTGCAGAGCCGCATAAAACAATTGGAGAAGATAGTTCCGATAGAGGTAGACGAAGTAGATACATCGCGATTGAATCTTAAGTTTCCTCCTGCACCGCGCTCAGGTGATTTTCCAGTGACGGCCGATAACGTAGGTAAGGCTTTTGGCTCGCACCAGGTGTTTGACGGTGTTTCATTTACTTTGAAACGTGGCGATAAAGTGGCGTTTGTCGGAAAAAATGGCGAGGGTAAATCTACGCTTGTAAAATGTATAATGAGTCAGCTGGACTTTACAGGTAGTTTGAAAATCGGCCACAATGTAAAGATTGGTTATTTTGCGCAAAACCAGGCCCAGCTGCTTGACGGGGAAATAAGTGTGTTTGATACCATAGACCATGTGGCCACCGGGGACATACGCACTAAAATCAGAGACATACTCGGTGCGTTTATGTTTGGCGGCGAGGCTTCGGACAAGAAAGTTAAGGTCTTGTCTGGCGGAGAGAAAACAAGGCTCGCCATGATTAAACTGTTGCTTGAACCGGTGAATCTGTTGATACTTGACGAGCCGACCAACCATCTGGATATGAAGACTAAAGACATTCTTAAGGATGCTGTCCGGGAATTTAACGGGACGGTGATAGTAGTAAGTCATGACCGTCAGTTTCTAGACGGTCTTGTAGATAAGGTCTATGAGTTTGGTTCCGGCAAGGTGCGTGAATATCTTGGCGGAATATATGATTTTTTGCAATCCAAACGAATTACCTCCCTATCCGAGCTGGAAAGAAGTAGGGGGAAAGAGCCATGTAAAATATCCGGTATTCCTGACAAGAAGCCCGGACCTACTAAGAAGGCGTTATCTTATGCAGAGCAGAAAGAGCAGGCTAAGGTGTTACGAAAGGCTGAAAAAGATGTGGCAAATGCCGAGGCCGGTATCGTGAAGATGGAAGCAAGAATATCCGAGATAGAGGCTATGATGGGAGCCGGGGATGTTTCACCTCAATTGTTGGCAGAATATGACGATGTGCGTAAACGACTGGAGAATGAGATGAGTATTTGGGAGATGGCCCAGATGCGGTTAGATGAGTTAAAATCGTAAATTACTTTTACTAATTAGTTTGTAAAATAGTTATTATGAATCATATAAAACATGGTATAGACCGCGATAACCTTGATATGAATGTCAGACCGCAAACGGATTTTTATGAATACGCTTGTGGCGGATGGAAAAAAGCACATCCTATTCCGGCAGAGCATTCCCGGTTTGGGATGTTTGATTTGCTACGCGAGGAAAACAGAAAGCGGTTGCAAAAGCTGGTCGAGGGACTGGCTGAAAATCCAGATAGTAAAATTAAGGACACTATAGCTCAGAAAGTGAGCGACCTGTATGCCCAGGGGCTTGATATGGAACGTCGTAATCGCGAGGGGGCGGCTCCGCTGAAAGCACAGTTAGACAAGATTGCCTCTGCGAGCCGTGATGATCTTGCCGAACTGGTAGCATGGGCTCATAATGGTATAACATCGTCATTCTTTTCTACAGGTGTAGGGCCGGATCCCAAAGATTCCGACATAAATATAATGCATGCCGGAGAGGGAGGCCTGGGGCTTGGTGACCGTGATTATTATTTGGTAGAAAGTGACACAAATAAGAAGATATTAGATGCTTATAAGGTGTATATACTGCGTCTTATGGAGCTTATCGGTTATGATGCTGACACCGCATCAAGAGTTTATGAGAATGTAATGTACATCGAACGAACGCTGGCTTTGTATAAGAAGACTCGTGAAGAAAGACGGGATCCGACACTTAGCTATAATATGCGTGGTTACGATGATTTTAAGCGAGAGTTTCCGTTTATAGACTGGGACAGATATTTTGCCGTCTTGGGGGTAAGCGATATTAAGCAAATTAATGTTGGAAGTCTGAAGTATCTTAAAGCGATGGCAGAGATTATGCCAGGCTTTTCGCTAGAAAGCGTTAAGGATTATCTTACATTTCAGGCTGTAGATGGTGCGACAGGGCTTTTGTCTGATGATTTTTTCAATGCGTCGTTTCAGATGTATGATGTGACGATGAGCGGTATAGAAGAGCCGGAACCTTTATGGAAAAGGGCTCTTGGAATTCCCGGCTCTATGCTCGGCCATGCCATAGGCCAGTTATATGTGGCTGAATATTTTCCGGAGGAGAATAAGAAGTATGTGAGTGATCTTGTGGAGAATCTGAGAGCCGCCCTTGCTTCACATATAGACGGACTGGAATGGATGGGGGAGAGCACTAAAAGTGCTGCTGCTGAAAAATTGGCAGCTCTGCGAGTTAAAATAGGTTATCCTGACAAGTGGAAAGATTATTCAGAGATACATGTGGATCCTTCGCTGCCTTATCTCGAGAATGTGTATCGTGCGTCTGTATGGTATGTGCAGGACAATTATAGCAAGATGGGTAAACCTGTGGACCGCGAAGAGTGGTTTATGCATCCTCAGACTGTGAACGCATATTATAGCCCGTTAACTAATGAGATTTGCTTTCCAGCCGGCATACTGCAGCCTCCTTATTTTGACATAACGGCAGATGACGCTATCAATTATGGGGCTATAGGGGTAGTGATAGGTCATGAGATGACCCATGGATTTGATGACCAGGGACGTAGGTTTGATTTGTCCGGCAATTTAAAGGAATGGTGGAGTGATGAAGATGCCAAGCGTTTTAATGCTTTGGCTGATAGATTAGTAGATCAGTTTAATGCTATCGAGGTGGCTCCGGGTACATTTGCCAACGGACGCTATACTCTAGGAGAAAATATAGCTGACCAGGGAGGTCTCCGGGTAGCCTTGTCTGCTTATATTAGGCATTTAGGATATCAAGAGAATGATGACGTACTCCGTAGACTTAATAATGCCGATGACATAGATGATGGTTTTACTCCGTTGCAGCGTTTCTATATGTCTTATGCCATATTGTGGGCAGGCAATATAAGGCCGGAAGAGATATTGGTGCGTACCCAGACGGATCCGCATTCGCTAGGCCGTTATCGTGTGAATGCCACTCTCAGCAATATAGATAGTTTTTATGAAGCGTTCGGCGTTGATACAGACTGGAATTTATATCGTCCTGAATCTGAGCGTACGGTTATCTGGTAGTGACTAAAATCAGCCACTATATAATCAGACCTCGGTACGGCAATATTGCCGTACCGAGGTCTGATTATATAGTACATTGTTTATTTGAAAGTATCAGGCAGATCATTTTCGTAAAGTACGGTATCACCACTTTGTAAGAATGTTGCCAAAAACTTTTGTGCTTCGTTAAAGCTATCTACCGGTACCACTGAATTGTCGGGTAGTTTGCCTGCGGAATTAATACCGTCTAATATGGCCTGGCGGTTGTATTGTCCTACTACTACGGCAATATCTACGCCAGAGGCTATATGCTTGCCCAATGCCTTGTTAAGCTCGTATTGTTTATCGCCAAGTTCGATCATGCCGGGCGTAACTATAATACGTCTGCCGCCAGTGAAACGACTGAGCGCTTCTACAGCCATACGTGAGCCTTCGGGGTTGGAATTGAAAGCATCATCGATTATTGTAACTCCGCCGGCTGTGCGTTTTACATTCAGGCGGTGTTCTACCTGCTCTATCTGGCTTACAGCATATTTAATTCTTTCAGGTTCTACACCTAAACGCAGGGCGGTTATTGCTGCCGCCATTAGGTTGGAAATATTACATTCACCTATGAGTTTTGTGTTCAGTGTCAACCGTATGCCTGAGGGACCTGTTATAGTAAATTCTGTGCCTGCCGGTGTATATTTGATTTCGCTTGTACGATAATCGACATTATCAGTGTTTACGACTGCATAACGTATTGTCTCCACATTGTCCACAGCACGGTTTGCACAATACTCAAAGTCGTTGTTTACTACTATAAGTCCGTCTTGAGGTAGGGCGTCAGCCAGTTCGAATTTTGTGGACTGTACATTATCAATGCTTTTGAATGTCTCAAGATGCATGGGGCCTACAGCGGTGATTATACCCATTTCAGGACGTACAAGCTCGCATATTTCTTTCACATCTCCTTTTTGCTTGGCCCCCATCTCGCAAATAAAGATTTCATTATAGGGCTTCAGGTGTTCGCGTATTGTTCTAATGACACCCATAGGTGTATTAAATGACCCCGGTGTCATTAAAACGTCATATTTTTCTGAGAGTATGCGGTGCAGGTAATGCTTTGTACTCGTTTTACCGAAGCTGCCGGTAATGCCGATTATTTTTAGATCCGGCATAGTTGCGAGTATGCGCTGTGCGTCCTTGCGGTATTTGCCGGCTATGTGTTTCTCTACCGGCGTCATTATCCATGCGGCCGCTATGAGTAAGGCCCATGAGAAAATTGTAATCAGCAGTAATATGCTTAATGCGTAGCGCATATTGACAAAGTCTGGTATCGGAGAAGGGGATATGATGAGGTCAGGGGTGGGAAGCAGACAGAACGGCAGTAGAATACCGAGCGATATGACCCCCACACAAGTGTAAAGGCGCCATACACGTTTTGTCATTACCAACGGTTTCTTGTATTTTGCCCTTAATATCATTACACATTTTACTATGGCAGATATTGCAATGATTATGCCGGATAGCAGAGGGAGAAGCAATGTGGAAAGCAGCAGGAACAGCATTGCGACATCGTATAGACGCCATGCTGTCACCATATTGTTTTTCAGCCATCTGTAATAGCGCGATACTCTGTATGAGTTTTGCTGGAAAGCGTGTATGTCACGCTTAAAATTAAGAAGCATGTATATACTACTTATGGTGTATATGCATGTTGTGATTATGGTGGTAAGCATGTTGTATAAGGTTAGTTTATGCTCGTGTTAAATTCATCTTTGAGAAAAGACTGAAGCACGGCTTTAAATCCATGTGGGTTGTCAAGAAAACTATAATGTCCGCATCCCGGGAATGACACGAGGCCGGCATCAGGGATTAGCTTCTCAATTTTCTTGGCATCTTTGAGAGGCGTTGCAGTATCATTGTCACCCCATATAAGCAATGTCGGAGCCTTTATATGCGGCATAGCACTGCACAAATCCTCATTGACACATTTGCTTAATATGGCTCTCATACGGGGAGTTGCGTTGTTATAGTCAGACGATCCACGCTTTTTACGAGCCTCGTCAATTCGCTGCCGGGCACCTTCTTTGCCGTATATGAGCGGATAGAGTTTTTTAGCTAGTTTATAAGAATAAACTTTCAGGTACCATTTAAACGAGTGGGATGGTTTTACACCTGCAGCATCAACCAGAATCACTTTATTTACCTGGTTGCGCGAAGACAGAAGGATACTTACACGTCCGCCAAACGAGTGGCCTAACAAGGTAGGCTGGTGTACGTCGAGCTGCTGTATCATTTTTTCGATCAGGCGAGTGTAGTCTTCCACTCCCCATACAGCATCTGGTTCGGGTGATTGTCCGAAGCCTGGGAAATCGATATTATAGACATGCATATGAGGCTCTACAATTTTCTGTATGCTTGCCAGTGTAGTGTGGTTACAGCCCCATCCGTGCATTAGTATGATGGGGTGTCCCTCGGTATTGCCTGTCTCGGAATAGTGCAGACTAACTCCGTCTATGATTATATCTTTTTCCATTGCAAGAGCAAAATTACAAAAAAAAGCAGAGAGCACCAAAGAAAAAAGCAGCATGTCCCTGTGGGTATGCTGCTTCCGTATTGAGTAAGGCTGCTTATTTCAAATTGTGGCATGCTGTGAGCAATACTTCGCTCACAGTGGGGTGGCCGAAGATTATATCTTCCATATGTGACAGAGTTGTTCCACGGCTCATGAGATCTGCGGCTTGCTGAGCTAAGTCGGCGGCCTGGACACCCATGATATGCGCGCCCACCAGTGTCATGTCATCTGCGCGGAATATGAGTTTGCAGAGACCTTCCGGTTCTCCCAGGGCAAGCGATTTACCGTTTGCTCTGAAGAAAGAAGTGCCGATGCGTATTTCTATACCTTCTGCCTTGCACTGCTCCTGTGTTTTGCCAACCATACCGCATTCCGGCACGGTGAATACTGCTGAAGGAACAATGCTGAAATCAATAGTGTCTTCTTTGCCCTCAATGGCGTTGAGTGCTCTTATGCCTTGGAATGATGCCACGTGGGCGAGCATCATACGTGCATTGACATCGCCTATCGCGTATATGTGAGGCACGTTGGTACGCATCATGTCATCTACGGAGATGCCGCGAGGAGTGAATTCCACACCGGCATTCTCAAGATTGAGACCCTCCAGACGTGGAGCGCGTCCTACGGCCATTAGGATGTCGCTGCTTGTTATAGTGGCTTCCTTGCCTTTGCATTCGTAGGTAGTGACAATCTCATAATCTGAGTTTTGTTCTATCTTCTTGACTGCGGCCGACGTCAGGATCTCGATACCTTTCTTTGAAAGTGACTGCTTAAGTCTTTTGGCAATATCTGCGTCAAACGGAGGGAGAATCTGCTTCATAAACTCGACAACGGTCACTTTGGAACCCATTGCATTGAATATTGATGCGAATTCCATACCGATAACGCCACCTCCGACTATTGTGAGGCTTTCAGGCACATGGTCGATATTAAGAAGCTCGGTGGAAGACATAACGCATGCCAGATCGGCTCCCGGTATGGGCAGGGACCTAGATACTGAGCCGGTGGCAATTATTATGTCATCAGCTGTATATTCTTCGCCTCCGGCCATTACGGTGGACGCGTCTTTAAATGATGCAAACTCATTTATGACCTTAACCTTGGCCTGAGTCATCATTGCCTCTATGCCGCTGCGCAGAGTGGTAATGACCTCGTTTTTGCGTTCAATGACCTTGCTGAAGTCGAACTGGAATGTAAAGTCATCTATGCCGAATTTGTCAGCTTCTTTAAACTGGGAAAGTATCTCGGCGTTTTTACACATACATTTTGTGGGTATGCAGCCGGCGTTAAGGCATGTTCCTCCCAGGTTTTCGCCTTCAAACAGGATTACATCCTTGCCACGTTTGGCGGCGGCCAGGGCGGTTTCGTATCCGCCCGGCCCGGCGCCTATAATGATAAGATCTGCTTTAGTCATTGTTCAGCATTGCTTTGTAGGTGAGGACGGGATGTTTGGCTGCCGTAGTCTCATCCAGCTTGCGTACCAAGGTTGTAAGAGGGGCATTTTTAACCACGTCGGGTGTTTCTCTGGCCTCTTTTGCAACTTTGTGCATTACCTCGATAAATTCATCAAGTGTCTCGATGCTTTCTGTCTCTGTCGGTTCGATCATCATCGACTCGTGGAAGAGCAGGGGGAAGTAGATGGTGGGGGCATGGAAACCGTAGTCAAGCAGACGTTTCGCAATGTTGAGTGTGGTCACACCTGTGCTCTTGTCCTTTATGCCGTCAAATACGAATTCATGCTTGCATACACCGTCTATGGGCAGCAGGTAATCATCCTTAAGACTTTCTTTGATGTAGTTGGCATTAAGGGTTGCCATCGGGCCTACATTCTTTATATTCTCTTTGCCGAGGGTGAGGATGTAGGCATAAGCCTTAAGCATAACACCGAAGTTGCCGAGGAATGTAGAGATAGAGCCGAGACTGTCTTTGCCAAAATCGACATAGAATTTGCCATCAGCGTCTTTGCGAACGCGCGGATTGGGAAGGAATTCAACCAAATCTTTGTTGACACCTACAGGGCCGGAACCCGGACCGCCGCCGCCGTGGGGCGTAGAGAATGTCTTATGCAGATTGATATGCATTATGTCGAAGCCCATGTCTCCGGGGCGCACTTTGCCCAACAGGGGGTTAAGGTTTGCTCCGTCATAATACAGAAGGCCTCCGGCATCGTGTACCAGTTTGGCTATCTCCATAATTTCGGTTTCAAACATACCCAGAGTATTGGGGTTTGTCATCATGATGCCTGCTATTTCATCGTTAAGCAGGGGCTTGAGGTCTTCTACGTCGATAGAACCGTTAGGCTTGGATTTAACTTCCACAACTTCCAGTCCGGCAACCATAGCAGATGCCGGGTTGGTGCCATGCGCTGAATTGGGCACTATCACCTTGGTGCGTTTGTGTTCACCACGGCTTTCGTGATAAGTGCGCATTACCATCAGGCCGGTAAGCTCGCCATGTGCACCGGCATAAGGGTTGAGTGTGAATTCTTCGAGGCCGGCTATTGATGCGAGAGCCTGCTGCAGGTTGTAATAAACTTCGAGGGCACCCTGTACGGTGTCGGCACTCTGCAAGGGGTGTATACCTGCGAATTGAGGCATGAGGGCAACCTCTTCGTTGATTTTCGGATTATATTTCATGGTGCAGGAACCCAGGGGATAGAATCCTGTGTCTACACCGAAATTTTTAGTAGACAGGTTTGTGTAGTGGCGAACCACCTCAAGTTCGCTTACTTCAGGCAGCTCGGCAGCCTTGCAGCGACGCAGTTCTGTGGGTATTGAGTTCAGTGAATTGCCGCCTATTTTGTTGGCAGGCAGCTCATAACCCTTACGACCTTCGCGTGAAAGTTCAAATATCAGTTTATCGTAATATTTCATGGCTTAGTCCTGAAGCATTAATTTGATGAGACAATCTATTTCCTCTTTGGTGCGTTTTTCTGTCACTGCTAACGCGATGTTACCGTTACCCAGGTTGAGGCCGCCCATTATTCCGTTTTCAGCAAGACGCGCGTTCATGGTGTCTATGTCCATGTCTGTATGAAGCACGAACTCTTTAAGGAAAGGCTTGCCGGGGAATGCCTGTGTGAATTTTCCGCTCTCAACCAGCTTATTGCACAAATAGTGTGCACCGTCTGCTGCAAGTTCGTTTACTTCCACCATACCCTGTTTACCCATCAGTGCCAGATATATTGTGGCATACAGAGCCATAAGGCTTTGGTTCGAGCATATATTTGATGTGGCTTTCTCGCGACGGATATGCTGTTCTCTGGCCTGCAATGTGAGTACAAACGCGCGTTTGCCGTCAGCGTCAGTAGTGGCTCCGACCACGCGTCCGGGCATTTTGCGAAGCTGTGCCTTTGAGCAAGCTATGTAGCCGAGATACGGACCGCCGAAGCTAAGAG
This sequence comes from uncultured Muribaculaceae bacterium, assembly GCA_910578665.1. GTDB lineage: Bacteria > Bacteroidota > Bacteroidia > Bacteroidales > Muribaculaceae > Lepagella. The sequence goes on from CAJTQU010000002.1 coordinate 47,130, forward strand.
GCATACCAAGTGTCTGGCCGTCTCCGCATGCTATATCCGCACCCCATTCTGCCGGTGTGCGTAGCACTGCGAGTGCAGAGGGGTCGGCATTGATGGCAAACAGTGCTTTTGCGGCATGAACGTCATCTGCAACTCCTGAGAAGTCTTCGATAATACCATATTTGTTGGGAGTGGGGAGTACGATGCCGGCCACATCACCGCTGGCAAGTAGTTCGCGCAGCGCTGCCAAATCTGTAACACCCTCTTTTTCGGGAGCGATAGTGATATCTACGCCGTGGAATTTGGCATAAGTCTCGACTACGCGTATCACTCGCTCTGAGAGTGTTGCCGAAAGAAGGACACGGTTTTTCTTACGTGCCGATGCCACCATCATAAAGGCCGCTTCAGCTGTGGCGGTAGCTCCGTCATACATAGATGCGTTAGAGCATTCCATGCCGGTAAGTTCGGCGATCATGCTCTGGTATTCAAAGATGTACTGCAGAGTGCCTTGCGAAATCTCAGGCTGGTAGGGGGTATATGCTGTGTAATATTCGCTACGAGCCAGCAGGTGGTTTACTACTGACGGTGCGTAATGGTCATATGCGCCTCCTCCGGCAAAGATTGTAAGCTGGCTGTTCTTTGCGCCCAACTTACCGAAATAGTTGCGGATTTCTATCTCAGACATTGCGGAGGGGATGTTATAATCCTCCTTGTATATTACCTCTGAGGGGACTTCTGCATACAGGTCGTCGATGCTCTTGACCCCTATGCGTTCCAGCATACGGGCGATGTCGTCGGAAGTATGCGGTATAAACTTATTGCTCATAAGTATGTGGTTGTTAATGAAAATCGTTTCAACTTGCAATTTGTGAATGCTTAGTTTGAAACGGTTAGAGGCCACAACACAAGTGCAGCCTCTATTATGTTAATAGATTTGATTCTACCTATAGTGGTAAATATTATTCTTCGCAAATCTTAGCGTAAGCAGCTGCATCGAGGAGAGCGTCGATCTCAGAAGCGTCAGAGAGCTTGACTTTCATAATCCAGTTTGCAAACGCATCTTCGTTGATAAGTTCGGGAGCATCTTCGAGAGCTTCGTTTACTTCTACAACTTCGCCGCTTACGGGAGAGATGAGGTCGCTGGCAGCCTTTACAGACTCAACAGCTCCGAACTCTTCGCCTGCTTCTACCTGGTCGCCTGCTTCGGGCATGTCAACGTATACGATGTTGCCCAGTGCGTGCTGAGCGTAATCAGAGATACCAACTGTGGCGATGTCACCTTCTACCAGTACCCACTCGTGAGAGTCTGAATAACGCAGATTTTCTATTACTTTGCTCATGATGATATATAAGTATTAGTTATTTTGGTCTTATTTTTTGTAATTTTTGTCGTAGAAGCGCTTCTTTACAACTACACCGGGGAAAGTTTTCTTACGGATGCGGATTGTAAGCGGTGTGCCCAGTTTGTCATAAGGTTTATCTACCATGGCCATGGCTACGCTTTTTCCTGTTGAAATTGAGTTGTAACCTGTGGTTATTTCGCCTACAACCTTTCCGTCTGCCTCAACAGGGTAGCCGTGGCGAGGAATGGCTTTGCCTTCCAGTTCGATACCGATTATGCGGCGCTTGACACCGTCTGCTTTCTGCTTTGCGAGTGCTTCGCGGCCGATGAAGTCTGTGGGTTTGTCGAGTTTGACAAACATGCTAAGGCTGGCTTCCAGAGGAGTGATGTCGGCAGAGAGTTCGTCACCATAGAGGGGCAGGCCGACTTCGAAACGGAGGGTGTCACGGCAGCCAAGGCCACAGGGTGTCACGCCAGCTTCCATAAGTTTGTCCCACAGACGTACAGTGAATTCGTGAGAGCCATACACCTCGAATCCGTCTTCACCTGTATATCCGGTGCGTGATATGATTACATCTTCACCATCGATATGGAAAGTTTTGAAGTTGTAGAACGCGATTTCGTTCAGTGGCAGTTCGAGGATACGCATAAGCACCTCTTCGGCTTTCGGACCCTGCACTGCGACTTCTCCATAATAGTCGCTTTCATTTTTGATCTCAACATCGAAACCAGCTGCATTTTTTTCAATCCAGGCAACATCTTTGTCAATGTTTGCCGCATTGATAACCAGGAAATACTCCTCGTCATTTACCTTATATACAAGCAGGTCGTCTACAGTGCCGCCGTTCTCATAGCACATCATGCCATAGAATATCTGTCCGTCGGGTGCGCCTGTAACGTCGTTGACAAATATGTGGCTTACATATTTATACGCGTCTTTGCCTTTTACACGTACCTCGCCCATATGGCTCACATCAAATACACCCACGTTGTTACGTACGGCGTTGTGCTCTTCTATGATGGTGGTATACTGAATAGGCATGTCGAAGCCTCCGAACGGGGACATAAGTGCACCCTGCTTCACATGACGGTCATGAAGACAAGTTTTAATCAGATTCTCTTCCATTATAATAGATTTAAGATATATTTAGTTTTAATGGTTGTTGCAAATCTCACACTACATGGATTTTGTTTAAATTTTAAGTCATGGCTGGCTCAAAATTTCATGTAAAGGTAGGAATAAGATTTGGTATACGCAAAAAATTCGTCAATTATTCAGCATAAATTTACTCTATGCATTTTCAGACTTGACTGGATGGCCGTGCACGGCTGTTACGATACACAGTCTGTCTACTTGATTAGAAGCTTTAAACTGTCATATGCAAGTTTGATATTATCAGGTAATTGACGATCTATTATTTCGTGAAGCCCCATATCATGGCATATGTGCGTCAGATATGCTTCTTGCGGTTTTATCTTATTGATTAGGGCAATGGCTTCGTCTACAGAAAAATGACTGAAGTGAGGTCTGTGTCTCAGGGCATTTATAATAAGTGTTTTTACCCCTTTGAGCTTATCGGCCTCTTCATCATCTATTGTTTTCGCGTCTGTGATGTATGCAAAATTTCCGATACGGTATCCCACAATCGGCAAATCGGCGTGCATCACGGTTATGGGTATTATTTTTAAGCCTTCTATATAGAATGGCGCCTTGTCTATCTCATGAACATCAAATGTCGGAACGCCGGGATAGGGATGTTTGCGAAAACAGTAGTCCAGTCGTCTGTGTAAGTCTTCCGATACGGCATGTCTCATATATACAGGCATATCTTTGTCCATACAGAACGTGCGCAAATCATCTATACCACCCACATGATCGTAGTGCTGGTGCGTGAGCAGGGTAGCATCTATATCTTTTGTGCCGCTGCGCAGTATTTGGTACCTCAGGTCGGGTGATGCGTCAATAAGGAGGGTAAGACCGTGTGTGCGTACAAGCACTGATGCCCTTGTACGCTTATCGCGGCTGTCACTGGAGAGGCACACTTCGCAGGCACATCCAGGCTCTGGTACACCCTTGGAAGTACCACTGCCGAGAATCTCCACATGAATGTCTGTGTCTATTATATTGACTTCGGGGTGGAGCAGTATGCCGTATTTCTGTAATATGGTTTCTCTGACGTGTGTGCACAGGCCCATGACTGCGGCTGCGCTGGCATTGCCGGTATTGGCAATAACAAGGCATTGTTTAGGATATATTTCCGCACCACCCAAACGGCAACCCTTAAGTCCGGCATGTTCGATGAGCCATCCGGCCGGAATTTTCACCATTTCGTCCGGAAGTTCGTAATGTGGTGTTTCAGGATCTCTGGCCAGTACGATATTTTTGTAGAATTTTGCCGGTACTATTGGATTTTTGAAAAAACTGCCGGCACTGCCTATTATCCTAGGATCGGGCAACTTTGTGTTCCTTATGGCGATGACGGTGTTTCTCACGTCATGCAGAGTGGGGGCGTGTCCGAGTTGCTCCGCCAGAGATTTCAGGGGACCATAGTTTAAATCAGAAGCTATTGTGCAGGGTGTGAGCTTATAACATACACGAAGAACGAAATACCGGCCTTTTGCCTCATGCTTGAATATGCTGTCGCGATATCCAAACCGGCATTCTTCATTAGTGAAATTCACTATTTTGTGGGACAGTCGGTCATAACATTCCACCTTAAAAATATGATCTTTGGCTTCAACGCCGTATGCACCTACATTTTGTATGGCAGAGGCGCCGGCTTCGCCGGGAATTCCGGCCAAATTTTCCAAACCGGCTAAGCCATGCTCTACGCAATAGTCCACTAGATCGGTCCATTTGACACCGGCGCCGGCTATTACATATACAGTAGTATCGTTCTTTCGGTATTCGGTTATTCCCTCTATGCGTGAGTGCAGCACAAAACCGTTATAATCATTTGCAAAAAGCAGATTTGAACCACCGCCTATATGCAACACCTCGTTCTGCTGGTATTCTGGTGTCCGCATTATTGCTTCTAGCTGCCTGACATTGGAGTACTCGGCAAAATATTTTGCTTTTACCTTAATACCGAATGTGGTATAAGATGTGATATCCACATCCTTGTGTATTAAATCATCTACAGTCATGTCCGTTTGTACTTGGAAAATTGTGTTAATGGCCAGTTGCAATTTATCTTCTAAAGTCTGTTAGCAATCCGTCTTCAAACTTTAGCCATTTGCCATCGGGATAAATCCATATTTCTTTAATCTTGGAGTAATCATGGCTTGTGTCTGTCTCTGCAGGGGTGCCGAGCGACAGACGGCATTCTTCTTTTGTCATGCCGATAGAGACAATGCTGTGTTGGATTTGCCTCCAAATATCATCTGTGATACGTTTGTATTTCAGACGCGGATCGGTCATCGAAAACAAATGGTGGAAGGGTCTGCTTGAACTGGTCTCGCCGGAATATGTCATATATACTGCTCCGATAGCGCCTGTTTCGGTTTTGAACGAAACTTTATATGGAAACGACATGGTACCCGGGGTAATGTTTGTGATTGTTACAGGAGCGTACTTTAAGCCTCTGAGCGGTTTGTCACGGCTGTCTAGCCACAAGGCTGTTTCGGTCCATACTTTTTGCCCTGAGAGTCTTAGTCGAAGTATGTCGACCAGGTCTGAATCAACCATCATGGGTAGTTCGGTACTCTCGATATGTTCTGTACCGGAATGTGATCCGTGGAAAGTATATATGTTTCCGATAGAATCTGTAAATATGACCGATATGCGCGGATCTCCTGATGGAGACAGACGTGTTCTGCAGCTTTTAAAATATAATGCCTCGCCTGATTTTAGTCCGCGGCCCTGTTCGAAGATCCTGTAAATATCATTGTCGATTACTATAAATTTTTTCCCTGTCTTCCATGTATTTGCGGTTGTTCCTTTAATATCGCTTAGCAGGGATTCTTCGTCGCTTTGCCTGAGCACTTCGATACGATCCTCCTTGCTGAGTTTTATTTTACCAGCATGCTCTATGCCGGTAAAGCAACCACATAATACTAAAGATGTTGTCCCTGCCAAAACGACAGAGACAACATTGACAAATTTTATGCTCTTATTGTGGATTCTCATTAATGTTTAATTGCATTTTCAATCCAGCGGCGAGCATTGACAAATGCTTGAATCCAAGGTGTAACCTCATCATTCTTATGAGCGTCCGGATATGTACCGCATTGCCATGGGAATATGGCGCGTTCCAGGTGCGGCATCATGGCCAGGTGCCTGCCATCCTTGCTCGCCACGCCGGCTACAGAGGCGTAAGAGCCGTTGGGGTTGCCGGGATATTGGCTGTAAGCATATTTTGCTATCACATTGTATTCGGAAAGTTTCTCTGGGAATGAGAATTTACCTTCGCCATGTGCTACCCATATGCCCAGTTTGGTGCCGCTTAAAGAACCGAGCATCACGCTGTTATTTTGCGGTATTTCTACGCTAAGGAATGAAGATTCAAATTTATGCGAGTTATTATGCAGTAACTTGTGGTGCTCCTTATGCTCTGGATATAGCAGACCGAGTTCGGCCATCAGCTGGCAGCCATTGCATATACCCAGAGAAAGAGTATCGGGACGCGAATAGAAATTCGTTAGGGCAGTCTTTGCCTTTTCATTATATAAGAATCCGCCGGCCCATCCTTTGGCAGAACCGAGGACGTCGGAGTTAGAGAATCCGCCGCAGAAAACAATCATGTTGACATCCTCTAGTGTCTCTCTGCCCGAAGTAAGGTCTGTCATATGCACATCCTTAACGTCAAAGCCTGCCAGATATAGGCTGTAAGCCATTTCTCTGTCACCGTTTACACCCTTTTCTCTGATGATAGCAGCCTTTATACCACTTTTCCCCGGCCGGTATGCTTTGAGGCCGAGGTCCGCCAACTTACCTTTCCAATCCTTGGGTAAACGGTAACGTACGGGTTGTTTTCTATAGTTTTTAAAGCGATCGTCGGCACACTTTTTGCCACTCTGGTTGCTGTCAAGCAGCCATGACGAGCGGAACCAGACATCGCGTAATGCATCAATATCAAATTCCTTCACCATATCCCCCTTACGCACAGTCAGAGTGCGAGTGGCTGACATAGTACCGATTACGTGGTAGTTTGTTCCGGCACTGTCAAGCACGTCTTTTACAAGAGGCATCTTTGCATCGGCCACCTGTAAGACTATGGCTGGATTTTCCGCAAACAATACTTTGACCATGTCTGAATCAGAGAACGAGCCGAGATCTATGTCCATTCCACCCTTGGTGTTGGCAAAGTTCATTTCGAGAAGGGTGGTTATAAGGCCGCCGGCGCTTATGTCGTGCTGGGCCAGTACAAGATTGCGTTCTACAAGTTTTTGTATGGCATTGAATACTTTTGCGAAATATGCGGCATCAGTCACAGTAGGAGCATCGTCGCCGATTTTGTTTAGAGCCTGTGCGAATGCTGAACCTCCTAATTTGAGAGTGTCAGCGCTCATGTCTACATACAGTAGTGCCGACTTCTTTTGTTTGGCCACAGGTGATGTGACACGGCGTATGTTGCGCACTTCGCCTGCGGCGGAGATTATAACAGTGCCAGGCGCATATACCTTGTTGTCTCCGTATTTCTGTGTCATGGATAATGAGTCTTTGCCGGTGGGTATGTTGATTCCCAGAGCGCATGCGAAATCAGAACAGGCTTGTACGGCAGAATAGAGCCGAGCATCTTCCCCTTCATTTTTGCACGGCCACATCCAGTTGGCTGATAGTGACACTGATTTGAGACCTTCTTTTAAGAGTGCACCGGATATATTGGTCAGAGCCTCGGCGATTGACAATACAGAACCTTTGCCGGCATCGATAAGTGCAGCCTGGGGTGCATGGCCTATGGATGTGGCAATACCGGATTTTCCATGATAGTCTAGTGCTACAACGCCGCAGTCGGACAATGGCAGCTGCAATTCGCCCTGGCACTGCTGACGAGCTATTTTTCCTGTGACAGAGCGGTCAACCTTGTTGGTGAGCCAGTCTTTGCAGGCTACAGCCTCAAGCTGTAATACTGCTTCGATATATTTGTCAATCTCTTTCTCTGTGTATTGTACAGACTCGTAACGACGTTCGATGGTTTTATCAGTCATTACAGTTTTAGGGCTGTTGCCAAACATGTCAGACATAGCCAGATCAATTGGCTTCGCGCCGTCAGTCTGTGTAAATACAAATCTGTTGTCCCCTGTAGTTTCACCGACTATATAGAAAGGCGCACGCTCTCTTTCGGCTATCATCCTCACCATATCGGTGTGCTCAGACTTCATGACGAGGCCCATGCGTTCCTGGCTTTCGTTGCCTATTATTTCTTTGGCAGATAGCGTTTTGTCTCCTACGGGAAGGCAGGCTATGTCGATGCTTCCGCCTGTAGATTCAACTAATTCCGACAATGCGTTTAGATGTCCGCCTGCACCATGGTCGTGGATGCTCACGCAAGGATTGCTTTCCATCTCAGCCAGCGCGCGTACTACATTGCTGACACGTTTTTGCATTTCCGGATTGGCACGTTGTACGGCGTTCAGTTCTATGGAATTGTCGTATTGTCCGGTTTCTACCGATGATACGGCGCCACCTCCCATACCGATGCGATAATTGTCACCACCCATCACGACTACTTTCATACCGGGTTCGGGTTCTCCCTTTATGGCATCTTTCATAGTACCGAATCCGACACCGCCGGCAAGCATTATGACCTTGTCATACGCCATAGTCCTGTTGTGTTCGGAATGTTCAAAGGTGAGCACAGAACCGCAGATGAGAGGCTGGCCGAATTTATTGCCGAAATCAGATGCTCCGTTTGATGCCTTGATGAGAATTTCCTCGGGGGTCTGGTACAGCCATTGGCGCGCTTCAGGCGCGCCCTGCTCCCAGCCGCGCTGTTCATCAGGACGCGGATAAGATGTCATGTATACGGCTGTACCCGCTATTGGAAGTGATGCTTTGCCTCCGCCTAGGCGGTCGCGTATTTCACCACCGGTGCCTGTGGCTGCTCCATTGAACGGCTCGACAGTGGTAGGGAAGTTATGTGTTTCCGCTTTTAGCGAAATCACGGTTTTTATCTCTTTTTCTTCGAAGAAATCGGGCTTCTCCGGGTTGACAGGAGCAAACTGCTGCACCTTTGGCCCTTTGACAAAAGCCACATTGTCTTTATACGCGGATACCAGGCTGTTGGGATTATCCTGGGAAGTTTTCTTTATGAGTTTGAACAGTGAGGACGGCATCTCCTTGCCGTCTATTATGAAAGTGCCGTTGAAAATTTTATGACGGCAATGCTCTGAATTAACCTGTGAGAAGCCAAATACTTCGGAATCTGTAAGCTGTCTGCCCAATTTTTCTTCCAATGAATGCAGATAGGCAATCTCATCGCCTGATAATGCCAGTCCTTCCTGGCTGTTGTAAGCATCAAGGTCAGAAATATATATAATTTCTTCTGGCTTGCGTGTGGTTGTAAAAATGCTGGCAGTCAGTCCGTCAGGATATAGTCGCTGCAACATACGGTCATATTCAGGCTGTTCGGATGTGGTTTTGAAATATTCTTCAATACGGGTTATTCCGTCGATACCCATATTCTGGGTGATTTCTACAGCATTAGTGCTCCACGGTGTGATCATTTCAACACGTGGGCCTATCCATTTGCCGGAAATTTTTCTTGACTTCATCGCGGTAGCGCCGTCAAAAAGCCACGACAGGCGCGACAGACTATCTTCACTCAACTCTTTGTCGCTTTCCACGGCTATTACACGCTGCGACCCTTTCTTGAAAAATGTGACCATACTCACAATACAGGCTTTAATGTTAGTGCTCTAATTTAGACTGCAAAGTTAGCAAATTTTTGTGTATTTACCCTGTCGTATCCCAACAAATATGCTGTGTTATCCGTTTATGTTTTGTCTTAAGACTAATATTTTGACTAATGGAGCCATCGCTTAAATACATATGGCACGATTCGTTCGTGCTGGACATGAAATCGTGTACATGCATATTTGATTATTGGAAGGATCCGGTGCATAACGGTGCATTTTTGGATACGATTGACAGAGATAAGCCTCTTTACGTATTTGTAAGCCATCATCATAAGGATCATTTTACAAGAACTATTTTTACATGGGCCTCCATGTTTCCCTATATCCGCTTTATAATTAGCAAAGATACGGCCAGGGCTGTACACTATATTCTTAAGCCGGGCAGTACTTATAAAGGTGAATACAGAATAGACCCGTCGGTTGTCACAGTCTTAAGGCCCGGCGAAGTATATGAAGATACTGTCTTGCGTGCCAGAGCTTTTGACTCAACAGATACAGGCAACTGCTATGTTGTAGAGGCCCATGGTATGAAAGTGTTTCATGCCGGGGATTTGAATGCGTGGATATGGAAAGACGAATCTACTCCCGGAGAAATACGGCAGGCTTTGGTTAGATATGGGAAAATATTAGATGATATTGCTGATTGCTATAAAAAATTTGATTTGGCCATGTTTCCCGTAGATCCCAGGCTGGGACGGGATTTTTGGGAAGGCGCCAATATTTTTACACGTCGGTTTAAGGTTAAAAATTTTGTGCCGATGCATTTCTGCCTTGGCGGAGGTTGGGCTGAAAATGTGCGTTTTGCCTCACTTGCCATAGATTTTGCCAGATATGCGAATCCCGAGTATGGCTGTTATTGTGCGCTGACAGAACCTTATTCCGTGTTGCTGCTTAATTTTTAGGGCATATATTAATGATTGTTAAAGATAATTGATTAATTTTGCATTCCACAATGGGTTTGAGTTGCTCATACCCTTGTGTTACCCTGATCAATCAATTATCTAATAACTTATGTCACAACAACTCAACACACTGCTGCGCGACAAGGCATGGGCAAGGTGGACAGCCTTGATACTGCTTGCCGCCGCGATGTTTTTCGCTTACATCTTTGTAGATATCCTCTCGCCTCTGCAGGCAAGCCTGCAGTCGCTTAAGGGCTGGGACCCTTCTGCATACGGACATTATACGGGATCAGAGATGTTCCTGAATGTATTCGTATTCTTTTTGATTTTTGCCGGTGTCATACTTGACAAAATGGGTGTGCGTTTCACTGCCATTCTTTCCGGCTGCGTGATGCTAGTAGGAGCCTTTGTCAATTACTATGCTCTTACTGATTCTTTTGCAGGTAGTTCTCTGGAAGTTTGGTTTACGAATAATTTCAATATCCCTGTCGCATGGTGGAATGTTACACCCTGGTATGAGGGTATGCCTGCGTCTGCCAAACTTTCGGCCATTGGCTTTATGCTGTTTGGCTGTGGTACCGAAATGGCTGGTATAACAGTGACAAGAGGTATTGTAAAATGGTTTGAAGGTAAGGAGATGGCACTTGCCATGGGTGTTGAGATGGCTATAGCCCGTGTAGGTGTGGCGGTAGTCTTCCTGGCATCGCCGGCGTTGGCTAAATTTGGCGGAGTGCTCAGTGTCAGCCGTCCTGTCGGTTTCACGGTGTTGCTTCTGCTTATCGGTCTTATTTGCTTTATCACATATGCGTTCATGGATAAGAAACTTGAAAAGCAAATGGGAGGTAACGGCGAGGTTGCTGACGATCCTTTCAAAATTTCAGATCTGAAGCACATAATTTCATCTAAAGTCTTCTGGATCGTGGCTTTGCTCTGCGTTCTGTATTATTCTGCAATTTTCCCGTTCCAAAAATATGCCAACAATATGCTTCAGTGCAACCTTGGCATTTCTTCAGAACAGGCTTCGTTGATATTTTTTGTTTTCCCGTTAGGCGCCGCGTTTATAACGCCTTTCTTGGGGAACTTTCTTGATCGTCGTGGCAAAGGTGCCACTATGTTGATTTTTGGTGCCATATTAATGATAGTATGCCACCTTACATTTGCATTCGGCTTGCCTGCTATGAAAGGCGAGACTCCCACACAAATAGGTGAGGACACCATGATAACATGCAATATACAGGGCATATCTATTGGTGACGCGGCTTCTCGTCATGACGCAGAGGTCGTGTTTTCAGTCAAAAACCTTGCAAACCCTGGGGCGGCATCTGATTTCATCGGCAAAAAAATAGGTGATAAAGTGATGATTAACCCTCAGTCTGTATGTGTGGCTTCCGGTGAGAATGTCGCAGTCCCCGAAGATCTGCAGAAAGTGCACAGCCGTATGGCAGAACTTCTGACTTGCGACCTCAGCCAGATCCAGTCTGGTGAAATCAAGGCCCGGCCATACGAGGCTACCATTACAAAACTTGTGGCTCCTAGTGGTATGGCAGGCATAATAATCGCGTATCTTTCTATTATTTTGCTTGGTATTTCATTCTCGCTTGTGCCGGCATCGCTGTGGCCCTCTGTGCCAAAACTGGTGGATGGCAAATTGCTGGGTTCTGCATATGCAGTTATATTCTGGATCCAGAATATCGGACTGTACGCGTTCCCGATGATTATCGGAGGCGTTCTGGCATCTACTAATCCTGGTATCTTCAATCCGTTGAACTATAACTATACAGTTCCTATGGTGCTCTTTGCATCACTCGGGGTATTTGCCCTTATATTTGGCCTGACACTTAAACGACTTGATGCTAAAAAACACTACGGACTTGAATTGCCTAACGTTAAAGGTAACGTAGAGGCTGCGGAGGCTGAGATGCTCGCCGCAGAAGAATAATACAATAATTCCATATCGAAGAGGACGCACGGCAAAAAGTGTGTCCTCTTCGATACTTTTTCGTTGATTACGCGTTATAATGATATGGGTAATAGAATACGGTCCATATTATTCTTGTTTGCGATGCTGCTTTTGGCAGGACCGCTGTCGGTCTATGCCGAGACTGTGAGCCAGAAAGAGGCAAAGCACATCGCAACACAGTTTTTCAACGCGGCCAACGGGAGGATAATGGCACCTCCTAAATATGTTTATAACGGAAGGAGGCTAACTACCAACAGCCTGTTTCCCCCGTTTTATGTATTCAACCATCCGGCAGGCGGATTTGTGGTTATTTCTGCTGAAAACAAGGCATTTCCCATCTTGGGGTATAATCTCAAAGAAAATTTTGATCCGGATAAATTATCCTCTTCTACAAAAGATTTGCTGAGGCTGTATGCCATCCATATCGAGAATATAAGATATGACTCTTCCGCTACCGAGGATGCTGTCAGGGCCTGGGGAGATATACCGCGTTATATAGCAGGCATATTGGAGGCACCTTATAAGGCTACTGATCCTGTGACCACCAGAGAAGAAGCATTGGCAGGAATGCAGACACTGCTTGATATGTATGATGCTTCGGCATTTGCTTCGGCCACATATTATGCAGGACAGTGGCAGGATATGATTAACATGGAACTTACCAAGCGTCCTGATGTGGTTGTAGGTATTGTCGGAAGTAAAGGACTGACCCCTGTTGTCATTTATGGCAGAAAAGGAGACTATTACCGTATGGATCTTGGTAATCGAGATGCCTCGTTATGGCGCTTGCTGCCTACCGAAATTTTATCTAAAGGCCAGTTAGCCCTTTTGGACAATCCGCCTTATATTCCTCAGGAAGAACTGGAAGATGAGCCACATCAGTTCTATTATGCCTTTGTGTCGGAGAACGAGGCGGCGCGTGAGGCAGCGCAGCGTGAATTGGAAAACAAACTTACGCTCTCAACTCCTGTAATACAGGGTATAGGCGGAGGTCATTTTACAGTGTCTTTACCCGAGTATGTCAGAGAAATGAGAGTGTACAGTCTTGACGGCACGATGGTACAGCGTGATAAATTCAGAGATACTAATGTGGCTGCCGTAAATCTGAGCGGTAATCCTACCGGATTTTACTTTGCTGTGTTCTTTGGGGAGTCAGGCAGTCCGTACGCTTTCAAGGTATTTCGATAATCCATTAACTATAAATCTATATCTAGTATCTAATGTCAAAACTATTTCAGTCTAAAAAATGGGTGGGCGTACTGCTTGCAGTCGTAATTTTAGGTATTTGTCTCACATTTACCATGCGTCAGGTATGGTGGTGTTTTATTGATATATTCTTCTTTTTCATGGCTGCCTTTTTGCAGCTCATGTCACTTATTTTGGCAAAAGCAAGTGTAAAGGCGGCAGCCAAACTTCAAATGATAGCTTTGGTCTGTCTGATTCTGGCCGTGCTTGCATTGGTGGGAGAGGCGATAGCATTATTATGCGTTATGTGATACTTGACCGCCGCCTTGGAATCTAATAACATTATACTGAAAAACTTATGAGAGGAATTAAGACAAAATTAGCTCTGATGAATTTCCTGGAGTTTGCCGTATGGGGCAGTTATCTCGTATGTTTAGGAAATTATCTGATAACGGCCGAGCTAGGCAAAGATATAGCTCTGTTTTATTCAGTACAGGGTATAGTATCCATTTTCATGCCGGCTCTTATGGGCATAGTGGCAGATAAATTTGTGCAGCCGCAGCGCTTGCTGGGTTATTGTCATTTCCTTGCCGGAATTTTCATGCTGTTAGCCTGGTATTACGGATTGACACATCCTACATTGGAATTCTGGCCGTTCTTCTCTCTTTATACTCTGAGTGTGGCCTTCTTTATGCCCACTATAGCTCTGGCCAATACGACTGCATTCTCGCTGTTAAAAAGGGCCGGACTGGATACTGTAAGACACTTTCCACCGATACGAGTGCTCGGTACAGTCGGTTTTATTGCTGCCATGTGGTTTGTCAACTGTTTCTATGTCAGTGATGGCTCGATAGGTTTTTCTCTGTCCAATCCGCTGGGTACGGACATGGCGGATCCGCGCTTCTCAAATACCGTTAACCAGTTGCTTGTATGCGGTATACTGAGCATAGTACTGTTTTTGTACTGTATGACACTGCCTAAATGTCCTGTCAGTGCCAGGGGAACAGAAACTAAAGGTATCATCGGGGCTTTGGGCCTGGATGCTTTTAAGTTGTTTAAGAAGAGAAAAATGGCGTTGTTCTTTATTTTCTCTATGTTGCTGGGAGTTTCACTGCAGATAACCAATGGCTTTGCCACCCCGTTCATAACCAGTTTTAAGGCTTTGCCGGAGTATGCGGATTCTTTCGGAGCTAATAATGCCACCCTGCTTACTTCGCTGTCGCAGATATCCGAGGCGCTATGCATACTTTTCATACCATTCTTTCTGAAGCGTTACGGTATTAAGAATGTGATGATGATTGCCATGTGTGCCTGGGTGCTCAGATTTGCTTTCTTTGGCTTTGGCGATCCTGGCTCAGGTGTGTGGATGTTTATATTATCGATGCTCGTTTACGGGGTTGCTTTCGATTTTTTCAATGTTAGCGGCGCCCTCTATGTGGAGCAAGAGACTTCACCTGATATAAAAGCTTCTGCCCAGGGTTTGTTTATGCTTATGACGAATGGCGTTGGTGCGACATTCGGAACTCTTGGGGCCGGTATGGTTGTGAACTATTTTACAACCAGAGATGGAGCGTACCAGATAAGCATGCCGGGAACATGGGGCTGGGAAGGCGCTTGGCTGGTATTTGCGGCCTACGCTTTGGTTGTTTTTGTAGCGTTCGGTATATTGTTCAAATATAAGCATCAGCCAGAACGTATTACCAGAGATACAGCCTCGGAACTCTCTGGCAGTGATCCGGAGGGTATGGCCGGGTAAGTCCGGATTACATACAATTTTGACTATATGATACAATTTTATGTTCCTGATATAGCGGATACCCTCACGCTGCCCGAGTCTGAATCCGGACACTGCGTGAGGGTGTTGCGCATGGGTGAGGGTGACAGATTGCAATGTGTGGATGGTGCTGGATTCCGGTATATTTGCCGCATTACCCATGCCCATGCCAAGCATGCTTCTGTAGAGATAGAGTCTAAAGAGTATATCGGCTGTCATTGGACACAGCAGATTGTGCTCGCAGTGGCTCCCACTAAGAACATGGACCGTATAGAATGGATGGCTGAGAAATGTACCGAAATCGGCATAAACGCGATATTGCCGGTCAGGTGTGAACATAGCGAACGGAAGGAGATTAAGATTTCCCGTGTTGGTAAAATTATGGTTTCAGCCATGAAGCAGAGTTTGAAAACGGTTTTGCCGGCGTTGGAGGAGATGCAGCCTGTAGAGAATGTGCTGCGCAGTGATTTTCCCGGGCATAAATTCATATGTTATTGTGGCGACGATGTGCCTCGCCGGGAGTTGGCCAAGGAATATATTCCTGGTTCTGATGCTGTAGTCTTAATCGGTCCGGAAGGTGATTTTTCACCTAAAGAGGTCCGACTGGCCTTAGAAAACGGGTGGATCCCGGTGTCTTTGGGTGCTTCGCGTCTGCGCACTGAGACAGCAGGCGTTTACGCAGTATCTATGCTGCATATTTTAAATGAACGGAATACTTGATGAATTATGGAATTTGACAATATTACAGAATATTTGAAGTCTGGCAAAAAAGATAATTTTTTCTTATTTGCCGGGCCTTGTGCTATTGAGGATGAAACTATGGCTATGCGCATAGCCGAATATCTGAAAACTGTGACATCTCAACTTGATATTCCGCTTGTATTCAAGGGTAGTTATAGAAAAGCTAATCGTAGTCGTCTTGACTCGTTTACTGGTATCGGTGATGAAAAGGCCCTCAAAATATTGGCGAAAGTAAGGGAGACTTTTGATGTGCCGGTGGTGACGGATATACATGAGGCTGCCGAAGCCGCGATCGCCGCATCTTACGTTGATGTTCTCCAGATACCGGCGTTTCTGTGCCGCCAGACCGATCTTTTAGTTGCAGCCGCCAGGACTGGTAAGATGGTCAATATAAAGAAAGGCCAGTTTTTATCACCTTCCGCAATGCGGCATGCCGTGACAAAGGTCACAGAGAGTGGTAACAGCCAGGTTTCTATAACGGAAAGGGGTACTACTTTTGGGTACCAGGATCTGATTGTGGATTATCGGGGTATACCGGTTATGCAGTCTGAGTGCGGTTGTCCGGTGATAATGGACATAACGCATTCATTGCAGCAGCCGAACCAGGCTGACGGAGTTACCGGCGGTCTTCCGGCTTTGATCGGGACTGTTGCCAAGGCCGCGATCGCAGTTGGTGCCGACGGTATCTTTATAGAGACGCATCCAGAGCCGGCAAGAGCAAAGAGTGATGGCGCGAATATGCTTCCGTTAGGTGAAATCGAGATGTTGTTACGTCAGCTTTCCATATTGCGCATGGCTACTAATGAATTAAAAAATATTTAGTAATTTTGCGAGATAATTTGACCGGCATAAATTTGTCGTCAGAAAATAAGTAGAGGATGTTAAAGAAATATATAGCGGCGGCATTGTGTGCGTTGTCTTTGTCTGTTTCGGCACAGAAGATAAACCCTATAACGCAGGCTATGCTTGAAGGGTATGGTGAATTGCTGGCGCAGAACCCTAACGATTATCTTACTCTGTATGAACGGGCTTCGCAGTACTACAGGCTTTCAGATTATGACAAGGCTATAACGGATATCAAGAGGGCGATAGCTAATACTCCTGTAAAAGAGACAGTGCAACTGGCAAGTGAATACGGGCTGGCAGCTGATATATATACAGAGCTGAAGCAGTATGCAGATGCCCTTGTAGCCATTAACAAGGCTCTTGAGATTGAACCAATGTCATATAAATGGTTGTATGCCAAGGGTAATATTTGTATGTATATTAAGGATACTGCTTCGGCCAAGGATACCTTTCAGGCAATGCGGCGTGTCAACCCTCGCAGCGTGGAAGCCTTATTTGGTCTTGCCCAAGTGGCTGTTATGGAAGGTCGTGTAAGTGATGCTAAAGAGTTTATGGAGCAGTTGGAGAAATTGGACTCTAACGGATTTCTTACTTTTTGCAGGCTAGGTGATCTGCATCGTGACATGGGGGAGCCGCAGGAAGCAGCAGCTGACTATTTGAGCGCGTTTGCGTTGAGCGATAGTTCCATGCGTCCGATGTCGTCACTTATGGATCTTGCTGTGACTGATTACGAGGCCGTAAGCCAGGCTGTGGACTATGCCTTAGGACGGACGCAGAATGTAGTCCCATTGTATTTTATAAGCGGCAATGCGGCAATCCGGGCTGGAAAATATGGCGATGCGTATGCTGCCTACATGCAATTGCTATCGCTGCCTCAGGTCGAGCCAGAACCACTTTATACCGCGTTGGGTGAAATTTGCATGATGCGTGGCGATATTGCTGAGGCAGACAATTATCTCAGTAAGGCGTTGCAGATAAACAACGATGTCCGCAACAACGTGCTCAAAGCGAGAGTGGAAAATACTCGTGGCAACTGGGCCTCCGCGTTACTTTACATAGAACGCGCCTTAAAGCTTAGTCCGCATGATCTAGATGCCCTGCTTGAGGCTGCGCGAGCTGAATTAGGTCTGGGCAGAGACACTGAGGCTTTGCGTTATCTTACAGATGCTGTAATGACTGATGCTTCGGATATGCGTCCCTTGCTTGTCAGAGGATATATGCAATCCAACGGCATGGCTGGAATGTCTACTAATGTAGCCGATTTTTCCCGTGTTGCGGCTATGAAAGCGGATACAGACACCGATTTGGCCTATAAGGCTATAGCGCAATGTTTATCTGGCAATGCTCTAGATGCGGCTGCAAGCATTAAGATTTTGGAAGGGAAAGCTGCCAAGTCTGCCGAGGCTGCGTATCTTATGGCATTATATAGTAAAAATACAGGCAATATTCAGCAATCTGATAATTGGATAAATAAAGCCCGACAGTTAGGTTTTGAGAATGAATATTTGTTGAAATATTTCAATATGCCGGTAATATCACTCTTTGCCGTCACCAGATAGGACTATGTCACATAAGACACTCATAGTAGATGCAGGAGGCACCTCGACCGACTGGTGTATGACGGATGTGGCAGGTAATGTTATTGCGCAGCTGCAGACAGAGGCTGTCAATATGACTGTCTCTGCGCGTGGTGTATCCGATGCTATAGCTGATGCCGGCGCATTGGTGAAAAATGCAGCCCGTATATATTATTACGGAGCAGGATGTGTCTCTCCTGACCAGTGCGGCTTTGTGCGTACCGAATTTCTTCGCTTTGCCCAGAATGGAGTTGTAGTGGAGGTACATGGTGATATGCTCGGTGTGGCACGAGGTTTGCTGGGTAATAGAGCCGGAGTGGCATGTATACTTGGTACCGGGGCAAATACTTGTCTTTATGATGGAGAAAAAATAGTTGGTAGTATTAGACCGCTGGGCTATATACTTGGCGACGAAGGCAGTGGGGCTGCTTTGGGAAAACGCTTCTTAAAGCAACTTTTAAGAGGTGGTTTGCACCAGTCTGTGTCTGACATTTTTTATACAGAAACAGGAGCCACTTATTATGATATAATAGAAAATGTATACAGAGGTGACAAGCCCAATAAATATTTAGGGTCATTTGCCCGTTTTATACACAGACATTTGGATATGCCCGGAATGGAGGACATTGTTTATGACGAGTTTAATTCTTTTTGTGAGAATTTTCTTGTGAAATACCCTGATGCGCAATCTTGTGTATGCTGTGGTTCTATCGCATATCACTTTGAAACTCAGTTAAAACAGGTGGCAAGTCGATATGGTGTTACAATAGACGGCATAGCCGCCAGTCCGGTGCCGGGACTTATTAAATATCATTTAAGACATTCTTTATCATGAAATCATTCTGCTATAAATTATTTGTCATATTCATATTAGGTATTCTTGTATTCTCTTCAGAATGCCTGTTGCGCGCGGACAGTTATTATGATCGCAAAGTCAGTCTGTATGAATTGCTTCCCATCGGGCAAGACGATATAGTGTTTGTAGGCAATTCTATAACGGACGGCGCCGAATTGCACGAATTGCTGGGTATGCCTAATATAAAGAACCGGGGGATTACTTCTGATGTTATCTCCGGAGTTGAAAAACGTCTCGGACAAATATTAAACGGGCATCCTAAAAAAGTTTTTTTGCTTATTGGGGGCAACGATTTGAGCCATAAGCTTACCGCTGAACAGATTGCGGCAAAATATGAGAAACTGGTTAAGAAAATGCGTTCTATGTCACCGGACACTCATTTTTATATCCAGGGTGTGATGCCGATAAATAACGATTTCAAGCGTTATAAGACCATGTATGGCGCGGAAAAGATAATACCTGTGCTTAATAAGAAAATTAAAAGCATAGCTGAGGAAAACGGTTGTACGTATATTGATTTGACCGAAGCCCTCCAAGATCCGGCAACAGGAAAGTTAAAACGGGAGTATACTAACGACGGACTTCATCTGACAGGTGCCGGCTATCGCGCATGGATGTCTGTGGTAGAGCCGTATGTTAAGGCAGAATAAACTTTATAACGAATAAGTAACGAGGAAACAGATGAAGTTAGCTACATTATTTATAATAGCATCAAATATTTTGTGTCTGCATGCCTATGCCGATGTGGCACCACAAGCACCCGATACTGAATCTGCAAACGAGGAGACAGTTCTGGTCCTGCCTCCGTTGTTTGATTATGCAACGGCTCCGGAGGAGATTGAATCGTGGGCAGACCGTTCTAACTGGCTTGTCGAGCACTTTTGGGATAATTTCGATTTTAAGCAGAAAGTTGTCGGACAGACCCAGTTGAACCACGCGTTTAAGACTTATATTGTGCCGATGCGCTTTGCTGATGCCGAAGTTACGATGAAAAGCATTAAGAAGCTTATAGGTCAGCTTAATAAGAATTCCACCTTGCTCATTCAGTTTACTAAGGCTGCCGAACGCAATATATATAATCCTGCGACTTCCGATATGTTGATAGACGAGGTTTACCTGGAGTTTCTTAAAGCCTTATGTAATAACAAAAAGGTGGGCGATCTGCATAAGGCACGTTATCTTCACCAGGTAAAACCGCTGGAGAATACTATTATAGGAAGACAGATGCCCAAATTCGGATTTGAAGACCGTACAGGTGTCAATACCGAGTTTAGCCCTGAGGCCATTACAACGATTATAGAATTCGGGGATCCGGATTGCAGCGAATGTCGTATTACAAGATTGCGACTGGAAACAGATACTTATCTGCAATCTCTTGCTAAAGACGGCAAGTTGCGCATACTGTTTATTTCTCCGGAAGTCGCACCTGAGGATATGTCGTCATGGAGGGAGAGTGTAAAAGATTATCCGCATTATTGGACAGTAGGTGCCTCTGAAGACTTGGCAGAGGAGCTTGATTTGCGCACTACACCATGCATATATCTTATTGATGCCCAGCGTAATATAGTGTCTAAAAATTCAACTCCGGAAGCCATACATAGGTATATGGAGGAGTTGGGGAATTAAAAATGGTTAGTTATGGCAACACATAGAGTTTTACATCCGCTGAAGCGTTTTTTATTACGCTCAACCGGCTATTCATATCCCAATATGGGGCGGTTATTTCTTCGTCTCTTTATCGGTATAATGCTCATGCAGTTCGGTCTTGACCAGATTGCGGATTTCCAGATATGTAAAGATACATTTCCTTCGGTATTCGGTATGGGTAGTCAGTGTAGCCTGGTGGTTATGATTATAATCGAGATAATCTGTTCGCTGTTTATTATGGCCGGCCTGCTCACACGTGTAATGAGTGTGCCTCCTTTTATTGCAATGGCTATAGCCGAGGCCGCCTTATTGTCGGGCAGTACCGCTAGTGTCAATGCGGTGATCAAGCCGTGGCCTTGGCTGGAGACAGGCGTGATACCGGTTATGTTCATGGGTATATATTTCTTTCTGTTCCTAGTCGGGCCAGGTAAGATTTCTATAGATTATATGCTGTCGTTACGCATCATAAATTCAGAAGATTGCAACGAAGATGATGAGCTTGAAATAATGTAGTAATGAGGATAGCAGTATTATTATCAGGAGGTGTCGATAGTGCGGTTGCCGTGCATCTGTTGCAACAGCAGGGACATGAGTTGCATTTGTTCTATATACAGATAGGACTGGATAACGGCGAAGGCGATTGCAGTGCCGAAGAGGATATTGAAATGTGCCGGCTTATAGCTAGGCGCTACAATCTGCCATTTGACATCGTTCCGCTGCACGAAGAGTATTGGGCGCATATTATGAAATATTCGCTTGATACAGTGAAGCAGGGACTGACGCCGCATCCTGACATGATGTGCAATAAGATTATCAAATTTGGATTTTTCGAGGAGAGATACGGACACAGGTTTGATAAGACGGCGACAGGGCATTATGCATCCGTAATATATGAAAATGGCAAATATTACCTTGGTACGGCTGCTGACCCTGTCAAAGACCAGACAGACTTTCTGGCGCAGATAAGCTATAGCCAGCTTAGTCACATTTTATTCCCGCTAGGCGGTCTGCCTAAAGACCAGGTAAGGGCTATTGCCTCTAAAATAGGTCTGCCTAACGCGCGGCGTAAAGATTCACAGGGCATATGCTTTCTGGGTAAGATAAATTATAACGATTTCATACGCCGCCAGATAGGAGAGAAACCAGGACCGGTGATTGATATAGCCACAGGCAAAAAAATAGGTACACATAAAGGATTCTGGTTCCATACGATTGGCCAGCGCAAAGGTCTCGGACTGAGCGGAGGTCCATGGTATGTGGTCCGGAAGAATGTGCGTGACAACGTAGTGTATGTTGCCAACGGTTATGACACACCCATGCAGTACGGTCGTGACATACATTTGTCAGAGATGCACTGGATAACAGAAAATCCGTTTGAGACAAACGGTAGCAAAGAGATAAAGGTGGCTTTTAAAAACCGTCATAATCCGCGATTTATGGCCGGCATGCTGAATATGGGTGACGAGGGGCATTACCTGCTTCGTTCAGATGAAGATGTACAGGGAATAGCGCCGGGACAGTTTGCTATTATTTACAGCACTGACCACCGGCTGTGTCTCGGTAGCGGTGTAATAACAGCCCCAGGACATAATAACAAACAGTGATTGGTATGGATAAGATATATCATAGGCTTGAGATAATCGGTATTACCTATAACCAGATAGATAAGGGGGTGTATGCCCTGATCCTGCAGGAAGTGAACGGCAAGCGGAGGATTCCGATAGCTATAGGTACGGCTGAAGCCCAGTCGATCGAATGCAGATTGCAGGAGATAATTACTCCGCGTCCGCTGACACATGATTTGATGGCCAATATCATGCGTGCCTTCGGAATAGAATTGGATGCAGTTATTATAAAGCAGCTTCCGGGAGGCATCTTTGCGGCCGATCTGATCCTGACGTATGGTAATCGGAAGATAGAATTAGATTCGAGATCGAGCGATGCCATAGCTATTGCCCTGCGGATGAATGTCCCGATATTGACGTCTGAAGAATTGCTTAGTCAGGTCAGCTTCGTCAAAGACCGTCCCTTGTCTGCCACAGGTGCAAACCAGGACAAACCATCGGTAACACCAGAGATGCTTGCCGGTGCAGATGATTTAATGCAATATGAGGCTGATTTTAAAATAATGGCTACGGATAAATTAGAAGTGCTTTTATCGCAAGTGATTGAACAAGAACAATATGAGGTGGCGGCACTTATAAAAAAAGAGCTAGACAGTCGGATGGATGAAAACTCTGCCGGGCAGTAGTCGCTATAATTATTCATAATTTATACTATTGATATACAGGTGGTTGGGGGTGTTGCTTATAAAATTATGAATAATCGGTATGAAAAATAGCCGTTATTTCATTAATTTTAATTAAATTTGCAACAATCATATCTTTTCTACCACCAATCACATGAAAAATCGAAAACGGAGAGTTGAGCTAATAGTTGACCTGATCAAGAACAATTGTATCGGCAGTCAGGAGGAACTGAGTAAGATGCTGTCAGATAATGGCTATAATGTTACCCAGGCCACCTTGAGCAGAGACTTGAAGCTCCTCAAAACTACGAAAGTACCCACAGACCGGGGTACATATATGTACATACTGCCTGATAGCAACACTATAAAGGACAAGTTGCTTGCTTCTGGACAATTGAATATGAATTCAAATTACCAGAGTGGGTTTATCTCTCTTGAATTTTCTGGTAATATAGCTGTTATCAAGACTCGTAACGGATATGCTTCAGGCCTGGCTTATGATATAGACATGAGCCGTGCTCCAGAGATACTCGGTACTATTGCCGGTACAGATACTATTTTTGCAGTTATGCGAGAGGGACTGACGCATGAGCAGGCAAGGGAAATCTTCAGCCGATTTCTACCGCTGGATGTTAAAATCCCGTTATATTGATTATGTATTTGCTTTACCGGCCGCATGTTAGGCCGTATATGTAATTGAAATGATAAATGTAGGCATACTAGGTGGCGATAATTCTTTAGCAGGTGAGCTGTTGAGAATATTGGTCAATCATCCCGATGTAGTGATACGTGGTATTTGCGAGCCATCGTTGGCAGAGCACGATGTAACATCTGTGCACCACGGCCTGATGGGTGAGACCTCTTTGAAATTCTGTGCGGAATTAGATTACGGCAAACTGGATGTCCTTTTTGTCACTTTGCCTTGTGGGGAGTCTCGCGCTGTCGTTCCCCCGGTGGGAATAGCCCCTGAATTATGCGTGATTGATGTGAACGCTGATTTCAGCGAGGCTCGTGCGCAAGATCCGCTTGTGGTCTATGGTGTGCCGGAAATTAACCGCAAGCCTTTGGTCAGGGGTGCGAGACGGGTTGTGATTCCTTCTCCTGCAGAGGTGGTTGCATCTATCGCACTTATGCCTCTGGCCGTTCGATCCATGTTGGACGGCATTGTAGATGTGGTGGTGGATACTGGCCGTGAGACACAGTTACGTGACAGTAATGATGTGGCAAAATATGTGGGACAGGCCCTTCGTCTCGTTTCCGGGGATTCTGATTTTGATATACATATTTCGGTGAATTCAATCAATACTGACCGTTGTATAGAGCTGAATACTGTAATTAAATCTCCGATACCCATCGACAATATCATTGATATTTACGAGGAATTATATGATGATCACAACCTCACTTATGTGACAGCGGAAAATATGGATATAAAGGAGGTGGTAGGTACAGACAAATGTATTGTCTCGCTCACAAAGAATAGTGGCGGAGATTTGCGCATACGTGCTATTGCAGACTCCTGTCTTAGAGGTGGTGCGGGAGATGCTGTACATGTTATGAATCTTCTGATGGGACTATACGAGAAAACCGGTCTCTCGCTAAAGGCAAGTATGTATTAAATCTAAGAATACAAAGATATAATAGTGTCAGTAAACAAAGTTATACTCATAGGAAATGTGGGCAGTGATCCCAAGATGCAGTATGCCGACAAGGACAATGTTTTTGCACGTCTGTCTCTGGCTACTAACGAACGTATAGGGACTGTCGACAGAACGGAATGGCATAATCTTGTCATGGCAGGACGTCTGGCCGAACAGGCCGAACGCTTTATACGGAAAGGGACCAGGCTGTATGCGGAAGGCAGACTGCGTACGCGCACATATAATGATAAGTTTAATATTGTGCACTATATAACGGAAATATATGTGGACAATTTCGAAATATTGGGACGTAGTAATTAATATTGGGTGAGAATTATATTTATCAGTATTTTTCATTTCAATAGTTTTTTAATCATTTTTTCTCTTCGATAAAAATTATTTAACACATGAGAAAATGGAGAATAGACGATTCTGCGGAGCTGTATAATGTGCCAGGATGGGGTCGTAATTATTTTTCAATAAATGAGAAAGGACATGCACAGGTCACACCTCGGCGCGATGGTCCGGCTGTAGACCTTATAGATGTGATGAATGAGTTGCAGCTGAATGATGTGACGGCTCCTGTACTGCTCAGGTTTCCTGATATACTGGATGATCGCATACGCAAGATTTCATCATGCTTTGCCAAGGCTGCCAAAGAGTATAACTATACAGGGCAGAACTTCGTTGTGTACCCTATAAAGGTCAACCAGATGCGGCAGGTTGTAGAAGAAATTGTCAGCCATGGCAATAAGTATAATATCGGCCTTGAGGCTGGTTCGAAACCCGAACTTCATGCGGTGCTGGCTTTGAACAATGCAAATTCCATAATAGTTTGCAATGGCTACAAAGACACTAATTATATCGAACTAGCGCTCCTGGCACAGAAGATGGGGCGTAGGATATTCATTGTGGTTGAAAAGCTTAATGAGCTTAATATAATCGCGGAGGTATCTAAAAGGCTTAAAATAGTGCCTAATGTAGGCATACGCATAAAGCTGACCAGTTCTGGTTCCGGCAAATGGGAAGAGAGCGGTGGGGATGTTAGCAAGTTCGGTTTGAACAGTTCTGAACTGCTCGCCGCATTGGAGTTTCTTGAAAGGAATAAAATGCGTGAAAGCTTGCAATTCATACATTTCCATATCGGTAGCCAGATAACCAAGATACGGCGTATAAAGAATGCGTTGCGTGAGGCTATGCAGTTCTATGTGCAGCTGACACGTATGGGATTCAATATTAATTTTGTCGATATCGGAGGAGGCTTGGGAGTAGATTATGACGGTACTCGTTCTTCTTCTGGTGAAAACTCGATGAATTATTCCATACAGGAATATGTCAATGATTCTGTATCGGCCCTGGTTGATGTCTGTGAAAAGAACAACATACCGCAACCCAATATAATTACTGAGAGCGGACGCTCGCTGACGGCGCATCATTCGGTACTTATTATAGAGGCCCTGGCCGCTGCCGCTTTGCCTGAGTGGAAAGATGACGAAGTTGTAAGCGAAGATTCCCATGAGCTGGCAAGAGAATTGTATAATATATGGGACAAGATCAATGCTTCCAGAGTGTTTGAAGACTGGCATGATGCTCTTCAGATACGTGAAGAAGCATTGGAACTGTTCAGCCTTGGTATGCTTGATTTGCGCACACGTGCGCAGGTAGAAAAGCTCTTCTGGAGCGTGGCAAGAGATGTGAATGCCATAACACGCAGCATGAAACATCCGCCCGAGGAACTTAAGAAAGTGGGTAAGATGCTACCTGAGAAATACTTTTGCAATTTCTCTCTTTTCCAAAGTCTGCCAGACTCTTGGGCTATAGACCAGGTATTCCCCATAATGCCGATACAGAGGCTTGATGAAAAACCGTCAAGGATAGCTACATTGCAGGATGTGACATGTGATTCCGATGGAAAGATAGCCCATTTCGTGTCTCCGCAGGGCATATCGGATGCATTACCGGTGCATCCTTTGAAGAATGGGGAGCATTATTATATCGGAGTATTTCTTGTTGGTGCGTATCAGGAAATCCTGGGAGACCTTCATAACCTGTTCGGCGATACAAACGCGGTACATATAAGTGTCAATGAAAACGGACATGTGTTGGAACAGGTGATAGATGGTGAGACTGTGGCGGATGTATTGGATTATGTGCAGTACAATCCTAGGAAACTGGTGCGTAACCTGGAGTCATGGGTGACATCGTCTATGAAAGAGGGTAAGATAACGCCAGAGGAGGGAAGACAGTTCCTCAATAATTATAAATCAGGTTTGTACGGTTATACATATCTTGAATAAGACAATGCGTGCTGCATGAGGTATTTTTTACATCTGGCATATAATGGTGCACAGTATTGCGGCTGGCAACGCCAACCCAATGCCATCGGAGTACAGCAGATACTGGAAGAGGCGCTGTCTACCATACTGCGTGTCCCGACGGCTATAATCGGTGCAGGCAGGACCGATGCCGGTGTGCATGCGGCGTGTATGTATGCACATTTTGACTCTCCTTTTGCCATTTCTGATCCAGATTCGTTTATACGCTCTCTTAATCATTTGTGTGGTCGTGATATATCTGTTTACAAGCTGATTCATGTCGCTGATGATTCGCATGCGCGTTTTGATGCTGTGAGCCGTACTTATAAATATTTTGTAACAGAAACCAAATCGCCATTCTTATATCCGTATTCATGGTATACTTCGCGTCCTCTGGATTATGATATGATGAATGTAGCGGCCAGGCATCTGCTTGAAATAACTGATTTTACCTCGTTTGCCAAACTTCATTCAGATGCTAAGACCAATATCTGTGATGTCAGAGAGGCTTATTGGGAAAATAACGGTCGCGGACAGTGGGTCTTTACAATAACGGCTGATCGCTTCCTGCGTAATATGGTTCGGGCTGTAGTCGGTACTCTGGTCGAGGTTGGCCGGGGCAAAATGAACATAGACCGTCTTATAGAAGTTGTAAAGGCAAAAGATAGATGTGCTGCCGGAACATCTATGCCCGGCCATGCTCTTTTTCTCTGGGATATAGTTTATCCCTATATAGAGAAAGACTGAGATACCAGGCTGTTATAATAAATAAACGCCACACATTGATTTGTGTGGCGTTTATTTATGTTGTGTGATAAAGATTTATTTCTTCAAGTCACATGCCGGGCAATTGGGTTTGAGCTGTTTGAAGAAGTCATTGCCTTTGTTATCCACCAGTATGAATGCCGGGAAGTCTTCAACCTCTATTTTCCAGATAGCCTCCATGCCTAGTTCGGGATATTCCAGTAATTCCACGCTCTTTATAGAGTCTTGCGCGAGAACTGCTGCAGGACCGCCTATAGAACCGAGGTAGAAACCACCGTGCTTCTTGCACGCATCAGTAACCTGTTGCGAACGATTACCTTTTGCTATCATAATCATAGAACCTCCGGCTGCCTGGAACTGGTCAACATAAGGGTCCATACGTCCTGCCGTGGTCGGGCCGAACGATCCTGAGGGCATACCTTCGGGTTTCTTGGCAGGTCCGGCGTAATATATGGGGTGGTTTTTGAGATACTCAGGCATCGGTTCGCCGGCGTCAAGACGTTCTTTAATCTTGGCATGAGCGATGTCACGGCCTACTATTATGGTACCCTTGAGAGAAAGACGTGTAGAAACTGGGTATTTGTCCAATTCAGCCAGAATTTCAGACATGGGGCGGTTTAGGTCAATCTTTACGACTTCTCCCTCTCCTGCATTTCTCATTTCTGCCGGAATAAGCTCACCTGGGAATTCGTCTAACTTTTCAATAAAAAGGCCGTCACGAGTTATTTTAGCCTTGATATTACGGTCGGCCGAACAGCTTACACCCATGCCTACAGGACATGACGCTCCGTGGCGTGGCAGACGTATTACGCGAATGTCATGTGCGAAATACTTGCCTCCGAACTGCGCTCCGAGGCCGAGGTTGCATGCAGCCTCCCACAATTCTTTTTCAAGTTCTACATCACGGAAAGCGCGACCATATTTATTACCCGTGGTTGGAAGTTCGTCTAAATATTTTACAGAAGCCTTTTTAACTACCTCCAGATTCTTTTCAGCGCTTGTGCCGCCGATAACAAATGCGATGTGATATGGGGGACAGGCAGCAGTTCCGAGACTCTTCATTTTTTCGATTAGGAACGGTACGAGTGTTTTAGGATTGAGGATGGCTTTAGTTTCCTGATACAGATAAGTTTTGTTGGCAGAGCCTCCGCCTTTGGCCACAAACAGGAATTTATATTGCATTCCTTCTGTTGCATGGATGTCAATTTGGGCAGGCAGGTTGCATCCGGTGTTAACCTCCTCGTACATTGTCAGAGGCGCGTTCTGTGAATATCGCAGATTATTTTCTGTATATGTTTTATATACGCCGAGTGATATTTTTTCCTCGTCATTGCATCCTGTCCATACCTGCTGCCCTTTGTATGCGGCACAGATGGCTGTGCCTGTATCCTGGCAGAAAGGAAGGACGCCCTTTGCTGCGACTTCTGCGTTACGGAGCATTGTTAGAGCGACAAATTTGTCATTTTCAGAGGCTTCGCTATCTTGCAATATTTTGGCGACCAGGGCATTGTGTTCGCGACGCAACAAGAAAGCATTGTCGTGTGTGGCCGCGTTGGCCAGTGTGGTGAGCGCTTCCGGATCAATCACAAGCATTTCGTGTCCGTTCCAGTTTTCTACTTTTACGCCATCTTTGGTGAGCAGGCGGTACTCAGTGGTGTCCGGTCCCAGGGGGAACGGTTCCTGATAATGAAATTCGGGTGTTGCCATATACAAAGAAATATTATAAAAATTCAGATTTTTAGAGGAGGGTTTCAGCGGATATATTTGGATGCGAAGTTACGAATAATTTTCGGTAATGGGTAACAACTCTTAACATTTTTTGGAAAATTTATGTCGGTGGGCGTTTGTTCACGATGGTGAATTTTAGTAATTTTGCGAAGCAAATAAGCCAAGGGGGCGCGAGTCCCCTTTTTAAGTTTAAAATTATCAGTTGACGATGAAGTTAAGCATAGCTATAAAGCGATTCTGTGTCATATTGCTTGCAATATTAGCCACCACGACTTTTACTGCGGATCTTAGCGCGGCGGACGCCTCGAAGCGAAAAGCATCTACTACGCAAACCTCCAAAAGAAGCAAAAAATCAACGAAAACAAAGAAGAGATCTGCGAAGTCTGGTAGGAGCAAGAGCAAATCTAAGAAAACGAAAAAGAAATCTTCACGATCTAAACATAGTTCTAAATCGCGTAAGACATCGCGCAGCCGTAAGTCGCGTACTTCTAGATGGACCAATCATAAAGAAACTCCGGCAGAAGTGGCGAGCAGTGACTCTCTTACTCTGCTTGTGAATGCCGAGGTGCTTAAGAGTGTTCCTGCCAATCTTAATCCTGGCGGATTGCGTGTGAATTTGGTGAAGCCAGATCACAGTAGTAAAACTTTGCAGGTCAGGCTGAATGATAATTTTACGTATCTGCCTGTTACCAATGAGTTTATAAAGTCGTTGCAGCATACTGTGCAGGAGTCATTGCCCGACTCGCTCAGCAGTTACCATCCTTCACTCACAGTAGGTGATAGGTCATTGTCATATTACATCCGCCATATAGACAAACTTCCGGTCCAGTACCGTAAGAACATTCCGTTTGTACGGGAAATGTCACCTGATGTGTCTGCGTCTAAAGGCATGCCTGGCGATATTTTGGCTATGTGGCATAGCCATGGACGCTATTTCAAGCATGGCGCATGGCAGTGGCAGCGTCCGCTCTTGTTTGAAACATTGGAAGATTTGTATACCATGGGCTATATATTACCATACATAGTGCCGATGATAGAGAATGCCGGAGCTTATGTAATGCTTCCCAGGGAGAGGGATATTAACAGACACGAGGTTATCGTGGACAATGACCTGAATCCGGACGGACAAATATTTTCACAGCCTTATTATCGTGAAATCCAGGGACAGAAGCAATGGGAAAACGGAGAATTTGACGGTTTTATTTATGATTTGCCAGATTTTCGCGATACCGAAAATCCATTTGAAGTGGGCACATATCGGCAGACACAAACTATACGAAACGGAACACCGAGTGTTGCCGCATGGTATGCCGATATTCCGGAAGACGGAGAGTACGCGGTCTATGTCAGCTATAAATCTTTACCTAATTCTACAACGGACGCACTCTATACGGTAAATTATTCAGGAGGTTCAAAAGACTTTCTCGTAAATCAGAAAATGGGTGGAAGCACCTGGATTTATCTCGGTACTTTCCCGTTGGAAAAGGGGTATAGTGATGTAGAGCCTGTAGTAACACTGTCCAATAAAAGCCAGGCGGCCGCAGACATGGTGGTGACTGCAGATGCAGTCAAGATAGGTGGCGGGATGGGTAACATTGCGCGTAGTCCGCAACGTGCGGATATTTATTATGATCCGTCTACACCCGAAACAGGTGATCCTGCCGTAGATACATCTGAGGATTCAGAAGATGATGATGATTCCGATGATGATGAGAATGAAGAAGCTATCCCTGATGACGAGGGTGAAGCTTCGATTGACCCTGAGCAGCCCAATCCTGTTGAAAAAAGTGCAGGTGAGCTTTCAAAATCCGCACAGGTAAAAAAGAGTGGGGCGGCTCCTACATTCCGGACCTCCGGTATGCCGCGTTTTCTCGAGGGGGCGCGTTATTGGCTTCATTGGGCCGGCGTTCCAGAAGAGGTTTACTCTCCGTATCATGGTAGAGATGACTATAAAGATGATTATACAGGCCGCGCTCTATGGGTGAACTATCTGGCCGGCGGCAGCCGAGTTCTGCCGGACGAGCCGGGATTGAACATACCTATAGATGCTGTGATGGCTCTCCATTCAGATGCCGGAAAGCGTTCTGATGATTCTACTGTGGGTACACTCGGTATATATTACACACAGGGAGGCCGCAATTATGAAGACGGTACCCCGCGAATTAATTCGCGTATGCTTACAGATTATCTGATGAGACAGATTACATCAGACATACGGCAGACTTATGAACCGTCATGGACGCGACGTTCTATGTGGGACAAAAGTTATGTGGAAGCGCGTGTGCCAGAGGTCCCCACATCCCTAATAGAATTGCTGAGCCATCAGAATTTTGGCGATATGCAGTACGGTCTTGACCCGAATTTCCGTTTTACAGTGAGCAGAGCCGTGTACAAGGCCATGGCGCGTTTTATGGCTGAACGCAAAGACCGCGAACTGGTCATACAGCCCCTGCCGGTGCATGATTTCGCCATAAGGCGTATAGGAGCTCGTCATTATCGCCTGCAGTGGAAAGCTACTCCTGATCCGTTAGAAAAAACAGCTATGCCCAAAGAATATATAATAATGGAGCGCCGAGAAGGAGATTTGGGATTTCATGTACTTGCCACTACCAAGTCAAATCACTTCGAGGTTAAGGTAAAAGACACTGAGGTGCATAGCTTTAAAGTGATTGCGGTCAATGAGGGCGGCAAATCTTTTCCGTCGGAAACACTCGCTTTCCGCGAAGCTCCGAATAATAGCAAACCGGTGCTTATTATCAACGGATTCACACGTGTGAGCGCACCTGGCATAATTAATGAAAACGGACGGGTGGGTTTTGATTCCGAACAGGATTTCGGCGTGCCTTACATCCGTGACATATCGTTTGCCGGCCATCAGCGTGAATTCCGCCGTGGCACTTCTAATCTTGGAGCCAGTGACGGTGGCTATGTCACAACCGTTATCGCCGGTAATACTTTTGATTATCCTAGTCTTCATGGAGATGCTATAGCTGATGCCGGTTATGGATTTGTGTCAGCAAGTGCCGGCGCTGTCGAAAACGGTACTGTATTACTGAAAGATTATGCCGTGGTTGACTACATTCTTGGCAAGCAAAAAGAGGGTAAGGTTGGTAATGGCAATAGTGGTTGGCATTATAAGACTTTCACACCAGTTATGCAAAAACTGCTGCGCCAATTTGTGAATAAGGGAGGAGACTTGTTTGTTTCAGGCCAGTATGTGGCATCAGACCTGTATTCCACACGGTCAAATGAAGATGACAAGGATTTTGCCACCCGGATACTAGGTATAGCCCCGGGTGAGAAACAGCAGATTAGAAACGCCCGTATATTAGTATCTGACAATGAATTGAATACAGGTCTGAGAAAACGTACTTATTTATATAATAATACGTTGAATGATAAGACATATATAGTTGAGTCTCCGGATATGCTCGAGCCGATGGGCGAAGCCGAGATTCTAATGGAGTTTGACGATAATTCATATGGTGCTGCCGTGGCTCGTAAATCAGGTAAAAGCCATGTGGTAGTGATGTCTATTCCGTTTGAGAGTATAACAGGCGAAAAAGACCGTTCGCAGTTAATGAAAGAAATACTCACTTATTTTAACAAATAATTGACTTGATGGTACAGTTTACAGACATACAGAATACGTTAAATGCAGCAGAGGGCAGAGATGTGCTTCTGCTGCATTTGGATGGCAGAGAGGTTTCACTGCCACCCGAATCCGAGTTGCGTTTCAGGCAGGTGCTTGAATATAGCGGTGCTTCAATGGTATATTCTCATTATAACGAATTATTGACGGATGGCAGCATTGAGCCACATCCGTGTATTGAGTATCAGCCTGGTAGTCTGCGTGACGATTTTGACTTTGGTTCTGTTGTGGCTGTGAATGCCGGTGCTCTGCGAGAAGCTGCAGTGTCTTTGGCTGTTGATAATTATGCCGACGGGGGCTGGTATGCGCTGCGTCTTGCATTGAGCCAGTGGGGGAGAGGATTGTTATTGTGCAGGGAGTATTTATATACTGCGACCAGGACAGACCACAGGAAGACCGGGGCGAAGCAGCATGATTATGTTGATCCCAGACGTCGTGACTATCAAATTTGCATGGAAAGAGTATGTACACGTCATCTTGAATCAATAGGCGGATTAGCACCCGTTTGTAAAAAAGAGGTCAATATAGAAGAGAGTTATTTTGATGTAGAAGCCTCAGTGATAATACCTGTGCGTAATCGGTGCCGCACAGTACGGGATGCTGTGATGTCAGCGCTGTCGCAACAAACGGATTTTCCGTTTAATGTCATTGTTGTGGACAATGGTAGTACCGACGGCACTCGTGAATTGCTGGAAGCAATTCATGATGACAGGCTGGAGCTTATCAGGCTTGATGGTAGCGAGGGGTTGAATATAGGCGGTTGCTGGAATGCGGCTGTTCTACATGAAAAGTGCGGTCGTTACGCTGTCCAGCTGGATTCAGATGATTTGTATAGTAATGCCGATACGCTGTCCAGAATTGTAAGAAAGTTCCGGGATGATAAATGTGCCATGGTTATCGGCAGTTATATGCTTACAGATTTTAAGTTGGAAGAATTGCCTCCGGGCAAAATAGACCATGCGGAATGGACTGACGAAAATGGTCCTAATAATGCATTGCGAATCAATGGTCTCGGGGCTCCTCGAGCTTTCTATACACCTGTTCTGCGCAAGATTTTGTTTCCTAATGTGTCTTATGGAGAGGATTATGCGGTCGCGCTTAGAATAAGCCGTGACTATCGGGTGGGGCGTATATACGATGTGTTATATTTATGCCGGCGCTGGGACGGTAATTCAGATGCGGCATTGTCTGTGGAGAAGACAAACCAGAATAATCTGTATAAGGATTTTCTACGCACGTGCGAATTGGCAGCAAGGCAGAATATTAATGGTACGCTATGATAAGTCCAGTTGCTCTTAAAACTTTTTTCGACAGGCAGATCGCATGCTGGCCCCAGGCTGCAGCCCGTTATGCCGATTTGGCTAAAGTAGATAAAAGGATTATCGAGATTGGCGGATTTCCGGTGATACTGCAACATAATCCTCTGCGAGCTGTCTCTACTAACGCTTCGGTCGATGCTGTGTCTGTCGCGTCAAGACCGTGCTTTCTCTGCAGAGAGAACCGTCCTGCGGAACAGATTGTGCTTGACGCCGTAGAGGGATATGACATTCTGGTGAATCCGTATCCCATTTTTCCAATGCATTTCACTATTTCGGCTAAAAAACACCGTCCCCAGTGTGATGTAGACCTTGGCGTAGCTATGGACATGGCTCTTCATCTGCATGGTTTTGTAGTCTTTTTCAATGGCGCCAATGCCGGTGCCTCCGCGCCCGACCATCTGCACTTGCAGGCTGGTAATTCAGACTTTCTGCCTATAGTGGCCTATGCTGAAACGCATGAGGGAGAGCTAATGTCTGTGGAGGGTGGTACAAAGATATTTGCGATGGACCAATTGCCGATGTATGCTGTCCATTTTATTTCCGATACCGACTTTCGCGTGGTGCAACGCTGGATAGACTGGCTTTTACCAGATGATAATAACGGAATGCCGAACCGTGATTTGCGGAATTTATTGTTTTGGGCTGATAGTTCTAATCGGTTGCATACACTATTTTTCCCAAGGTTAAAGCATAGGCCGGATCGTTATTACGCTGTCGATGACAGCCGTATGCTTGTTAGTCCGGGGGCTGTTGATATGTCAGGAGTTCTGATATTGCCACGACGCGTGGATTTTGAAAGAGTGTCACGCGCTGATGTGATAAATATATATGACGAGGTAGGATTCCGTTATAAAGACTCTCCACGACTAAAAAGTTTATTGCTGTTATGACTGATGCCTCTCATTTCCCTTTTGAACCGATAATCAGTGTAGGATTATGCGATGGTACACCTTTCGGTCTTAAGCCGGTAGGTAATTATGCGATAGAGGCATCTGAAGAGCAGATAAGCTATATGCCTGAATCAGATAATTCTTATATGCTGGTCACAGGAATGGAGATAGGCTGTGACTTCCACTGGCAACAGAAGCTTGATTTGCGCTTTGGCGGAGTGTTGAATTTAAGAAGAGACGGTGATAAATCGCAACTTATAAATATTCTGAAAGTGGAATCCTATCTGAAATGCGTGGTGGGAAGCGAAATGAATCCTGAAGCACCGGTTGAATTAGTAAAAGCACACGCCGTAATATCTCGTTCCTGGGCATTGCGACAATTATCGCGTCGGGTAGGGAATACATCTATTCCGCATGATACAGATAATTCAGATGCGATTATTACCTGGTCTGAGTCAGATGCGCATAAGGATTATAATGTCTGTGCCGATGATCATTGCCAACGTTACCAGGGACTTGATGCGGTGACTGCTGCTTCTGAAGCCGCGGTAGTATCTACGAGGGGGATTGTACTTATGGATGCTGTTTCAGGTTTGATTGCCGATGCGCGGTTTTCTAAGTGTTGTGGCGGCCAGACAGAACTATTTTCAACATGTTGGGGAGATATTGATTATCCTTATCTTAAATCGGTAAAAGATGAATTTTGTACTCCGGAGAGGCTTAACCGCTATGATAAGAAGACATTATTGAAGGATTATGACCGGCTGACAGATGATTATTTTTCTTGGAAGAGAATTGTAAGCCGACAGATTGTAAAGGATAATTTAAGACGCTATTATAACAGAGATATAGGTGATGTTATTGACTTGAATCCACTCGGACGCGGACCATCGGGCCGGATACACACACTTGAAGTTATTGGCTCCTCAGGACGTATAGTCATAGGTAAGGAGCTGGCTATCCGCCGTCTGCTGTCAGATACTCATTTATATTCTTCTGCTTTTGATGTTTCTGCTCATGAAGATGGCTTTTTACTGGCAGGAAAGGGATGGGGGCACGGTGTTGGTTTATGCCAGATAGGAGCTGCCGTAATGGCATGTGAAGGATACACATGGCAAGAGATATTAAGTCACTATTATCCGGGTACTAATCTATCCAAATTATATGAATAACCGATTATCACGTTTTCCAGCAAGCTGGATTCCTACTCTGTATATTGCCGAGGGGTTGCCGTATTTCGCGGTAAATGTGCTGGCAGTCATACTTTATACGCGTATGGGGGTAGGCTTAAAGGAAATGACATTTTACACAGGCTTCCTATATTTGCCATGGGTGATTAAGCCTTTCTGGAGTCCGTTTGTCGACATATTCGGCACAAAGCGAAAGTGGACATTACTTATGCAGTTTATGATAGGCATATGTATGGCAGCTATAGCATTGGCGCTACCGTTTTCATTTTTCTTTGCTTCCACCCTGGCTGTTTTCTGGCTCATTGCGTTCTTCTCTGCAACCCATGATATTGCTGCCGACGGATATTATATGCTTGCACTAACGCACCACCAGCAGGCAGCATATGTGGGATTGAGAAATACGTTTTACCGCATAGCCAGCCTGATAGGTCAGGGCGGCCTGGTGTGGCTGGCTGGCGAGATGGAAGAACGTACCGGAGGAAACATACCGCTATCCTGGATGGTTGTCTTTGGTGTACTATCTTTTATTCTACTTGCTATTGCTATATGGGACTGTGCGGCTATGCCCGTGGCAGAGGCAGACAAACCGTCATACAATAAAGGCGTATCAGATATTTTTAAAGAATTCGGCGCTACGTTTGTCACTTTTTTTCAGAAGAAAAATATTGTGACAGCATTACTGTTTATATTGCTTTACAGACTGCCTGAGGCTCTTATGCTGAAAGTTTCCGCTCCGTTTATGCTGGCGGAAAGAGAGTTGGGAGGCCTGGCCATGTCTACCAAAGACATAGGTATAGTCAATGGTACTGTAGGCGTGGTAGCACTGCTGGCTGGTGGTATAGTCGGAGGCATATGCATAGCTGTAAAGGGCCTGAAATATTGGCTGTGGCCTATGGCCCTTGCGTTGACCCTGCCATGCGGTGTATATTGCTGGATGGCTATGGCACAGCCGACGGGCCTGTTCTGGGTAAGTGTAGCGGTTGCTTTTGAGCAGTTCGGCTACGGATTTGGATTTACAGCATTCATGCTATATCTTATATATTTCTCCACAGGCCAGTTTAAAACATCTCATTATGCTTTCTGCACCGCGTTTATGGCTCTCGGCATGATGTTGCCGGGCATGGCGGCTGGCTGGCTTTACGAAGTTCTTGCGTCTGTTTCGCTATTTGGTACATCTGGCACGCAGGGATACATAAATTTCTTCTGGGCAGTCATGGTGTCATCCCTGTTTACATATGCGGCATGCGCCATGGTGAAAATAGATCCGTCATTCGGGCGTAAGCGTGGCAGTGATATTCACAAAAAATAACTAACTTTGCAGAAATATTTGTCTACTATATGAAGCCTTACGAAATTTTAGATGGAGTGTATTATGCAGGTGTGGATGACTACACCACGCATCTCTTTGAGGGACTTTGGACCATACCTTACGGGGTTAGCTACAATACTTATATAGTACGTGGTGAAAAAACCGCACTAATCGATACAGTCAGCATTCATAAGGCCAATGAATTGCTGGATAATATAGGTGCAATCGGCATTGACTATCTTGTAGTCAATCATATGGAACCGGACCATTCTGGAGCAATACCTGAACTGGCCGCCGCGTTCCCTCAGATGAAAATAGTTTGCAACCAGGCCACCGTGGCCATGATAAAGGGCTTCTACCATGTAGATGAAAGCCGTTGTCTCATCATTAAAGACACCGATACGCTTGAACTTGGCCATGGCAAGACGTTGCAGTTCTTTCTGACCCCCATGGTGCATTGGCCTGAAACAATGATGACTTATCTTCAAGAGGACAAAGTGCTGTTTTCGGGTGATGCTTTCGGCACTTTTGGTGCTTTGCAGGGACGAATTGTAGATGTCTCCGATTGCAACCGCGAGGTATGTTTTCAGGAGATGCGCAGATATTATGCAGCTATTGTCGCCAAATATAGCCGTCACGTGCAAAATGCGCTGGCGAAACTTAATGGCCTTTCAGTAGATTATATATGCTCGACACATGGTCCCGTATGGCATGAGTATGTTGGAAAAGTCATCAGCATGTATGATGATATGAGTGCCGACCGTACGGAAAAAGGTGTGGTTATAGTATACGGTTCTATGTACGGCAATACTTCGGCTGTTGCCGAGGTTGTGGCACGCAGGCTTGCAGAACGCGGTATAAGCGACATACGCATGTATAATGCCGGAAATACGGATATGAGCCGTATACTTGCCGACATATGGAGATATAAAGGACTGGTCATTGGCGGTCCCACATATTCAATGAATATATTTCCGCCGATAGAGGCCCTGCTCCGTGCTTTGGAAATAAGAGAGATTCCTCCCCGTGTGGCCGGTGCGTTCGGTTCATATGCATGGGCACCTAATGCTGCCAAACTCTCAGCAGTACGTATGCAGGCTATGGGACTTGACGTGGTGGGCGCGCTGACTATGAAACTGGCTATGAATGCAGAGACCGAACAGCAGGCTGTGCAGATGGCTGATGCCATAGCAGATAAATTGTCAGAGGAGTGATTATGTCCGGCCTGTCCACAGAGACCCATCCGCTAGAACCATGGCTGCCTGCTAATGCCGGGCTATTGATGTGCGGTACTTTTCCACCGAAGAAAGAGCGCTGGACTATGGAGTTTTATTATCCTAACTTCATAAACGACATGTGGCGTATATTCGGAATCATCCTCCATGGTGACCGTAATTGGTTTGTCGACATGGCTAACCATACTTTCCGGCTTGATGCGATTAAGAGTATGTTGCTTGACCTGGGGATAGCACTCAGTGATACCGGGCGTGAAATTTATCGTGAACGTGATAATGCTTCGGATAAATACTTGCAGATAATATCACCCATTGATTTGGGAGAAACATTGTCTCACATTCCTTTATGCCGCGCCATAGCCACTACTGGCGAGAAAGCCGCATCTATTGTAGCTACTGCCACAGGTACGGAGGTGCCTAAAACAGGAGACTGTGTGGAAATTCCAGCTGGTAGAATAAAAGGAGTAAACCGTACAATGATGCATTACCGCATGCCTTCCAGTTCACGTGCCTACCCGTTGAAAATAGAAAAGAAAGCCTGTTTTTATGAGAAAATGCTCATAGAAACAGGCATAATTAACAACAAATAAAAACACTCTTGTATGCTAGACATGATTCTCACGCTGATACCGACGGCATCTGATATTTTTAGCTGGTTTGTCGAACATGCCAATTATTGGTTTGTGTTCATATTCATGGTTATAGAAAGTTCGTTTATCCCTTTTCCGTCAGAAGTAGTGGTACCGCCGGCCGTATACCTTGCGTGTACTAATTCAGGTGCTGGTGCTTCTATGGACCCTGTGATTGTCATATTGCTTGCCACGGCAGGTGCTTTGGTGGGTGCATATATCAATTATTATCTAGCTCTGTGGGTGGGACGGCCGTTAGTCTATAGTTTTGCTGACAGCAAATTGGGACATGCATGCCTGTTAAGCCGAGATAAGGTAGTGAAGGCTGAAGATTACTTTGACAAGCATGGCGCGGTTTCTACCTTTGTAGGAAGACTGATTCCGGCAATCAGGCAGCTGATTTCAATTCCTGCCGGAATTTCCCGTATGAATATAGGCGTATTTACAATCTTCACATCGCTAGGTGCCCTTATCTGGAATATAATACTGGGATTACTAGGGTGGTGGCTTGCAGAGACAGTTCCATATGACGATCTGCTGCCTCAGATAGAGAAATACAATTCTTATCTTACCTATGCCGGGCTTGCCCTCGGTTTTATATGCCTTGTTGTCATTATACGCAATGTAATGAAAGCCAATAAATAATACCACATACCAATATGTTAGTTTCACCATCACTTCTCTCCGCCGATTTCGGCTGCCTTGCCCCGGATCTTGAAATGATAAATGCGTCCGAGGCTGATTATCTGCATCTGGATGTCATGGACGGTGTATTTGTTCCCAATATATCATTCGGATTCCCCGTAATGAAAGCTGTGGCAAAACGTTGTACTAAGCCGCTTGATGTGCATTTAATGATAGTACAGCCCGAAAAATGGATTTCACAAGTGAGAGACCTGGGGGCTGAAATAATGAATGTGCACCAGGAAGCGTGTCCCCAGCTTCATTCTGTGATCCAGCGCATACATGCTGCCGGAATGAAAGCCGGCGTAACCATCAATCCCGGAACTCCGGTGAATACGCTAGTCGATATAATCGAGGATGTTGATTTGGTTCTGGTAATGTCTGTTAATCCTGGTTTCGGTGGGCAGAAGTTTATTCCTCATGCGGTTCGTAAAGTCAATGAATTACGCCAACTCATCACTTCAACAGCTTCATCTGCCATAATAGAGGTTGACGGCGGAGTAAATCTTGAAACAGGTAGGTTGCTTGCCGAAGCCGGAGCTGATATGCTTGTTGCAGGAAGTTTCGTTTTTGGCGCGGACAATCCGTCTGACACTATATGCAAATTAAAGCAATTATGAATATTCTTGAAATACAAAATCTCTCCAAAACTTACGGAGAACGTAAAGCGCTTGACAATGTCTGTCTTAGTGTGGAGAAAGGGGCCGTCTACGGATTGCTCGGCCCTAATGGTGCCGGTAAGACAACATTACTGCGTATAATCAATTCAATATTGGTCAGCGATTCAGGCTCTGTTAAAATAGCCGGAAAGGAAGCCGAGCTTGGAGTTACATCAAGTATACTGGGCTATATGCCGGAAGAGCGTGGGCTGTATCCGAAAATGCGTGTGGATGAGCAGGTTTTGTATTTCGGTCGCTTAAAAGGTGTAAGCCTGGATGTATTGAGGAGAAACATGTCTGAATATATGGATATTTTTGATATTGCTGAATGTGACAGACACAGGCGCGTTGAAGAATTATCCAAGGGCAACCAGCAAAAGGTACAGATATTATCCACTATCGTCCACGAACCTCAATTAATCATACTGGATGAACCGTTTTCAGGCTTCGACCCTATCAACGGCCAGTTGCTCACAAATCTCATAAGCCGGCTAAGGGAACGTGAATGTACGGTCATACTTTCAAGCCACAATATGCCGGCTATCGAGGAAATGGCCACGCACATAGCGCTAGTTAACAAGGGGAAGATATTGCTTGACGGCGATATTACAGATTTGAAGCATGCCAATAAAAGCGGTGAGATAGCGGTGACGGTATCTATGCCTATTTCGGAAGAGCTGGCACTTGACTCACCTGCGATCAAATCAATTACACGAATGGCTGACAATAAACATCGCCATGGTGTAAATTATAGCATACGACCGGCTGAGAATGCCTGTAATAATGATATAATTTTGGCACTGGCTCTCCAGGCCAACATATTGCGTTTTGAAGAGGTGCTACCGTCTCTTACTGATTTGTTCTTAAAATATACAGGTAAATTTTCTGCCGATTCTAATATCTCAACTATCTCATGAGCCGACTTAAAGATATGGTGTCCATGGAATATCGCATGGATGTAAAAGCAAAATCATTCTGGGTTACCACGTTCCTGCTGCCTGTTGTCATGGTTGGCTTCGGATTGCTGGCAGGATTCCTTTCAAGTGAGAGCGAGGCTATGGTGCTGTTTAGCAAATCTACTACCCCTACGCCCGACAAGGATATCAGCGGTATGCAGGTGCTGGGTATGATTAGCGGTATTATGCTGACAATGTTTGTAATGATGTATGGCTCTCAGATATTCAATAAGGTAAAAGCAGAGAAATGCAACCGTATAGTGGAAGTGCTTGTCTCTTGTGTTCCGGGTAGGACTGTGATGCTTGCCAAAGTCATAAGCGTCGGTCTGG
The DNA here is from genome assembly GCA_910578665.1 of uncultured Muribaculaceae bacterium. Taxonomy (GTDB): domain Bacteria; phylum Bacteroidota; class Bacteroidia; order Bacteroidales; family Muribaculaceae; genus Lepagella. The sequence continues at coordinate 89,348 of CAJTQU010000002.1, forward strand.
TAGGTCTGACGCAGATTTTACTATGGCTACTGTGTATTGTTGTGCTGATGGTATTTTTCATAACTGTAATGCCGGTAGACATCCCATTTGAAAAACTAATTCAAGGCAAAGTGATAGTGGGATTGTGCACAAGTCTTTTGTTCTTTGTCGGAGGCTATTTATTCTATGGCGCCCTGTTTGCGGCTGTGGGGGCGCTGACCGATCGTAATAATGAGAACCAGGGGTATCTCTCTATTCTGGTGATGGTCCTTATGATCAGCTTTTATATAGGCATTTATGCGACCGATTCTGCGTCATCGCCGTTGGCCGTTGTCTGCCTGTATCTACCTTTCACCAGTACCTCTGTGGGCACTGTCCAGTCTGTTGGAGGTTTGATACCATGGTGGCAGACACTTGTAAGCCTTGTGATATTGTATGCTTCGGCATTTCTGTCTATATCAGTAGCTGGTAAGATTTATACATCCGCCTTACTCCTTAAGGGTAAAAAGTTTACACCTCGGGATATAATAGTATTTTTCCGTTCAAAGTAAGCACGGAGACAGCAGTTCGGCCGACTTTGCCAGTATGGCCGAATTTTGTTAACTTTGCAGTCTTATTATCGAACGGAATAGCGATTATTTGGACAATGAAATTCAGCATAGAATCTACAGCTCCGAGCACTAATGCCAGAGCAGCCTCATTCACCACGGACCATGGCACGGTACAGACCCCTATATTTATGCCGGTAGGCACTGTCGGTAGTGTGAAAGGCGTTCATTTCAGAGAATTGCGCGATGACATTAATGCGCAGATTATACTCGGCAATACATATCATCTGTATCTGCGTCCCGGGCTTGACATACTTCATCAGGCTGGCGGTCTGCATAAGTTTATAGGATGGGAGCGTCCCATACTGACCGATAGTGGTGGCTTCCAGGTATTTTCTCTAAGTGCTAACCGTAGACTGGAAGAGGAAGGCGCATGGTTCAAAAGCCATATTGACGGTTCAAAACATCTTTTTACACCAGAAGGTGTGGTAGATATTGAGCGAACCATAGGTGCCGACATAATGATGGCTCTTGATGAATGTCCTCCCGGCACGGCCGATAGAGATTATGCCCGTAAAAGTCTTGACCTGACCATGAGATGGCTGGACCGAGGCTGGAAGCGTTATAAAGAGACAGAAGGCCGTTACGGCTATTACCAAAGCTATTTTCCCATAGTGCAGGGATGTGTATATCCTGATCTGCGTAGCGAGGCCGCCAGACGTGTGGCCGAGTATGGAGCTGACGGCAATGCCATAGGAGGTCTTGCCGTGGGAGAGCCTGTGGAGGCTATGTATGATATGATCGAGGTCGTTAATGAAATACTGCCGCAGGACCGTCCCAGATACCTCATGGGTGTAGGTACTCCTGCCAATATTTTGGAGGCTATAGATCGCGGTGTGGATATGATGGACTGTGTCATGCCTACTCGTAACGGGCGTAACGGCATGATATTTACACGTAACGGCATAATGAATATGCGTAATCGTAAATGGGCGGAAGATTATTCTCCTTTGGATGCCGGAGGCCCTTCGTTTGTAGACGAAGTATATTCAAAAGCCTATGTCAGGCATCTGTTTGTCAGCAGCGAGCTTCTTGCGATGCAGATAGCCTCGATACACAATCTTGCTTTTTATCTATGGCTTGTCAGAGAAGCCCGCCGCCACATCGTAGATGGTGATTTTGCCTCTTGGAAGGCATCGATGGTTGAATCAGTGACACGCCGCTTGTAACCGATATTGGAATGCGTTTCAGTTTAAAGCCTAAATTGCTTGACCTGTATATACTGAAGAAGTTTCTCGGTACATACTTTTTTTCCATTATACTTATAATGGCCATTGTGGTCATGTTTGATGTCAATGAGAAACTGGACGCATTCCTTACTGCCCCTTTCAAGGAGACCCTGGGAGATTATTTTCTGAGTTTCCTTCCTTATTTTGCCAATCAGTTTTCTCCACTATTTGTATTTATTGCTGTCATTTTTTTTACATCAAAAATGGCAGGCAATTCCGAGATAATTGCCGTATTGTCTTCCGGAGTCAGTTTCAAGCGTCTGCTTGTGCCATACCTTGTGGGAGCCTCGGTGATAGCGGCACTTTCGTTCGTACTGAGTAACTATGCCATACCGCCGACAAATGTCCGCCGCCTTGACTATACGAACAAATACGTAAAGAACAAGAAAGTAGAAGAGGGGGTTAATATACAGTTGATGGTAAGCCCCGATGTAGTAGCATTCATAGGACGTTACGATGCAAAGAAAAACACGGGATACCAGTTCTCTCTTGACAAATACAAGGGGAAGACACTGGTGAGCACGATGAAAGCGCAGACAATAATTTATGATACACTGTATAAATGGCGCGTGCAAAACTATATAGTCCGCGACTTTGACGGAATGAAGGAATCCATGCGAAAGGGAGCCTCTCTTGACACAGTCATATCGATGGAACCAAGGGATTTGATTATTTCTAAGAATGACCAGGAGATGCTGACAACACCGGAACTTGACACATACGTCACAAAGCAGAAACAACGTGGTGTTGCAAATATCACTCAGTTCGAAATAGAAAAGGAGAAGCGATACGCGATGACTGCAGCAGCCTTTATCCTGACACTGATAGGTATGAGTCTTTCCTCTCGTAAAGTAAAAGGCGGTATGGGGGTAAATATAGGCATAGGACTGGTACTTAGTTTCTCGTATATTCTGTTTTCCACAGTAACTTCATCGTTTGCTGTATCAGGTATTACAACACCGCGAATAGCTATGTGGATACCTAACGCGGTTTATCTGATAATCGGTATAGTCCTGTATAAGAGAGCGTCTTCATATTGATACGCGCACGATTTGCGAACCATATATCTAAATCTTAAATAGCCAGAGCTTATGTTCAGCTTCCCGTTACAGCAACCTGTAGCAATATTTTTACTTGTACTTATGATGATACTCATAACGCCGGTATTGCTTCGGCGTCTCGGGATACCGCACATCGTAGGTATGATACTGGCTGGCATCGTGGTAGGCCCTTACGGTTTCAATATTCTGGCTAGAGATTCCAGTTTTGAAATCTTCGGCCAGGTCGGGATCCTGTACCTGATGTTTTTAGCCGGAGTAGAGATAGACATGGTCAATTTGCGGCGTAATTGGCGTCCTGGTGTAAAATTCGGCTTGCTCAGTTTTTTACTGCCTGTGTTTGCCGGCCTGTTAGTATCGCATTATATACTCGGTCTTTCATGGCTTACGGGGGCGTTGATTGCCTCCATGCTTGGTTCGCATACACTTATATCATATCCTATAGTCACCCGTTTCGGTCTTACTAATTCCAGAGCAAGCATAATAGCTGTATGCGGCACCATCGTTTCTGTTCTGCTTGCACTTATATTATTGGCCGAAGTGGTTGCTGTTCATGATAGTGGAGATGTGGACATTGCCTCAATTGCCAGACTTCTCATTTATTTGATAGTATATGCGGTGGTCATTTGGTATACGCTTTCTGCCGCCACCCGTTGGTTCTTTCGTAATTTTTCTGACCGTGTTACACAGTTTATATTCATTTTGGCCGAAGTATTGCTGTCATCTCTATTGGCTCAGTTGATAGGACTGGAGGCCATACTCGGGGCTTTCTATGCAGGTCTTGTACTCAATCGCTATATACCGTCGCGTTCAGGACTTATGGCGCGTGTAGAATTTGTTGGTAACGCTATATTCATACCTTATTTTCTTATAGGTGTGGGTATGCTTATGAATGTGAAAGTTATATTCACCGGTTGGGAAGTCATTAAAATCGTTATCGCAGTTACATCTGCAGCTTTGTTTACAAAATGGATAGCGGCATGGACCATACAGCGTATGCTTGGCGGCACACGTACAGAGAGACTACTACTTTTCGGACTTACTTCGGGTAAGGCTGCCGCTACTATAGCCGCGACCATCATAGGATACAGGTGCGGCCTGCTTTCTGAGGATGTGATGAACGGCGCGGTCATAATGATATTGATATGCTGCAGTGTGGCATCCATCTGTACTGAAAAAGCTGCTAAAATCATGCGCATGGGCCTAGCGGAAGAACAGATGCAGAAGGACGGTGGAATGAACCGTGTTGTTATGGCCCGTCAGCTTGTGGCTGTTTCCAATCCGCTTACGGCAGAAGGCATAATGCGTATGGCTCTGTATATGCGCCACCCGTCCAATCGCAATCAAGTGAACGCCTTATTTATTCGTTCCGGAGACGATGCCACTGCTATATCAATGGGACGCGAGGCTCTTAAAGAAGTGACGCGTTCTGCATTGGCCGTAGATGTAAAAGTCAGAGAAATAGAACGATATGATGTGAATATAGTAGCCGGTCTTACCAATGTGCTCAAAGAACGGGATTGTACCGAGATCATCATAGGGCTGCATCGCCGAAGCAATATAGTAGACACCTTTTTTGGTGCCATGACGGAGAATCTGCTGCGGTCTACCAATAAAATGATTATAATGAGCCGTTGTTTTGTTCCAGTCAACACTTTGCGCAGGATAGTGGCGGTCGTTCCTGCGAAAGCGGAATATGAAACTGGCTTTTCTCTCTGGATAGCGAGACTGTCAATGCTGGCAGAACAAATAGGCGGCCGCATGCTGTTTATTGCGTATAGTGATACCGTGCGCTATATCAAGGGAGTTCTTCAGATGCTTAATGTGAGCTTATTGGTTAAATATAATGAGCTGGCGGAATGGGATGACTTTATTACCGCATCAGCTGACATCGGAGAAGAGGACCTGCTGGCAGTGGTCGGTGCGCGTAAAACGTCAATATCGTATAATTCCGACCTGGAATCCCTGCCCACGTATCTGAGTCGTTATTTTTCAAGACACAATCTTCTTGTTATTTATCCTGAGCAATTCGGTCCTGAAGCACAATTGCCCACTCCGGTAGACTCGCTGGCTACTGCTATTGATTCCTCACCGGGCGGTTTTAAATGGTTTTCGCTATTGCGCAGGAGAAAATAAGTATACAGAGGAAACTTTTGTGTTTGTGTGTTCATTATATAATTATAGGATTGTTTGCATCCACGACTATAATTATAACTAAAACTCATCATGAAAAAACTACACATTATTCTGCTTGTAGCGCTTGTTTCCCCTATATTATGTCTTGCCCAGGCTGGTGTCCCTTTTACCAATGAGATTCTTAAATACGTTGTGCAGTACAAGTGGGGCATGGTTCAGAAGAATGCTGCTACAGCCACCATTACTTTACGTAATAATCCACAAAATTATTCCATTCGTTTGACAGCAGCCACTCTGCCGTGGGCTGATAAGCTTTTTCCTTTGCGAGATACCTTGAGCACTACAATCTCAAAAGCGACATTCCGTCCTGTTAATTATACAAAAGTAACCCATGAAAATGGTAAATATCGCAAAGATATAATAAATTACACTTATGTGGGCAACCATGTATATGGCCAGTGTACAAGGGCCAAGGCTGCTGAAGGAGGTAGACCTACTGTCTCTAAAAAAAGTTTTAGCTCCACAGGTCCTACGTATGACATGGTTAGTATTTTTTATTTTGTAAGAGCACTTAATTTTGATAAACTGAACGGAGGTAAAATAGTCAAAGCCTCCCTGTTTTCAGGTAGCGGTGTAGAATCAATAAAAATCAAGAATGTAGGCATACAAAATACTAAACTGCCTAATGGGAAGAGTTATAGATGCTACCATCTACAACTTACATTTACATCTCAGTCCGGTAAAACAGCCTCTGCGCCACTGGACGTTTGGGTAACGACAGATAAGGCGCATACACCGGTCAAGATGGTTGGCAAGCTTCCCATAGGCCAGGTGCGTTGCTTTCTGACATCTGGCCTTTAGGAATAGTCTCAAGATCATTCCAAAGAGGTTGTTTCTTCCTCTACGGTCTGGCTCTCAGTAGGTTCTGTTATTTCACGTGGAGCGGAATCGTTTTTAATAGAATCACCGGATATGACTTTTGGCTCTTCTACGGTCTGCTTTTTCGGTTTAGGTGTGCTGGCCGATGACCGGGCATAGCGTCCCTCGATATCAGAGGTAATTGATGTGATATACACACCCTCGCTCTCATTTACCTGCTTATCTCTTTTGCCCGGTGTAATGATTATAGGCATGCCTATCTCGACATATTCCACCAACTCCATGATATTTTCATTTTTGACGCGGATACAGCCGTGGCTGCAACGCCGTCCGATACTGCCCGGAGCAGCAGTGCCATGTATGCCTATCTGCGTTGTAACAGGAGTTTTAACACGTATGAATCGCGGACCGAACTGACCTTTTGCCGGAGATGTATAGCCGTCATCATTTGTAAATAACCAGTCAGTACTGTTGTATACACCTTCGGCACTGAAAAATCCTTCCGGAGTTCTTGAATCAGCTTTCCGGTGTTTTGTACCGTAATTTTTTGCGCAGGCCATACCGTAACTTAATTGTTCCCGTCCATACTTATCAAATAACGTTACACGCATTATATCCTTGTCAACGACTATGAAACGTTTGTACGGACTGTTAAGGAGCTTGGTCAGATATGGCAGATTTTCACCAGCCATGTGGTGGAAAATACCGGCGGAATATTTACTGGCATCAGCCGATGAATTCATATAATTTATGGCATCCTGTGCGGAAGAGAACGAATTCGTTCCCCATACGGGCTCCTCACTATCTTCATCCTCTTGAGGTTCATTCTTTTCGTCAGGTACCGAGTCGGCTACATGTGTGACAATATCTTCCGCAGGATATGCAGAGTCAAAATCCGTATTATGATTTTTTTTCGAACACGCAATGACTATAGCCATTGTAAGTACAGGCGTAACTATGTGCATGAAGCGCCGGAAACAAAATTCTTTCACGAAAAAGCGGTTAAAAAATTTGTGCAAAATTAGTTAAATATCTCAGAACAGCCAAATTACTTGTGTGTAATGTGCTTCATATGTTTGTTTAACAATAATTGGGGGCATATTAGGGATGAAAATATCAAAAAAAGTGTTAACTTCGCATCTTGATATGACAACATTTCATACCATAATATTTGTTCTGTTTACGCTGCTTTGGCTTGGTCTGGCCTATATCATACTTGATTTGGGAGGCGTAACGTTATATAATATACTAGTGGTTCTTGTAGCCGGCGGCATAATATTGCTTCCGTTGTGGAAACGCTGGCGTATGCCCAAAGATTAGTTGTAAACACACGCTTAAAGTATATATGTCTGACAAGACTATTGAAAATAGCATAAAGATAGATGCAGCCGGCACCGTGTCAGATTCCGGCAACATATTGGACAATGTAAATCTGCCTACTGATTTGCGGCAATTGAGCATTGACAAGCTGCCTGCCGTGTGCCAGGCATTGCGTGACCGTATTATCAATACTCTTAGCACCAATCCAGGGCATTTCGCATCATCTATGGGGGCGGTAGAGCTTACAGTGGCTCTTCATTATGTCTATAACACTCCTTATGATAAAATTGTATGGGATGTCGGTCATCAGGCATATTCCCATAAATTGCTCACCGGACGCAAAGACAGGTTTGACACACTTCGCAAGCAGGGTGGGCTGAGCGGATTCCCTAATCCTGCGGAAAGTGAATATGATACATTTATTGCGGGTCATGCCTCTAACTCCATATCGGCAGCTCTCGGTATGGCCATAGCTGCAAGACTAACTCCCGAAGAAGAAAAACGCCGTACTGTAGCAGTGATAGGTGATGCATCTATATCGGGCGGATTGGCTTTCGAGGGACTTAATAATGCATCCTGCAATGATAACAATCTGCTTATCATCCTTAATGACAATGATATGTCTATTGATGATAATGTGGGTGCGTTACACCGCTATCTATCACGCATATCAACATCCGCACGTTATAACGATATGCGTTATAGAGCCTATAACTTTTTAAAGCGCCATAATTTTGTGGGCGACAAGGGGCGCGGCATGCTGATTCGTTTTACGAACGCAGTAAAGAGCCTGATATCCAAGAGACAAAATATATTTGACGGACTTAATATCAGATATTTCGGGCCTATTGACGGGCATGATGTAGAGAATCTTGTGAAGGTATTACGCGAAATAAAGGATATGGATGGTCCTCGCCTCTTGCATCTATGCACAGTTAAAGGAAAAGGATTTGCGCCAGCAGAAGCCAATCCGTCGGTATGGCATGCTCCGGGTACATTTGATCCTAAAACAGGCGTACGTCCGTCTAGTGGCAGCAATAAGCCAAAGCCACTTAAATGGCAGGATGTTTTCGGTCGTTCTCTAGTTGAACTTGCTGAATCGCACCCTGATATTGTAGGTGTTACTGCAGCAATGCCTTCGGGTACCTCCATGAACTGTATGCTTGAACGGTTTCCGAAGCGGACATTCGATGTAGGCATATCAGAAGGACATGCGGTAACTTTTTCCGGCGGCCTTGCTGCTGCCGGAAAGCATCCTTTTGTAGCTATATATTCATCATTTCTACAGAGAGCTTATGATAATATAATACATGATGTGTCTATACAGCATCTTCCAGTCACTTTCTGTATAGACCGCGCCGGCGTTGTCGGTGATGACGGTGTCACACACCATGGTTTGTTTGATATGGCTTATCTGGCTGTAATACCGGGTATGACGGTTGGTTCTCCCATGGATGAGTCATCATTGCGAAATATGATGTATACATCGCTCTCTTATAACGGCCCTATAGCAATAAGGTATCCGCGCGGTAATGCATTCAATCCGGTATGGCAGACGCCGTTCGAGCAGATTGAGATAGGACGATCCAGACGGTTGCTTGACGGTGTATCAGGAGGTATAGCTGTCATGACAATCGGACCTGTAGGGCATGATGTGGCTCAATTGGCAGAAGAATTAGCCTCGGAAGGAATATATATAGCCCACTATGATATGATGTGGCTTAAGCCTCTTGATACCAAAGCTATAGAGGCTGCAGCAAGCAGATATGCCGCTGTTCTGACTGTTGAGGACGGTACAGTGCGCGGTGGTCTGGGAAGTATGATTACGGAACATCTGGCGTCTATAGGCAGCCATCTGCCCGTAGTCAAGCTAGGCACACCTGCCGACCAGTGGGTGCACCATGGTTCTGTATCGCAATTACGACGAGACTGCGGATATGATGCAGAAGGTATAAAGAATGCAATCAGGAATTTGCACAACACTCTTGCCAAATGAAGATTATTATAGCAGGTGCCGGAGAGGTAGGCACCCATCTGGCAAAGATGCTTTCAAACGAGGATCAGGATATAATCTTGATCGACAGCGACCAGGAAAGTCTTGACCTGATTGACAATAATTATAATCTCATGACCTATAACGGGTCTACTTCATCGTTTCGCACACTGCGTGACGTCGGAGTTCAGGACGCGGACCTGTACATAGCCGTAACCCCTTACGAAACACGAAATATAACGTCATGCGCCATAGCCAAGCAGTTAGGCGCGAGATGCACAGTGGCCAGAATAGACAATTTTGAGTTTTTAGGCGCGTCGTGTAGTAAAACTTTGTCCGCGATAGGTGTCGACAGATTAATATATCCGGAGCATCTGGCAGCGCAAGAGCTTATTTTATCACTTAACCATAACTGGGCACGGCACTGGGCCGAACTGGCAGACGGACGCCTGCTACTTATTGGTGTTAAGGTGAGAGGTAATTGTTCGCTGATAAACCACCAGCTTAAAGATCTGCCTGTATCTAACCATACATTCCATATCGCAGCCATAAAACGCAATCATGAGACCATTATTCCTAATGGTGACGATGAGATTCTTGACGGAGATATTGTTTTTTTCGTAACATTTGAAAAGGATGTCGATCTCATACGTGAATTGTGCGGCAAGAAGAGTTTCCAGATAAAACGTGTGCTTATAATGGGAGGCAGTCGGATTGCCATGCGTTTTGCTCTTGAAAGCGAGGGGCGTTTTGATATAAAGATAATCGAGCCGAATAGAAGTATTTGTGAACGTCTGGCCACACGTCTTCCTGATTGCGAGATAGAACATGGTGATGCCAGGGACATTGACACCCTCCGGGAAAACCATATAGGACAGTACGATGCTTTCGTAGCATTATCGGACTCGTCCGAGACCAATATTCTGGCATGCCTGACGGCAAAAGAGTTCGGTATACGCAAGACTGTGGCCGATGTAGAAAACATACAGTTTATAGGGCAGGCTGAGAGCCTTAATATCGGCACTATATTAAATAAAAAACTAATTGCCTCATCGCGAATATTCAAGATGCTGCTCGACGCGGATGAGAGCAATAACAAGAGTTTTGCGCTGCCTGATGCTGAAGTTGCAGAGCTGACAGTCAAGCAGCATGCAAAGATCACACGAGGATATATTAAAGATTTGCGCATGCCCTACGGCATGACACTGGCCGCGGTCATCCATGACGGCCAGTGCTCACTTGTTTCAGGTATGACTCGTATCGAACCCGGAGACGGTGTCGTGGTTTTTTGTCTGACCGGCACTATACATAAGGTCGAAAAATGGTTTAATTAATGTTTTCCGGTAGAAAGTATATTAATATCGTGATGCTGCTGCGCGTCATAGGCTGGCTGTTGCTCATAGAAGCCGGCTTTATGGCTATTCCGCTTGTGACGTCGCTGATATACCGTGAACCTACATATATATCATTTGCCATAGGCATGGGTATTACGCTCGTAGCCGGATGTATAATGATGGGGCTGAAGCCGCGTAGCCGCGAAATGGGTAAGAGGGAAGCCATACTTCTTACGGCCATGGTGTGGGTTGTCTTCTCTCTATTCGGTATGATACCGTTCCTTCTTTCTTCTATCCATATAACTGTTACAGACGCTTTTTTTGAAACGATAAGCGGCTTTACCACTACCGGGCTTTCTGTCATAAAGAGCATAGATGCCTTGCCACGCGGTTTCGTGATCTGGCGTTGTGTTATGCAGTGGATAGGAGGCATGGGTATAATCCTGTTCACACTGGCCGTGCTCCCTATGCTCAATTATCAAGGCGGCATGCAGCTTTTTAATGCGGAGGTGAGCGGCATAACCCACAGCAAATTGCGACCGCGTGTCAGCTCTACGGCCAAAGGTTTATGGACGGTCTATTTCTGCCTCACTGCGGCAATAATTATTTTGCTTTCCTTCTCTGAAATGAATATTTTCGAGGCTGTATGTTACGGTCTTTCCACGATGAGCACAGGCGGTTTTGCCACGTCTGATATGGGAATGGGAGCATGGGATTCGACATATATTAAAATAGTTGTCGCGATATTCATGTTCCTTGGCGGTGTCAATTTTGCTTTGATGTTCCAGGCCGGCACAGGTAATTTTAAGCCTCTGCGACATAATACAGCGTTCAAATGGTATGTCTGTATAGTATTTATTGCTACAGCGATAATGGCTATAAGCCTTAGTCTGGAGGGGCATGCTGAGAACTGGGATGATGTGACCATAGACCCGTTATTCCAGGCTATCTCCGTAATGTCGTCGACAGGGCTTACAGAACCTGATTTTGCAAAGTGGGGCAGTCCTGCGTTATGCCTTATAGTAGCAATGATGTTTATAGGCGCGTGTGCCGGCAGTACGTGCGGCGGTGCCAAGATAGACAGGTTTATGGTATGTCTGAAGAATATTAAAAATGAATTTTTCAGGATAATGCATCCGAATGCCGTACTTACGGTTAGGGTAAACGGTATGGGTACGTCTCCCGATATTATACAGAAAGCTATAATGTTTATAATTATCTACGTACTTGTGATAGGTGCGGCCGGAACAGTGTTCGTATGCCTCGGCATACCGATGGTAGATGCTTATTTTTCTGCGCTTGAAGCTATTTCCAATACCGGTATTTCTGTTAGTCTGGAGGGCATACCTACCAATTATTCTGCTTTTCCACCTCTTGGCAAATGGGTGCTTTCGCTTGTTATGCTCATAGGCCGACTGGAATTGTACACCGTATTGTTGCTGTTCACGGGAACATTTTGGACAAAGTGATTATTTTGTGAAAATAGAGGTGCGAAGTCCCGGATTTTTTTGCTAATTTTGCATGATAAAACCCCATTGTTCAAGGGGGGACCGCAGATGGATAACTTTGAGACTTACAACCCCTCGATAGAAGACGATAACGACGGCTTCTCATCGCGCACATATAAAGATTTAAGCGGGATGGATGATAATATCCGTCCTGGTTCGCAGGGTACCCAGGGCGGCGGACGCAAGCCTCGTACAGTCAAAAGAAAAAAGGTTAAGTCTAAGGTACCTGGACTTGGCGAAAAAATAACATTTTTTTTAGCTGACGGCAGAACAAAGGCTATAATCGGTATAGCAGCTTTATTATTCGGCATATATCTGCTACTCGCATTCATTTCCTATATCACAGACGGTTTTCACGACCAAAGCGAGGTACAGAATGTGGCTGTAGGTACGGCAAAGGCAATAGCCAATACTGCCGGAGAGGGTGGAGCGCGTCTGTCAGAATTACTCATTAATAATTCGTTCGGACTGGCATCAGGCGTCATAATACTTTGGCTTATAGGGATAGCTTTGAAACAGTTCGGATTATTGCGTTTTAAAATAGTCAATTTCACTATAAAATGTCTGGTAGCGCTTGTTACGACATCGCTGATTATAGGTCTTGCGACAATAGGTCTTGATTCGCATTTTTTGTGGGGTGGCGCTCATGGCTATTTTGTGAACGAACGTATAATACACCATTTGGGTTGGGCCGGGGCTGCACTATTGTGTATTTTGCTGATAGCATTGTTTTTCGTGATATGCCTGTATGATATTTATAAATATTTCATGCGTATAGCGGCGAAACGCAAAGCGGAAAAGGAAGCGAGGCGTCTGGAAGAAGAAAAGCGTGCAGAACTAGAGCGCAAGATAGCCGATCTCAGAGCACTCGAAGAGGAACAGGCGGCAGAAGAGATTTTCTATGATGACGAATCTGACAGAGATCTGACATTTGAGATGGGTTCATCACAAGATGCCGATGTCCCGTTAGAAAATGATATTGACGAGGAGGTCTCTTGTAAGGAGGAATCGGATTTGGATGCAGGAGAAGATGACAAGGTTGCGCTGCACAAAGTAGAAGACACCAGTACGGACACCTCTGCATCCGGTGAAGAGGAGGTACATATCGAGACTGCAGGCGGCTTGATGACCGTGACTGCAAATGAGATAGGAAAAGCGGTGGACGATAACGCCACCCCTAATGTATATGACCCGACGGCAGAACTGTCTCATTTCCAATTTCCAAGCTACAGCCTTTTGCGAGAATCTACGGCACGTATCAGTGTGGACCAAGACGAGCAAATGGAGAATCAGGACAAGATTCGTAATACTTTGGCTGATTTCGGTATCGGTATCACTGACATACATGCCACTGTGGGGCCTACTGTGACTCTCTATGAAATACGGCCCGACAAAGGTGTTAAGATAGCCAAAATAAGGAATCTGGGTGACGATATAGCTTTAAGTCTGGCTGCAATCGGAGTACGCATAATAGCGCCTATACCCGGTAAAGGGACCGTGGGCATCGAGGTCGCAAATAAAGATCCGCAGACAGTATCTATGCGTACCATCATCACATCCAAAGCTTACCAGGAATGCAAGTATGAGTTGCCGTTGGCTATAGGTTCCACAATCAACAACAAGGTATACATAGCCGATTTGACGAAAATGCCCCATCTGCTTGTGGCCGGAGCCACAGGACAGGGTAAATCAGTAGGCCTGAATGCGATGATTGCGTCACTGCTGTATCGCAAACATCCTGCAGAGCTTAAATTTGTGCTTGTTGACCCCAAGATGGTCGAATTCAGCCTGTATCGCGCGCTAGAGCGTCATTATCTGGCAAAACTGCCAGACGAGGCAGAACCGGTTATTACCAAACCGGAGAAAGTTGTGGCCACACTGTCAAGTCTTTGTGTTGAGATGGATGCTCGTTATGATCTGTTGAAAATAGCCGGGGTGAGGAATATTAAGGAGTATAATGCCAAATTTACTTCCAAAGTTCTTAATCCGGAGAAAGGACATAAGTTCATGCCGTATATCGTGGTCATAGTGGATGAGTTTGCTGATTTGATTATGACGGCAGGCAAGGAGGTCGAAACACCGATAGCCCGGCTTGCCCAAAAAGCACGTGCGATAGGCATCCATGTCATATTGGCCACACAGCGTCCCAGTGCCAATGTTATCACTGGAGTAATAAAGGCGAATTTCCCGGCACGTATGGCTTTTAAAGTCGCATCGGGCATTGATTCTAGAACGGTGCTTGACGCGACAGGGGCACAACAGCTCATTGGGCGTGGCGACATGCTGGTTAGTAATAATTCCGAAATGGAGCGTGTGCAGTGTGCCTTTATAGACACACCTGAAGTGACGGCCATATGTGAACATATAGAGAGCCAGGTAGGTTATTCGTCTGCATATATGCTGCCTGAGCCTTTGCTTGTTGGTGACAGTGAGATATCTGGAGGCGGCGAATATTTCGCCGACAGAGACCCTTTGTTTGAAGAAATAGCACGACAGATAGTGACATCCAATACCGCGTCGACCAGCTCGCTGCAACGTCGATACCGCATCGGTTACAATCGAGCCGGCAATATCATGGACCAGATGGAGGCCGCCGGCATTGTCAGTGCTTCGACCGGTGGAAAACCGCGGCAGGTACTAGTTGATTCACAGACACTCGAAGCAATACTTGCCAATCACCAGTAAACTAAATTAATTGTTATGATTCTGCATAGATACATATCCAGATATACGGCCTGCATATTCATTATCTTCGGCTTAGTCTTTATGTGCGGTGTATCGCTGCGAGCGGCAACGCCGACAGCCTCCGGCATATTGGATAAAGCAGCCTCGGCTCTTTTAAAAGGCGGGGGTGTTTCGGCTTCATACACAATGAAGAGCGGTGGCGGCACACAGCAGGGCACACTTAATGTAAAAGGCAAGAAGTTCAATATATCCAGCCGTGCGGCAAGCACATGGTATAACGGCCGGACATTATGGGATTATAATGCCGCCAATAATGAAGTCACATTGTCTGCTCCCACGGCACAGGAGGTGTCAGCAATTAATCCGTATGCGCTTGTTGCATCATACAAAACGGCATACACGCCGAAACTGCTTAAAAACAGTATCCGTGGCACATATGCGGTATTGCTGGCGCCAAAGAGCACGCAAAGCGCTGTAAAAAGCGCAATAATATACATACGTGCGTCAGACTACCAGCCTGTCCGTCTTGATGTAACTGCTCGAAACGGCTCTGTGTCTACCATAGTGGTTACTAATATACGGCGAGGAGTAAAGCTGGCAGACGCTGTTTTCAATTTTCCGAAGAATAAATATCCTAATGCAAGCATAGTGGATTTGAGATAGTATAAGTAATACATAACATAGAAACCCTAAATAAAATAACTCATGGAAACAATCAAGACTAAATGTCTGATTATCGGCTCTGGCCCTGCCGGTTACACAGCGGCCATCTATACTTCGCGTGCCAATCTCAGCCCAGTGCTCTACGAGGGTATGCAGCCTGGCGGCCAGCTCACAATCACAACTGATATAGAGAACTTCCCAGGTTATCCCGAAGGTATCAACGGTACTGAGATGATGGCTCAGTTTAAGCAGCAGGCGGCTCGTTTCGGAGCAGACATCCGCCCGAATATAATTTCAGACATTGACTTTTCCAAGCGTCCGTTCTTGTGTCATGCTGATAACGGCGATGAAATCTATGCTGATACAATTATCATAGCTACCGGTGCTAGTGCAAAATATCTGGGTCTGCCCGATGAGGAAAAATATCGCGGTATGGGGGTAAGCGCGTGCGCTACCTGCGACGGATTCTTCTATCGTAAGAAAAAAGTCGCTGTAGTCGGCGGCGGTGATACAGCATGCGAGGAAGCATTATACCTCAGTACTCTGGCCAGCGAGGTATACCTGATTGTCCGTAAGGACCACTTGCGTGCCTCAAAGGTAATGCAGCGCCGCGTCATGGATAAAGAAAATATTAAAATTCTGTTTAATACCAATACTGTGGGACTGTTTGGCGAGGACGGCGTAGAAGGTGCCCATCTTGTCAGACACAAGGGTACCGACCAAGAGGAATATTACGACATCGCTGTCGACGGATTCTTCCTTGCCATAGGCCACCAGCCCAATACCAAACTGTTTGAGCCTGAGCTGGAACTTGACAATACTGGTTACATCAAAACATTTGACGGTACTACAGCCACTAATATCGAGGGTGTATTTGCTGCCGGAGACGTGGCAGATCCTCGCTATCGCCAGGCTATTACTGCTGCCGGTATGGGATGTAAGGCGGCCATCGATGTAGATCGCTTCCTGCTTGAGCATTAAAATAGTATGGTCAGTGGCGTAGATATCCGCCACTGACCATATACACAATTGTAACATGTGGATATATGGAAAATAATGCGGCAGACAAGCAGAAACAGCTTGATATACGTTATCTGCGCATGGCTCGGATATGGGCAGAGAATTCATATTGCCAGCGCCGGCGTGTAGGTGCGCTGATGGTAAAAGATAAAACTATTATTTCTGACGGATACAACGGAACACCGTCGGGCTTTGCAAATGTATGTGAGGACAGTGCCGGTGTGACACTTCCGTATGTGCTGCATGCCGAGGCAAATGCTATTACCAAAGTGGCACGCAGCAATAATGCTAGCGAGGGTAGCACGCTGTATGTTACGACATCACCGTGCATGGAGTGTTCAAAATTGATTATACAAGCCGGCATTAAACGAGTGGTCTTTTCCGAACTATACCGAATTTCAGACGGTATGTCATTGCTCAAAGAGGCCGGAGTAGAAGTAATACATCTGCCTCTGTCAGAGATAGAAGAATCCTAAAAGGTTGTAAAGCTAAATTGGTGTATGAATCGTAAAAGGCTGTATTCTGTGATAATGCCTTTGGGGGCATTATTATTGTTGTTTCTCGGAGTGGTAATGGGACGTTTCTTTTTTGCCGGAAACGGTAGAATCGGCGGCGCCGGACATGATAAGATAAGCGATGTAGTACGCATAATCAGCGAGCAATATGTCGACACTTTGGATAGCAAGCAACTTGCCGACCTTACGCTGACTTCTCTTCTTGCAAGCCTAGATCCTCATTCCGAATATATTCCCAAGGAATCATTACAGGCTGTTAATGAAGACCTGGACGGTACTTTTTCCGGAGTGGGCATAAGCTTCCAGATTGTCAATGACACAGTAACAGTGGTGGAAGCTATAACAGGAGGTCCGGCAGAGAAACTGGGAATAGTGGCGGGAGACCGCATCATTTCTGCAAATGGGAAAAAACTGACCGGTACAGATATTACCAATGAGGATGTATTTAAGAACCTGAGAGGTAAAAAGGGAACTAAAGTAAAGCTTGAAATTAAGCGGCTTAACTCACCCAAGACAGCCTCATACGATGTTACACGTAGCGATATTCCGGTAAATTCGGTGGATGCGTCATATATTATAGAGGGCACTCACACCGGCTATATGAAATTGTCAAAATTCACGCGCAATACATATATGGAGTTCCTGAACGCGCTGCTTGACCTAGACTCAAAGGGAATGGACAAACTAGTGCTTGACCTGAGGGGCAATCCCGGCGGATACATGGAGCAGGCTATACTTATTGCAAATGAATTTCTACCAGGAGGCAGGAAAATAGTATACACCAAATCGCGTACTGAGGAAAACAAGCTTGACGCGGTAGCAGACGGTACTGGTTCTCACCAAGATATACCCCTTGCTGTAATCATCAACGAGTATTCAGCTTCTGCATCTGAAATAATTGCCGGAGCCATACAGGATAACGACCGCGGTATAGTGGTAGGCCGCAGATCATTCGGCAAAGGTCTTGTCCAGAATCAGACGATGCTTCCGGACTCTTCTGCCATACGTCTGACTGTTGCCAGATATTACACACCTTCCGGCAGAAGTATACAGAAAGAATATAAGATAGGAGAGACCATTGATTATGAACGTGATATACTTGACCGTTATAATCATGGAGAGTTTTTCCACCTTGATTCCGTTAAACTGGATAAAAGTAAGAGATATAAAACTGTTGGCGGACGTACAGTGCATGGCGGAGGCGGAATCATGCCAGACATCTTTGTTCCAGAGGACACCACAGGCGTAACATCTTATTATCTTAATGTCAATAATGCAGGACTTATACAGCAGTTCTCATTTAAGATGGCAGATGCCTATAGGTCTCTGCTGAAAGGGGTGAAAACAGGCTCGCATGTATTAAATATCATACCGAATGATAATATGCTTTTGGAGAAATTTGCTGATTTTGCCGAGAGCAAAGGTATACCAGCCCGTTGGTATTATATAAATATTTCTGCGGCGCTGCTCACTGACCAGATCAAGTCATTTATAGTACGTGACGTGCTTGGCTATAATGATTTTTATGAGATCTTCAACCGGTCAGACAGAACAATAAAAGCCGCAGTCGAGTTTTTAAATAAAGGAGAATTGCCAAGTTCTCCCGTCACTCGTTAAACAAGATAAAACTGATATAATATGACAGACAAGTCTGAAATACGGAGAAAGATAAAGAACATGCGAAAAATGCTGGATGAGGCTGATAAAGCAATTGCAGCTGAAGCAGTGTTCAACCAGCTTGAAAAGACAGCAGCCTTTATAATGGCCAAGAGAATACTTATGTATCATTCTTTGCCTGATGAAGTTTCTACACACGCTTTTTTGAGGAAATGGGCGTCTGAGAAATCGTTTTTTCTGCCCCGTGTCAACGGGGTCGACCTGGATATACTGCCGTATGAGCAGACGCGTTTAGAGCTTGGCTCGTTTCAGATCGAGGAACCCACAGGCAACGATCTGGTTGATCCCTCTACCATTGAATTGATCATAACACCAGCAGTAGCATATGACCGCAAAGGCAACCGTCTCGGCCGAGGAAAAGGATTTTATGATAGATTGCTCACACAGAGTAGCGCGACTAAAATAGGAGTGGCATATCATTTCCAGATAGTCGATGATATTCCTGTAGAGCCGCATGATGTGCCGGTAGACATGGTTATAACCGATAAAGCAGTCATAATAACGAAATAATGAGGATTGCACTGGTGGGGTTATCCCCACTTACCGCATTGGGTTTTGAAGCCCTGATTACCCGTCTGTGGCCTTTGTGTGAAGTGTTGGCATACGATATTACGCACACGGGCCACAGCCACGCACAGCGCGAAGCAGACGGATTTCACGAATGGCAGCAAGCAGACTGCCATATAGTGTCTGCCTCGGCACTAGCTATGCATGCACGCTTTTTTATGCCTCGTCTGGATAAAATATTGCTGGTTACATCATCTGCTCCTGACATTCCTCAGCATGCCGCATTTGCAATGGTATCACCATCAGCATCGATCAAAGATTTAACAAATGCCGTAGAGCAGCTTAAGAGTGTGTCATACCATGAAAATGCAGCACATGACGCAACCACCGCACTGACTAACCGGGAAATCGATGTTTTGAAACTTACGGCTCTTGGAAAGACTGCCAAACAGGTTGCGGCAGAACTATGTATTTCCGTAAACACCGTGCTTACACACCGCAAAAACATTTCTTCTAAACTCGGACTTCGCAGTGCGCCCGCGCTGACACATTATGCTATGGTGCACGGGCTATTACAGTGATCGCTCTTGTATTTTCCTAATCTGTTTTGTCGATTATAGACACCGATTGGTCGGATATATGCGGCTGTATGTCGAATATAGCTTTTTATCATGGTATAAAACCGAAAATATTTATTAACTTTGTAGCCGTGAAGCTGTTTATGCCAGCTTCATGCACTCTACAGACAACAACATGTATAACTAATTAATAACCCCACTATGGTAAAACGACTAATCGGTTTGGTGATGCTCGTATGCGGCATATTCACCGTAGGGGCCCAGCAACCTCAGCTGACACCGCTGCCCCTGAATCAGAAAGTACTCCATGGAACCCTTTCTAACGGGCTGAATTACTACGTAATGAGTAATCAGGAGCCTAAAGGACGTGCAAACTTCTACATTGCCCAGAAAGTAGGCTCCACTCTTGAGACTCCCCAGCAGCTCGGTCTGGCGCATTTCCTGGAGCACATGGCCTTTAACGGCACTAAGAACTTCCCAGGCAAAAGCATGCTGGAATATTTGCAGAATAACGGTATACGCTTTGGTCATGACATCAATGCTTACACAAGCTTTGATGAGACAGTTTACCGAATCAACAACGTTCCTACATCCAACGTCGCTTTGATGGACTCGGTGCTGCTCGTGCTGCACGACTGGAGCTGCGACCTGCTTCTTGAAGATGCCGAGATAGACAGCGAACGTGGCGTGATACAGGAGGAATGGCGCCAGCGTAATGATGCCAATACTCGCATGTTCACTGCCATGCTGCCCCAGTTGTATGATGAATATCAATACACACGTATGCCCATAGGCACTATGGAAGTCGTTATGAATTTCCCTTACAAAGACTTACGTGACTATTATCACAAGTGGTATCGTCCCGACCAGCAAGGTATAGTGGTAGTAGGCGATTTCGATGCGAAGGAAATGGAGCAGAAAGTAATAAAACTGTTCTCTACCATATCTATGCCGGAGAATGCTGCCGAACGTACATATCCCCACGTGAGTGACAATGAAGAACTTCGTTATGTAACGTATGAAGATCCAGAGTTGCAGCGGACCACTGTCACTTTTTCTATAAAGAGTGACAAGATACCATTTGAATATCGCAACACTCTTCAAAACTACATGGGTAATATTGTGGTTAAGAACCTGATTGCCTCGATGATCAACCAGCGCTTAGAAGAACTTGCACAAAAACCAGAATGTGCTTTTGCATATGCAGGTGTAAATTTTGGAGATTACTATGTTTCCAAGACAAAGGAAGCTCTGACTTTGATTGTGATTCCTAAGACAGATGCCAAGGCTGCTTTCAACGAGGCTCTGGGCGAACTGCTCCGTTCTGCTAAGACCGGCTTTACCAATTCTGAACTTGCTCGTGTTAAGGAAGAATTCAAGTCCGGCATAGAAAAAGCGTATAACGAACGCGAGAAAACCAACTCCGATGCTCTCGGACAGGAAATAATCCGCCATTTTATTGACAATGAACCGGCTCCCGGTGTAGAGGCTGAATGGGAAATTGCCAATCAAATGCTTCCCATGATTGATGTGAATATGCTGAATGGGGCAGTAAGCTCTCTTGTTACTCCGAACAACCAGGTGCTAGTAGTGACACAGCCTAAAAAAGCTGGTATGTCATTGCCCACTCGTGAAGAGATGATGAGCATAATCTCTGGCAACATGAACAAGCAGTTTGAGGCTTATGTAGACAATGTGATAGATGAGCCTATGATTGCCAAAATGCCCAAAAAAGGTAAAATTACAAAAGAGGAAGCTGTGCCTGCGTTTGGTGCGACAAAACTGACTCTTTCAAACGGAGCCACAGTCTGGGTAAAAACTACAGATTTTGCAGCCGACCAGGTTATGTTCTATGCCACTGCCCCCATCGGTAAAACAGCTTATGATAACAGCATGGCCTCGAACCTTAAAGTTATGCCCCTGGCTATTGAATCCAGCAGACTGGGTAAATTTGATGTAAACCAGCTGCAGAAAGCCCTTGCCGGTAAACAAATCGGATCTTCGTTCTTTATAGAAAATTACTCTACCGGATTCAATGGTGCATCTACCGTAAAAGATCTTGAAAGCCTTATGCAGGTTATATATCTGCAGTTTACTTCGCTTAATCCTGACGAAACAACATATGCCGCATTCCAGGCACAATATGCAAGTATTCTGGCTAACCAGGCTACTGATCCTAACGATAAATTCTCACGCGAGGTGCGTAAAACATGGTATGACGGCAATATAATGGTTCAGGCATTAGATGCCAATGACTTGAAAAATGCTGATTATGCCAATATGCTTAAAACTGCCAAGCAGAATTTGTCTAATGCGGCTGACTATGACTTCATCTTTGTAGGTAATGTGGATGTCAAAACTCTTAAGCCTATGCTTGAGCAGTACATCGCAAGTCTGCCGGGTAATCCCAAGAAGACAACAAAGATGCAGAACAAATTGGTGACCCAGGCCAAGGGTATCAAAGAAAACAAATTTGATTTCCCCATGGAATCCCCGGCTGTTAAAGAATTTGTGGTTATCTCCGGCAACAATGTACCTTACACTGTGGAAAATGATGTTAAGATGAGCCTTATGGGAGATATTCTTGATATGATATACATCCGCACTTTGCGTGAGGAGATAGGCGGCACTTATGGAGCAAGCAGTTCTGGCGCCATTAATCCACGTACTGGCGAATGGTATATGCTCTATTCTTATGACACCGGTGAAAAGACCAAACAGCTTCTCGCAGACCGCGCAGTGGCAGATCTTGAGAATCTTATGAAAAATGGCGCTGATCGCGAAGACTTTAATAAGGTGAAAGAGGCTGCTCTCAGCCAGTTTGACATCAACACTAAGAAAAATGCTTACTGGATGAACATCCTTAACAGCTACGCCACGCTTGGTATAGACAATTATTCCGCATATCAGAAAGCAGTTCAGAATCTGACTTTGAATGAGCTTAATACTTTTATGAAGAATCTGTATGACGGTAAGAACCGTGTTCATGTAACGCTAAACGGAGTTCAAAAATAACAAATAGTTTATTTGACTCACAATATGACGGGGCCGGCGGATGCATCTCCGCCGGCCTTATTCTTAAAACTATTGTCATTTGGGAGTTCAATGAATTTTCAGTAACTTTGTACAAATAAACAGCTAAACAACTAATGAGAAATTTTTTAGGTGGCTGCTTAGCCACGCTTGCATTTATGACTGCGACATCAGCACAGGCGCGGACGAACCCGTTTCTGGAAGAAAACAAACTGCCTCACGCGGCAGTGCCTTTTGACAAAATTCAGATAAATGACTATGAGAGTGCTATGCGTGAGGCAATGAAGATGCAGAACCAGGCTCTTGACGCGATTGTAATGCAACGTAGCACGCCTACGTTTGAAAATACAATTGTGCCTTACGAAAAGAGTGGTGACGCTCTCGGCAATGTATTGCTGACCATGAGTAACCTTGAAAGTGCTTTGGGAGATCCTGAGCTACAGGCTGTGGTTACCAAGGTAACGCCGATGCTTTCAGAACACAGCACCAACATAATGCTTAACGAAGCATTGTGGCAGCGTATAAAATTTGTATATGATAACATGGATAAGGATAAAAGCCTGACTGCAGAAGACCGGCGCCTTACCCAGGAGGTATACAAGGATTTTGTAGAAAACGGTGCTAATCTCCAGGGTGCGGCTCGCGAGAAATACCGCAAACTAACTGCCGAACTTTCTGATCTGCAGGTAAAATTCTCCCAGAATCTATCTAACGACATGAAGAATCCTGACCGCCGTCTGTGGCTAACAGCAGACCAGCTTGCCGGCCTGCCTGAAAGCGCTATTGCAGCCGCACGCCAGGAAGCAGCCGAAGTGCTTAAGGCGGAAGGTAAGAAAGATGACGGAACACAGTATCTGTTCACTGTGTATTTCCCCTCTTACAGTCCCTTTATAAAATATGCGTCTGACCGTGATTTGCGTAAAAAGATGTATGTGCTGTATAATTCTCGCAACCAGGGTGGAAAATATGACAATTCACAGATTCTCAAAGATATTGTAAATATCCGTCTTGAAATTGCCAATCTGTTTGGCTATAAGAATTATGCCGAGTATGCGCTCAACCGCCGTATGGCGAAAAACGCAGGCAATGTGCGCAAAATGCTGGACGAACTGCAGGAAGCTTATTACCAGCCGATGCAGGACGAGCTGAAAGCAATAACAGAGTTCGCACGCCAGACAGAAGGAAATGATTTTAATCTTGAAGCCTGGGACTATTCCTATTGGAGCGACAAACTGAAAAATGCGAAATATTCTTTTAATGACGAAGATATGCGTCCGTATTTTGAACTAGACAATACGGTTAAGGGCGTATTTGGCCTGGCAACTTCGCTTTATGGCTATACATTTAAGGAGAACAAGGATGTGCCGGTTTATCACCCTGATGTCAAAGCATATGATGTTTTTGAGAAAGACGGTAAATACCTTGGCATGCTTTACACCGATTTCTATTACCGTCCGGGTAAAGCTCCTGGCGCGTGGATGACAGAGTACCGCGGCGAATATATTGATGAGAATGGAAAACGTGTCGAGCCGCTCATCTCTATAGTTATGAATTTCTCTAAGCCCACTGGTGACGAGCCTGCGCTGCTTACTCCATACGAAGTGGAAACATTCCTCCACGAGTTTGGCCACGCTCTTCACGGACTTTCGGGAAAAGCCAAGTATCAGAGCCAGGGAGGCACAAACGTTTATCGCGATTTCGTAGAGCTGTTCTCACAGTTTAACGAGAACTATATGACACAGAAGAAATTCCTTGACAGCTTCGCACGTCATTATAAAACAGGTAAAAAGATGCCCCAGAGCCTGATTGATAAATTTATAAAGGCGAGCCAGTATGGAGCGGCCTTTGCCTGTGTCCGTCAGTTGAATTTCGGTAATCTTGACATGGCTTACCATAGTATTGAGTCTACTATGCGTGCCAGCGATGATGTGGCCTGTTTCGAGGCAGCAGCAGTAGCTCCTGTTAAGACATTCGACAATCTTGCCGGTACCATGATAAGTCCTTCATTCGGACATATTTTCTCAGGAGGATATGCCGCCGGCTATTATGGCTATAAATGGGCTGAAGAACTGGATGCCGATGCTTTTGCTGCATTCCTGGAGGCTGGCAACATCTATGATAAAAAGACGGCTGCTAAATTCTTGAAGATGCTTCAAAGTGGTAATTCAGAAGACCCCGAAGTGCTTTATGAGGAATTCCGCGGACGTCCGGCCACTGTAGACGCACTGCTGAAACGTGACGGTCTTAAGAAATAATACACTCTAATCTCCTAACTTTACCTTACCCACAGCGGCTCAAGCCGTTGTGGGTATTTTCAAACATAGATTCCGTATGCAACTCTTAATATATAATGGAATTTTGATAAATGAAGGGCGAAAATCCGAAGGTTATCTTATAATTTCAGAAGACGGTATAATCGAATGTGTGGGGGAGGGCATGCCTTCTTCTGAGCTGATTAATTCATTCAACGGTAATGTCCATGATCTAAACGGGCACTGGCTGATACCGGGTGTTATCGATTCACATGTGCATTTTCGCGAACCGGGACTTACTCAGAAAGCGGACATATATTCAGAAAGCAGGGCCGCTGTAGCCGGAGGAGTTACCTCGTTTATGGAAATGCCTAATACCAATCCGGCAACAGTATCGGCAGAGGCATTAGACACGAAAGCAGAATCCGCGTCAAAGCACTCGGTAGCTAACTATAGCTTTTATATCGGTGCTACAAATAATAACATAAGCGTTCTCCGACAGATTGATTATACCAAGGTGCCGGGCATAAAGGTTTTTATGGGTTCTTCTACAGGAGGAATGCTTGTTGATGGCGGTAATGCCTTAGAAGATATTTTTTCAATACCGACACTTATTGCAGTGCATTGCGAGGATGAAAGCATCATAAAGGATAATATAAATAGAATAACGGCTCTATATCCCCAGGGCTGTGTACCAGTCAGATGGCATCCCTCTATAAGATCTGAGCTCGCATGCTATACATCCACGAAAAAAGCTATTGATTATGCATCCAAGTACAATTCAAGGTTGCATATTATGCATCTGACAACAGAGCAGGAAATAGCTCTTATAAGAGACTGCGGACCGAATATGACGGCCGAGGTATGTGTGGCACATCTGCTATTCAGTGACGCGGACTACGATACTCTCGGTACCCGTATCAAGTGTAATCCGGCTGTAAAAAGCATAGTGCATCGTGATGCTTTAAGGGCTGCTGTACGCGATAATACTATCTGTACAATCAGCACTGATCACGCGCCCCACACTTTGCAGGAGAAACAAGGAGATGCTCTCACAGCCCCGTCCGGTATGCCGATGATACAGTTCTCTTTAACATCTATGATTGATCTCGCATGTCAAGGTGTGTTCACGATTGAAGATGTAGTTGATAAAATGTGTCATGCCCAGGCTTCTCTATATGGAATAGAGAAACGCGGCTTTTTACGCAAAGGATATTACGCTGACATGGTAGAGATTGATCCTTGTGAAACCACGGTGATATCTGCGCCTGCCATACTTAGCAAGTGTGCCTGGAGTCCCTTGGAGGGAAGAACATTGCGGTCCAAAATAAAAGGCACGTGGGTCAATGGCGCTAAAATCTATGATGACACACATGGGATTAACGAATCCTTACGCCGCCCCATGCCATTACGTTTCATACGATAATTAATTTAAAAATAAATAGTTCCGCCTGTGAAAACTTTTATTTACAGGCGGAATTATTACTGTGTGGTTACTGGCCGATTATCTTTTTATAGTAAGTTCTGACATCATCCCAGTGATAATAAGGATACTGGTATGGTGGTATGGGAATGGAAGTTTCACGCTCATTTAGCATAAATTTAACAAGGATATCTTTAGGATTTTTCTTGTTTCGGAAAAACACCAATTGTATGTTGCCTGCCATGGGAGCAATCTTCCAGTCAGAGAATGCCTCATGAAAATTCTCTTGTTCTCCGGTAACCAAGTCACAATTCTTAAGATGCAAGGCTGCTGCCAGAGGGATTAGATTGCCATCATGTCCGAATCTCAGATCTGCGGCACAACGCCCGGATGATAATGCCTTGTCTGCGCTTTCTATTATATTTGCTACTAACGGATACGCATTTGATACAACTTTATCGCCATTTCCGGCAAATACCCCGTCATTTACATAAAAAACATAATTGAAACACTGCCAGAGATTGAATAATTCGTCAGGGGTGAATATATCGTAAAACGACATACGGGTTTCCACATTCTGCATATCTGAAGCAATCCAGTACAGCCCCCACATCAGTTCTTCGGGATTAACAAAATCCGAGACATAGGAACTGTCTGAAAATAGCGAGGTAATAAGACGGTCTGGCTTAGTATGATGTTCTTTAAACTTGCGATACTTTTCTTTCCACTTGCCATTGATGGTATATTCGTGGTGGTCATCCGAATGATAACACAGATATGGCATATAACGCTGAGAAGATTCCCGTTCTATACTCAGAGACGGATTGAACTCCTTAAGACCCTCGCAAAATGCAGCCATAGAGAGTATGCAGCGCGGAACAAGTGTGCTCCTTGCCGTGATACAGGCATTCTTGTCATTAAATATCTTCGGATATGACTTGGCCATTCTTTTAGCTATATCCTTATGCTGACGCGCGCCGAGAGGGGTAAGGTCTCCGCCTCGGCCACGGGTTTCAAGCATCAACGTGTCTATCCGGTGCATAACGTCTTTACCCAACGAGGTGAGCGCTCCGGTCTTGTCGGCATTATGCAGGACATCGGCAACACTGGCATAATCTCTGTCAGAGATAAGATAGCGTGACCCGTGACGTCCGTAATGGCTTATATATACAGGTTCGTAACCATTCGGTACTGGTGTGTTGTCAGACTCGGTGACAGGATATGCGTAATACACGCCGCCAGTGCGGTTTAGATCGGCTATTACTTCACTGTATGTCGTTTGCCCTACAGCTGTTATTCCGACACACGCGAGAATGCATGAGATAAAAAGTCTGCCTTTTTTCATATTTAATCAGTCATCTCCACGATAATATTCCTGTAAATACACTCGTGACAAAAAATCCCAATTGGCAGCCACCAGCCGGTTAGAATTTTCTGTATCCCCGTCGGCATCAATTACCTGCGCTGACTCAGGGAAACGTGCATCTGGCAGATACCCGTTGCTGCATATATATCTAAGCATGTCTCCAGGGCATACCGCGCGCTGGCTCAGCAGGTTGAAAGCAAACTTGCAGGCGTGTTCCCTGTCATATAGCGGATTGAGGGGATGTTTTATGCATTTAGCTATGTTTTTGGCTACCATAAGTCCTTTGTCAGAAGTAACCATTAACACAAAATCCGAATGATTCTTAAAAGAAGGCAGATGTTCCTCTCCTGCTTCCCATCCCATACCGTCAATAAAGAAAGTATTTAATTCTTCATATGTTTTGACAAACCTTATGACTTCACCGTTATTGGCTTTGATAAAAGCTGTGTAATACGGATGCTCTTTCTTTTCTTTGTCTGACACGGCATTGCTTTTTCGAGGCTGCGGCATTTTGCCTTCTAAAATCAGGGTAAGCCATTCGCGCATATATAGGGCAAGAGGGCCTGTAGGCATCGAAGTGATTATCTCGTCTCGCATTTCCGATATTTGTCTGGCAGCCTGTTCGGGTGATTCCGCAGAATGCTGTATCTCTACAAAGTGAGAATATATCTGTGCATAAGTTAATTGGAAAGGCGGTATAATCAGCCAGTTTTTCCAAAATAACCACTGTCCGAGGTCATAAAGTGTTTGCGATGATTCAGGGTCATGCAGTTCGCAGTCAAACAAATCTTTATAATGCGCAGGAGCCGTTATGTCATCATAACTGTCTTCTAGCACGGTGTATAGTTCTGATGCAAGGTCAAGCAAATCCTTGTTTTGCGGAGACATGAATCGGAACTGCATGGAATTAAAAGCAAGCAGGTACCATACCACAAACTCTACATCAGCCAGATTAAGCTCGTACAGTGTGTAGTCTTCACTATCCTGGTGAAAAGGCACATAATTACCGTAGAGGCGCTTGCATTCGTTAATAAAAGAACGCCAAACTCCGGCATCGCTGATTATGTCCTGGTAATAACCTGTCAATCCGATGCAGACTACTTTTTTAAGATCGTCCTGAGCCTCTTGAAAAAGGCATTTTTTATCCCAGTGACATAGTAATTTATTTGCTATGGCCAGATATGCCTTATCTGTTGCCTGTTCCACTTCGCTATCAGGTTGTGTAAAGAGGAACTGGCGCATTGTAATATCATCCATGGCTATTTAAGCTTCTCAATTAAGTCAGCAAGCGTCAGTTCGTTTTGCTCGCCACTATCCATATTTTTTAATGTCACCGTGTTATTGGCAAGTTCTGTTTCTCCGATTATTGCAACATAGGGTATTTTCTCTGAATTGGCAAATCCCATCTGTTTTTTCATTTTTGACGTGTCAGGGTATAACTGCCCGGATATTCCGTTGGAGCGTAAAACTTTGAGCATTTTTAAAGCCTGCATTGACTCGTCTTGTCCAAAATTGACAAACAACACTTTTGCCGCTCCTGAAAGGGAATCGGGAAACAGATCAAGCGCATTGAGCACGTCATAAATTCTGTCAGCGCCAAAGCTTATGCCGACACCGGACAAACCGGGCATTCCGAAAACTCCTGTCAGGTTGTCGTAACGGCCGCCACCTGTGATACTGCCGATTTCGACATCAAGGGCCTTTACCTCAATAATGGTGCCTGTATAATAATTTAGCCCTCGTGCGAGCGAGAAATCTAAATCAAGCTGCGCTATATGGCCGAGTGATTCAAAAGCATCAACCACAAATTTCAACTCCTCTATACCTGCCATACCTGTCGGTGATGATGCTAGTGTCTGTTGCATCACACTCATTTTGGCTGCATTATCTCCATCCAGAGTAAGGATTGGCCGGAGACGTTCCAGCTGTGCCGGAGACAGTCCCTTGGCCGTGAGTTCCTCATTTACCGCGTCAAGGCCTATCTTCTCTATCTTGTCGATGGCAACTGTAATGTCCACAAGTTTGTCCGGACATTCCAATATCTCAGCTATTCCGCTTAGTATTTTTCGATTATTTAATTTTATTGCAACCCGTATTTTCAAACGGTCAAACACATTGTCTATCAGTTGAAGCAAATCGGCCTCGTTTAGCAGCGAGTCTGATCCTACGATGTCGGCATCGCACTGGTAAAATTCGCGATAACGTCCTTTCTGCGGACGGTCTGCGCGCCAGACAGGCTGTATCTGAAAACGCTTGAACGGCATTTGTAAGTCACCCCTATGCTGCACTACATATCTGGCAAACGGCACTGTCAGGTCATATCGCAAGCCTTTCTCGCATAATGCGTTATTGAGCTTTGGTAGATTGCGTTGCAGCAATTCTTCATCAGAAACGGACTTTAAGAAATCTCCGGAATTAAGAATCTTAAACAGTAGCTTATCTCCCTCTTCGCCATATTTACCCATCAGGGTGGACAGATTCTCCATCGCTGGAGTCTCTATACGGTGAAACCCAAACAGACGGAACTGCTCGGTAATCGTTTCAAAAATATAATCGCGCCTCGCCATTTCAATAGGGGAGAAGTCGCGTGTTCCTTTGGGTATTGAGGGTTTTTGTGCCATAACTTTTTTATGTGATTAGATATTTATGCAAAAGTAATGAAAAATAGCGGATCTGACAAGTATTATATCATTTAGCAAATTCAGAAGCTTCTGAAAAAAGAAAAATTAATTTGAGGTCACAGCATCCGTAATCAGCTTTATGTCTATTGTGTCAACTCCTGCATTGAGCAGATGCACGTTGTCTTCCGACATAAGATGCCTAAATTTTTCTACATTGCCGTTGTTTCTTTCTATACATACTTTATAAGCCGCCGACGCATTACTTATGTCACCGGATGCAAGATATGCATGGCCGGTGTTCAACCAGTCGCTAGATGTACGTTTGTTATCCAATTTTCGATATAGTTCGATACTCTTAGAAAAATTTCCATTAAGAAATTCGCACCAGGCTATGGGTCTTATGGCTTTGCCTGATTCATTATCCATATAATCAACCTGGTAATAACATTTGAGAGCCTCTCTTACGTCTCCACTTTCCAACAAAGTGTGACCAAGCAACAGAAGAATATTAGGATTGTCCGGACGCATGTCAAGCGCGTGCCGGTAACAACAGACGGCATCAGTGTAATTACCAAGAGATCTAAGGCATGAGGCTAAATGACGCATAAGCCAGACGCTGTCGGGATTAAGCAGTTCAGCTTTTCTGTATATTTCCACAGCACGTACAAGATTACCCATCTTCTGGTAGCAATAGCCTGCTTTCTGCAATATATCTTCCGTTTGAGTATCTGCTTCAGTACATATTTTGTCCAAAAGTGTTACAGCTTCAGCCCAATAACCGTATTTGAAATAAAATTCAGCCATAGCACGTACAAGTTCGCGATCTTTCGCAAGACTTGCAAACGGTTCTATTTGTGGCAGCGCAAATGATGTTCCGAATAAATCTGGAAGTTCCCCTTTTATTGGCGAAAGACGGAAAAAGCGAAATAAATCTTTAAGGAAAAGATTCATTTCTACTTCCAGCGGCAGTTTTGCTGATTCATATAACGATGTCTTTCGCTCATCTTCTAGAGCAGATAGCTGTGATGCCAACTGTCCTGTCATCATATCAAACTGCGCTTTAGGCATATTAGTGAGAGCCATAGCCATAGAATATCTGTCAGACGAGCAAAAATGAGGTCCTGATATAAATAAATCCACCATTGTGGCAGGCACCATGTCTCTTAATTGTATTACAGCAGTATTGGATAAAGAGAATGGTAAAAACCAATTTGAAATAGCCCGGAAAAACGGAAAGCCTTTCATTTGTGAAAATGCCGACATAAATACATCGCCGCCCTCCATCTGTATTTCTGTAAAACTCTTAAGTTTTTCTGTCATACCGCTCTTGTCCAACAATTCCTGCCAATCCGGATTTTCTTCCAAATCAGGTGCGTACGGATTATCTCCCATATCACGTATGCGTTTCTCTATATCGGGTTTAAGCCTCATGATCTCTGGCAACAGCTCATCTCGCATTTTTTTATTTATGCGGTCAGTATCAATCGTACGAAGCATACTCAATACAAATGCGCGCAATGCTTTGGGTATTTCGTTGTGCTCGCTCAGTGACTTAACACAGTCTTGTATTTCTTTGTCTGGCAAAATACGGTCCTGGTGTTTCCATAATAACAACAGAACAGCGGTGAGCGCACGTGCCTGCACGCCTACTTCATCTGAAGAGATAGACGTGCGTATAAGCAACATGAGTTTTTCTCGGTCATAATATTGGAGACACCCCAGTAATAAAGCTCCCAGAACAAGGCACTTTATGGCATATCCGCTTTCAGCCGTCTCTTCTCCAAGAAATTCGTATATAACGGAACTTTCTCTGGCAGACAGATGCAGGTCGGTCCATATACGGCCAAATAAATCGTCTCCGGCCAATTCAAGGTCACGGTGTATATTGAATGAATACTGCCCGGCTTCATCTTCCAATTCGGCTTTAAATATGAGCGATTTGATATTTTCAATTTCAGAATTCAAGTCCTTCCTGGCAATATTAATACCGCGCAGTCTGGAAAAATACAGGGTTGACGCACCAGGCATCAGTGATTGTACCAAAAACGAGTCATTGAGCCTGTACAATGTTTCAGACAAACTGTTGTAAACACTTTTGCGAGATGTGTCTACAGAACCGGGCTTACTTTGCAAAAAATAAGCCATCATGTATTTATATGTATCTGCAGCTGTTGCCAATTCCGCCGCCGCAGTTCCCTTAAGTCCTCCTTGGAAGAAAGAATCAAGCGCGGCAGAAAAATTACCAGAATCAATCATTGCTCTGATTGATTTATAACGTTTGTATATGTCTTGTTCTGTCATAACTTTGTGTTTACATGTTACTTGTAATGGACAAGCCATATTAGGTACAACAAAAATTAAGCCAAAAAGTGCAAGAAATTAGCCTGACACTCTAAAAGCACCTCCCATGTATACTAACAAGCTAGACATTGAAATAATCCTTTCTATCTCCTTTGTGGAGCATTTGTATACTTTCGGTGTCACAACACGTGGAAACTTTAGCGGAACCTGGCATGTATAAAGGAACCAACGTTGCACTGCAATCGAGGGTTCTCCCTCAAAATATTTATAAATATCTATAAGTTTGCTTTTAGCACAATGGGTAATCCCTTTTCTGCCGTCTCGAAACTCTATTATACCAACTATGCATTTATACACAGTCTTGTCTTGTGCCATATCAGGACATCTGAATGATATACTGATATGTCTGTCATATGTCTGGTTGATATGATTCATCCAATTTTTAAAAAGCCGGCCATGCGGAGATGTGTCAGTAAGTTGTTCATAAAGGATTTTATAATGAATCATTTCGTGAATAACAATATCCTCGAGTACCGTTTGTGATAAATCATAATAACTACTGACATGCAAGCTGAAACTATGGTAATGATACTTGTTGTCTATTGTTTTGTCCCTGCGATATTTTATGTATGCCATCCTGGTTCTCCCGTTGCTTATAGAAACAGGGGGCAGCGGCAGGCTATTTCTAAAAATCAGACTGTTATAGGTTTTAAAACAATTAATTACAAAATCTATCGTGGCATGCATATATGTTAATATTATGATTACAGCCACGCATTCTGACGTTCTCTGACCGCTATAGACTCACTGAGCAATTTTACAAATTCCTGCATAGAGCGTTTACGGTATGTATCGGAAAGTATATGTACGCATCCGGCCATCATATTGTCAGGTATGTCGATAGGCACGGCTTTAACACCTGATTCATTGTGTATGGTTGCCTCTGCTAGAACAGACACAAGCTGGCTTTGGCGCAGCAATGTCAGTAATATGTTTACTTCATTAAGCTCTACTCTGATTCTAAATTTATTGTATGGTGTTATGATATGTTCAAATGCGTTACGTGCTTGTAACCCTATAGAGGGGAGTGCAAGATCATAGCGTTCAAGTTCGGAAAGCGTGACTTTTTCTTTTGACGCCAGAGGGTGAAACTCGCCTACTATTGCCGACAGACAATTTTGAAACAATATATGCGATTCAATTCCCTCTATCGGCATGGTCGGCTTAAAGGCCAGCACAAAATCTACAACGCGCTCTCGCAACATACCCATTAGTTCAGCCATAGGCTTATAAAAAATGTTGAGTTTGATGCGCGGATACATCTTCATAAACGATACAAGTGTCTCGGTCAGTATCGGGCTGAACGAATAAGTAACGCCTATGTTAAGCGTGCCTGTAAGAAGATTATTAAGATCATTAATTCGTTCAGTACACAGCTGTGCCTTGTGCAGCGTCTGACGAGCGAGTGGCAGCAATTCATTACCGGCTTCTGTAAGAGCAACAGAATGGCTGCTGCGGAGCAGTAATTGTGTGCCGATCTCTGTTTCCAGCTGTTTTACCTGTTGCGAAAGCGTGCTTTGCGTGACATTCAGTACTTTTGCTGCTTCTGAAAAATTCAGTGTTTCGGCAACTTTTACAAAATATTTTAGTTGTCGTAATTCCATTGTTTATTGTCTCGTTGCAAAAATAACAAATTATACTCTTATCTCGTTGCCTGGAATGATACTTTTTTAAATATGAAGATCGGCATGGTGGCTCCGACCACCATGGACAAGAGTACAGCAGTACACGTAAATGCATTATAGGCAAATAGATAGAAATAATGATGGAATGCATCTTGTCCGTTGCACAACACGCACATAGCAAGTCCGCCAAAAGCCTTGTAGGCATAAATACCTGGTATCATTGGCAATAGTGCCGGGAAAAGGCATGCTTCGGCAGGAATGCGCGCAATAGGAGAGAAAAAGACGGCAAGTACGCCTATTATAAGCGCGGCAAACAATGACGCTATAATTATATGAGCATGCAATGACTGGCTGTTCATCATGATAAAACGACTGGCATGGCCTAAGGCCGCTATAATCGCGCAATAGAGATAGCCCGGTTTGGGCGGACGGCTGATAGCGGCAAAACCGATAGCCGCTATCGCAGCAAAAAATGCATCTTGAAAAATCTGGCCCCACATAATTTTATTATTCCAGCTTTTAAAACATTCCCACATTCATTAATAGCATACCCATACATAATCCTATTGACAGACAACAGGTCAATATCAGCGCATCTGCAAGACGGCTGAACGCGCAAATATAATGGCGGTATAGCATATCGCTGAACGAGTTCAAAAATGGTACGCCCGGTACAAGATACAGCACGCTGGTGCCTAGAGCGATTTCTGGTGTGCTGCCAAGAGAAAACAGTAAACAGGTAGCACCAAGTACAGATGAGACAAAAGAACATACCAATACGGTCAGACGTATATCAGCATGCAATTCCGACATAAACTGTTTGACATAATATCCTGCCAGTGTTGCTATTCCTACTATAAGCATGGATATCCAGTCACCCCCGAATAATTTACAGAAAGAAGCATTGGCCATAGTCACAAGCAATAGAACCGTAAGTTTGCTTTGGTAATCAGACGATACTATTTTATCAAAGCGCTTCTTGGCTTGTTCGTAGTTTATTTTATGGTCTGCCAGCTCCCAGCTAAGTTCGCTAAGGCGCGTATTAATGTTAAAACTTACAGCTCTTTGCTCCACGGAAGCAATAACTGTCACTACCTCTGCCTTATCATTATCCTTGAGCGCAATATGGACATGTCTGGGCATTATAGACAGCTCTACTTCTTTGCCATATGCTGCTGCCATCCGGCACACATTCTTTTCCAGACGTATACATGTCGCACCGCAGCCAATAAGCCATGCGCTGTACCTGGCAAAGAAAGAGCACATATCATTGGCCGAAGGCATTATAGAATCAGTATTCATAGTCTTCGTCTTCAATCGTGTCTCCCGGGACAAAAAATTCTTCACGTTCACTTCCAAGTTGTATAAACTTATTGTGCTTTTCCCTGTTAAACGAAAAATTCTTTAGTAATAGGCGTAACACGATAAGTAATAATACAAGGCTGACAATGCAGCTCCATGTTACCAAAGGCGTATTCATGACTTTCTATTTTAATTTTAACTGTCATGCAAAACTACAAATCTGGAGTGCAAATAAGGAGCAAAATCAAGTGAAATAATCAATAGCCGCTATAATGTGTACAGATACATGGAAAAAGCAAGGATAAGCCAACCAAGCTAACTACGCTTATTTTCAGGACAATCGCTATTGATGAAATTGCGGTGACTTTTACGCTGTGTTACCTGATTTTTTTTCAAAAAGTACACCTTTTGTACACTTGCATAATAATAGTGAATACGGGATAAATGTTAAGGAATGTGTATGGCGATTTTCAATTCATTGCATCCCTAAATATCTTTGCGCCAAATTTAGAGCCTGAAGTTATCTTGACTTTTTGAATTTGCTAATATATTTAAGATTTACACCATGCCTAAAATCTGGTCGAGCGAAGTCCCAATCTCATGCACATCGTGGTGCTTGCCGGACTTTGGCTCCGACATTGCGATTGGAATCCCTTGATGGTCAGCGATAAATATGGCGTTGATGTGTGCGCTGCGCCGCCAACTTGCTCTCATTCGCGACGTACTAAGGTATAGCTGCCGCCAAGGTCGGTGCTGGAGAGATCTATCCTGTCGCGATTGCGTCCAAAAAGCGATTCTCGGCTTTTCTGCCACGAACCGCCCTTGCACCACTGCCGACACTTCCCAAAGATTGTTTTATGATAGCCAGAAAATGCGGTATGTCAAAGCGCATCTTCAAGCGGTTTTATATTCGCCTATGACGCCCACGGAAAGTACACCAAATTAAACATTCACCCTTTGGCATTATTGGCACTTTGGCACTTATTATTTTCTGCCCTCTGTATTTGGGTGTTTGATTGGAGCACTATATATTAGAACCATACGATTCTAATAATTACCGCAGTAGCAATGGCAATAGCAATGGAGATTGAAATCCGAACCCACGTCTTCAATTTATTGCCTATAAGCCAATAAGCAACAAGAATTATCAGTCCCGTAAAAATACCTACGAGAGTATGACTCCAAGAGGGAAGAAGTACGGAATTTGCAATATACGCCAGAGACGCAAGCAAGACACCTATGATAGAATTATAATTCTTCATGGTATGATATTTTATTCTTTAGTGTAATTGATTTGTTGTTTCAAGAGCTTCATTGCTTCTTCAATCACATTGTCTTTGCCAAAGATAACGCTTTCGGTTTCTTCAACAACTACATCGGGTTGTATGCCTATTCCAATAAACTCTGTGCCGTCGGCAAGTTTTTCGTGTCGAGTGCATATTCTACCGTTATAGCCCCAACCCAAATCAATGAAGATTGGGTTGCCGGTACTTCCGCCGGTAGGAGTTCCTACCACCTTGCCACGTTTGGCATTTTTGAAAAGCACGGCAAAATCTTCTGCTGCCGAGAACGTAGAGCCATTGACAAGCAGGATTATAGGCTTGTCATATTTCGGCATATCATTCGGGTGGGATATACAGAACGGCACTATTGAATCTGATGCAATAGATTCACGTTCCCACTTCTTGCCCCATGAAGCGTATGCAGCTTCATATTTTGGCGTTTCCCATGATGCTTGCGGAATGGTATCTGTGGCCAACAACATCATTATTATCTGTCCGACCTGACTATTGCCACCGGTATTGTACACTGCCTAAGCCGGCCAGTGAGCCACATACAAAATCTATAAATTCAATGCTGCATGCCATAAACTTTAATTACTTATATTTAGGAGTGATTATATATAGAGGACCGATTAGATGCCTACCTGTAAACCTTGAAGTATCAATAACGTCTGGTTTGTAATGAACAACAGTCCGTTTGTTTATTATGTAATTTATTGTATCGCTTTTAGGGTCTAACTTGTAAACAGAGCCACTTGTCAAGACCGGTGCGATCAATGGTATTTCGTTTGGATTGAGATTATATAATACAGCGCCATCTTTGAGTTGGTACCGCAGATAGCTCCAGCCGTAGGCCGTAGTAGGGGATTCCCATACTGCTACTATTAGATAAAAAAGTGTAACCGCAGTTGCAAGGCCGACTCTGTGATATTCTTTATATCGGCTTATCAATACAGGCAGACATAACGCAAGCAGTGGTATGTACGGATATGAGTAACGTGCCTCACGAAGAATACTGGTATACTGAACAAGAAATATACTAATTAACGCGGCAGCACTAATTAGCATAGCCAGCAGACTGCTATCATACATTTTCCTGGACGCGCTCAATCTTTTAACACATGAAGGTAATATGGTTATTATCAATATTAACCCTATACCTGGCCAAGTGAATGTTTGCGAACAAACATCACGTAAAAATGTCTTTGATAAAGCAGTTGAAAGCTGTCCAAAAGCCATTCGTGTATGTGGATTGTCATGTAGTATGAAATTGAAATAGCCAATATACATGGCTTGTGCCACAAGCAGACCGGACAATAATACGAGGCATACTCGTAGTGTGTGCCTGAACGTAGTCTGTCTGTATGTAAATATCAAATATATAAGGGAAGAAAGGGTGAGGAAATATGCATTTAAATATCCTGTAGACATTACTATAGCCACAGCCATACATAGACGGAGCATAGTAATGACGTCATATTGTTTAAGTTTGAGGCTCCTGATTATTTCATAGACAAACCAGATTATGGCAGCTGTAGCCATTTCGTATTCACGTACCAGCAATATAGATTCGCCTGATGCCCTGCATCCGAAAGCAAGTGCGAGCATAGCGCACAAAGCCCAGCGAGCTGCCGGGAACAAAAGCCTGCCTGCCTTATAAAGAAAAATAAAGGCTATTGAAAAAAATATAAGGTTCAGTATACAGCCAGCCAGAAGTAATTCCGGCGGAGACCAAGTGTCGATACCTGTGATAGCCAGGCGCAAAAGCATATAATAGAGACTGGCATGCGGAGCATCGGCGTTGTCTATATAAAGCTGCTTAATATCCGCAGCTACGCCATGTGCGGCTACGAGTGTAGATGTTATTTCTGAACCAGAATATGCACCTATTGGAAGAGAACGATAAAAATGAGGATTACACTGCGATATCATCACAGAATATACCTCGTCTGGATGCATTTCATGCTTCTGCGCCATCTGGCATACACGTATTGCCACCAATATCAAAAATAGGATGTACGGTGTGTATACAGACAGCTTTTTATGGTTTAAATGGACTTTCATCAATTTATTCCACGCCGGCTATTTTAAGAATTTCAGCTGGTGTGGACACTATGTGGTCGGCGTATGCATTACGCAAGTGCGACACCGGACTGAACCCCCATGTCACTCCCACAGACTCGGTCCCGGCCCGCCGCGCAGTCTCGATGTCTACAGCAGAATCTCCTACATAAAGAACTTCAGATTTCGGAGTAGGGTGGTCAAGTAATACAGAAAATACCACTGAAGGATCCGGTTTGATAGGACGTCCTTCTATTTGGCCGCGTAACGCTACAAACGGAATATCAGGAAAGTAATGTCGTACAATATCAACTACTGCCGATTCATACTTATTGGAAGTGACAGCCACGGCAACACCTGCTTCTGTAAGTTTTTGAAGTAATTCGTCAATACCGTTATAAGGTACTGTTGTATCTCGATTGTGCTTGCCATAGTGCTCTTTAAAAGCCGCTGTTATCTTGTCTATTTCCGCATCTGTGGCACTGGGTTGCGCTCGTTCTATCAGCTTGCGCACACCGTTTCCGACCATGAACGGATAAGCATTTAAGGGGTGGGATTTGAAGCCGCATTGCTCAAGAGCATGGTTACAGCTCAGACCTAAATCATTTATTGTGTTCAACAATGTGCCGTCCAAATCAAATATTACTAATTTCTTCATGTCGAATTCATTAAAATGGATAACCTATAGAAAAATGGAAACTTGTATCACGTCCCCAGCGAGGATGAATAAGCGGCCATTCCTCCTGGCCTCTAGCCGGATTATGTGCTTTAAAGCCGAGATCGAAGCGTAACAGGAAATAATCAAAATTTAACCGTATGCCCAAACCATATGAAGCCGCAAGCTGCTTATAAAAGGTGTTGAAATGAAACATACCTCCCTCCTGATTCTCATAATTGTGTATGGTCCAGATATTACCGGCATCTATGAAAAGTGCTGTTTCTATCACCCAAAACAATTTGGCCCTGTACTCAACGCTCATATCAAGACGAATATCACCACATTGGTTTATAAACGAGCTGACAGAATTTGAACCGTTATAACATCCTGGTCCCAGAGTGCGGACATTCCAGCCTCTGACGCCATTGGCGCCTCCGCCATAGAACCGCTTCTCAAAAGGCAGTATCCGCGAATTACCATACGGATAGGCTATGCCGAGGCCGGCATGCACCGCAAGCGAGTTGCGGTTGTCAAATATATGTGTGAAGCTATAATCAGCCTCGCCCTTTATATACTGTGAATAACGTATGCCGAATACTTTATATGGATCATTCCTAACATCATCGCGGTGGGTAAAAATGCTATTGATGGCATAAAGCAGGTTGCCGGCTATTTCTGCTCCGGCTCTGATAGTCCATACATTGGCCTGCTTATTGCGTTGGTACGGATGTTCCTCTCTCTTTGACGAATAGTAATATCTATAGGACATGCTTTCTATAAAGTGGTCCTCATAGCTATAACGCAATAATGGATTATCTGGTGCTATCTGGTCGATAAAGTCAGTAGTGCTCTCGGGAAGATAAATATAATTGATATCTATCGGGGTCCAGATATGGCGACGCTGCCGATGCCGCTCTTTCCATTGGTAACTCATACCGGCTGTAGCTATTACCCTGGTATACTCCGGCCGCTCTTGATAATTCATCGACATATGCACATCGGTAGATGCCTGTATTCTCCTTTTAAAACCAGATGACAGAAATGGAGCTTTAAATTTAGGAAAGCTCAACCCCAAATCTAAAGAATACTCCATATATCGATTATGTATCAGTCCGCTCAGGTTGCCCGATAGAGATTCATACGCACCCCTCAGCTTAGCTGAAAATGTCTCCGAGCCTCGTCCTATATTTCTGTGGCTATAGCCCACAGACGCCGCTACACCCAGATCTCCTTCAGAATTTGTACCTTCAAGTTCTAGTGACATCGTCTGTGGTTTTCCTGGGGTAAGCAGGATATATGCATCCAGCCATTGTTTACCATCTACATAACCTGCCGGCTTCATCTGAATATTCACAAAATTAAGAATGTCCAAACGACCCAGCGCCTGATACGTACGTGTCACCATCCGCTCCCGGTACGGCTCGCCCCTACGTATATAGCAATTCTCATCTATCACATTCGGACGCAGGTAAGATCTCCCGTTACTCAATATATTTATGTCGTTGTACACAATCGTATCATTAAATACAAAATCATTATCCGACAACATACGTGCCGGATCATAATTTATAATGACATAGACATTATTTATATAGCTAGGTATATGACGCGCAGAATCGGCATTAGCCATAGGGTAGGGAGCATTTACCCTGATAGTCAGATCGACAGCCGTGCTTCCCTGTGTTGTATCGGCAATGAATGTAATATAATCCTTAGAGAAAGAAAAATACCCCCTGTTGCGCAAATCTGTCGCTATGCGCAGGCGTTCGCCGTCCAGCAATCCCATATCAAGCAAGTCGCCCTCACGAACCACGGAATGCCTTAAGCGGTTGCGCACGATACTGTCAATAGCATCGTCAACAATATCATAACCAATATTTTTAATTATGTGCGGCTCACCCGGATTAAGAATATATGTAACATCCATTTTCTTCGATCCAGGCTTTGACACTGTATTTGCCATAACTTCTGCAGACAGAAATCCTTTGTTATACAGTGCCTGCCGTAGCTGGGCTACGGATTTATCTGTGAGATCAGGGTCATAGATTACCGGAGCTTCACCCATACGTCGTATCCAGCGGTTCCACCATTTTGTAGTGTCATTACCACTCAGGTTGTAAACTCCCAACTGGAATTTGGTGCTCCATAAAAACTTATGATTCGGCAATTGCCTAACGTATGCCAGCATATGGTCTTTATCTACAGAACCCGTAGTATCATTCGATGTTATGCTGATACTGTTAAGCAACAACTGGCCATCCGGCACATGACGCACACTTGAGCAGCCCACAAACAGGACGACCGACATTAAAATTATTATTGCAACAATACTGTTTCGCATAACGAGTGCAAAATTACAAAAAATAGACGAAAGCAAAACCACTATAGTCTGCAAAACCATAGAATCACAACACGCTCGTCACATCAGTTATACGCGAAGCTCGAACGCTGCTTAGCTCGCAAAAATAGTGTATGGATCGAGGCGAGGTCACCATTAAAATAGATTCTATTTAACATAATGGCGATTACACTTTGCATTTGATATCAGAAAGAGCATTAATAAAACAGATTGAAATAATAGTTTAGAGTTAATTACGTTCTTGTATTAAGAACAAATTTATTAACTACATATTGATATGGAACTGATTATCAGGGAATATGACAAAACAGCGCATTTGCCTGAAAAATATATTGATCTATATATACAGGCGTTTCCTGAAACGGAACGGCGAAACTGGAAATCAAACAATGATGCCGAATCATGGCTTAAAAAGCATGACACATGTCATTCTCTGTTATTATTTGACGGAGATATGTTTATTGGTTTCCTCAATTTCTGGATCCTTGTTTTTAACGACGGACAAAAAGAGAAAAAGATTATTTATGGAGAGCATTTGGTAATAGATCCTCTCAGGCGAGGCGGCGGAGCCGGATCCTTTTTAATGAAACATATACTCAATTCTTATCCATGTGGGTTGCTTCTTGAGATTGAGCCTCCGGTGGATGACATAACATGCCGGCGTAAAGCTCTTTATGAACGCCTCGGACTTGTTTTCCATTCTGATATCCAATATTTGCAACCAGCATACTTTCCAGGGAACTCCCCTATCGAATTATGCATAATGTCATCGCCTGGTATAAGCAGCTATGAGCTTGAATATCATATAATTCCCGTATTAAAGAAAACTGTATACGGAAAGTAACTAATACAAAAAAGCGGATACTAAATTTAATCGTATCCGCTTTTTTCTAGATTCGTCTAATTATTGCAAATCGACATCATCTACTGCACCTCGTACCATGCTAAGTGAGTTACAGCCTGTTGTTTCAAGATTTGCCAGATTATAATTGCCAGTAACATTCAAATATCTCAACATTTGGTCAAATGTTACATCTACGGTCAGCAACTGGTTGTTAGCCAGGTTTATACGCTGTACAAAGTTCATATCGCTTAGATTTACATATGTCAAATCATTCCAAGACAGGTTTATAAAAGCCAAATTAGGGCATTTGTCTATTGATATGGTTGTCAAGTCGTTATATGCCGCATCTAAATCAAGCAGATTAGGACAATTGCTTATAGCGAATTCTGTCATATGGTTATCACTGGCCATGAGAGTGGACAGTTTACCCATATCCTGGATATAAAGTTTGCTTAGCCGGTTAGCATCTATATTCATTGTTTCAAGAGAAACCAGACCTGTAAAAGTTATTGATGTGATATCATTGTACGCGGCAAGCAATGTTTTAAGCTTAACACAACCATTGAGCGAAAGATTCTCAATATGGTTATTAGTACAATTCAGATACGTCAGATTATTAGAATTGCTCACATCAAGATCTACAAGACCGTTGCTGGATACATTGAGGCGCTGCAACAATGGTGTGCCGGAGATGTCGAGAGAGTTAAGCGAATTGCGATATACCCTTAAATCAAGAAGTTGCGGACAGCCGGCAACATTTATATTTGACAACCTATTGCGTCCGGCATTCAAATATACCAATGCAGGGTTATTATCCACCGTAAGGGACGAAATTCTATTATTAGAAACATTGACATGGGTGAGGGCGCTAAAACCTGTGAGATTTAAATTACCAGCCAGTTTCTTGCCGCTCCAATTA
This sequence comes from uncultured Muribaculaceae bacterium, assembly GCA_910578665.1. Taxonomy (GTDB): domain Bacteria; phylum Bacteroidota; class Bacteroidia; order Bacteroidales; family Muribaculaceae; genus Lepagella. The sequence continues at coordinate 133,144 of CAJTQU010000002.1, forward strand.
ATTTCAACCACATGGCCGTTTTCTATCTTAACTCCTTCCCATGTAGACGGATCCGCCATATTACCCACTTTCAGAGCGGCTGCATTAGTCGACTCTACCATGGCTGGCTGGTTTAAGAATGCCTGTAATTGTTTTAGTTCATTTTTCTGCAATTTCTGCGCCATAACGCTTAGGCACATCAGAAGTGCTCCTAGAAATAATAATTGTCTTTTCATAGTCGTTGGATTAAGTTTTATTTTAATAACAACGCACTCCCCTATTTGTTTAACAAATAATTGCGAATATTAGCAAAACTTTTTCTAAAATATATTGTTATAATTACATGATTGATTGTAATATAATTGCGACTATAGGAGAAGTTCTGCTGGTGGCTGCGCTCATCGGCAGTGTTGTCTGTATCTTAATTGCAATACGCTGCGGCTCAGAATATATATGTAAGCGGCATGACCGGGATTCTGAATCGTTGCATCAATTGCGCAAGGAAAGCGACCTGCAAAACGGCATTTCCCAGAATAATCTATTATATCGCTTTTTCTTCAGATAAACCATTTAGTCTAAATATAAAAACCGCACCGGTTATCAGGTAGTTTTAACACTTCTGAACCGGTGCGGTTTTATTATTCATTTACGTAGAAAAATATCATTCCTTAACTTCCGGAGCTATGAGCTTATAGCCCTTGCCGTGGATATTGATAATTTCAATTGTAGGATCATCACGAAGCAGTTTACGCAATTTAGTGATATACACATCCATACTTCTCGCATTGAAATAATTGTCATCCACCCATATGCTCTTAAGGGCATAATTGCGCTCAAGTATTTCATTCATATGTGCGCACAGCAATGCGAGCAATTCGGACTCCTTAGTGGTCAGCTTCTTAGAGACATCACCCATAACCAGCGTCTGCTTTTGTGTGTCAAAGGTGAAATGACCTATCTTATACATCGTGATCTCTTTCTCTTTCTTGCCACGCACACGGCGCAAAATAGCACTTATACGCGATACAAGCTCCTCCATAGAGAACGGTTTTGTGATGTAATCGTCAGCACCTATTTTGAACCCTTCAAGCACATCTTCCTTGAGATTTTTAGCTGTCAGAAACACTATAGGCACCTCGGCGTTCACATTACGTATCTCTTGCGCCAGAGTAAATCCGTCCTTTTTAGGCATCATTACATCAAGTACGCACAAATCATATTTGCCTTTCAGGAAAGCCTTATAGCCCTTTTCCCCGTCAGGGAATAAATCTACATTAAACCCTTTTGCCATGAGAAATTCCCGAAGTAGCATTCCGAGATTCTCATCATCTTCGCAAAGAAGAATTTTCAGTTTGTCATCCATAGTCGTGTGTATTTAGTTTGTTATTATGCATCATTAATTATGGTGTCAGAGGCAGGGTGATTATGAATGTGGTTCCTTTGCCAAAATCACTTTCAACCTTAATCTGGCCGCCGAATTCAGTTATCAGCTTGTGCACATAAGCAAGTCCGAGCCCGAATCCTTTGACATCATGGTTATTGCCTGTCGGCACACGGTAAAATTTGTCAAATATCAGTTTTAGATGTTCTTTCTTAATTCCTATGCCGTTATCTTTAACCCTTATTTCAAGTTTATTGTCCGGTAAATCTGTAGTGCTGATTTCCAGGCGGGGTTCGGCATCCTGGCGCACATATTTCACAGCATTGTCAAGCAGGTTGAATATCACATTTGTCAAATGCATCTCGTCGACAAGAACTTTGTCTTTTGATGCCTGAAGATTCATGTTCAGCGAACCTCCATACTTTTCAACCTTAATTTTAAATGTGCTTACTACCTGCTCTATCAGACGGTTTACATCAACTTCTGAAAACTTTAGATTAGGCTGCTGCCGGTCAAACATAGACATCTGCAACACCTTTTCTACCTGGAAACGCAGACGCTTCGACTCGTCTGTAATCACAGTAGACAAATGTTGGAGCATTGAGGGTGATTTTCTCACTGAATCATCCGCCAGCATTTGCGCGGCAAGCGATATAGTGGATATCGGGGTCTTAAACTCATGTGTCATGTTATTTATAAAATCATTCTTCATTTCAGTGATACGCTTCTGCCGGAACGCTAAAATTACCGTATAAAGAAAAACGATTAGCAAAATCAATGTGAACGACAACGTGGGTATTAAGAAGCGCACAGAATTGTAGATATAATCGCCCTTAGTAGGGAAATACACGTTAAGATAATAATGCATAGGGCTGCCTTGAAACAGCATTTGCGAATAGACGTCAGATTCCTGTCCCACTGGAAAATCTTTGGTATGACAGATTACTTTCTTAGTGGTAGACATAGAAAACTCGAATGGCAGATTAATTCCGCATGAAGAAAGCTCCTGTTGAAGTTGCTTTCGCACCACAGATGTGTCACCTCTTTCTAAGGCTGGACGGCGTGAGGCCTCACGCATAATATTCAATATAACCTCGTTAAGCAGGCCCTTCTGATATAAATACTGGTTTCTTATAATCTTTTGATACTGCTTGTACTGTCCTTCCACACCAACCGCAGCAGGCATGAATATTGGCGATACGATATTCTGTCCGCTCAAAGTGTCTGTTGCCAGAGCCAACGAATAATCATCATAGAACGCGGCCTCTATATCCTCAATATCCTCTTCCAGATAATGGAGTGTTTCCTGACGTTCGAGATAACCGGCCACATCAGACAGCGAGCGTTTCACATTCTCGTTAAACTGCTCATTACGCATACGCGTCATTTTCTCCATATACAGAATCTGCACATAGATCAGCCCTCCGAATGTAAGCGCCATTACGATTATAAGAAGCCATATAGTTGATTTCTTCATTGTCTTAATTTAACTTTTAAGCTGGACAATCCCTATTCAGGACATCTATTTTGTTAACAAATTATAATATAATAAGGTTTATAATGCTTAACATACGATGATATTTCCACCCCGGTTTAATCACAGAGAATGTTAACATTGAAATGCAAAATTAACATTTAATTGTGAAAATCACAAATCTTATACAGTGATATTTCATTAGCATGACAAGATTTAGTAATTTTGTACTTGAAAACAAGATAGTACGCGTGAGGACCGTATGCCAACAACGACATGGCACCTGGCGCTAATGTAAATATTAACAACTGAATATGGGTGGTTTTTTCGGTTGCGTGTTGCGCAAAGACTGCGTCACCGACCTGTTTTATGGTACAGATTATAATTCTCACTTAGGCACTAAGCGCGGCGGTATGGCTACGTATGACCCGGAGAAAGGCTTTGTCCGCAGCATACACAGTCTTGAGAATTCTTATTTCCGAACCAAGTTTGAGAGCAACTTATCGCGTTTTGCAGGCAATGCCGGAATCGGAATTATTTCGGATAATGATTCGCAACCGATAGTCGTAAATTCACATTTAGGCAAATTTGCCATTGTGACTGTAGCAAAGATTGCTAATATAGAAGATCTTGAAAAAGAACAACTCGAACATGGGGCTCATTTTGCAGAATTAAGTTCAGGAAAGACAAACCCCACAGAATTGGTGGCCACCTTTATAACACGAGGCAAAGACATACAGTCCGGCATCCGCATCGCTCAGGAAAAAATCAAAGGTTCCTGTTCCATGCTGCTGCTGACCCCGGAAGGCATCATAGCTGCCAGAGACAGGCTAGGACGCACTCCGGTGATAATCGGTATAAAGGATGACGGATATGCGGTCACAAGCGAGAGTTCGTCACTTCCCAATCTGGGCTATCGAGAATTAAGAGACCTAGGTCCGGGAGAAGTGGTACGCATAACAGCTGATAAAGTCGAACAACTCGTACCTCCTGGCACAGACATGCAGGTATGCTCATTTCTTTGGGTATACTACGGATTCCCAGTATCTTCTTACGAAGGGAAAAACGTGGAAGATGTTAGATTTAACAGCGGCATGCTGATGGGACACAAGGATGAAACCGAAGTAGACTGCGTATGCGGTATTCCTGACTCCGGAGTGGGCATGGCCCTTGGCTATGCTGAGGGGAAAGGGGTACCGTACCACAGGGCTATAGCCAAATATACACCCACATGGCCTCGAAGCTTCACTCCCGGCAAACAAGAATTGAGAGATTTAGTGGCCAAAATGAAGCTTATTCCAAACCGATCGATGCTTAAAGGCCGTAAAGTAGCTTTCTGCGATGATTCTATAGTCAGGGGCACACAGCTCAAGGACAATGTTAAAATGCTCTACGAATATGATGCAAAAGAGGTGCATATACGCATAGCATGCCCACCGCTGATCTACGGATGCCCATATATCGGATTTACTTCCTCTAAAAGCGATATGGAGCTGATCACTCGGCGTATAATAGCTGAGATAGAGGGAGATCCCAATAAAAATCTTGACAAATATGCCACAACGGGAAGCCCGGAATATAATATGATGGTTCAGAAAATAGCTGAAAAATTCGGACTGGACTCGCTTAAATTCAGTACGCTTGAAGATTTAATAGAAGCTATCGGACTACCTAAATGCAAAGTGTGCACACACTGCTTCGACGGTTCTTCACATTTCTAACATCAAAGTCAACAACAGGCATGGCAGACTTCGTTACGAAGTCTGCCATGCCTGTTGTTGGTCTGAGCGCCGGCGCAATACTCATATATCCAGATAACAATACACCAACAGATCTGAATACAGAAAAATAGTTGTATTCAAAATTTGCTTTTGTTTGTATTTTTAAGTAATTTTGTCCCCAAATAAGAACAATCCGAGGTGCATTTAGACGTATGCCCTATTCGTAAAATTCCCCTAGGGGAATACTATATACATCATTATCAAGCGGAACGGATGTATATGGTCATAAATATTATTCGCTCTTCTCGCTATGGGCAAAGCTTACTTGTCAGGCGTCCCATAATTATATTTTCCGCTATTATTTTAGAGACAAACATCAATGGCTAAAGAATTAAAAAACCTTACAAAGAGAAGCGAGAACTATTCTCAATGGTATAACGAACTGGTTGTAAAAGCAGACTTGGCCGAGCAGTCGGCAGTGAGAGGGTGTATGGTTATCAAACCATATGGGTACGCCATATGGGAAAAGATGCAGCAAACTCTTGACAAAATGTTTAAGCAGACAGGGGTGCAAAATGCCTACTTCCCTTTGCTAATACCTAAATCTTTTCTTTGCCGAGAAGCTGAGCATGTTGAAGGATTCGCCAAAGAATGTGCTGTCGTAACCCATTACCGTCTTAAAAATGATCCTGACGGCAAAGGTGTAGTTGTCGATCCAGATGCAAGACTGGAAGAAGAACTTATAGTGCGTCCGACCTCAGAAACTATAATTTGGGGTACTTATAAAAACTGGATTCATTCATACCGTGACCTACCCATCGTTTGCAACCAGTGGGCAAATGTTATGCGTTGGGAAATGCGAACCCGTATGTTTCTGCGTACTGCGGAATTTCTATGGCAGGAAGGTCACACGGCCCATGCCACATCTCAAGAAGCAGAAGACCGTACGGTGCAAATGGTAAATGTATATGCCGATTTCGCACGCAAGTATATGGCTATGCCTGTTATTGTCGGAGTTAAGTCTGCCACTGAGCGTTTTGCCGGCGCCATTAACACCTACACTATCGAAGCCATGATGCAGGACGGCAAGGCTCTTCAGAGCGGTACATCGCATTTCCTCGGTCAGAATTTTGCAAAAGCATTTGACGTTACGTTTATAAACAAGGATAATAAACCCGAACATGTATGGGCTTCCTCGTGGGGTGTATCAACTAGACTGATGGGTGCTTTGATTATGACCCATTCTGATGACAACGGGCTCGTGCTGCCGCCGCATCTTGCGCCTATCCAGGTAGTAATTATCCCAATTTATAAAAATGACGAGCAGCTGGCCGCGATAAGTGAACGCATTCGTCCTATCATGGACCAGCTGGCAAGTGCCGGAATAAGCGTCAAATATGATGATGCAGACAACCGTCGTCCAGGATTTAAATTCGCGGATTACGAGTTGAAAGGTGTGCCTGTACGCCTCGCAGTAGGCGCTCGTGATCTGGAGAACAGTACTGTCGAACTAATGCGTCGTGATACTTTGGAAAAAGAAACACTGCCATTAGACGGCATCGCAGGACATATCGAAAATCTGTTGGAAGAAATACAGCAGAAGATTTATAACAAGGCCCTTGACTATCGCGAGAAAATGACTACCACAGCCGATACTTACGATGAGTTTAAAGAGAAAATTGAAAAGGGAGGCTTTATTCTGGCTCATTGGGACGGTACGCCTGAAACCGAAGAGAAAATCAAGAATGAAACAAAGGCTACGATACGCTGTATACCTCTTGACGGTGACGAGACACCTGGAGTATGTATGGTGACCGGCAAGCCCTCGGCTCGCCGTGTTATCTTTGCCAGAGCATATTAACTTAGTAATTGACCAGAAAAATCATTACACACAAATGAACATAGCGCGCATAGCCTTTACATTGGCATCGTCATTTATTATTCCGACAGCTACTGTATATGCGAATAATCTTACTGTAGAGGATTATTGCGATATACATGTCAACGCGCCGGCGTCTGTCAAAGAAATGAAACCTATGCCTGACGGAGAAAGTTATCTCTGTATCAGCGATAATGGCAAAGCAATAGAGCGTTACAGCTATAAGACTGGTAAAAAATTAGACACAGTCTTTGATATTGCCACAATAAAGGGTGATGTAAAAATTAGTGAATTTGACGGCTATGAGATTTCGGCAAACGGACGAATGCTACTTCTTTGGAATGACCGCGAGGGCATATACCGTTATTCGTTTAATGCTGTGCACTTTGTTTACGATATAGCCCGTGGCACACTTAAACGCGTTAGTCCGTCAGGTAAACAGCGTGGTGCCGTCATAAGCCATGACGGCACCATGGTGGCATTTACCCGTGACAACAATATATACATATCAAACCTGGATTTTGGAACAGAACTCCAGATAACAAAAGATGGTGCTGACGGTAAAATTATAAACGGCACACCGGACTGGGGCTATGAGGAGGAATTTGGCATACAAAACACTATGCGCTGGGCTCCTGATGACAGCTCTCTGTCATTTGTAACCTTTGACGAAAGCAGGGTGCCGACTTATCATTTTGATATATATTCGGGATACTGTGATCCTATAGCGGAATATGACAATTATCCCGGTGAGTTTGTATATAAATATCCATTAGCTGGCGATAACAATTCAATTGTAAAGGTCAGCACATATAATATTGATTCTCGCATAACGAAAGTAATGGATCTGCCAATTGCGGAGACTGACTATGTGCCCTCTATGGAATATGGCGGCGATGCAACCCGGCTGATGGTCATGATTCTAAATCGTGATCAAAATGATCTGCGCCTCTATTCTGTAAATACCGGCTCTACAGTAGCAAAACTGCTGCTGGAAGAAAAGAGCAGTGCATGGCTAAGTCCGTCTGCATACCAGATGGTAGATTATGGCAAACAAAGTTTCATCATAGGTTCCGATAGAAGCGGATACCGCCATCTGTATGAATATGACTATAACGGTATGCTAAAACGCCAGCTCACATCGGGCAATTACTATGTTACAGCATATTATGGTTACAATCCGCAAACTCGTGAATACTTCTTCCAGACTACGCAGGAGGGAAGCACAGAACGTAATGTGGCGAAAGCTGGCAAAGGCGGCGTTATAATGCTTCATCCTGGTAAAGGCTGGGAGAGTGCTGCTTTCAGCAGCAACATGCAGTATTATGTCCGCACTTATAGCAATGTCCTCACACCTCCGCAGTACACATTGCATAGCCTGAAAGGGAAGATAGCAAATTTGGAAATGAACACCGATTACGCTGCCCGTTATGCCAACGCGCCAAAAAAAGAATTTATAAGCATACCTAACGCTGATGGCGAGATGATGGATGCCTACGTTATCAAACCCTCAGATTTCGATGCTTCAAAAAAATATCCATTGGTAACTTACCAGTATAACGGTCCTGAATCGCAGGAAGTGCAAAACCGCTGGCGTATGGACGGAGTGTACTACTTCGCATCACAAGGATACATAGTTGCATGTATGGATGGTCGTGGCACTGGCTACCGCTCACGCAAATGGAGTGACTGTGTTTACAAACATCTGGGCGAATATGAAACAAAAGACCAGATAGCCGGTGCCCGTTACTTCGCATCACTGCCATATGTTGATTCAGAGCGAATGGCATGCTTCGGATGGAGCTATGGCGGATATATGACACTCATGGAACTTACTGATCCGTCAACACCGTTTAAGGCTGGTATTTCTATGGCACCCGTAACAGACTGGCGCTACTATGATTCAATTTATACAGAACGCTACATGCAGCGCCCCCAGCAGAATCAGAGCGGCTATGACGCATCCTCTACCCTGCCACGTACCGGTAATCTTAACGCACGCTTACTAATCATGAGTGGTACCAGCGATGACAATGTGCATTTCTATAATACATTGAAATACACATCCAAGCTGACTGCCGAAGGCAAGATCTTCGATATGATGGCATGGACCGGTTTTGAGCATTCCCTCAGAATGTGCAACGCACGCGTACAATTGTATCGTAAAGTGTTGGATTTTCTTGATACACAGCTAAAATAAATTTATTTTGGCAAAAATGCATCGTGATTATTCTTAATTATTAGTAAACAATGCCTAAAGACTTATTTAAGGTAAATAGTGAGCAGATTTTTTTCTTATGGCGAAATTTCGCCATAAGTGTGCTTACGATCATATTGACACACTTTCTGACCCGTATTTTGCCGGTGTACATGGCACCTATTATATCCACAGTAGGTGCGGCTGCTATATACTTTGTCGTATATAACAATTATTATTCAAACTCTGAATCTTGTGTCATAGTTCCTTATACAGTCTTCTTGATACTAGTGGCATACACCATTACACTTGTTTCTCTCAACCTGCTTAACATTTGGACTGTTATCAGCATTCCGGCTGAGATGAACTTCTTTAGCGGATATTATATTCCCAATCTTCTGCTTGCGCCAATAGGTTTGGTCACTTCCCTGTTTATATACTGGCGCAGGCATAAAATCAGCATATGTGCCAACTGCAAACTGACTAACGGCACTCCGCTAGACAGAGGACGTGTTGGAATTATCTACAGTTCGGAGAGTGAGTTGCAGCTACGTAATCTCATATATATATACATCCTGCTCACATCCTTGGCATGGGGTTATTATCTGTTTGCATATATTGATGTTAACTTCAGCAAACGTGATGTATACGTGTTTACATGGCTTGCTATTGCGACGTATATATGCGACATAATATACTTCGGAATACGTTACTATAATTTGTTTTTAGATCTTAAGGAAAATGATGAATTGATATATCCTGAAGATATAACTGATAGCGGTGTGCGCACATATGCACGTTTTTATGTGATATGCAGTGACAACATGTACATGTCACACCACTCCCCTGACGGATTGCGCGATGATGACAGTAATATAATGGACTCTCCTTTCCTCATAAAGCGGAATATGAACGGTATCCCGGAAATAGAACTGAAAGCCATTATTTCTCGTATGACAGGTGTTTCAGACGGTACATTGCGCTTTTTCTACGGCCGTAAGACAGCTGATGCTTCCGGACGGCGTCTTCTAAGGTATTTTTATTTCCTTCCCGGAGATGTAGAGGAATATCCGGAACTTGCTGTAGCGGGCGAATGGCTAAGCTCTGAAAAATTGAAGACATTGTACAACAAAGAGCCTGATCGTTTGTCATCTACATGTCTTGCCGATATTTCGAGACTGGCTACAATTCTGATTACCCAAAAAACATTTACAGACGAAGGCGAGCGAAGAGTAAAAATTATGCACTACCACCCCTCGTTCAACCTTCAGGAGCTACAGGAGTCTGAGACAGACTTTCAGGATGATAAGTGGATACGTATATCAATGTTTAACGCCGACACCAAATTCTTCCGGCTCAGAAAATGGTGGCGCAGCAAATGGCGCAACACACCCAATACAAATCGCTTATGACGTTTGATCCAAGCTACGTAGCCAGATTTTTAGATCTATCACGCACATCTCTACCTCTGATAGCGGTAGTGGGTCCTACAGCAAGCGGTAAAACATCGCGTGCCGTAGCTATGGCGCGTATGCTAAACGCTGAAATTATAAGTGCTGATTCTCGCCAGGTATACCGTGGAATGGATATTGGCACAGGAAAAGATATGGATGAATATGGAGATATACCTGTCCATCTTATAGATATCCGTCCCGCCGGATACAAGTACAATCTTCATGAATTTCTGCAAGACTACTATAATGCTGAAAATGATATTCGTTCTCGTGGGAAAAATGTAATACTCTGCGGAGGCACCGGATTATACGCAGAAGCCGTACTATCAGGTATGAAACTTCCCGAGGTGCCGGTAAACAAAGCCTTGCGCGATAAGCTCTATGGGAAGACCCTCTCGGAACTAACCGAAATACTGTCATGTATGAAAACTTTGCACAATACGACTGATGTAGACTCTTGTGCACGTGCCATAAGGGCAATTGAAATACAACAGTATTATCTTGACCATCCAGAAGAAACCCAATATACAAAATGCGATCTGGATAACAGACCTGAGTCTGTTATTTTCTTGGTTGACATAACACGGGAAGAACGACGTAAGAAGATCTCCCAGAGACTACGTGCCAGACTAGACGAAGGTATGATAGATGAAGTGCGTAATTTGATTGCATCCGGTATACATCCAGATGATTTAATTTATTACGGACTAGAATATAAATTCGTAACAAAACACATTTTAGGAGAACTTAGCAAGGAGCAAATGGTAAGCCAGCTTGAAACAGCGATACACCAGTTTGCAAAAAGACAAATGACTTGGTATCGAGGTATGACACGTCGTGGGTTTAATCTTATACCGCTACATTAAGCCTACGGATAAGAACATGCCGTAAGCTATGCAACGTCTAATATAATTCTAGCATCAGATTAGAGGTTATTAATTTTCTCTCAATCTTTCTGGAGAAATAACTGTTCGCTTAGTTGATATACGTATGTTGTTCAATTCCATAGAAGTCAGTTCACGCGCAGAATCCGGGATAAGTTTAGCAATATTTCTAACGTCCATCAGGATAACGGTTTATAAATGAAAACAATCTGTTTAACGACAACAAAGCCACAGCATATGCTGCTACAAGTGCATAAAATTTGCTTGTAATTGGTAACATGCCGCTATACCAGCCACCGACTAAATAAACTACAAACAACAACCATAACAAGGCCTGGACACAGAGGCAAAGTGTACACCATGCTTTTGCCCTGAATTTCTGATACCATACACTCCAAAAAGAGAATGGAAGACAACAGAAATTGATAACAGCCAGATATGAAATGTATTGGGGAAATAGCAATAAAACAAATAAGCTTACAGAAAAATATGACAAGCCCACTTCGCTCCAATTAAATATGCCGAAGAAACTTGATGCCTTAGTCTCAAGTACAGAATCACATCCTCCAGCCTCAATCACTCCACACATTCTGTCAGCAGTATGACTATGTATTTTAAGAGTCTTTTGTACAAGTAAAAAACATATATATATGCCAATCAAATAAATCCCGATTAATGGAATAACCGACCACTCGGCAAACACTCCCCTACTGACACAAAGATAACAAAACAATATTGCAGATAGAATCCACAACGTCCACTTTTTTACTTGCGCTGCCCATGAAATCCAGCGGTGCGTACTGTAATCTGGCTCTATTGCCCCACTGTTTGGATAAACACAAAATATATTTCCAGTGCAAGCCTTAATAAAGCGATCAGTATCAATCTTTTCCCTTACTCCTTGAGATGTATATTCAGTCTCTGAACCATTTATACTATTTACAATAACAAGGCCCAAAGTAGTTTGGGCTATGAAAGGGGCCGGCACACCACAAATAGCAGCCTTATTAATGAATGCATATCCCACACTCTCCACTCCATATTCCTTTAACAGTGTAGACAAGCCATATAAAGACTTAAACGGCATAGAATCACAACGAGAATCGGAATATTCGGCTGTATGAGGCACACTCAGTACACCAAGCAGGTCTGTCAATATGGAATTCGGTTTCCCTTTCATAACCTACCAAAATTTAGTCCATATTCCCAGCTGCGGCAGTTATGCGAGACAACAGCGCATCCGACTCAATTTCTCCTGTATGACGCCATACCTCCTGGCCATCCTTATACAAAATAAATGTAGGTATAGTATCCGCCCCATTCTCCTCTGCAAGCTGTTCATGCTCGTCAACATCAATTTGATGGATACCAATCTTACCATTCACTAAATCCTTTAGCCCCTCTACAACGGGAGCCATACGCTGGCAATGAGGACACCATGAAGCATAAAACTCCACTAAAACTACATTTTCGCTTTTAATTAAACTCTTGTAATCCATAGTATAAAATTTTTGTTTTCTCATTTAGAACATATGCAATCGCAAAAAAGTTGAAGTCTCCACAAATTTTTATTAATTTATAACTGCCAAATTTACAAGCATCTACACTTATGATAATAAAATATTACAAAAAACTCTTTAAAAAATTTGCACAAAATAAAAATAATGCCTAACTTTGCACTCGCAAACGAGACATAAACCCCAATAAGAGGTTTAGTCCAAGGAGAGATGGCAGAGTGGTCGATTGCGGCGGTCTTGAAAACCGTTGAGGGTAACACCTCCGGGGGTTCGAATCCCTCTCTCTCCGCCAATAAGTCAAGTTAAATCGCTGTAACTCACAAAGTTGCAGCGATTTTAATTTTCATCCCATACAAAAATACATACAATACCGAGGGCAAACTTAGCCACATACAAAACTGTTGGTGTCATAAAGAATCAAGCATGAGGGACGCGGTTTCTTTCATGTTCATTAGATTAATTGGACAATCATTGTGGTTATGTTTCCTGTCTGTTGGCTATTCTATCCATAGATTTATCAATCAATCCTAATGTACCATTCGTGAGAATGTGATAACCATGCCATATTTGTCCTTATGGAAGTAGCCCATTTGTGTAAGTACCTGAAATTCAGACGTGACAATTTTACGCCAATCTTAGTCAATCCTAAAATCACATGGTAAAACGAAGAAAAGTGTTCGGAATTTCTTTTAATTCGTGAACCCATACTTAATTTTGCGGTGTCAATCCATGACATCACAGAGTATGGCCATACTCCAGATTGCCTTTATCGCCCTACATTGTCTTTAGTGTAACACGTTGCCTTTACCGCCCTATCACCCCAATAACATTTTACACACACATGGAGTTACAGACATTACTCTCAAAACCTGTGTGGCAGATGACGGGGGAAGAGCTGTTGTTCCTCTCACGACAATCTGCCGACACAAACACAAACCAATCTCCGGTAAATGAACCTACCGCAACCAAGCACTATGTCTATGGTATCGCCGGAATATGTGAGATATTCTCATGCAGTAAACCTACGGCCATCCGCATAAAGAAAAGCGGACGTATAGACAAAGCCATCACACAGGTTGGTAGGAAAATTGTCATTGACGCTGATCTCGCCCTGCAACTTGCATCTCAAAAGCCGATGCCAAGAAAGAGATAACCTAATCTACCCTATCAGCACAAAGTCGGAGTTATCCCACCTCTTTCAGTGGGATACTCCAAACTGCTGATACATCAACAATACCATACAAAATGAATTATAATAATTCAGCAAGATATAGACGGATGCCACTGCGTCCGGCTTGTGAGTTGCATGAGGATGATCCTATTATCCCTCAAAGCAAACCGCAAAAAGAAGTGCCCTCTTTCCCTCTAAGCATATTTCCTTCGGCTATTCGCAATATCGTGGAAGCATTGGTTGAGTATGAACATTTCAACGTCAATTTCATAGCCGCGTCCATGTTCACAACATTTGCGGCGGCTATGGGAAACCGTTGGACGGTACGTTTTTCGGCAACATGGGTTGAGCGACCTATTATGTATGTGGCTCTTGTCGGTTATCCGAGTTGTGGCAAGACACCACCGCTAAGGCTCGCCCTTTCGCCTCTGCTAAACCTCGACCATGAATATGACAAGGAATATTGCGCCCAACTTAAGGCATACAAGCAATGGGAGTCCAAATCTCAGAAAGAGCGCGTTGCACTTTCTTTGCCGAAGGAAATGGAGCGACCGAGGCGCAGGTGTCATGTGGTTGTTGATGCGACAATCGAAGCGTTGATCGGTGCCATGCGCGACAATCCGCAAGGCGTAATCCTTTACAGCGATGAACTTGAAAGCCTGTTCGCCAACTTCAACCGCTATAACAGTTCGGATGAAAGCTATTTCCTAAGTGCGTTCAGTGGCACTCCATTCAAGTACATCCGAAAATCATCCGATGAACACATCTTCCTACCGAACCCCTATTGCTCTATCATCGGAAGTACCCAACCGGGACGGCTTGCAAAGCAGTTCGGTGGTGAGCGTGTTGTCAACGGCTTTTCCTCGCGTTTCCTGAAAGTATATCCCGACATTACAGATATGCCGACGTGGGGCACTGAGCGTATGCCGGATGGAATCATGGAGCAATGGGACCATATAATCCGCAAAGTCGTTACTTTTGACTTCAAGGGAAAAGAACAGCCAACTGAATTGACTTTCTCCCTTGAAGCCCATAGAAAACTGTGCCAGTGGAAAGAGAACGTTAACAATGCGATATACTCCGCTACCGAGTCGGAAGCAGAGAAAGCCGTGTGCGGGAAACTCGAAATCTATCTCATACGATTCTGCCTGATAATCCGGATAATGAAGAATATCTGCACCGGAGAATTGGCAACAATGATAGATGCCGGAAGCGCGGAGGCGGCTATCGGGTTGGTTGAATACTTCCGCGAAATGGAAAACCGTGTTATCCGCGTATCCTTATCCGGCAATCTTGACAAAAGACAGTCCGATCTCCTCGACGCTTTGCCTTACGACTTCCGGACCTCGGATGCCATTGACATTGGACGGTCACTCGGAATGTCTGAGTCCACGATAAAACGGTTTCTTAAAAACTCAGTTCTTTTCAGAAAAGAGGAACACGGACGCTACACTAAAATGTCATGTGACCCTTGACATTTTCGACACTTTGACATTTTTCACGAGGTTATTCAAGAGAGGAAAGAACGAGTTTGTCAGACTTCATTGGTGTATAAACCTTGCTTTGCAAGATATGCCGATTGTGTCCACAACGGCAATCCTGCCACCTCGCAGAGTTGGGCCAATCCCGCTCGAAACTCGCAGTCTTTTATATAGATGAAAATGTCATGTGACCATGAAATCAAGATATGCAATCATCAAGACATATAGTCTTTATGAAATCATAATATCCAAGCATAATATCATCATAACTTTAAAGTATCAGAGCATCAAAGCATAGTAACATCATGTCATCAAATAATAAGAACATCATAATACGGCTTCGCGTGGATGAAGCGACCGCCAAAGCAATCCGCGCCAAAGCCGACAGCCATTTCAACGGTAACATCAGTGCCTGTATCCG
>CAJTQU010000003.1 GCA_910578665.1 uncultured Muribaculaceae bacterium
TAAATCCCAGCGGCGGCTGACGCTCCTGCCAGTTTCAATCTCAACCCAGCGTCGACGCTTGATATGGAACGACATCTTGCGGCCTCTGACCGGATAATCACGCACGATGCTTTCCTCATGGAAGCCATTCGGGCGAAGCTGGCCGGGCCTGTAACAGTCTAATCCGTTATCTCGTTCCTCCAATGTGACACCAAGGGTCTCCGGGGTCTTGCTCTCCTTGACTACCTCAAAATACTCGACCATATCTTCCGGCAGCAGACATTCTGCCAATTCTATATAAGGATTCTTTTCCATTGCAGATTTTATTTTCCGCAAAGGTACAATTTTTATTTCTCTTACACAGGTTTATTACCATGCGCCAAAATTTTGCTTATTTAAGGCCTTGCTTATTGAATTGATTTTGTTACTATTAATTTTCGGAGGTTTTGACTATAGCTGCATTTAAAAAATTGTTAACTTTGCAATGCCTTAGAAGGAGTCGCCGAGAATTCTTGCAGCCCTCAAACAGGTTCGGATTCAGTTATGAATTGGATAATTTTAATTGCTGCCGGCTTATGCGAGGTCGGCTTCACCTATTGCCTCGGACGGGCAAAATCAGTTGAAGGCCTCACTTGGTGGGGTTGGATAGCCGGATTCCTTGTGTTCACAATTATTAGTATGGGATTATTGGCTAAAGCCACTCAAAATTTACCTATCGGCACTGCATATGCCGTTTGGACAGGCATTGGTGCAGTGGGTACTGTTTTGGTTGGAATAGTCTTTTTTAATGAATCGGCAACCTTTTGGCGTCTGCTCTTCATTTTTACACTGATTTCATCAATTATCGGACTTAAAATTGTATCATAGAATATGGAATTTCGTAAAATGAGGCGTTCGCAACAACAATTACCAAAGTGTGAATGCGATAGAATATTATCCGAATCTACCGCCGGCACTCTAGCATTACTCGGTGACAATGGTTATCCTTATGCCGTACCTATCAGTTATGTATATTGTGAGGGGAAAATATATTTCCATAGTGCGAAAAACGGGCATAAAGTAGACGCAATAAGAGATTATGAAAAGGCGTCATTCTGTATTATAAATGCTGATGATATCCACCCGTCAGAATTTACCACTTATTTCAGAAGTATAATTGCATTTGGAAGAATCCGCATCGTCGAATTGGAGGAAGAGAGAGTTTATGCCGCAACATTATTAGGCTCAAAATACAATCCGGATGATAAAACCGGTTTACAGAAAGAAATAGAAAAAGGGCTGCAACACATGCATGTCTTCTGCCTTGATATTGATCACCTGACAGGGAAAGAGGCTATCGAGCTCACTAGAAACAGATAAGTATAGGCAATAGAAAAGTCTCTCTACTGTGAAATACAATTGTCTGCTATTCAAAGCTCGGCGTTCCTGAGCCGCTGCAAACGCATAGATGAATTAAGATGGGGAAATGTTATCACTAGCACCCCGGGAGACCCATAGGAAATCTCGGCCTGACGGGACAGTGGTTCGCCCTCTGCATCATACCAAACCAGGGCATATACCCCGGCTGACGAAGTAGGACGCATCTTCCCCTTGGGCATGCCGCGCTTCCACCGGCCCGGATTTATCTCCGCGCCTGCAAGATACAGTATGTCATACCCGTCGCTGCCATCGGGCACTATGGCCAAGGTGTATCGTCCGCCTGGGCGCAGTAGTGTTCCTTCGGTATCATAATCCAGCAACTGCCAATAACCTGCCGGAGTAGAATCTTTCAAGCTCGCAGAGGACAATAATTCCGCTATCTGTCCGTCATCACGCAACGGTTCTGAGAACGGCACAGGCAACGAGACATAACGCAGCGAGGCCCTCTCTATCTCTACTCCGCGCCCACGCTTTATAAGTAATGTTTTCCATGCCGGCGCACAGTCATCCATAAAACGCGACACCGCGCCCCCATCATCACCGCTATGCCATACCACGCGGCCAGGCTTCCGGCCGCAACGTAATGCCAGCCGGCCCGGCATACCTGCCGGATTGGCCTCAAGACATACTATCAGGGGATTGCCGCTGCCTCCCACATCATACGGGGCATCGGCTTCAGACTTTGAGGATATGCCGCAACAGTCCACTGAAACACACAATTTGTCCGAACTGTAAAGATTATCCTGAGAACGCCGCACGGACAATGACAACACAAGTGTGTCGGAGGCCTCGTTGACTACAGATATGCCCAACGGCGCATCCCCTACCCGTCCGGTACATGCCAGCGTAAGCGACATTGCGTGACCTTCCATACGCGGTAGCGGCACACTGTCCGGAAGAGGCCGGGCAGCATCCCAATAAAGCATGTCCGGCCTTGCCTCCGCTGTTGCGAAGACAATCACGACAAGCATTATGAGAAAATACAGGACGCGCCTCATCAGATATTCCATATGCGTTTATGGCCAGTCCAGCATGGAATGCAATGAGGTAAAAATACCCACAGCGGCAAAAATAAAGATCAAAGAACCTGTTATACGGTTGATCAGCCACATGGAGCGGAGATTAAAATGCGAACGAATTTTGTTGATAATCCAGGTGATACACCACCACCAAAGCAACGCGCCCACGATAATAAACAGAAAACCTGACACATGGTGGTACACCTGCATGTAGGAATCAAGGAAGTTGAATCGGGCAAACAAGCCTATTATCAGAAATATAATCAGCGGATTAGACACTGTAAAAAGAAAGCCGGTGATAATGTCGGCTTTCGGAGTGGCTGTGCTCTGCGAGTTGCGGCGCAAATTCTGCGCCGGATTTTTACGGAACAAATAAATGCCGAACCCTACGAGTACAAGCGAGCCTAACAGCTGTATAACATCCTGGTGGGCTGTCAGAAAGCCCTCGATAAGCGAAAGACCGAACGCGGTGACAAGGCAGTAACAAAGGTCTGACAGTGCGGCTCCCACGCCCGTATAAAATCCGGCATACCGTCCTCTGTCCAGGGTACGCTGTATGCACAATACCCCCACAGGCCCCATAGGGGCCGAGATAACGATGCCTATAACCACGGCTTTCAATATTGTGTATACAAGTATTTCCATGAGCCATACGCCTTTCAGCGCGTTATTACATAGCCTCCTCCAGACTGGTTGGCCTTATAGCGCTGCAGTCCGTATCTGACACTGCCGGTCAGCGCCGGTCCGGCAGTGGGTGCTCCTCCGCCCATAGCCACATCATAATGCGAGCCGCACACCGGGCATACGGCCTCAAGCGTGGCTGCGTCAATCACCACACGAATATTCTCCCGGCATTCTACCGGACAGGCAAGGTCATAGGCCAGCGGCACCACGTCTCCTGCCGAAAACGGATCCATACCCATAAACAACAGAACTCCCCCGAACCCTGTATAAGTGGTTTCGCTAAAGAAGAAATTAGAGGGGGTGCCTGTCTGGCGTATAAACTCGCGATATTCCCCGTAACCTGACACTCCGTAAGTGTTCCACAGTCCTGGATTATTCAGTAATATCTGCACGTTAAGGGCCGGTATGCGGTTATCGTCAAGCGAATCGCAGCCTGACACACATACCCCGGCGAGTGCGGCCGCCGTAGGGGCTGCCGCACTCGCCAGAAAATGTACCATATGTCGGATTACTCCTTTCATACACTTGCACATGGCATGACACCGGCTCAGTCGTTGCCGAAGGGTATCGCGCCAAGCATGGAAGCAAACTGGTCTACAATCTGCTGTAACGGTCCCTTGACCATGGGACGCAGCATCATGGGTATGTCAGCCTCGATAGCCGCAACCGCAGAGGTACACTCCGGGCCGTCGGAAGACAGGCGCAGCTGCAACGAGAGCTTCATGGGGATGTTCTCTGGCTGCAAAGCTATAAGAGACGGCTCCACACGTTCCACCACGCGCATTGTGACAGCCCCTGTGGGACCACCCTGCACCGTGATGCTGTCTGCCGTTATCAAGAGTTTCTCGAGCTGTTCGCGCTTGTCGGCAGGCAGGCTGTCGGCAGGCAGATTTTCGATCAGGCTGCGCAGATTCTCCAAATTGGAAAATCTGCTATACACACGTTCTACGGGCGCCTCTATAGATACAGGCGCGCTTTTGAATTCAGATGCCATGTCTTATTATATTTCAGGGGTATTAGGCACCCAGTTGGCAGGGTCCTTACGCCACTCTTGCAAAGCTGCGAGGTCCGATTCGCGTATGTAATTGGTCTCCAGCGCCACATCAAGCATAGCAGAATAGTTGGACAGAGTCAGCAGCTTGACATTGGCATCGCGGAAGCGTTTAACCGACAGGGGGAACTCATAAGAGAAAAGGGCGCACATGCCTGCCACCTCGCAGCCGGCGGCGCGTATGGCCTCTACTGCCTTAAGCGACGAACCGCCTGTACTAATAAGGTCTTCTATCACTACCACTTTCTGTCCCGGTTTGATATTGCCCTCGATCAGATTCTCCAGGCCATGGTCCTTCGGAGTGGAACGTACATACACGTACGGAAGATTAAGCAGGTCGGCCACCAGCGCGCCCACGGCTATAGCCCCGGTTGCCACACCGGCTATAGCGTCTGCCTCGGGAAAGTTCTCAAGTATCATCCGGCTCAGCTCGACCTTTATGAACGAGCGTATGTCGGGATAGGACAATGTCTTGCGATTGTCGGTATATATGGGTGAATTCCAGCCTGAAGCCCATGTAAAAGGATTATTCGGCTGAAGATTAATAGCATTGATTTGCAGGAGTTTTTCTGCCAGTAGACGGTCAGGTTGTTTCATAACTTGGGTATATAAAAGTACTATGAATACGGGTATAAATCCCTATTGGAATGCAAATTTAGTCAAAAATAACCAAATTTCAAAACACTGCAGGCTTCTTGTCAAGGGTTATACAGATCCTTATTGTAGAAATCAAGTATCGCGTAAGCCGACTCTTTCAGGCGCACTGCCGCCGAATCAGGATTGATGGCTATGGCCGCGTTATAGTCATTTATGGCATCGGCACGGCGTTCCATCTTCCAATAAAGCAACCCACGCGCCGACAATGCCTGCTCTCTACAATCGGGCGCTGCATCTGAAGCTATAATCTCTGTGAGAAAGGCTATGGCCTGTTCGGCAGACATAGTGCCTGATTCTGTCCCCTGTCTGATTTCATCAAGTGTTTTCATAATCAAAAAAATAAAATAATGTTAAGGCATCACCGCACGGTAAGTGAGGCAGTCCATAGCGAAATACGAAGGTGTGTTCATACCCCACATGCCACTATCGGACGATTCCATAGTGAAGTATAACTCTGTAACCGTTCCCAGCGATGAAAGGTTCACTAAAGTCCATCCTTCCACCACGTCTGTACCGTCGACAAGCAAGAAAGATGTAGTGCTCACACTGCCGTCGGCATGCACGCCGTGGGCATTAAGACGCAGCCAGTCTCCCTCTTCAAACTTCTTGGCAAAATTATTTCCCTCACGCACCGTGGCGCATACATAAGAAGTATTGGTCACATACATGCTTATAGGGCGGAACTCTTCCGGCACGCTGTTGACACCGGCCTTATGCTGTATGCGGCAGGAACGTTCCGCAGCCGGCGTGGACTCGTTCTCCTGAGTATCCCAGAATGCCACAATATAAGGAGTGCCGGTACCGCTCATACCGCCTCCGGTAGTGATCTGGAACTGATGCGCGAGCCAGTCGGTCTGAGGCCCTGTCTCACTCACACGTGCCGGCGTAAAGCCATTCCATGCCAGTCCCCACGGACCCACTTCTCCCTCATGGCTGAATTCCATATACTGGACCAGGAAAGGCTGGTTGGAGGCCACTCCATCCCAGACATTCTCATCGTTATAACTGATTTCGGCGCGATTAAGCTGCACAGTCACCTCTACTGGATCGTTGTCATCCGAGCATGCAGCCAGTGCGAGCAGCATGACGACCGGTAATATTTTCTTCATGGGTTATTAGTAAGTTTATTTGTTAATAATCTATAATTCAATATGTGTCGAGTGTGCCGGACACCCCGTGAACAATGTGGCGAGTGTGTCAAACTTCTCAGTATTTTCGGTGGTCATATACCGGCATGTTCCGCCGTGCGACAACCGTCCGGCCATTTCAGGATGCCGTCTCAGATAGCATGCCAGGCTCTCGCCCACCAGTCCCCCCTGCGATAATATCCGTATATGTCCGGGCAGATATTCGCGTATCTTGGCATACAGCAGAGGATAATGTGTGCATCCCAGCACAACAGTGTCTATCTCAGGATCGGCACCAAGCAATTGGTCCAGGTATTTCCTTACAAAGTAATCGGCACCCGGACCGTCAGCCTCCCGATTCTCAACCAGGGGCACCCACAACGGACACGCCACTTCGACCACCTCTATCCCGGGGTCTGTCTTGGCAATCTCCATATGGTAAGAATGGCTTGCTATAGTGCCCGGAGTGGCCAGCACTCCTATATGTCCGCTACGCGTTATGGATGGCACAGCCTCTACCGTGGGACGTATTACTCCGAGCACGCGGCGTGACGGATCTTGCGAGGTGGGCAGGTCTTTCTGCTGTATGGACCGCAATGCCTTGGCCGAGGCTGTATTGCAGGCTAATATTACCAGGGGGCATCCCTCGTCAAACAGGCGGAACACAGCCTGGCGCGTAAACTCGTACACAACGTCAAACGAACGTGAGCCGTACGGTGCGCGCGCATTGTCACCCAGATACAGATAATCAAGTTCTGGAAGAGCCTCTCTGAGCCCTTTCAGAATCGTGAGCCCTCCGTAACCGGAATCGAACACTCCCACAGAAACCGTATGTCCGTCACAAGCCGCAACACCCATATAATAAAAGCTAATTTAATAAATTCACAAAGAAGCCGGAGAGGAGAAAAGGTACAGACCTTTGTCCCTCTCCGGGCAAAATGCGTTAGATGCAGCAAGATGTTACTTCACACCCAGACGGGCCTTGACCAGATCTGTGATGTTCTCGGCACTGCCGCCGTAATAGAGCACCGCGCCGGCATCCTGTATCAAAGAGAAACCGCCCTCTTTGCCTACAGCCTGTATGGCCGTCATAACCTCATTCATGACCGGCTGTATCTTGGCATCGCGCTGTTTGGCCATGTCTGCATTGTACATCTGCTCAAATTCGGCAAGCTTCTGTGAGAACTCGTCCAGCTCTTTGGCACGGCGTTCCTTGACAGCAGCCGGGGTGTCGGCAGCCAGAGCCTGAAACTCTTCATACTTCTTCTGCGCCTCGGTAGTGAGTTTCATATACTCATCCTTATATTTCTTGTCCATGGCCTCAAGCTCGGTCATGGCAGTCTTATAAGCCGCCATCTCGGGAATAATTTTCTGCGAGTCTACCACTCCGATTTTGATTGTCTGCGCTGCGGCCAGCATAGGGAATACCACAGCTATGGCCACTAAGATTTTCTTGAACATTTCGTGTATTAGTGTTAGTTAATTTATTGCTTTAGTCACTGTTGCAAAGTCTCCGTGCGGAAGACGTGCAAAATTAGTCAATTTATTTGGAATAGCCCAATTTGGCAAGCACATCGTTACTCACATCGATACGGGGCGATGCGAAAACGATACTCTGCGATGACGCACGGTCAAAAATAGCCTGGTAGCCTTTCTCCTCGGCCACTTTCTTGACCGCGTTATACACCTCTTCCTGAATAGGCTTCATCAGGCTCTGGCGCTTCTTATATAGCTCGCCTTCCGGTCCGAAATATTTATACTTGAGATCTGTCACCTCTTTCTCCTTTGCCACTATGGCCTCCTCGCGTTTCTTCTTCTGGTCATCTGTGAGAAAAACGCGCTCGCTCTGATAATTCTTATACATGGTCTCGGCCTCTTTGCCAAGCTCGGTCACCTCTTTCTCCCAACGCAGGCTGACCTGGTTCAGCTGCTCGTTTGCCATCTCGTAAGAAGGAACATTGCGCAGCACGTATTCCATATCTATAAGCGCGAATTTCTGCGCACCGGCACCTAGCACGGCACCCATGCAAAGCAGCATTGTAAATATGAATTTTTTCATAATACTTGAGTTTTGTTTAAGTTCAGATTCAT
This sequence comes from uncultured Muribaculaceae bacterium, assembly GCA_910578665.1. GTDB lineage: Bacteria > Bacteroidota > Bacteroidia > Bacteroidales > Muribaculaceae > Lepagella. Next base: position 8,028 of record CAJTQU010000003.1, read on the forward strand.
TTAAAGCCCCTCACTATTCTGACAACCGGGGTCACTCTACGTTTAACGCCCGTCAGACACAGACAGTTCATTTAGAATTCCTGTCCGAGTATGAAGTGGAAGCGCGAACCGCCCTTGGTACCGTCTACATAGTCAAAGCCGTAGGCCCAGTCGATACCCATGAATCCCACCATAGGCAGATAGATGCGCAGACCGGCGCCAGCCGAACGTTTCAGATTGAACGGCGAAAAATCTTTCACCGAAGTCCATGCATTGCCGGCTTCGGCAAAGGCTATCGCATATATCGTAGTGCTCGGCTGCAACATCAGAGGGAAGTGGAGCTCAAATGTAAAGCGTCCGTAAGCATAACCCTCCTTGCCGAACGGCGTGAACTGACCGTTGTCATAACCACGCATGCCTATGGTCTCGGTAGCATAGGTATAGCCGCCTGTCATTCCGTCACCGCCCACATAAAATGTCTCAAACGGCGTCTTAAGGAATTTATTATAGCTGCCCAGCAGACCGAAATCGGCACGTGACATGAGCACCAGCGTCCACTGTCCGTTAGGATCGGTCAGAGGGGTATACGTGCGAGCCTTGAATTTGAGTTTCCAGTATTCTATCCACCGGTACATTTCTTTCTTGGCTGACTGCGAATTCTCCTCCGTAGCCTCTTTATAAAGCTTCTCCCACGGTTTTTTGCGTATCAGAGACCATGGCGGCGTGATTTGCAGGCCCAGAGAGAATGTAGAACCACGACGTGTATACAGAGGGCTGTCTATCGACGAGCGAGCCAGCTCAAGGCCGAGCACGAGCGAATTAGACGTACCGTTATTCATGTAATACAGATAATCCCAATTCTTAAGATAATACCACTGGTACATCAGATTGGCCTGGAAATGGAAATAATCGTCCGGCCAGCTCAGACGTTTGCCGGTACCCACCGATATGGCCGCCATCTGGAGAACCTTGTTGGGGTCATAGGCATTTTGGTAGGAATAGTTATAATCATTGGAGTTATAGCCATAGCCGTAGCCATATATGCCGCTGTTTATGGCATTGCTCCAGTTATCATTGATATAAGAGGAGTTAACACCGGTCTGACGCGAATAATAGGCACTCACTGACAGTGAGTTGGGACGCTTGCCGCCAAACCATGGATCGAGGAACGATATAGAATAACTCTGGTAGTATTTAGCATTGGTCTGCGCCGATATGGTGAATGTCTGTCCCTCGCCCTGCGGTATCAGGCCGCGGTATGTAGAGGGATGCAGCAGGTTCTTTATCGAAAAGTTAGTAAACTTAAGCGCCAGTTTGCCCGTGATACCGGTCTGGCCCCAGCCGGCCGAGAACTCGACCTGGTCGTTGGCCTTTGATTCCAGATTGAACAATATGTCCACCGTACCGTCGCTTTCATTAGGCTGCGGCACCGGAGCTATGGTTTCAGGGTTGAAATGTCCGCTCTGGGCTATCTCGCGCGCAGAACGTATAAGGTCGCTCTTATTGAAAAGTTCGCCAGGCCGCACTCTCAGCTCACGGCGTATCACCTTCTCATACAGACGGTCGTTACCGTTGATTACAATATTGTTGATACGGGCCTGCGGACCTTCCATAATCCTCATCTGCAGGGCTATCGAATCACCGTGTATATTCTCTTCTATAGGTATCAGCTGGAAGAAAAGATAACCGTTGTCCATATACAGATTGGCCACCGCGTCTTCATCCTCCTGGGTACGCTTAAGCAACAGTTTCTGATTGTACACATCGCCGGGATAGATGCCTAAAAGTTCGTTGAGCACCTCTGTGGGATAAACCGTATTGCCCACCCAGGTTATATCAGATATGTAATATCGCTGTCCCTCGTCCACCTTGAGGTGCACATCCACACGGTTGTCAGAATATTTAACTACCGAATCCGACACGATGCGCGCATCACGATAGCCGAGTTCGTTATATTTCTGTATTATACGGTTCTTGTCATCCTCATAATCCTGCTCCACAAATTTCTTTTGCTTGAATATGTTCAGCAGGTTGCCGTTCTCATTGGTCTTTTTCATGGCGCGCTTCACCTTGTCGTCAGACAGCACCTTGTTGCCGTCCACATAGATCTTATGCACCTTCACCTTGTCCGAACGCGTCACGGCTACTTCGAGTATCACCTGGTTCTCCTTGCTCAAGTCGTTATGCTGCCTCACAACCACTTCGGCATTCTTAAATCCTTTAGAAGCATAATACTTCTCGACAATCTGTTTGGCACGCGCTATGATGTTGGGGGTAAGCTGCTGCCCCGGCTGGAAATTCAGCCGTTCTTTCAGGTCTTTTATCTCACCACCCTTAGCACCTGTAAAGGTCAGCTCGCTCAACCTCGGCAGCTGTCGCAATACTATTTCCAGCCAAATCTTATCGCCCACTATCTTCTGGGCCTTGACCTGCACGCGCGAATACAGCCCCTGACGGTAAAAACGTTTCACCGCGTTGGTTATAGCCTCTCCCGGCACCTCTATCCTATCGCCCACTTCAAGACCGGAATGACTGATAAACAGATATTCGTCTGCTTCGGGTATGCCGGATACTTTTATACCGGCCACCTCATACGAACGAGGGAGTGCCGTGTATATTATATTCGGATTATAGATAGTGTCGGAATCCGGCAGTATGTCCAAAGCACCGGCCCTCAACGGAATAGCCAGAATAGCCAGGAACAGATATTTCAAGATTTGCTTCATAGCGGTATATTGGTACTTGCGCTGTTACGAGAGAGATTAATTAAGGAGAGTCAGATATAAATTATGTGAGATCGAGTATCGTGTGACGGAGTGCCTATCTTGCCAACGGGTCATCCTGCGAGAAGATATCACCTTTCACCTGGGCGCCGGTCAGACCGAAGCGCCGCTCTCTTCCCTGATAGTCCAACAGTGCGTCAGCCAGGGCATTTTTGTCAAAATCGGGCCACAAAGTGGGTGTGAAATACAGTTCTGAATAAGCCGTCTGCCACAACAGGTAGTTAGACACGCGGCATTCGCCCCCTGTACGTATCAGCAAATCGGGATCGGGCATACCGGCCGTATACAGCATACCGGCCACACTCGCGTCCGTTATATCGCCGGGAGAGAGTATGCCGTCGGCTACCTGTCGCGCCAGAAGCCGCGCGGCACGGGTCAGCTCGCTGCGGCCCGAATAGCTCAACGCGAGCGTGAGCACCAGCCCGTCGCAGTGGGCGGTAGCATCGGCACAAGCGCGCAGCCTGGCAAGCGCGTCGGCAGGCAGGCTCTCTATATCTCCTATGAGGTTCAGATGCACATTATTGCGGACCAGGTCGGGAGTTTCGCGCTCTATAGAAGTACCTATCAGATACATGAGCGCCTCTACCTCTTCGGCAGGACGGTTCCAGTTCTCGGTCGAAAATGTATACAGCGTGAGATATTTGATTCCCAGATCAGATGACAATTCGGTCACATTTCTCACTGACGGCACACCCTCTACATGTCCCAGGCTGCGCTCCTTACCGCGCTGCAGGGCCCACCGGCCGTTGCCGTCCATTATTATCGCCACATGCCGCGGCATACGGGACATGTCGAGTTGTCTTATTTTAGATTCCAGTGCATCCATCAGAGTCTCTTTATACTTTGTCTTGATTCCCACCGGCACTATTCCTTGTAATTACAGGCCCGGCAACGTTGGGAAAATTCGTAACTGATTGTAAACGACATGGTGCTCACCCAGTCGGTATTCTTCATAAAAGCATGCTTTATACCATAGGGATCAGACAGCTGTTCGCCGTCCACCTTGTCGGAAAATGTCTTTTTCATCAAAAACTCGAAGCCGAGGTTTACCCTGGGCGACAGCTTGTATTTCACACCCACGCCTAGCGGTATCGCCATTGTAAAATTGGCCTTGCCGTCAGTCTGCCATACCATAAAAGACAGCCCGGCAGCTATATAAGGCGATATTCGTTTCAACTTGCGGTAACGCTCGCCCATACCGTAATTAAAAAAGTTGAATTCAACCATCTCTCCAAGCTCGTAAAACGTGGTCTTGAACTTGAATGTCTGGTTATCGGGAAACACATTGGTCATATCGGCCGAATCGCCCGAGATCTGTCCCACATAGAAATTGGTCTTGAACGCCCAGCGCGGATTTGCTATGTAGCGCAACAAGGCCTCGGCATCCCATCCGGGATGGCCCCACAGGGTGGAAGTATTGGCATCACCGAGATAACCGGTCATACCCAGTCCGCCGCCAATATCGAAACGGTAGTCTTCCTGGGCACTGGCCGGCATGGCAGACTGTGACAGCAGCACAGCCAGCATCACCACGGCGATAATATGTCTAATTACTTTTTCCAGCATTAATTTTTCAGGCTCACTCCGCCCGGAATCATATTATAGGCATAAACGACAGCCGATTGATCACACCGCGCCACACCGTGTCATAAAGACGCCCGGAGGCATCCATGCCGCCAAACAGATAAATGTACGGACAATACCATGTCACCTTATCTCCGTCTATTTCCACGCCGGCAGCCCTATACCAGACCGGGAGGCCGGCCTTCGGCATCTCACGCCAGTACTGGTCCAGATTAGAGGTCTTAGGCACGGAAACTACAACATTGTCCACACACCACAAACCAGGTATGAATTCCGGCATACGCATAAGTTCAGAGCCTTTGGTCCAGCTAACACCGTTGTTATACGACAAATAAATATCGCGGTTGAATCCGCCATCGGCATCTATGCCGCCCATGGCCATCAGCGTGCTGTACTTGTTATATTTCCACACATATTTACCGCTAAGATACGAGAAATACGGTATGAGCGTTGCTCCGCGCAGTGCCGGCATGGCATCTTCCGAAAGCATTGCCCACTGCAGGCCGTCGTAGCCCCACACCCGCGAACTCACATTGCCATGGGCATCCACGCCGCCGGCTATGATACCAACGGGCTGCGACATCCATTCCGACTGGTAACGGTACATATTGGTATATTCGTCCACCGGGAAACCTTCGGGCATCCTGTATTCTTTCACTTCTGGCCACGAAGTGAGCATCATGCCGCTATCAGCATTGCGCAATCCCAGCACCTGGTCTCCGTAACCGCCGACTATATTCTGCCACACAGCGCCTGTATCGCTCCAGTCAGCACCGTCGGCCGATGTATACAGCTTTCCGTCTGAATCCAGCATGTACATAGCATTGTCACAAGCCGTAAATGTGCGCACACGCGGTGTAAACCCGAGTGAGACACCACGCCGTGTCCACTCCTGCGCCGAGGGATCCTCTGTCAGCGACATAGTGTAGCTGCCATCATGTTCACGCACCAGACACACGACCTTGTCTCGCATCATGACAGTGCGCTGCTCCACCGGAGAACCCGTGCGCGAAGGGAGAGTGCCTATATAGGTATCACCCCACCACAGCGAATCAGGCTCCTCTTTATGCACGTTCACCTTAAGCGTATAGGTGCGTCTATTGCCGGCCGAAGATGTTATGGAGAGCTTGACATCGCCCGTAAAATCCACCGAGTCGTTGGGATTCTTGAGATAATTTATCTCACCCGAACGCTTTTCGCCGCCGGTCATTGTTATAGTTGCCTCGGTGATGTATTGCGAATAGCTTATCACCGGTATCAGGTCTGTCACCTTCGTCCCCTTTGGCAGTGAGTCGGCATTATATACCACGGCATGCTGCAGGTCTATCGAAAAAAATACAGAGTCGAGACCGCGCAACAGTTTGGTGTTGGCTTTGAGCTTAAAGCCGCTCACAGCCACATCGGTAGGCTCTACATAGATTTCATCTGACTTTTTCTTGTCTTCATTGCACGAAGCCGTTGCAAACAGGAATACAGATATGAGTGCCAGAAAGCCTGGAAGGCGTCTCAACCGGATAGTCTTTTTTTGATAATGCGTTGTCATTTATGCTTTTTACTATGCATTAATAGCAGTAGCGCACCGGCAAGGGTACGCCGTTCAACCTGCAAAATTAATATTTCTTGCCGATAATTCGGGGGTTGCGCTTAGGGAAAATGTGCTTATTTATTATTTTATGTGTTTTTTAACGCCTTTTAAGGGGTCCGGACACACCTTTTAGAGCAGGGAATAATGACAGCACTTCTTCTGAATAATATCTGTCTATGCGGTGTCCGCCGCACTCTCCCGAATATGAGGGATAATGTGCAGGCACCGGGGCCGAAACACCGCCGCCGACACGTACCGCCGCCGTCTCGACACGCATCTCTTGCCACAGGTCCTGGTCTATAAAGCTGGCTAGCAGCGCGGCGCCCCCTTCCACTATGAGCGATGTGATGCCGTAATCGGCATAAAGCCTGTCAAGCAGCTGGTCCGGGCCAAGATTATCACGGAGCAGTATAAGATCCTTGCTGCCAAGCACTTTTGCTGCCAGAGGCACATGCCCGGAGCGATCAAGCACAACGGGGCACAAGCGGCGCGAAGGCCACAACCGGCATGTCAGCGAGGGATTGTCGGCACGCAGTGTGCCGGTACCGGCCATAATGGCATCAGCTCCGGCCCTTTCGCGATGCATCCACACCTGCGACACAGCCGAAGAAATCTGCAACGGCACGCCGCCGGGGGCCGACATATATCCGTCGGCCGTCCTGGCCCATTTAAGCAACACGTAAGGCCGACGATGCGTGTGCGCATATATAAACTTGCGGTTAAGCGCCTCGCACTGTTCGCGCATCAGCCCCACTCTCACATCGATACCGCAGTCACGCAACATGGATATACCTCTGCCGCTTACTTCCGTAAAAGGATCCGGACATGCCACGACCACCTTGCCGAAACCGCATTCGCACAACAGACGGGCACACGGAGGTGTCTTGCCATAATGCGAACATGGCTCGAGTGTGACATACATGGTGGCGCCTCTCAGGACCGCCTTGTCAGCCACAGACGCGACCGCGTTAACCTCGGCATGCGGACCTCCCCAGCAACGATGGTACCCCTCTCCGATTATCCTTCCTTCTGTATCGGCTATAACCGCGCCGACCATGGGGTTGGGAGATACAAATCCGGCTCCCATCCGCGCCAGCTGCAAAGCCCGGCCCATCATCCGCATGTCTGTCTCACTATACATATTTTAGATTTTAAGAATTTATTGCGCATCCGGACATCTTCGGAATATCATTCAGGCCGCCCGGATGCTGCAAATTTAACAAGAAATTTCCACTATCATACAAATTATAATGCGGTGCCGGCCATGCTTTCACATATTTAGATTAAATTTGTTGCCTAAAACACGCTCATGCAATATGAAAGAGACCATCAAAATGCTTCGCGATTCTCTGGCACAGATTTATCCCAAAGGGGAGGCCGAAGCAATAATACGCATAATTTTTGAATATCTGAAAGGATGGTCACCGGTGGACATCGCCATACACGGTGACGAGGAGCTGTCTCCGTTCATACGCGGAAAGGTGAACGGAATCCTGGAACGGCTGAAAGAAAACGAGCCTATACAGTATGTCGTGGGCCAGGCGCGTTTCTACGGACTGGATTTCAAAGTGACCCGGGACACGCTCATACCACGCCCTGAGACAGAAGAACTGGTGGAGCTGGTTTTGAAACATTGCGACGGACGTGCCGACCTGCGCGTGCTGGATGCCGGCACAGGCAGCGGCTGCATAGCGCTGGCCCTGGCACGCAATCTTCGTTTTCCGCAGATTACGGCAATCGACATATCGGAGGGGGCGCTGGCTGTGGCACGTGAAAACGCGGCACGCCTGAAATGCCGGGTGTCATTCCGCAAGGCCGACATACTGAAATTATCCCCCTGCCGAGACAGCTGGGATGTGATCGTGAGCAATCCTCCGTACATATGCATGTCGGAAAAGGTAGGAATGGAAGCCAACGTGCTGGACTATGAGCCGTATAACGCCTTATTCGTACCCGATAACGATCCTATGCGCTTCTACACACCGTTGGCACAATACGCGCGCCAAAGCCTTATGCCGGAGGGTGCCTTATTTTTTGAGATCAATCCGCTGCATGCCGGACAGTTATGCGACATGCTCGGATCACTCGGATTCGCAGGTGTAACCGCGCACAATGACATACACGGCCGGCTGCGTTTCGTGTCAGCCATAAATCCAGATACAGATGAGTGATTCCGGAACACCGCAGGCCAGGCTGTCAAGAGAAAAAGCATTATCGGCCATGGCGGCGCTATGCGCGCGCTCGGAACAATGCGAATATGACCTGCGCCGCAAGATGCAGTCGCGAGGAGTGAGCCAGGCTGATGCCGACGCAGTGATAGAATACCTGTATGAAAACCGCTTTCTCGACACAGACCGGTATGCCGGCGCCTATGTGCGCGACAAGCTGAGGCATTCACGCTGGGGCCGCATAAAACTGCGCCTTATGCTCGGCGCGAAACATATTCCGTCCCATGCTGTAAAGAAAGCTCTGGCAACTATCGACGAAACCGAGTATGCCGACATACTGGCCTCCCTTGTCGAGACTGCGTCACGCACGTATGATCCTGCCTCGTCCGACGGCCGGGCACATATAATGCGCCGCCTATATGCCCGTGGCTTTGAGCCGGGCCTTATATCGTCAGCCATCAGCGAGTGGCGCTCCTCCCATTCTTAGAAGAATGAAAATCCCCGTTGTCTCCGACCTGCTTTCGCTCATAGCGCCGCCACGGTGCCATGTGTGCGGCCGCGTGCTGCCTGACGCCGGTATATTTGTATGCCCGGCCTGCCTGGCTTCGCTGCGCCGCGAAAGCCAGAGACAGGGACAGCCGTCACGCATGGAAAACCAGATAGGCTCGGTGCTAGCCATGAGACAGGCCGCGGCATGGCTCACATACCGTCCCGACGGAGCTTCCGGAATATTGGTGCATGATATAAAATACCACGGATATTCGCGTCTGGCACGTTTCCTGGGACGGCGCATGGCTATCGAGATGATAGCCGGAGGTATTTTCACAGGGGCTTCGTGCCTGGTCCCCGTACCAATCCACCATTTCAGGCGAATGCGGCGTGGATACAACCAAAGCGAGGAGATAGCGCGCGGCATAAGCTCGGTCACAGGCATACCCGTGGTAAACGCTTTGCGCGGCAGACACCATAAATCACAGACACGGCTGCACGGCAGGCAGCGCATAGAGAATGCTAAAAACAAATACACCGCTATAAAGAACGTCAGGCTCCCCGTAGATTCCGCATCGGGCATACCGGGAGTAGTCCTTGTCGATGATGTCTGCACCACTGGATCAACGCTGGTAAACGCGGCCGCAGCACTCGAAACCGCCCACCCTGGCGTGCGCATCACAATGCTCGTACTTGCCCTGACCCATAACGGTTCCGGCCCGGCTGGCAAGCCATGGCGGTAAACAGCATCAGTGCGACAAATAGCGCGATGCATCGGAAGAGCGCGACGAGGCCGCTCCTTCATCCGGATACAGCATCAGAGGCCGCTCCAGGCTCCATCCGCGTGTCATATTGCGTACTGTAAGGCGTGCCAGGCCGCGACAGCCGGGAACAAGCGCCCTCAGCATGGCCAGCAATGCCGAAAAGTTAGTTACGCGGTCACGTGTGAATTCCGCCACAGTGCGTCCGGCCATGGTAAGCCGCGCGTAAACACGGTCGGTATAAAAAATCTCATGGCGTGACGGTGTCCCCCGGTATGGCTTGCGCGAGGCAGTTCCCGGCTGATTATATGTGAACAAGTTCGGTGTATAATACATAACGGCATATATTTTGGTTACTTCTGCAAAAATACACCTCCGCATGTGCCGCAATAGGGCACACTTATGTTAAAATAAATTTAATTATCCGCGCAAGCGCCACAAATCCAACCCTATACCGCCCGAATAACACGGGCCCCGGAGAAAAATGACTCTCCAGGGCCCGGCATTTCTGAATTGCCTGATGTTTTACTTCACCGCAACCTTAAAGTTCTTGACGCTTCCGTCCGAATATCTCACTGTCTTGATATAAATGCCGCGTTCCGGATTGACAGTTGTGCGGCCGGACAAATCAGTGTAGACCACCTCTACGGCATCTTTATCCACATCTGTCATTTCAAGTGAATCAGAACCGTCAAGATTATACGTTACCACCTCTGTGGCATATTCCTTGCCGTCCTTATCATTCTTATAGACGCTCTGTATGCCGACACGTTTGAGATTATTGCGATAGAAGAAAAATTCATGTCTTGTCCCGTCTACCTCTATATCGTAATCATCCGTGAAATCATAAGGAATATCAGTCATCGGTTCCTTAAGCATACCGTACTCGTCTGGCGTCAGTTCCAGTAATTCCGTATCGAAATATACGCGGTAATACATATTGCCGCTATCGAGGAGTTTACCATCTTCATTCAATTTTGGTATTTCAAACCTAAAACCGCCATATCCCATCATCTCAGTATAGGGCATGTAATCTGTCAGAGACGGTGCCGCCGGCATCAACGAAACTTCACCGGCATGGAGATACAGCATCGGGGCTTCCAGATATTGCAGATAGTTGATATCTTCACTACCCACATTTATCACGGCATAGTCTTCAGATTTCATGACAGAATTCTCACGGTCGAACACAAAATCCAACGCATCGGCCTTGGTCAGATCCAGCTGGTACTGCTGCGCAGCCTCATTATAAATATTCTCGCCCGTAGCGGCCATAAAATACATAAATCCGGCCTCGCCGTTGCCCAGGAACTGATCCGAGGGGAAACGGAGCTTGCCATCCGCTTCCAAAGATCCCTTGATACAGGCCTGGGGCATATCCCTGCTGACACCCTGCACATACACATCATCGCCATCCATGGCCACATTTACTTTATGGCCGTCACCACCGTAAGTCATGACCCATTCGACAGGTTCCACACCCTCGGGCAAAGTCACGGCAGTGCCATTAAACGGGGTAAACACACATTCATAATCGCCAAAACCGTACCAGGCCCCGTTGGTATCGGTAATACCCATTATCATAACGCCGTCATCAGATTCCTGCATCACCCATCTGCCATCCTCGATCTTGAACCTGATGTTGCGGCTTTCATCCCAGTTCATCAGATAATAAAACTCATCATATTCGTCATAATCCAGACGGTCGATATTGAAATAGTGTGTTTCGCCCTCATATTCCTCTTTATAGAATGTTTGGGGCAGTTTCACAATAATTTCATCGCCTACGCGCTCTCCTTTGATATATGTGGAAGTAGCCAGCATGGACACAGGGCTATAGATATACACCGTGCCGTCTTCGCACTCCACGACTTCCTGCATGGCGCCCTGCACAGCGGTCAGCCTCATCTGCCCGTACTGCATGGAATAGCCCATATTGCTGCGCGCATAGATTTTCTTTTCACCTTCCGGAGCCTCTGTAATTATCTCGTTTGCAGGAGGGGCAGCCTCGGCAATAGCGACCGGACGCGAAGCGGCAAGACCGCCATGAATTAATTCTGTATTAGAAAAACGCGACATGTTCTCAAGCGAAAAATGCCTCGCGGCCGGTTCAGAAACAGTATTCCGCGCCATAACAGGAATAAATACCATGGCCGCCGCTGCAAAAGTGTAAAAATTTCTCATCATAACAGAAGATTGGTTTGTGTAAGGAAAACATTATATATTATCGCTATGCCGCGGTGTTTTCCATATAAACCGAGACACAGCCACCAGATGTCTACATACATCCAAGCCTTAAAAATCTTTCAATAAAAACATCATTTATTGGTTTGCGCCCAAAGTTAACTATAATTTTCAAAATTAACAAACTTTTACGCGTAAAAATATTAAAATAATTTCAATGAGGCAATAAAAACAATATTTACACTCTGAAACCAGTCGTGCCATACAGATATACATGTAATCATGCAGTATCTATGCAAATGGAGGGGGAGAGAAGCATCTAAGCACTTCTCTCCCCCTCCATTAAATTTATAACGTTGGATTCCTCAGAATATAACCTGGAACCTTGTCTGTATAGCACCGAGATTCACATCAGGCACACCGGCCTTGTCAAAACGGTGGGTATAGCCCATGCGCAAACGCCAGATCATGTACTTATTGATATACCAGTTGGCTGTAAGATTGACATCGTTCACCCTGCCCCCCAGTATACCGGCCTTGGCACAAGAGGTGTTGGTATAGTTATAGCCCAATACAAATTCGAGACTTTTGGGCGCCGGGGTAGCAATACCGGCATCAGCATGCGAATACTGGTAGTCTCCTCCTATGGCCAGACAGCGCAGCATGGCATAGGCACCATAGGCAGTATACGCCTGCAGGTCCTGCCTGCGGTTGAGACGGAAATAATAGTACTGCGATTCAAGCGCCAGCGGACCGCGGGCCAGCAGCAGTTCCGGAGTAAATTTCACCATCGACGAGATGTTTTCCACAGTGGCGCCCACGGCGTTCACATTGGCAACACGTGTCGGGAAATTTGCCGCAATACTGTATGCGCGGTGGCCGTCATCGGCCGAATTGGTATATTGAGCCGATCCGGCTGCGAACGAGAAGCCAACCTGGACTATATTACCGTCTTCACGCACAGGACGCCATGCCAGACGTGTCATACCGCCATAACCGGTTTTGCCGAGCTCGTTGGAATGCAGCTGCATGGCCTTGCTTTCGGCATGGATAGAAGCCGTGGCAAAATAGTCTCCCTTGTCGAACACATACATCGCACCCAGCAGTCGCGGATAGTTGAAAGCCTCGTTGCTGGTGGGTTCCTCCATCGAAATTTTCATAGAAGAACTTGTGGCACTCTGCAAGCCGAACTGGTGCACGAAATATCCGAAACGCAACAGATTGGACTGGTCAAAAGTATGCTGCACATAAATATCCTTAAGGCCGATCTTGCCAAAGGCATAGCCTATGTCCACGCATGCCTTCCACTTGCCATAGGAAGCTTTCACTCCGACACGCACGTCGGGCACCGCAAAGCCGGCAGGGAAATCTTTCTTTTCGTTAGAAGTATAGGCGGCAGCATCCATCAGGATACGCCCCGTGGGAGAGATCGAAAATTTAGGGGCTGTCGTGTCGGCCTGCCCGGCGGCACACACCGGAAGCCCGGCGGCACACAGCAGAGCCATAGCAAGTACTTTCTTCATAATAATAAGTAGTTGTATTAGATATAGTGTATAATAGTGTTAACGGGATTGTGTAAATTTACATACGGGACCGTGTCAGAATTTCAGCTCGCTCTTACGCACCTTGCCCTGTTTCTGCAGACGTTCCATCTCCTCCTTGGCCTTTTTCAACTGGGTCTGGAACCCCGGGTCGGCATGCAGGCGCGCTACTACGGCAGAGGCCACCAGACGTGCCGCGTCGACATCACTCTGGAAATGATAGCCGCATATCACACGGCTCTCTCCCATGTCATAACCGCGTTTAAGTATTTCATTCTGGCGCTCCGGATTAATCTCGGCCAGGACCAAAGCCGTGGCCCACCCGATAGATGTATGACCCGACGGATATGACCCGTTGGTAGACAGCTCGGCCTGCTGTGCCGGATTACAGGTCTCCTCGCCAAAAAAGGCAAACGGACGCGTGCGCATATAATAGTTCTTGGCCTCGCGTGTAGCCAGATCACCGGCGTCTTCGCGCATGCCTATCACAAGCTTGAGTACCTCGGGGGTGTTAGTTTCGTTGATAGCTATACCGAAAGCATCCGAAAAAGCCTCGGGCACGCCGTTAGCCTCTACATTGGCATCAGCGGCCGCCTGGTCTCCGCGCGGAGTATTTCGCTGCAGTTTGCCCCAGTCATAACGTTCCTTGTCATACAGAAACAGAATCGAACCACCCTCAGGAGGAGGAGGGAGCAGGTAGAGGCTGTTGGCCACATCACCTTCATTCAGATAATATACATCGGGGCGCGTAGAATGGTCTTTACGTGGTTTTTCCTGAGCGTACAGCGCAGGCACGCAGCCCAGCAGAAATACCAGGGCCGCGGAACGCATAATGCGTGACAGTGAAGTGTTCATAGAAATAGGTTTTAAGATTATTTATGATTTATAAACACAGCATAGGGAATATTGTTTTACAGACCCGGATATTTTTTCAAAACCACGCCGCAGACCGATCGTTTTTTCATATAGCCGCAAACACTGTTCCACTTTTTATTTGTAAATTTGCAAACTGCAAGAAAGTCGCGGCACCGACACAACTTGCACAAGTCATATTCACTTATAATACAATCTTTTATGATAGTAAGAAAGAGAGACGGGCGCAGTGTCGGATTTAACACTGAGCGCATCCGCCAGGCCATAGGCGCGGCTTGCCGCAGCGCGGCAGTAGACGACCCCGGCCTGCCTTGTGCCGTCACCGAAAAGGTGGTGGCGCGGTGCCGCGACATGATCACGGTCGAAGAGATACAGGACATCGTAGAGAGCGAACTCATGGCTTACGGCCAGCCCGGAGTGGCCAAAGCCTACATTCTGTACCGCGACAAGCGCACCAAGGCACGCAACAGTGCAAGCGACCAGATCATATCCGACATAATAGCGGCAAAAAAGAACGATATCACGCGCGAAAACGCCAACATGAATGCCGACACTCCGGCCGGCATGATGATGAAGATAGCCAGCGAGCGCAGCAAGGAGCATGTATACGACTACCTGCTGTCCGACGAAGCCCGGGCCTATGTATTTGCCAACAAAATACATATACATGACCTGGACTATCTGCCCACTAGAAGCCTGACATGCCTGCAACACCCCGTAGACCTTGTGCTGCAACACGGCCTGCAGGCCGGCCACGGCGAATCACGACCTGCCAAACGCATAGAGACAGCCGGTATAATGGGATGCATTTCGCTGGAATCGGTACAAAACGTTATGCACGGCGGACAGGCCATACCGGCTTTCGATTTCTATCTCGCCCCGTACGTGCGTGCCACATACATAGAGGAACTCAAAAAGCTGGAAGAGGCCGTAGGCACAGATCTGTCGGCACACTACGACACTCCTGTTGCCGACTATCTCCACAGGCCGCTTGACGGAATGGAGGGCACACAGCGGTATCTGCAACATGCCGTTAACGAAACCGTCAAGCGCGTGCACCAAAGCATGGAGGCGTTCATCCACAATCTGAACACCATCCATTCGCGCGGAGGCAACCAGGTGGTATTCAGCTCTATCAACTACGGTACCGACACTTCTGCCGAAGGACGCTGCATAATGCGCGAGACTTTGCGTTCCACTTACCGAGGTGTCGGCAACGGGTCAACAGCCATATTCCCCATACAGATCATGAAGATCAAACACGGGGTAAACAAAAAACCTGGAGATCCAAACTACGACCTGTTCGAACTGGCCTGCGAGGTAACGGCAAAACGCTTTTTTCCTAACTTCCTGAATCTTGACGCACCTTTCAACCGCGATGACGCATGGCGTGCCGACGACCCTCGGCGTTATGAGCACGAAGTGGCAACCATGGGATGCCGTACGCGCGTCTATGAAAACCGCCACCAGCCCAAAACCTCTATCGCACGTGGCAACCTCAGCTTTACGACCATAAACCTGCCCGGGCTGGCACTTGAAGTTATGGACGAACCTGACGAGGCTGTGCGTATATCCCGTTTCATGGCCTCGCTGTCAGAAGCCATAGCTGTAACCGGCCAGCAATTGTACGACCGATATAAATTCCAAGGCACCGCACGCGCCAAACAGTTCCCTCTGCTCATGGGAGGCATGTGGACCGGCTCAGAGCAACTCGGCCCTGATGACGAAGTGGGACCAGTGCTGAAACACGGCACTCTGGGCGTGGGATTCATCGGACTGGCCGAATGCCTCGTAGCTCTCACAGGCCGGCACCACGGCGAGTCTGACAACGCCCAGAGACTGGGACTCCAGATTATCTCGTTTATGCGCGAGCAAGTTGGAGAACTGTCTGAAAAATACGATCTTAACTACTCGGTGCTGGCCACACCGGCTGAAGGGCTGGCAGGCCGATTCACAAAAAAAGACCGGGCGAAATACGGTCTGGTGCGCGGCGTGACCGACAAGGATTATTATACCAATTCAAACCATGTGCCGGTATCCTACAGATGCAGCGCCGACCACAAGGCCCGTATCGAGGCGCCCTATCACGAGATGACACGCGGAGGTCACATCTTCTATGTCGAACTGGACGGCGACGCCACCCACAACGTAGAGGCCATAAAGGATATCGTAAAACTCATAGACAAATATGACATTGGATACGCCAGCGTAAACCACAACCGCAACCGATGTCTCAACTGCGGATACGAAGACGCGGCGCCAGATCTTAAAATATGTCCGGAATGCGGCAGCAGCGAGATAGACCGCCTGCAGCGCATCACGGGCTACCTTGTCGGCACCACCGACCGTTGGAACTCCGGCAAACTAGCAGAACTAAAAGACCGTGTAACTCATGACTGATGACACATTATATGTGGCAAAGGTGGTAAAATCCACAGCTGTAGACGGCGTGGGACTACGCAACTCGCTCTATGTGTCCGGATGCAGCCTGCGGTGCCCGGGATGTCACAACGAAGCTTTCTGGGAGCTAAGCAGCGGCCGCAGACTCACATTGGAAGAAGTCTACGCGCAGTTATGCGATGACGATTTCGGCATATCAATTCTCGGCGGCGAACCCATGATGCAGCATGAAGCCGTGACCCGGCTCTGCCGCATGATAAAAGAGCGCACCGGGAAAAATATCTGGCTTTGGTCAGGATTCACTCTCGAACACATAAGTACCAACTGGCCCGACGTACTGCGATACATCGACGTTCTGGTAGACGGGCCGTATATCGAAGCCGAGCGCGAACCGGGCCTGCAGTGGCGCGGCTCGCGCAACCAGCGTGTCATAGACCTGCGGCACAGCCGCTGACCGCCGTCAGTCGTGCTTATGATGTTTCTTGTAATGCTTATGGTGCTTTTTATAATGCTTTTTGTGTTTCTTGTGCTTCTTGTGATGATGCTTATGACCGTGGGGCGGAGCACGAAAATAGCCGTCAGCATATTCATACTCGCTGTCCACACCCCAGTAGGCACGTGTGGAACCGCACGAAGTCAGCGACAGCATTGAGGGCACAGCCATCATACAGATGACAAGCCATAGACAGAGGCGACGTATTTTCATAGTTTGAACGTATCAGGTGGACAATCATTTATCAATCCCACAAGCGGACAGCCAAGACCGGCATATCCCTTGCTATCTATAATACAACAACAACCTAAAAAATGTTTAGGCCATGAGAAAGACAGACTTAAAGCGCAAACTGGAACAGTACGCGTACGACTCCGTATGGACACCCGTGGCATTAGGTGCAGGCTCATGCGCGGCCTGGTGGCTCACAAGGCCGCTGCTGGGCGACGACCTGCTGTTTGTCTGTGACTACGAGGCCCGGGGAGGCACCCCCTGCGGCCTGCCCGGACAAATGGCCGCCGTATTCACAGGCTGCAACGCCCGTACAGGCGACCTGCTGAACACCGTCTGGCTGGCCATGCTGCCACGATGGCTCACAGCCATGATAGCCGGCGTCCTCGTGGTGCTGACCGCCTGGAGCATGTTCCGCCTGGCCGGACTACAGCGTCGCGACATACTGCCGCGCGCCGTAATGACAGCCTGCATTGCATGGATGCTGCCGTGGTACGACATGACACACTTCGTGTGCTTCTATAATTATGCATGGGGATGGGCGCTCTCGACAGCCATGCTAGTGCCGCTGCTATGCACGCGCATGCGCAGCCGACTGTGGATGCTGTTGCTTCCGGCAGTATTCTGTGCCGCAGCCACCCACGAAGCTCTAGGCGTACCTCTGGCCTGCGGCCTGGGCGTATGGCTTGCCACTACCGGTAGCTGGCACAAGATGCACACAGCAGAACGCTGGTGGACAACAGCCATTATAGCCGGAGGCATCTTCACACTCTGCTCGCCAGCTCCCTACAGCCGTCTGGGCAGCGGCAACGAACCCGACGCCCCACTATGGATGTTGTTGTTCTACACTGTACCTGCCGTAGTCATCCTATGCATCGCTGTCATATTCACACCGGCCAGACGCATACTCAGGCTGCGCCGCTCGCCATGGGTGATATATCTCACGGCAGCCGTGGTCTCATCACTGTTTGTAGCAGTGGGCGGAATAGAGGGGCGTGCCGGATGGTTCGCGCAAGGATTCGCCCTGCTTGCCATCTTCCTCATGCGCCGCAGGCATATATGCCGCCACAGCGCCTGGAGCTATATTGCCGCAATAACCATAAACACAGCCGTGTGTGGCTGGACAGCCGTGCAGACCGACGAATGCCTTATCACAAACCAGAAACTGGCACACGCTGTAGAAATATACAGCGAAGATCCCGTGCAAGCCGCATCCATACTGGAGTCCATGCATGCCGATCCATGGGACATAGAATCGCTACCGGCATTAAAGACAGGGCGCAGACCGTGACCTTCTAGCGGCCCATGTTCTCTTAAATCAATAAAAACGGTCTGCTATTGGCAAGAAAAGCCGGAAATGACACATGGTCACTTCCGGCAATATTATGCATATCAGTTTCTATAAAAACCGATGTTTTCTTAATGGGACAAATCAGTTTTTAATAGCTTTATAACTTACTATTGAGCCGTCGGCTATTGTGAAATTGACAAGATAGACACCAGGTTCGAAACCTACGATGCTTACCTCCGGGCTCTCGGTGTGACGTCCGTAAAGGAACCTGCCGTCATAGCTATAGATGCTCACTTCGCGAACCTCGCCGTTTTCAAGTCTCAGCACGTTACCGTTGCGAACCACGCGCGGCGCCTCAGGACTGGCAGAAACCTCTTCTATACCGACAGGAAGCTTGCCGGCACGCAGTCCCTGGAAATACATTGATACGGGGAAGTCGCCCTGCTTGTCGGCAAAAACAGCCTCAGGCACACGTATCATGATCTCATGTTCGCCGGCCTCCAGCTCGCCCAAATCAATATAACGGATGGGGATGGCGTCACCGGGACACCAGTTAGACTGGTTGATCCATGAGAGTTCCGGACGTATATATGTGCCATATATGCCGTTAGGCTGAGTGTTATATACACGGTACGGCTCGCAGTCCTTGCCGTTTTTCCACGTCATGGCCAGCTCCTTGTCAAAATAAAGCAGGTGCAGGCGCGGCACATACTCTTCGCCGCCGGCGTTAGCTCCATGGTTACTCATGATGAGGGTAATGCGCCCGTCTGTGACACGTT
Source organism: uncultured Muribaculaceae bacterium (assembly GCA_910578665.1). Taxonomy (GTDB): domain Bacteria; phylum Bacteroidota; class Bacteroidia; order Bacteroidales; family Muribaculaceae; genus Lepagella. Next base: position 27,169 of record CAJTQU010000003.1, read on the forward strand.
CCGGCAGTGTAAATTTATATGTCTTCGTAGCTGTGCCTATAGTATCGGTGCCCTGCTCTGAATAATTATTGAAATTATTCCCCTTGTATTCCGGTTTTTTCATGACAATAGGCACGAGAATGTGGTCGCGTGATGCCGGAGCCGGGTCATCGGTACATGTAAACGTAAGCGTGCCGGCGAATACATCGTTACGGTCAGCACAGCCCTTCACCTGCTTGTTGGCAGCATAAGGTATGCCGAATAGCTCGAATTCCAGCCACAAATCATATTTCTCACGCAGATCCATGTCATGGAAAATCATGCTCATCAGAGATGCGTCATATGTGTAAGGCACCACGTCGGGCAGCGTGTTTTTATTCATAAAGGGGGTGATGAAACGTGCCAGCTCTATACGCGTCACCTGCTCGTGGTCGTAAGTCTCGGCACCCTTGGGCACCAGCGCCACCGAGACATTGCCTATGCGGTCATAGTTATCGCACAGGGCACGGATATTTACGTCAAGACGTGTCTCAAGGCCGAACCAGTCTAGCGCCTTGTCCGTAAGCCGCTTGGCATACAGCGAATTGCGGTGGCGCAATATCCCGTCGTCCAAATCTTTGTCAAAAATGTTGTCGTTATAACCGTCATAAAACACTACATCGCTATAAGGACGGTATACTCTGAAAAATTCAGGTGCCTGCTCTGCGGCCGCGGCAGGCAGCGCCGCAGCGGCCAGCGCCATGCCGAGTAATAGTTTTTTCATAAGCGTAGATAATTGGTATTTTTGATTTTTGTAATAGTTATTCGCGAATTTACACACAAAAAGCCGTATTACAAAATTTTCAGCCGGTTATTTTTACAAGAAGTGTTTCCAGGGACAATAAACCGGCCGCGCGAGGCGTTATATTCCAAGGTGTTTTCGGCCATAAAAGCCTTGGCACCACATATCATAACATGCGACTAATCAGACCCCATATAATCATCATGGCCCTCATGGCGCTGCTCATGGCGACCACCGCCTGCAAAACACCTAAGCTCAAGACGGCGCGCGAACAACTGGCCCGTGGCGAATATTATGCCGCCAGCCAGACATACCGCAAGGTTTACAACAAACTCACGCGAAAGGAGGACAGGCCGCTGCGCGGCGAGGTGGCATATGAAATGGCCGGATGCTACCGCAAACTCAGTATGGCGGCACGCGCCGCCGCGGCATACCAGAACGCCATACGCTACGAATATCCCGACTCGGCGGCTTACTACTGGCTTGGACGATCGCTGCAGGCCGACGGAAAATACCAGCCGGCCATAGAGGCATACACGCAGTATCTGATGTGGAAACCGTCGGACGCACTGGCCAGAGAGGGAATACGCGGCTGCCGCCAGGCCATGGACGTGCGCGACGGCCGCACGACTCGCTACATAGTGCGCGAGGCCAAGATCTTCAATTCGAGACGTTCCGACTTCGCACCCATGTATCTCGACAAAAGCCTGGACCAGCTATACTTCACTTCGTCTAACGAAAAAGCCTCCGGCACGGCAAAAAGCGACATAACCGGTATGAAGCAGAGCGACATATTCTATTCCAAGAAAGACGAGAAAGGCAACTGGCAGCGCCCCGAACCGGCAGAGGGAGAGCTGAATTCGGATTTCGACGAAGGTATCGTCAGCTTCTCGCCTGACGGCCAGACCATGTATCTGACCAAGGCGCGCCAGGATCCGGCCGCAGCGACATCGGTAGAAATCTATACATCGAGGCGCAGCGATGCCTCATGGAGCGCACCGGTCAAATACGAGATAATCAACGACACGATATCGGCCGTGGGACACCCTGCCGTATCGGCCGACGGCAAATACCTTTATTTCTCTTCCGACATGCCCGGCGGATATGGCGGCAAGGACATATGGCGCGTCAACCTGCTGGACAAGATAGGCTCGCTGGAGAACCTAGGACCACAGATCAACACCGAAGGGGACGAGGTATTCCCCTATTCCCGTACCGATTCACTGCTATATTTCAGTTCTGACGGACATCCGGGATTTGGCGGCCTCGACATTTTCAAAGCTCATCTTGATGCTACAGGCAACCGCTGGAGCGTGGAAAACATGGGGCGTCCCGTCAATTCGCAGGCGGATGACTTCGGCATAACATTCGGCGAAGGCGAAAGCGGATTTTTCAGTTCGGGACGAGGAGACGCCCGCGGCTACGACCACATATATTCTTTCACGCTGCCCGAACTGAACATAACCATATCGGGCTGGGTGGTGGACAAGGACGACGAACCCGTGCCGGGAGCCGTGATACGCATAGTAGGCGACGACGGATCCAACCAGAAAGAGGTGGCGCGCGACGACGGATCATTCTCTTTCCGCCTGTCACGGGGAGTGAAATATGTCATGCAGGCCGGTGCAAAAGGCTACCTGAATGTCAAACAGGAGTTTGAAAGCGATTCGGCCGAAGAGGACGCCGACTATGCCGTTGATTTCGTATTGTCATCCATCTCAAAACCCAACGTGGTGGAAAACATATTCTATGATTTTGACAAGGCATCTCTGCGTCCTGAAAGCAAAGCGGCTCTCGACGAGCTGGCAGGAATGCTGCGCGACAATCCCAACATAACTATCGAAATGGGCAGCCACACCGACAGAAAAGGCACCGATGCCTATAACGACGATCTGTCGCTGAGGCGTGCCAAAAGCGTAGTCGACTATCTTATAGCGGCCGGCATAAAGGCCGACAGGCTGCATTTCGAAGGATACGGGAAGAAGCGACCCAAAACCGTCACTAAACGTGTCAATAAGGAATTCCCCCAGTTTGAAGAGGGCACGGTGCTTACACCGGAATTCATAGAGACACTGGGCGAGGAGGACCAGGAGGCCGCCGACCAGATAAACCGCCGCACCGAATTCCTAGTGACGGCCACCGACTACGAAATATACTGACCATGGCTGATATGCGCTTCCGTACCGAAATAACGCCCTCTCCCTCGCCGATACCTTTGTCGCCGGACAGCAGAGTGGTCATGCTCGGCTCATGCTTCACCGACAACATAGGAACCCGGCTGGCCGACAGCGGAGTTCCGGTCAGCGCCAATGTGTGCGGCGTGCTCTACAACCCTGCCTCGATAGCAGAGGCCGTCACGACAGCCCTGGATGGCGAATGGTCCGGAGATCTGGAGTTCCGGCATGACGCGTTATACCGCAACTGGCTGTTGTCTACCAAATTCGCGCACGCCGATGCCGACACGGCACGCACCCTGTGGCACTCCGCATTCGCCACTCTGCACAAAGAAATCATGTGTGCCGACATGCTCATAATCACATTCGGCACGGCATGGGTCTTCACCCACATCGCTTCAGCATCGTCACAGTATTCCGGCATAGTGGGCAACTGCCACAAAGTGCCTGCACGTGAGTTCCAGCGCCGGCGGCTGTCGGTATATGAAATCACCGATCTCTGGCGACCGCTCATCGCTCGATTGAAACGGCATAGTCCGGAATTGCGCATCGTATTCACGATTAGCCCGATACGCCATTTCAAAGATGGAGCGCACGGCAACACCCTGTCAAAAGCCACCTTGCATCTGGCAACCGACATGCTAACCTGTCTATGCCCCGGAACCGAATATTTTCCGGCTTACGAACTGCTTGTAGACGACCTGCGCGACTACCGTTTCTATGCTGCCGACATGCTGCACCCCTCAGACGTGGCAGCAGATTATGTCTGGCAGCACTTTACGGCCACCTATTTCACAACCGGCGGCCGCGCCGAACTAGCACGCCGCGCCGCGGCCATACGCGCCTCGCGCCACCGCCCGATAACAGGCGGCAACAGCCTGTGACAAGACACCGCGCCACATCCTGCAAAATACAGACTATACCTTAAAACTAAAAACTTATATGGATAATATCGAAGTTAGACTTGCACGTATGCAAGACTTTGACGGAGTAAAGGAGCTTCTGGCCGCCTATCATGTGAACACGATAGCTCCGGAGGATAAGAAAGACGGCTTCGTCACAACTAATCTTACCGACGAACAGCTCGAGAACCTCATCGTGAAAGAACGCGGACTTATCGTGGCCGTAACCGGCCAGGGCCGGGTGGCCGGCTTCGCCATGGCCGCATCATGGGACTACTGGGGCGAATGGCCCTTGTTTGCCTACATGATAGAGCATCTGCACGAATACACTCTGGACGGTGTCATGTTTGACGCTAAAAACACCTATCAGTACGGCCCTGTGTGTCTCGACAAATCGCTCAGAGGCAACGGACTGTTTGAAAAAATGTTCTATGCCTCGCTCGAATCGATGAGAGAGCGTTATCCGGTCATGGTCACATTCATCAACCACATAAACCCACGCTCATACGCTGCCCACACACGCAAGGTGAAAACCACCGACATGGGCACATTCCAATTCAACAACAACAACTACCACCTGATGGCCTGCCCCACCACCCTTTCTCCCGACGCGTAAGTGGCGGTGTGAACATTATACGGCGAAACCTGTTATTCAGAGTACGGGGAACATACTTCCTCCCCGTGCTCTTTACTTTTTAAGATTGTCTGCTATGAAACACATTGTCTACGCCTTAGTCATGCTGGCGGCTGCCTCGCCGGCCGCGACAGCCCTGACGGTACCGGCCGATTCGCTGCCGGAAAAACAGCTTTCGCTCAAAAATTCAAATGCCGAAGAAATCCGGCACTCCCAACTCAGCGATTCGCAGAAGATAATATATTTCGGCAATTCCGATATGGCCCCGTCCGACTCCGCCGATTCCCTGCTCGAAAGATTCTATTACGACCAGTACCGCCACTTCCAGGACCCGCTGGCGCCATACTTCCTGCTCATGAGCAAAGATGCCAAACTGGCCATGGGCGTGGGCGGATGCGTCAGGATGCGAGGCTGGTACGACTTTGACGGCGCCATGCCCACCAACGGTTTCGTGCCGCACATGATACCGGTGCCGGCCGACCCGTCACAACGCCGCAAACTGGGCGGTACACCCGACGGCACATCCATATACATACGCGTGATAGGGCGTAACCGTGTGCTGGGAGACGTTGTCGGATACATCCAGGGCAACTTCCAGAATGACGGCCACGGATTCAAACTAAAGAAAGCCTATGTCGAGATACGCGACTGGACCATAGGCTATGCCTCCAGTTCGTTCCAGGATCCGGCGGCGGAAACTCCCACCATCGACGGCGCCGGACAGAACGGCAAGACAGGCACAACCTCGATGCTGGTGAGATGGTCGCACCGATTTAAGAAATCTCCGTGGAGCATGGCGGCATCAGTCGAAATGCCGTCATCACAATGTGACGCCGACGGCATCAAGACAAAAAAAATAGCCGACTGGTTTCCCGACATCGTGGCATGGGGTCAGTACAATATAAGTGATGACAGCCACGTACGCCTGTCGGGCATGCTGCGCGTGCTCCCCTATCGCGACCTTGTAGCCGGACAAAACCGCAGCCGTGTGGGCTGGGGCGTACAACTGAGCGGCGTATGGTATCCGGCAAACAGGCTAACGATATATGCCGAGGCAAATACGGGACAAGGCTACCAAAGCGCTATGAACGACCTGGCGGTAGGCAACTTCGACCTGGTGGCCGACGCCACACCCGGACGCCTTTACGCTCCGTATGCCATGGGCCTCAACCTGGGTATGAAATACAATTTCGCTCCCAACCTGTACTCCTGCGTGGCTTTGGGCGAAGCACGTTATTTTCCACGTTACGAAGTAGACGGTTCTGATTATAAATACGGACTATACGGCGCTGTAAACCTCTTCTACGAACCCACGCCGCGCCTACAGGTGGGTGTGGAATATCTAATAGGCTCCCGCCACAATTTCAACGGAGAGCACGGGCATGCCAACCGCGTGGACGCCCTTTTCCAATTCTCCTTCTGAGAAAATAGCTCTATATACCTTATCGGTGGCACCGAGTTTGGAGGCTATATATTCTCCGGCCCGGCGCCCCGCCTCCGCACGCGCACCCCTGTCTGACAGGGCCGACATTACCCCGGCATAATCCGCTCTGCTGCCTATAGGGAAACCTCCCCCGGCTGCGGCCAGTTCCGAAGCCTCGATAAATTTATCGTGCCTCGGCCCGTAAACCACCGGTATGCCGTATACGGCAGCCTCGTTTATATTATGTATGCCCGCACCGAATCCGCCACCAACATAAGCGATGCACGCATACCGGTATGCCGATGACAGCATGCCGAAACAGTCCATTATTAGACAGTCCGCACTGTCGAGCACAGACGGATCGGCAGCGGCTTCCGACATAAAGACGGTCTTAAGGGCCGGTTCCAGCCCGGCACGCATGCGTTCCAGACGCATCCCCCCGAACTCGTGGGGCGCTATAATGATTTTCGCCTTATATTCCGCCGCGTACTGCCTGAGCCACGGGAAATACACATCTTCGTCAGCCTCCCACGAAGAACCGTAGATAAGCGTCAGACGCGTGCGTCCGCAAGTGAAACGCTCCAGGGCATCTATATCCGACGTACCACGCATTATATCGGTCACACGGTCAAAACGTGTGTCACCTGCCACCGTCACATTATCCAGACCTATACCGGACAGCAGTCGGCGGCTGTCCTCGTCCTGCACAAACAGACGGGTAAAACAGCACAGCATGCCGCGCCAATAGCCGCCCCACGGGCGGAAAAACGGCTGACCCTCCCTGAAGACAGCCGATATTATATACGCCGGTATATCGCGCCGGCGCAATTCCGACAGGAAGTTACCCCAAAACTCATACTTCACAAATACCGCCGCCTCAGGACGCAAAGCATCAAGAAAGCGGCATGCCATACGCGGCGTATCGGCCGGCATATAGACCACCATATCAGCCCCGTCCCACGACTTACGCACTTCGTATCCTGACGGCGAATAGAACGACAGTGCTATCTTCAGCTCCGGATGCTCACGCCTCACACGCTCCATCAGCGGCCGTCCCTGCTCAAATTCGCCCAAAGAGGCGGCATGCAGCCATATCCATCTATCCCCGGTGCGGCGCACGCGCCGCACCGCATCCATCGTGCCGCGGCGGCCGCGCATCATAAGACGGGCCTTGCGGTGCCTGGCCGCGGCCACCTTCAGTATACCTTGATATATATGTATGCCGCCGGTGTACAGCCAGCCGGAAATAATTCTGGAAACATTCATGTTTTTTGAAAAAAGCTATGCAAAGTTAGGTATTTTCCCCGAACTAGCGACACAACCCGATACCTAAATCACAGCAACACAACTATAATATGCGTATACACCAGCATAATACAGACACCTGTATAATTTTTTTGACATCAATTGTTGTTTTTTCAACTTTATTAGATTATCTTTGCAACCGTAAAAATTACCAATCTAAATTTTCAACTAATGAAAAAGTTCTACCTAATCCCAGCAGCGCTCATAGCGGCAGGCTCTATAATGGCCGCAACTCCGACAGCGCTACCACCGAGAAACATGGAGCGGAACATCATTCCGACCCAGACCACTATGCTGATGCCGTCAGTATTCAACGAATCAGGTGCCGGTAACGCGCAGAAAGCCCCGTCCAGAGCAGACGAACAGCTGTCAATCGAATTCGGTTACTGCGGCGATCCTTACACCGCTCTGCAGATACAGGAAGGAGGAGACTTGGGCTTCGCCATCGAACTCCCCACAAGCACGCTTAAACAATTCGTCGGAAATAAAATTACCGGCGTTATGTTCGCGGCTCCTGCCAACAGCAAGCAGCCGCTGCCGCAGGGAGGATATGCCAATACGGTGAAAGAGGGCACCATATTCCTCACCAACGATCTTAAAGGCACTCCTGTTGCCTCCAAGACCGGAACATTAGGTAATACAGGCTTTATCTGGAACACCATCAAGTTTGACCAGCCTATAGAAATAACCGATGACAAACCTATATATGTCGGCATCCAATACTCAAACCTGGCCAGCGATGAAATTCCATTGATCGTTGACGGACAACAGGCAACAACAGATCTCGGCGTATGGATCAACTCCCAGTTCAAAGCCTTAGTAGGCAACAACCTGACATACCAGGAAGAATATGAGTGGAAAAATCTTACCGATTTAGTAGGCAGCAACCTGTGTATACGCGTAGTCATAGAGGGTGACAATCTTGATACAAACAAAGTCTCAATCGATGACACCCTCGTTCCTACCGTTGTAGCACCCAATAAAAACTTCACGCTAGGCATGATCTATCATAACATGGGTGCCAACCGTGTCAACTCTGTCGACGTGACTATGGAGATCGAAGGCCAGGATCCGCAGACAGTGACTTTCACAGGAGAAACGGGCAATATCTCATACAACAATGTGGATGAGGCCTATGGCTCGTTCATATGCAAAAACACAGGCAACAACATTCCTTACACTCTCTACATAAGCAAGGTTAACGGATCAGCCGACAACATGCTGGCCGACCAGAAAGTAAACGGTTATCTGCTCTGCCTCGACAAAGGCTTCGAGCGCAACGTGCTGGTAGAGGAATTAACAGGCACATGGTGTGCTTACTGCCCGATCGGCTATGCCGGCATGGAGCAGATGCGCGAGAACTACGGTATGGGCAGAACCGACACCGGCCGTTTCATAGGCATCGGCGTGCACGCCAGCAGCAGCACTGCGGACCCGATGGATGTCTGCGGCAGAAATGTAGGCCCCTATTATAATTTCGCATTATCGGCTGGCGGCGGTGTACCGGCATCGTTTATATTCCGCAACTTCGCCGACAATGTATATCCCCATCCTGACAATCTGGCCGCGCAGTATTCATATTATGTGCAGGCTCCGGCTTTCGCCAAGATGGACATGTCTCTCGAACCCGAAGGCAATAATGTGACAATGAATGTCAGCACTACTTTCAGCCTCGCTGAAGAAAACGCCGAATACGGTATCGCTTACACAATTACCGAAGACGAAGTCGGTCCATACGTACAGTATAACGCATACTCAGGCCAGCCAGGAAACTATTTCGGTTTTGAATCAAAGCCTCAGACCGTACCCCTGATGTACAACGATGTGGCTCGTCTCGGCTCCGTATACAATCCCATCGCAAACAGTATTCCCTCCAAGATTGAAAAAGACGAGGCATACCAGTTCTCGACAACAGTGGATCTCTCTCATGTAAAGAACAAGGACAAAGCCGCTATCACTGCGATGTTGATCAATAAGAAGACCAACCTTGTCGAGAACGCTACCCGTGTATATGTAGCCGACGAGCTGGGCGGCGTGGAAAAAACCATAGCTGACAGCAAGGCTCCCGTAGCCATGGGTCTGAGAGGCTCAATCGTAACATTTGCCAATGCCGATATCTATGCTTCTGACGGCCGCATGGTGGCCCGTAACGTAAACGGCACAGTCAATATGGAAGCCGGCATTTATTTCGTACGCACTGCCAACGGCACTGCCAAAGTACTGGTTCGGTAATCCCGACCCACACATACAAAAAAACATCCTGGCCATACGGCCAGGATATTTTTTTGTAGCATTTAATACCTACTTTCAGCCCAGTACCTCAATGGCACGCTCAACGCGCGCTATTACCTCATCTTTAGGCATCAACTCGGTTATGTCGAACATATGCGGACCTCGGCACGCGCCTACCACGGCCAGACGGAAAGCATTCATCACATTGCCAAGATGATACTCCCTAGATGCTATCCAGTCAAGCACGATCTTCTCAGCATTAGCACTGGACATATCGTCTATACCGCGCAACACGCCTATCAGTTCGCGCATTATATCGGCAGTACCCTCTTTCCAACGTTTCTTGACATCCTTCTCGGCATACGCGGTCGGAGCTTCAAAGAAGAAATCGCCCTGCTCCCACAGATCGCGAACAAAATCTATACGACCCTTGATCATGTCTACGGCACGCGCCACGTAAGAAAGGTCGGCACCGGCATGCCCGTGTTCGGCCAGAACAGGCATAAAAAGAGATGCCAGTTCGTCTGAATCCATATTAATCAGGTATTCGTGGTTGAACCATATGCCTTTCTTATAGTCAAACTTGGCACCGGCCTTGCTGCAGTGCTCGAACGAGAATTTACGCACCAGCTCATCCATGCCCATGACTTCGGTATCATCTCCCGGATTCCAACCCAGCAACGCCAAGAAATTTACCACGGCCTGGGGCAGATAGCCCTGTTCGCGGTATCCTGCGGACACGTCTCCGCTCTTAGGATCGTGCCACTCCAGAGGAAAGACCGGGAAGCCCAGCTTGTCGCCGTCACGCTTGGACAGTTTGCCGTTACCCACAGGCTTGAGCAATAAAGGCAGGTGCACGAACTGCGGCATAGTATCCTCCCATCCGAAAGCCTGGTAGAGCAATACATGCAGAGGAGCCGAAGGCAGCCATTCCTCGCCGCGTATCACGTGGCTCACCTCCATCAGATGGTCATCCACGATATTGGCCAGATGGTATGTAGGAAGATTGTCAGCACTTTTATACAGCACTTTGTCATCCAGTATTGAAGAATTAATCACAACCCTGCCGCGTATCAGGTCGTTCACCACGACATCGCGGTCTGGCTCTATCTTAAAACGGACCACGTACTGGGTGCCTGCCTTGATAAGGTCATCTACCTCGGCAGCAGACATCGTAAGCGAATTACGCATGGCGCCGCGTGTGGAGGCGTCATACTGGAAATTAGGATGCTCCTCGCGTGCCTTTGCCAGTTCCTCGGGAGTGTCAAAGGCGATATAGGCGCGTCTGGCCTCCAGCAGGCGGTCCACATATCCCTTATATATATCCTTGCGCTCACTCTGTTTATAGGGGCCGTAGGCGCCTCCCTGGCGCACACCCTCGTCTATGCCTATGCCGAGCCATTCCAGCGACTCATTTATATAGTCTTCGGCCCCGGGCACAAAGCGCTGCGAGTCGGTATCCTCGATACGCAATATCATGTCACCGCCGTTCTGACGGGCAAACAGGTAGTTGAACAGAGCCGTGCGCACACCGCCTATATGCAGAGGCCCGGTGGGCGACGGAGCAAATCTTACTCTTACTTTTCTATCCATTAGTCTCTATAGTTTTATTCAAGGGGTTGAAGTTTAAGCGTCTTGCCAGTCCAGACATACCGGCGTGTGCGTAATGATCCGTCAGATGTGGTTATGTACGGACGCAGGCGGTCGTAATTCTCTTCAGACATAACTGCGGACAGCGCCGGTGTCACAGTCACTGACCCGGTCGCGGCATCGAGCGTATAGCTGGCTGAAAAAAAGTCACACAGGTCTTCGAGATCACGTACCGACACAGAGGAATTCCGGGGCAGCACGATAAAATCACGCAATACGGGAGCTTTGAAGAATTTCCCGGACGGCAGCAGACGAAGCTGCGCGTCGACAGCCATAAGCCGGGAATCAGGGCCGCCGGCATCCACTGTGTAAGACAGCAGGGCGATACCGCTTTTGGCATACGGAAGGGTCATAAGCTGCAACGAACTGACGGGCGTGAGCGTCACCGAGGCGTAATTGTTGGTAAGCGAGTCAAGTGTCGATATGCCGCCCAACTCGTTACGCGCATCGTAACGGCGCCCCACGTCATGGTATGCCGCCATATCCAGGCGCGTAGAACGCGACAACAAGTCTATGGCAGGAATCTCGAGATTCTCAAACACATAGCGCGCCGTGAGCGTGTCGGCAGGCTCGGCAGCCTGTACGACCGCCGGGGCAGCGGCTATCGCCGGCAGCGCCAGCAGATACTTTATAAATGTTTTCATATGCATGACTTCTGTATGCGCCCCCGTATTGCCACAGGGAACCGCGATTTATTATATCAGAGACAGAGTGTGTTTAACCAAACACACTCTTAAACAATTCCGGCACACCGAAAGATTTTTACATGACGTACAAAATCAGTCCGTGTTCGGGATAATAAAAAATATCGCAGCCACTGACCGGCATGCAGCCTGTCATTTTTTCTTATTCATGAAAATATCGAAATTACCGTGGCGGCGTTTGGATTCTGCCGGCTTTCCGGCCTCACGGGCCTGACGTCCGGGCTTTGCAGGCCTGGCCTCTCTCTCCGGCCTGTCCTTACGGTCTTTTCCGGACGACCTGCCCCCCCTTTCGGCTTTAGGCTTATCCTGTTTCCAGCCACCTTTTGCGGGGGCGCCGCGCCATCCTTTACGCTGCGGCTGCTGCGAAGCGTAGTTCTTTGACGGGTCGGCCACTTCGGCATAGAGACGCGTGCCGTAAAAGTCATCGCCCTTGATAGAGGCTATGACACGTCCTGCATCCTCTTTGCGCACATCAAACAGGGTATAGTCGGGCATAAGGTCGATACGTCCCACCATGGGCTTGGAGCCTTTCACATTCTTATTGATTATCTCCATAAGGTTGCCAGGGAAGAATCCGCTGGCCTTGCCTATGTTCAGATACAGGCGTTCAAAGCCCTGCTCGGCCTCGCGGCGGTCCTTGTCTCCGCGCTGCGCCTTGGCCTTCTTCTCGCCTTTGACGCGTTCCTTACGGCTGCCAGAGGCATTGAGGTCTATATCAGGCATATTGCTGTAATAAGCCAGCAGACGGGAAAACTCCAGCGTAAGCACCCTTTTGAGCAGGTCTACGCCCGAAAGCCATTCGAGCTTCTTAAGCACGCCGGGCATATAGCCGGCCATAGCCTCTTCATTGACCTCGGCACGCTCTATGCGGTCGGCCAACGCATAAATCTGTTTTTCTATGATATGTTCCGGCGTGGGCACGAGCTTGTGCTCAAATGTGACACCCATGCGCTTCTCTATGGCACGCAGTTTGCCCTGCTCGCGCGAATGGATGATAGCTACCGACACACCTGTGCGGTGAGCGCGGCCCGTACGGCCAGAACGATGTGTGTACACCGCCACGTCGTCAGGCAGGGCATAATTTATCACATGGGAGAGATCGTCCACATCCAGACCTCGCGCGGCCACATCGGTAGCCACGAGCAGCTGTGTGACATGGTCGCGGAACTTCTTCATGGCTAGGTCGCGCTGCGCCTGGCCGAGATCACCGTGCAGACAGTCAGCATTATATCCGTCGGCTATGAGCTTGTCGGCTATCTCCTGTGTCTCGCGACGGGTACGACAGAATATTATGCCGTATATATCGGGGTTGTTATCCGCTATACGCTTAAGGGCCAGATATTTGTCCTGTGCCTTAACCATATAGTATATATGGCGCACGTTTTTCGTGCCCTCGTTGCGGTTGCCGGCCACAAACTCCACCGGGTCGTGCATGAAACGACGGGCGATACCGGCTATCTCTTTGGGCATAGTGGCCGAGAACATGAGCATCTTGCGGTCCTCGGGCACATGTGACAGAATCTCGTTAATATCATCCAGAAATCCCATATTGAGCATTTCGTCGGCCTCGTCGAGTATCACGGTGTGGACACCGTCCAGATTGACCTCGCCACGCTTGATAAGGTCGATAAGGCGGCCGGGGGTGGCCACGACTACCTGCACACCTTTGCGCAACGCGCGTATCTGCGACTCTATGGACGAACCGCCATAGACAGGAAGTATTTTGACACCGTCAAGGTAACGGGAAAAGTCGGCCATATCGCCGGCTATCTGCAGGCACAACTCTCTTGTGGGGGCAATGACTAGTGCCTGGGGCTGGTTATTATCTGAATCTACGCGCTGCAACACCGGCAGGCCGAACGCGGCAGTCTTGCCGGTACCGGTCTGGGCAAGGCCCACCACGTCACCCTCGCTGGAAAGCAGGTGCGGAATGACCATGCGCTGTATAGGCATCGGGCTGGCAAAACCCATCTCGCCTATGGCTCGTAATAAATCGTCTCGCACACCGAGGTCGGCGAAACTAACATCAGGACCGCCATCTGCGGCGGCCACAGGAGCACTCTGCAGCTGCTCCCCGGGAATAATATCTTGCATAATCTTTCAGTTGCGTCTACATTAACGCAGTATAAAAGTGCAAAGTTACTAAAATATTTTCAACAATCGGCCATATTAACCGAAAAACATCACATTTTTAATAACACCGACCTGTAAGAGTTATTAAGCACCGACACATAAAAATTGAAATATATAATCCATATTTGCTGGTCTCGCAAAAAAATATTAACTTCGGGCAAAAATTAAGTAGTTGTCTAAATCAACAGCCTCACTTAACTTATCTATTCCAAATGAAACATAACTTTCTATCTGCGGCCGTGTGCGTGGCACTCGCCGGCTGCAGCGGCCAGGCACTGGCCTGTACCAACCTTATCGCCACAAAGGGAGCCATGGCAGACGGCTCTAACGTGGTGACATATGCCGCCGATTCCCACAGCCTTTTCGGCGAACTGTACCACCAGCCTGCGGCAGACCATCCGAAAGGAGCCATGCGCAAAGTAGTAGAATGGGACACCGGCAAGCCTCTGGGGGAGATACCCGAAGTGCCGCACACTTATAATGTGGTGGGCAACATCAACGAGCACCAGCTCATAATCGGCGAAAGCACATGGGGCGGGCGCAAGGAATGCATGGACACAACCGGCAACTCTATAATAGATTACGGATCGCTCATCTACATCACGCTTCAGCGCGCCAAGACCGCGCGTGAAGCTATCGATGTGATGGCCGACCTGGTCAGCAAATACGGCTATGCTTCATCGGGTGAAAGCTTCTCGATAGCAGACAAAGACGAGGTATGGGTCATGGAGATGATAGGCAAAGGTGCCGAGAAAGGCGCCGTGTGGATAGCCGTGAGAATACCTGACGGAGCCATATCCGGACATGCCAACCAGCCTAGAATACGACAGGTAGACTTCAAAGACAAAAAGAATGTAAAATATTCGAAAGACGTTGTAGATTTCGCACGCCGCAAAGGCTGGTACACCGGCAAGGACAAGGATTTCAGTTTTGCCGATGTATACGAGCAGTATGACTACGGCACACTGCGCGGATGCGACGCACGAGTATGGAGCTTCTTCCGCCGCTTCAACAAGGATGCCGAGAAGTATTTCGCATGGTGCAACGGAGAGAGCACCGACCCCATGCCGCTATACATCTTCCCCGACCGCAAAATCACTGTTACAGAAATGCAGGAACGCATGCGCGACCATTTTGAAGACACGCCGTTCGACATGCACGGCGATATAGGCGCCGGGCCCAACCATGTGCCTTACCGCTGGCGTCCCATGGACTACACCGTAGACGGCAAAACATATACGCACGAACGTGCCATAGCCACCCAGCAGACAGGTTGGAGCTTCGTGGCCCAGGCCCGTCCCGATCTGCCCGACCCTGTGGGCGGACTGATATGGTTCGGCACCGATGACGCCAACACATGCGTATATATGCCTTTCTACTGCTCTATCACAGAGATACCACTGGAAGTAAGACACGGTAACGGTGACATGAACACGTATTCCGACACTTCAAACTTCTGGATCAACAGCCGTGTGGCCAACCAGGCTTACAACCGCTATGACCTGATGATACCCGACATACGCAAAGTGCAGGGCGAACTCGAAAGCTCATACCAGACACTTATACCGAAGACCGACAAAGAGCTTACCGCTCTTTATGAAGCCGGCAACACCGCCGAACTCGTACGCCGGGCCAATGCTGACGCCGCCCGTATAAGCCGCGAAGCCACTGACCGCTACCGTGCTCTCGACCGCCACCTGCTGGTACGGTTTATGGACGGAAATATGAAGAAAGTGGATGACAACGGCAAGTTCATCTATTCGGAATACGGAATGCCCGTATATCCTGACTTCCCCGGCTACAACCAGGAGTATTTTGAAAACATCGTGAAGAGCACAGGCGACCACTTCCTTGACAAAGGCAAGGATATCGCCCCGATAAAATCAGGCATGGTGAAATAACAACCAAATCTGCCGCATACATCCCGGCTCCGCTATATACCACGGCGAAGTCGGGATTTTTCATAATCATTAGCCCTACTTGTCTAACCAGATAAGAGAATTATAGTTAATTTATGTTAATAAAAGCTATACATATATAATATTAGCCTAGCAAGACCGTAACCGGAAACGATGCTTACAATAATTTTATGTACCTTTGCAGTTGAGAATACGAGAAGAGGTAAATACCATTTCGAATTCCCACCAGCCCGATGCCGGGATGCAATATACTGTAAACCATGCATCACACAACAGACACACGGGCTGTCCTCATAATATATTGTGAGGCGCGCGGCGTATCTCTGCAAGGCAGAGATGACGGTCGTGCACCCTTTTGTTGTATCATACGGAATAGAACGGTACAACAGGGCAGCATTTAGAGCATAAAAATTATGATAGACAAGCAAGCGTTAGAACAATTCATCCAGACACGCCTGGAAAATACAGATTATTTCATAGTAGACGTAAGCGTGTCGCAGTCTAATGACATAGTAGTAGAGATAGACCATCCCGAAGCCGTCGACCTGGATTTCTGCATTGAGCTTAACCGAGCCATAGAGAACGCGTTTCCGCGTGATGATGAAGATTACAGTCTGGAAGTCGGATCGGCCGGCCTTACAGCGCCGTTCAAGGTTCCGGGCCAGTACCACAAGAATATCGGACGCGAGGTGGAAGTGCTAACCAGAGACGGACGCAAGCTCAAAGGTGTGCTTGATGCAGCCGATGCAGCCGGATTTACTATCGGCGTGGAAGAAAAAGTAAAACGCGAGGGAATGAAGCGTCCGGTGACGGAAACACGCCAGATCACCATGGGCTATCCCGATGCAAAATACGTAAAGGTGCTACTAAAGTTCTAAACAGCAACTTAATCCATAAGACACTTAATAACGATAACTATATAATACCCAACATATCCGCATGGCAAAAAAAGATGAAAGCGCAAACATGGTAGACAGGTTTGCCGAGTTCAAGGAACTGAAGAACATCGACAAAACCACGATGATAAATGTGCTTGAAGAGTCGTTTCGTAACGTTTTGGCCAAGATGTTCGGCTCTGACGAGAATTTCGACGTAATCATGAACCCTGACAAGGGCGACTGCGAAATCTATCAGAACCTGACGGTAGTGCCCGACGGCGAAGTGGAAAACAAGGATATGCAGATCGGCCTGAGTGACGCTCGCGAGATAGACCCCGAATGCGAACTGGGAGAAGAGGTGGCCAAACAGATTTTCTTTGAAAAATTCGGACGCAGGGCAATCCTCAACCTGCGCCAGACACTGCAAAGCAAAATACTGGATTTGCAGAAAGACGCGCTCTTCACCAAATTCTCAGAGATAGAGGGCGAAATCATCACCGGCGAGGTGCACCAGATATGGAAGCGCGAGATGCTGCTCATGGACGAGGACCAGAACGAGCTGATAATGCCCAAGGAAGAGCAGATACCTTCCGACTTCTTCCACAAGGGCGACATGGTACGCGCCGTCGTAAAGCGTGTGGACAACCCCAACGGTAATCCCAAAATCATCGTGAGCCGTACCGACGAAAGATTCCTGCGCCGCCTGTTTGAACAGGAGGTGCCCGAGATACACGACGGTCTGATCACTATAAAGAACGTGGCACGCATCCCCGGCGAACGCGCCAAGATAGCCGTTGAGAGCTACGATGACCGTATCGACCCGGTTGGCGCCTGCGTAGGTGTCAAGGGAGCACGTATACACGGCATCGTACGCGAGCTGCGCAATGAGAATATAGACGTACTCAACTATACTGCCAATCCGCAGCTGATGATACAGCGCGCGCTCTCCCCGGCCAAGGTAAGCTCTATACGCCTGAACGAGGAAGATAAAAAGGCAGAAGTATTCCTGCACCCCGACGAGGTAAGCCTGGCTATCGGCAAAGGCGGCTACAACATACGCTTGGCATCGATGCTTACCGGCTATACCATCGACGTATACCGCGACATTGATGACGGCGATGAAGACATATATCTCGACGAATTCAGCGACGAAATCGACCAGTGGGTGATCGAAACCCTCAAGGACCTGGGCCTGGGCACTGCCAAAGCCGTGCTTAACGCCGACCGCGAAGTGCTTCTGCAGCAGGCCGACCTGGAAGAAAGCACCGTGGACCACGTGATAGAGGTGCTCAGGGCCGAATTTGAAGACTGACCACCGGGCCAGCAAGCTATCACCAGGCCACGGCGGCCACACCAGTTCATTAATTAATTCTAAGAAATATCCGCAACAATCATATATGCCAACAAAAATAAGCAAAGTAGCCAGAGAACTCAATGTGGGCGTCAGCACCGCCGTCGAATTTCTGCGCAAAAATAATGTGCAGGTTGACGACAATCCGAACGCACGCATCGACGATATGGCCGTGCAACTCCTCTTCAAAGAATATAGCAACGATAAGGACGCCAAAACCCACGGCCAGAACCAGGGCCGTAACAACAAATCACACAAAGCCGACAAACCGGCCCAGCAATCCGCCGTGCGCAATAACGCGCCAGAGGTACGAGGCCCGAAAGTTGTGGGCAAGGTGACTCTTGACAAAAAAGGCAATGTGGTGGCTCCGGCGCCCGAAAAACCAAAGGCGCCCGCCGCTGTCGCGGATACGCCCGCCACATCAAAACCTATAGAGAAACCGGCAGTGAAGCCTATTGCGGAAAAACCGGCCGCACCATCGCCTGCCCCCAAACCCGAAGCCCCGAAGCCTGCGGAAAAAACAAGTGCCGTGTCTGACCAGCCAAAACCGAAAGCCGAAAACAAGGCCGAAGAGGTGAAAGCCGAGCCGAAGACAGCGCCAAAACCTGTTGAAAAACCGGCTGAAGCTGAAAAACCTGCAGAGGACAAACCGGAGACTAAGAACGAGCCGGAGATATTCCGCCCCTCGTCCACAGTACAGACCCCGCAGTTCAAGGTGGTCGGCTCTATCGATCTCTCCGCCCTTAACCAGAGTACGCGTCCGCGCAAGCGCGGCAAGGAAGACCGTCACCGCGGCGGAGCAGCCGGCGCACAGGGAGGCGCGAATGCCGACCGCAAGAAACGCAAACGTATAGGCAAGGAAAAGGTAGATGTGGAAAAGACCGCATCGCAGCCCGGATTTGACGGACGCCGTCCGAAAGGACAGGGCGGACAAGGAGGCCACGGCGGACAGAACAACCAGCAGCAGGCCGCCGGCAAGAATGCACCCAAACGAGGCAAGGGACAGCGCAACGCGCCCAAACCGGCAGCACCGCTGTCTGACGAAGATGTGCAGAAGCAGGTGAAGGAGACTTTGGCACGCCTTACCAACAAGACTACCAAGAAGAGTGTTAAATGGCGTAAAGAGAAACGCGAAGAAGCTCATAACCGCGAACAGCGCGAGGCAGAACGCGAAGCAGCCGAAAGCAAGATAATCAAGATCACTGAATTCGTGACGGCCAACGACCTGGCAAACCTCATGGAGGTGCCTGTGACCAAGGTAATCGGCACATGCATGAGCCTTGGACTGATGGTAAGCATCAACCAGCGTCTGGACGCCGAGACCATAAATATCGTGGCCGAAGAGTTCGGATTCTCTACAGAATATGTCAGCGCCGAGGTGAGCGAAGCCATCACTATCGAAGAGGATAAGGAGGAAGACCTGATGCCGCGTCCGCCTATTGTGACTGTCATGGGCCATGTGGACCACGGTAAGACCTCGCTGCTCGACTACATCCGCAAGGCCAACGTGATAGCCGGCGAGGCCGGAGGCATAACGCAGCACATAGGCGCGTACAATGTCAAACTGGCCGACGGGCGCCACATCACATTCCTCGACACTCCGGGCCACGAGGCATTTACCGCCATGCGTGCCCGAGGCGCCAGGGTGACCGACCTTGCCATAATCATAGTGGCTGCCGATGACAATGTCATGCCGCAGACCATAGAGGCCATCAACCATGCCTCGGCTGCCGGTGTGCCCATCGTCTTTGCCATCAACAAGATAGACAAGCCGACGGCAAATCCTGAAAAAATCAAAGAGGAGCTGTCTGCCATGAACTATCTGGTGGAAGACTGGGGCGGCAAATACCAAAGCCAGGAAATATCGGCAAAAAAAGGTGTCGGTGTCGAAGACCTTATGGAGAAAGTGCTGCTTGAGGCCGAGATGCTCGACCTGAAAGCAAATCCCGACCGCAATGCCGTTGGTTCTATAATAGAATCCAGTCTGGACAAAGGCCGCGGATATGTGGCAACGGTGCTTGTGCAAAACGGCACACTGCACGTGGGCGACGTGATACTGGCCGGCACCCATTACGGCAAAATCAAAGCCATGTTCAATGAGCGCAACCAGCGTGTCACCGAGGCCGGCCCCTCGACCCCGGTACTGGTGCTCGGCCTTAACGGCGCACCTACTGCCGGCGACACATTCAATGTGCTCGACTCCGAACAGGAGGCCAGAGAGATAGCCAACAAGCGCGAACAACTACAGCGCGAACTGGCCAACCGCACACAGAAGCGCCTCGGTCTCAGCGAGCTGGCACGCCGCAAGGCTCTGGGCGACTTCCACGAGCTGAACCTGATTGTCAAGGGCGACGTAGACGGTTCTATCGAAGCGCTGTCAGACTCGCTCATCAAGCTCTCCACACCCGAGGTACAGGTCAATGTGCTGCATAAGGGCGTGGGTGCCATCAGCGAGAGCGACGTCACACTTGCTGCCGCATCAGACGCCATCATCATCGGTTTCCAAGTGCGCCCGAGTGCTGCCGCAAGACGCGATGCGGAAAAAGAGGGTGTCGAGATACGCCTGTATTCCGTAATATACAAGGCCATCGAGGAGGTGAAAGACGCCATGGAAGGCATGCTCTCGCCCGAGATTCGCGAAGAAATCACCGGTACGGCCGAGATACTGCAGACGTTCCACATATCAAAAGTGGGTACGATCGCCGGCGCCATCGTGCGTGACGGCAAGGTGAAACGCACCAGCAAGGTACGCGTGATACGCGACGGCATCGTAATCTATACCGGCGAGCTAGGCAGCCTCAAGCGTTTCAAAGATGACGCAAAAGAGGTGGTTTCCGGTTTCGAGTGTGGTCTGTCGGTACAGAACTACAACAATATCGAGGTAGGCGACATGATCGAAGCCTACGAAGAGATAGCGGTCAAGAAAAGTCTTTAACCACTTACAATAAAGAGCCGCGACATCCTGTATGACAGCATGTCGCGGCTCTGCCATTAACATCGGAACAAAAATGAATGTCATAGTTAATATAGGCAGCAACCTGGGAAACACCCGTCTGAACCTGTCACGCGCCATGGCCGCAATAGTCAATCGTTTCGGCGATATAGAAATGAGCCACGCCATGGATTCCAAGCCATGGGGGTTTGAAAGCCCGCACCGCTTTCTCAACGTATGCATAATGTTTGCCACGGACCTCGCCCCTGCAGAGGTTCACGAAATATTGCGAGGCATCGAGGCAGACATAAGCCCGGCGGCACACCGCGCCCCTGACGGCTCATACGCCGACCGGCTGATCGACATAGACATCGTGGCCATAGACGACATGGTGATCGACACACCGGAGCTGCAGGTGCCACATCCGCGACTTCCCGAACGCGATTTCTTCCTCAAACCTCTGGCCGAGATAGCCCCCGGGTGGCGCCATCCCGTCAACGGCATGTCTCCGGACGAAATGCTGGCACTACTGCCGCCAAGACAGCAACCATCCTGAACCGCCCCTGCCGTTTGTCAGACAACTGGTTAAAGGCACAAAAACAGCAGCCTCGCGAGAATAACTCGCGAGGCTGTCGTTTTATGCAGAATAACAAAAGTGTTATCCCTCTTTACCGTGGCAATTCTTAAACTTCTTGCCTGAGCCGCAGGGACATGGATCATTACGGCCAATTCTCGGTTCTGCTTTGGCAGGCTGCTGGACATCAGACTTATGGCCGGCATTTGCGGCGGCCTGGCGCTGCGCGGATGCCTGCTGCTCATAACTGTCGCGCGTGGTAGAATAATTGGCATACGCACTAGTAGAGCTATAAGCCGAATACTCACGACGCATACGGGGCTGCTCGTTCTGACGTGCCTGCGCCTGCTGTGCAGCTTCGGCAGCCTTGGCATCAGCGGCAGCCTTGGCTTCGGCAAAGTCAGGCACAGACAGTTTGCCGCGCATCAATGTGGCTATCGACTTGGCATTCATGTCAGACAGCATCTTCTTCCACAACTCGTAAGCCTCCAGCTTATATATCACAAGCGGATCTTTCTGCTCGTAAGAGGCATTCTGCACCGACTTGCGCAATTCGTCCATCTCGCGCAACTGCTCCTGCCAGGCCTTGTCTATAGCAGACAGCAATACAGTCTTCTCCCAATCCTTGGTCAGCGAACGGGCGTCTGATTCATAAGCGGCATCGAGGTCTGTGCGCAGATATATGCTGCGGCGGCCGTCTGTCATAGGAATGCCTATGAAGCCCTTTGCACCCTGGTCATCTACAAAATGATGTATCCATGGCACGGCTTTTTCGCGCATCTTCTCCTTATTGCGTGCCATGGTCTGCATAGCGGCTTCCGCTATGCCCTCGGCCACCGCATTCTGGTCCATCTTGGCAAATTCCTCGCGCGAGAACGGCATCTCCATGGCGAACGTCTTCAACACATCCTCAGTAAGGGCATCATAGTCACCCGTATAGAGCGACGCCATCTCCGATGCGGCCTCATAGACCATATTTACTATATCGGTACCGATACGTTCCCCCTTAAGCGCATTCTGACGTCTGCCATATACACCCTTGCGCTGCGCGTTCATGACATCGTCATACTCCACGAGACGTTTACGGATACCGAAATTATTTTCCTCCACCCTCTTCTGGGCATTCTCTATAGAACGGCTCACCATCTTGCTCTCTATCATGTCGCCCTCCTTGAAACCGAGGCGGTCAAGCGTCTTGACAACGCGTTCTGAGGCAAAAAGACGCATCACGGTATCTTCAAACGAAACGAAGAATACAGAAGAGCCCGGGTCGCCCTGACGGCCGGCACGTCCGCGCAGCTGGCGGTCCACACGGCGTGATTCATGGCGTTCCGTACCTATGATGGCCAGACCGCCGGCATCTTTAACCTCCTGGCTGAGCTTTATGTCGGTACCGCGGCCCGCCATATTGGTAGCGATAGTCACAGTACCGGTCTTGCCTGCCTGGGCCACAATGTCAGCCTCCTTCTGGTGATACTTGGCATTCAGCACCTGGTGGGGTATCTTACGCAGATTGAGCATCTTGGAGAGAAGCTCAGAGATCTCCACACTCGTGGTACCCACGAGCACCGGACGTCCCATATCCACCATCTTCTGCACCTCGTCGATAACCGCAGCATACTTCTCTTTCTTAGTACGGTACACACGGTCATTCATATCGTTACGGAGCACCGGACGGTTGGTGGGTATCTCGACCACCTCCAGCTTATAAATATCGTAGAACTCGCCAGCCTCGGTCATAGCGGTACCGGTCATGCCGGCAAGCTTGCGATACATACGGAAATAATTCTGCAACGTGATTGTGGCAAAGGTCTGTGTGGCAGCCTCAACCTTCACACCCTCCTTGGCCTCTATGGCCTGGTGCAGGCCGTCGGAATAACGGCGGCCCTCCATGATACGGCCCGTCTGCTCGTCGACAATCTTAATCTTATTGTCATCTATCACATATTCCACATTCAGGTCAAACAGCGTGTATGCCTTCAGCAGCTGGTTCACCGTGTGCACACGCTCGGCCTTCACCGAATACGCCTGGAGCAGATCGTCTTTCTTCTGTATCTTCTCCTCTGCGGACAGAGACTCGTTCTCCACAGCCGAAAGCTGCGCAGCGATATCGGGAAGCACAAAGAACATCGGATCGTCTGTCGTACCGGTGAGCACCTCTATACCCTTGTCGGTAAGTTCTATAGAATGATTCTTCTCGTCAATCACAAAGAACAGAGGCTCCACGGCCACAGGCATCTCGCGGTTATTGTCAGCCATATACTTGGCCTCCACCTTGAGCATAAGCTGCTTCACACCGTCCTGGCTCAGATATTTAATCAGAGGCGTATACTTGGGCAGAGCCTTGTACACACGGAACAGTGCCAGACCGCCCTCCTCCTCCAGCTGCTTGGCTGTGAGAGGCTTGCCGTCATTCTGGCCCTTGTCATACTTGGCCACTTCCTTGGGATCATTGCTCCATGCGGCGGCAATCTTGCCCTTGGCCTCGATCAGCAGATTGTTGGCAAGCTTGCGCTGCGCCTCGACCACCTTATGCACATTGGGTTTAAACTGCACGAACATCTGGTCATCGCCTTTCGGCACAGGACCCGATATGATGAGCGGCGTACGCGCGTCGTCGATAAGCACCGAGTCAACCTCGTCGACTATGGCGTAATAGTGGTCCTCGCGCTGCACAAGCTCGGAGGTCTGCGAAGCCATATTGTCACGCAGATAGTCGAAACCGAACTCATTATTAGTACCGAAAGTGATATCGCAGCGGTACGCGTTGCGGCGCTCCTCGCTGTTGGGCTGGGTCTTGTCTATACAGTCCACCGTCAGACCGTGGAACTGGTACAGAGGCCCCATCCACTCCGAGTCTCGCTTGGCCAGATAGTCATTCACCGTCACCACATGCACGCCCTCGCCCGTAAGGGCATTCAGGAACACCGGCAGCGTGGCCACAAGGGTCTTACCCTCGCCCGTGGCCATCTCGGCAATGTTATTGGACACTTTCTTGCCGTCTATCATCATGCCGTGGAGCACCTGTCCGCCTATGAGCTGAACGTCATAATGCACCATGTCCCACTTCATGAGGTTGCCGCCGGCCATCCATTCGTTCTTATAGATAGCCTTGTCGCCGTCTATAGTCACAAAATCCTTGCCCCGGGCTGCCAGCTCGCGGTCGGCATCGGTGGCGGTCACCTCGATAGTGTCATTTTCCTTGAAACGGCGCGCCGTCTCCTTTACCACGGCAAACACCTCGGGCAGGGCCGCATCCAGCTTCTGCGCATAAAGTTGGAAATACTCCTCCTTCAGGTCATCAATCTTGCGCCACAATGGCTCGCGCTTGTCATACTCGAGAGTCTCTATCTCCTTGCGCGTATCGGCTATGCGGTCTTTGTATTCCTGTGCCGCGCCCCTGATATCGCTGCGTATCATGTCGATACGCCTGCGGAGCTCGTCATTGCTGATACTCGCTATCTCTGCCGAAATCGGATCAATCTCTTTACGGAGCCTGTCCCAGAGAGGCTTGACAGCACGTTCGCTCTGGTCGCCGAATAATTTCTT
This sequence comes from uncultured Muribaculaceae bacterium, assembly GCA_910578665.1. Lineage (GTDB taxonomy): Bacteria > Bacteroidota > Bacteroidia > Bacteroidales > Muribaculaceae > Lepagella. The sequence continues at coordinate 52,289 of CAJTQU010000003.1, forward strand.
AAGAATGTTGCTAAATCCCATTTTAATTGAGAAATGTTATATAAATATCTTATGCACCTACTATTAGCCATCCGGTGCTGTCAGACATCTCAGGCTCGTGTGCAATTCAATATGCAAAGGTACAAAAAATGTTCCAATTTTCCTATACCCGGCAAAAACTGCCAAAAAATCACAACTGATTCCTGACCAGCGTATAATAATGCCCTTTCTCTGCCAATAATTCCTGGTGATTCCCCTGCTCCATTATACGGCCCCTGTCTAAAAAAACAATGTTATCCGCATTGCGCACCGTAGAAAGCCGGTGGGCGGATATCACAACCGTGCGATTTTTGAAAAACGATGTCAGATTGCCCACTATCGCGGCCTCGTTGATAGCGTCAAGAGAAGAGGTAGCCTCGTCAAGTATCACCATCTCGGGATCCTTGTATATCGCACGCGCTATCAGCAACCGTTGCTTCTGGCCGCCGCTTACCTCTATACCGGCAACTCCGATCTTTGTGTTATAGCCCATGGGCTGCGCCGAGATAAATTCGTCCAGACAGGCCAGCCGGGCCGCTTCCTCGGCCTTTGCCAGATCCGGTGTCTCGTCAGCAAGGGCTATATTTTCCAATATAGTTCCCGAGAAAATAGTGCCTGTCTGCAACACCACGCCTATCTTTTCAAGCCAAGCCGCCTCGTCGATATCCCCTAGCGGTGTCTCACCGATTAAAATCTGTCCCTGCGCCGGCTCAAACATCCCCACTAACAACTTTATCAGAGTAGTCTTGCCACAGCCGCTCGCGCCCACCAGAGCCGTGGTTTTACCTTTCTCAATCTTAAAATTCAATTTCTGCAAAACATAAGGACTGTTACTACCCGGATATTTAAAACTGACATCTTTCAATACTAAATCCCCGTCAGGCACCGACAGCAAACGGTCTTGCCGGCTCTCAGTGCCGGCATCCATAATCTCTTCAACACGCGCATAAGACATACATGCATCCTGTATTGAAACAATAGAAGAAACCAGACTGTTAAACGGCACCGTAATCCGGCCTATTATATAGCTCACCGTCATCATCTGGCCTATCGACATACTACCCTTGATAACCAGCGTGGCACAAACCCCGGTAACCACAATGTCCTTAAGACGGGACAAGACATTATTGCCTCCGTCTATATACATCTGCACGAACACTTTCTTCAACGAAACATCATTGATGTGCTCCTGCACGCTTTTCCACTTATTAATCTTGATCTGCTGGGCCCCGTTTGTCTTAATCTCCGCCATGCCGTGCACAAGCTCATACATGTTATTACGGTTTTCCGACATGGCCGTAGAGTAAGCATAGTCCAATTCGCGGCGACGCCGCAAGAACAGCGACGTCCACAACATATTAAAGGCCGTTATCAGCACGACAAAGGCAAAAATCCACCAGTTATAATAAACCAGCAAACAAGAAAAAAGCAGCAACGTGAGAATATTAAAAAAGAATGAATGCGGCATCGAGAGCATAAAATCTTTCAGCCGGTGCTGGTCCTCCGCCTTTTGTATAAAATCAGAATTGACCTTGCGCGCATAAAAGATGATAGGCAGGCTGATCAGACGGCTTAAATACCCGTTGACCATCTCGATACCCATTTTCAGCCCTAATCTGGATAATACGCACTCAACCACCGTATTGCTCACATAATTGCCGATAAATATCAGCAACTGGGCCAGAATCAGCAGCCATACCAGCCCTATATCCCGGCCGTTTATGCCATCGTCAATCGTTCGCTGGAATACCAGCGGCAAAAACAAATCTGCGACCAGGGCAACTATTGTCAAAGAAATAATACTGGCAAACGAGCGCCTGTTTCTAACAAACATGTCACGGCACATAGCCAAAAGCCGTAAATATGTCTTGGGAGCCTCAAACTTCCTTGATTCAAAAGCCTCGGTAGGGTCGACAAGCACCGCAAATCCCCTGTCATGGCCACACATCCAATGCTTAAGGAACTCGTCCTTTGCAAACTTCATCTTCCCCAGCTTCGGATCCGCTATATAAAACCGGCCTCTTTTAATCTTATACAGAATAACAAAATGATGCTGGTCCCAATACAAGACACACGGCAGCGGCAGCTGTTCGCACTCGTCCGCCACAACCTTGACGGCAAGGCTGTCCATGTCCAGTTTTTTGAACGCGTTAACAATATCGCCTATCGATATGCCCAAACGGCTCATATCGCATTCTTCGGCAATAACGGACCAATCAATTTTCTTACCATAATGGCGTGCAATCATACGAATGCACGCTATTCCGCAATCTGACGATTCTAATTGCTGGTACAAACGAAATGCCATGTCATACAACCATTTATCCGACAATATACCGCAGATCCTCTTCTATCAGCACAATTAATTAAAATCAGACCGGTATTAGAATCTCACTTGGTCTTCTCTAAGTTTTCACATCTCATTAAATTAGAAGCGTTCTCGCATACTCCGCAATTTGTACACTTGCTTGCATTTTTCCTACATGCCGCCGAATCCTTATTATTACATAAATCCTTGTTGTAGCCATACTCTTCCTTCTCACAATCTCCATTGTCTCCGTCGCCGCCCAGCAAAACCATCGACTGTTCCTGCACGTCCATGCTTTCAGACAGAGCATTCTCAACAAAATTTCTAATTCTTTCTTTTTGCCTCATAATGATTATTTTTTAGGTTATTTACTTTCTGGAATTCAGTGTTGTCCGCGACCGGTCTTGAATGCTATTGACACTCTGTCTTCCAAAAGTATATGAAAATGATATGTACGCATTTACACGCTGGCCCAGATACTTCTTGTCATATCTGTAATCTGGCAGCGAATAATGTCTGTCTGGCCTATAAGCCAATATGTTAAACAAAGATAAAGACACTGTGCCCCCAAATCCGAATGTCTTGCTGGCTCTTATAATCATCATATTCCTCCACCGGCTATCGCTTGTAAGCAGATTTTCAATAGGAGACGTAATTTCATAATTAAGTGATGCCTTCAAACCATGTCTGCGCGAAATAATAAAGGAATTACCTAATGACAACGATCCACTCCTGCCGCTATAGCCCACATCCCTGTCATCTATCCATCCGTGTGTACGTTTTAATGAGACACCGGCTCCTGCGTATATATGCCAAAATGGCAATAGTTTCTTTTTAAAAGAAATATCCGTGTACAAACACCAGCTATCTCCCACATTGTCAAACGATGAGACAAGCATTCCGTCCGGAGTATTCAATGTATAACCGTCTATCCCCTGGTCTTCACGCACATACATGACAGAGAGCGTAAACGAGCTAAGGAAACTATAATATAGATTAATCACATGAGAATAAGAGGGCTTCAAGTCTGGATTACCGGTGTAGTAGGCCATATCGGAGGACCATCTCTTAAACGGGATCAGCTGGTGGTATCGCGGCCTTGATATGTTATATGAATATTCCAGCACTATGCTCTGGTTACTCCTGGGAAGGTTAAAGTTCAAAGACAGGCTTGGAAACAAGTCAGTATAATTCTGCGAAACCTTCTCGTTCTCATGAGCCTCCATACCCTCCACACGGGTATGCTCAAGTCGCAATGATGCCGATGTGCCTAACCACGGCGTCCACATGCGTGAAAACTGAATAAATCCGCTGCCTATAAATTCCTTATAATTAAACTGACTGTCCACACCGCCTAAATCCTGGCTATCGTCAAGCGTGGAACGGTAGCAGTCCGCTCCGGCCGTAAGTCTCGTCGTGCCGCTGAATACATGATTATAATTTGCCTTCACCATGTATCCTTCGACCAAACCGTGGCTGGACTCAAATATCTGAATTCCGTCGACATTATCGACTTTCTCACTAGAAGACCTACCTTTTGAATAGTCTGCCGACAAATCAAGATTGCTACCCTTGCTGTCTGTCGCCAGATTGTAATAAGCCACTACGCCCCAGTTAGGATACATTGGTGACCGGGCAGTAGCGGTATACAGACTTTCATATTCCCCTTCGTCTGTATCCGTAAGAGATGAGACACGCGAACGGACATGCGAACGGCCGCCGCCCATATTGAAAGCCGCGCCTATCGTGCTGCGGCTGCTCAGATCGTAACTCAGGTTCACGCTTCCGGCCAGAGTGTAGGAATGTCTCATCTTTTCATTGTGCTCCATAACCGTTTTGCCCAGATCGACAAACTCATGCAGGGTTCTATATCCTTCCTTAGATGAGGATATATCGTTATATATAGAAGCCGAAGCCTTAAACTTGTTCTTTGTATACGCCAGCCACACGTTCTCATTTGTGCTCAAACGGTCTGACTCAGAATTGACCGAAGCACTGACAGTGCCCACAACACCTTCCGCCGGGTCGTCATATACAATATTTATGATACCGCCGTTATATGACGCCTGCTGTGAAGCATCGGTCGCAGTCTGCACCTCCACACGCTTGATGTAGCCTGGAGGCAGTGTCTTCAAAAAACCGATAATTGCACTGTTACTCATGTGCGGATCACGACCGTTCAGGTAAATTTTAGAATCTCCCAGCTTGCCGATAATACGAAATTTGGAACTGTTCACATTGACAAGGGGGACAAATTTCATAAGACCGTATGCATCATCCACATCTTTTGCCAGATCATTGGGAATAAAAATAAACTTACCGGCGTCACGTTTCACGACAGGGGCCTTGCCGTGCACCGTGACTTCGTCCAGCGAATCGGCTTCAGGCTCGAGCCTGACCAATACATATCCACTGCCGTCTACAGGTTTCAGGCACTGTTTAAAACCGAACGATTTGACGGAGATGAGAAAATCACGTGACGCAGACAGGTCGTCGAAATCAAAACGACCCTGGCTGTCGGTAATAACTGTTGCCACATAAGTCGTGTCAGGAAGTTCCAGCAGCGATACCAGAGTCTCCGGGACAGGCACGGAATCGGCATCTACCACATGTCCGTACAAGTGTTCCCGGGCGGCGTGCGCTTTGGTGGCGGAGAACACCGCCACCAAAGCCACTATCACTGCAAGACAGCTATATTTTTTACTATTATATCTCATATCGGTTCTATTTAAGGAATAAATATTCGAATCTATCGGCTACTATAGCATCTATATCGTCTGATGTATATCCGTATATACATTCGTCATCTGTATGCTCTACGGCCTGCTGGCAACAACCGCCGGCACACAGCGGCGCTATGCGGCACGTGTGGCACACCGTTTTGGAAAATTTTGCAGCCAGACGCTTTTCCAGCGCATTGTCATAATATTCTATACGGCCGTCAGAATGCAAGACGCCTGCCCGGTTATCCTCGTTAAAGTCACGCGCCGTGCAGCGGTACACATAGCCGTCATAATTCACCAACACATAATTACGTTTGTCACCGTAACATGAATTGCGCACCAGATCTCTGATATAATGCGAGGTGCATCTGATACCCGACTTGTCTATATCACGACAAAAATCCAAAACCATTTTTCTGAGATCCTCGCCAGCAGACGAATCGGCATCTTGCCAGACCTGCTGCAAATCTACCGAGATAAACGTGCGTACATGCTCAGGGATCACGGCAAGGTCATCGGCAATATCCTTGATGCTGCCGATATTTTCTTTTGTATAATTGACACGCACCAGCACCTGGTTCTCACGATCTGCAAGAGCTTTGATATTTTTCAAAATAACATCGTAGCTTCCGCTTCCGTCGGCCTTTTTCCTCACTTTGTCATGAAACGGCCTGTGTCCGTCCAACGTTATTTGAAACGAGCTTTTGTATTCGTTAAAGAATTCCAGCATCGCGTCATTCAAAAGATAACCGTTAGACGTAAAGTGGATATGCATGTCGATCTGTTTCCTTTGGCATATTTCACGAATAGAGACTATCAGAGGCCTCGCTATCTTATGAAACCCTATCAAAGGCTCGCCTCCGAAAAAGGACAGATTAAAACGCTTCAGACCGGGATAATCACTTACAATATTTTCTACTAGTCTCACAACCGAGTCTTTGGTCGAGGAAGACATGAGAGAGCCGCTCTTGTGATTTTCATAGCAATACCAACATTTGAAATTGCAGTCTAAAGTCGGGTTGATATGTAAATGAAACACTGAATCATCATAATCATTCTTCTCTATCAAGTCGCGGACCAATGATACTTCATCCACAGAATCGTCTATGACAGCCCCTATCTGCTTTAAGCCGGATAACATTTTCTCATCTTTAATTTCCGTCACAAGATCTGAATGCGAACTGACAGACACACCGTTAAGTGCTAAAAAACGCCCGCTTAAAGCATTAAACATTAGGGAAACATTGTCCCCTAAATCAAGCACCGTATTGTAATGACTTGTTTTCATGGTCGTTAGGTTAGAAAGTTACAATTTTAAATTTTAACACGCCAGTTACGACGCACAAATATAAACATATTTTTGTGATTATCCAAAAAAATATCAACATTCATTATTTTTTTAACATAATAAGGCCTCAATACCGGGTTTATATCCGGCATTGAGGCCTTATTCCGCAGAGGCTGCAGCCTGCTATTTCGTCAGTGATTATTGTTTCTTAGTGCCGGGATATGCCTCTAGAGCCTTACGCAGCACCACCATGGCGCGCTCCAGATCTTCCTGCTTCAGCACATATGCCACACGCACCTCGTCGCGGCCGAGACCCGGCTGGGAATAAAAACCGGCAGCCGGCGCCATGAATATAGTGGCACCCTCGTAGCTGAAATCACTCAGACACCAGCGACAGAAGTCTTCCGCATTCTCCACCGGCAGCCGCGCCACTGTGTAGAACGCGCCGGTGGGCATGGGGGAATACACACCGGGGATGGAATTTAGACGCTCGAGCAGAAAGTCGCGGCGTCGGCGGTATTCTTCAAATGCCTGTTGCAGATACAGCTCGGGGGTGTCGATAGATGCTTCTGCCACGATCTGCCCGAGCAACGGGGGCGAGAGACGCGCCTGGCAGAACTTCATCACGGTGTCGTGCAGCTTTTTGTCACGCGTCACGAGGGCGCCGATACGGATACCGCACTCGTTATAACGCTTTGAGACAGAGTCGATCACTACCACGTTGTCTTCTATGCCGTCAAGCTGCAAGGCGGAAATCACCGGCTTGTCCGTGTAGCAGAACTCGCGGTACACTTCGTCGGAAAACAGATAGAGGTCATGTTTCTTGCACAAACCGCGTATCTGGTTCAGCTCCTCGACAGAATACACATATCCCGTGGGGTTGTTAGGATTGCATATAAGTATGGCCTTGGTACGCGGCGTTATGCGGCTTTCAAACTCTTCAATGGAGGGCAGCGCGAACCCCGATTCAATAGAAGAGGGTATGCCCACTATGCTGGCACCGGCTATTTTTGAGAAGGCCACATAGTTGGCGTATGCCGGTTCGGGCAGTATCACCTCGTCACCAGGATTAAGCGCGGCCAGGAATGCGAACAACACCGCCTCGGAACCGCCCGAGGTTATGATGATCTGCCCGGGATCCACGTTTATGTCGTAGCGCGAATAGTATTCTGCCATTTTCCGCCGAAGCTGCGGCAGACCGTCAGAAGGGGAATATTCCAGCACTTTGCGGTTGATGTTGAACAATGCGGCAAACGCCTCGGGGGGTGTGGGCAAATCAGGCTGGCCTATGTTCAGGGAGAGTATCTTGATCCCCTTTGCCTCGGCCTCCACGGCCAGAGGGCCCAGTTTTCTGATCGGCGAGGCAGGCATGTCCAGGCCTCTTTGTGAGATTGATGGCATAATGATGTAGGTTTTTAAGTTATTCGTTACGGAGAGAGGAAGAGAAGCACGAAGCGACCAGGATTATGTTTGAATTTTACATATTCGAGGACTGGCAACCTTCCGGATGCAAATTTACAATTCTTTTTTTATTTCCCAAATCAAAACACCCATATTTTTTAGCGCAACCGAGAAATACCTTCGCGGCAGGGTTGTACGTTTAAAAATTTATTGTTACTTTTGCTGCCGTAATGCAGGGGTGCCCGGCCTGGAGGCCGGTGCTGAGATGATACCCTTAACACCTGACACGGATAATGCCGACACAGGGAGCTGTAGATTTTCCAGGATTCTTCATATGCTTCCCATGCGCGGCCTGCGTGTCAAAACACGTGTGCCGCTATCGTCATATCCCCTCGGTAAAAACATTGCGTATGGACAAACTACATTACCCGGTCGTACTGTCTATAGCCGGTTCCGACCCCTCAGGGGGCGCCGGCATACAGGCCGACATCAAAACCTGCGCGGCTTTGGGCGTGTATGCCATGACGGCCCTCACGGCCCTCACGGCACAGAACACTCTGGGAGTGCGGTCCGTCATGCCGGCCGGCCCGGCAATGCTGAGGGCGCAGCTCGAAGCCGTGCTGGATGATATTACTCCTGACGCGGTCAAGATAGGCATGGTTCCAGATGCAGCCAGTGCGAAAGTGATAGCCGGCTGCATCGAGACATACAGACTGGGAAACATCGTGTTAGACCCGGTGATGGCTGCCACTTCGGGCCACTCTCTTGCCGGCATCGATGTGCTGGACGCTATGTGGGACAGCCTCTTTCCGCTGGCAGACATCATCACGCCCAACCTGCCTGAAGCATCGGCCATAGCGGGCCGCGCGATAAGCAGGGCAACCACTGCCGACGCTCTCTGCCTGCTCGAAATGACAGGTGCCGGAGGAGTGCTGCTCAAGGGGGGCCATGACACATCGTCAGACACATTGACAGACGTAATCGCCATACGCACCGGCGGCACGGCTTATACGGCCGAAAAAAGGCACCGACGCATAGAATCGCCAAATACCCACGGCACAGGCTGCTCGCTATCGTCAGCCGTGGCGGCGATGCTGGCTCTGGGGCTTGCGCCGGCCGAGGCGGCGTCCAGGGCTGTAGAAGCACTGGCAGAAGCTGTCGAGGCAGGGGCCGGATACGGCATAGGGCACGGCCACGGGGCTGTCAATCACTTTGCAATAGAAAAATTCAGGATAATTTAAACTACTCTCATGGAGATAACGATAAACAGCCGTCCCAGGCAAATCGACGCATGCCTCACGCTGTCAGATGTGATGCGCGACGAGGGACTGTACGACAAGGGGGGCGTGGCCGTGGCCGTCAACGGCCGCGTTGTGAGACGCGCCCAGTGGAATACGTGCATGCTGGCCGACGGTGCCGACATAATCATAATAAACGCTGCTTATGGAGGCTGACCGCGACTGGCTGACAGTGGCGGTCACCGCTCCCGACCACGTGGACGGCGAGGCATGGCGCATCCTGCGCCTGCTCACCTCCGGTGCCGCCGACATAGTGCATGTGCGGAAACCCGGCTGGGACAGGCAGCGGCTGCGCGACCTGCTGCTGGATATACACGAAGACCTGCATCCGCGGCTGCGCCTGCACGACCACTTCGAGCTGCTGGACACTTTTCCGCGCATAGGCGGAGTGCACCTCAACAGCCGCAACCCCCGGGCACCGTCCGGCGCGCGCTGTGTGTCGAAAAGCTGCCACTCTCCCGAAGAACTTGACAAGGACGACGGTTGCGACTATCTGTTCCTCTCGCCGGTGTTCGACTCCATAAGCAAGCAGGGATACACCTCGGCTTTCGACCTAGGCACCCTCCGGCCGCATCTGGCACGCCGCAGGGTCATAGCGCTGGGAGGAGTTACTCCGGCACACTTTCCGGCACTGCGTAAAGCAGGGTTTGCCGGAGGAGCGCTGCTGGGCTATATCTGGCAGACGGAGGATGAAGCCGGAACACGCGAACATATACTGGCCTCGCGAACACGCATGATGCGCGGATTCGCCCTCCAGTTCGTGACCGACGCCCCCGACGCCGCGACCACGGTCCGGCAGGTCTATGACGCCGTGGCCGGAGGATGCCGCTGGGTACAGATACGCATGAAAGACGCGCCGGATTCCGAGACGGCTCGCGCCGTGGAATCCGTGGCAGGGCTCTGCGCGGCCACGGGCACCGTGCTTTTGGTGGACGACAGGGTACATACGGCTGCGGCGTCCGGCGCCTCGGGTGTGCATCTGGGCAAAGACGACATGGCGCCGTCCGAAGCCAGAAAAATCCTAGGCCCAGGAGCCATAATCGGCTGCACGGCAAATTCATACGAGGATATCGAGCGTATAGCGCTCGACGGTGCCGCCGATTACATAGGCCTGGGCCCGTTCCGTTTTACAACCACCAAGAAGAAACTGGCGCCGGTACTCGGACTGGAAGGCTACAGCGACATAACGGCGCGCATGCGCCGCGCCGGCATATCGCTGCCCGTGGTGGCCATAGGAGGCATAACGACAGCCGATACCGCCCCCCTGTTCGACACCGGCATAGACGGTGTGGCCGTGAGCGGAGCCATAGGCCGCGCCCCAGACAGGGAACAGGCAGCACGCACATTTGTAAATGAAATAAAACACTATAACGATGGAAGATATTCTGAAAATAGGTGATCGTGTGTTTTCCTCGCGCCTGTTTGTCGGCACTGGCAAATTCTCGTCGCCCGATGTGATGCAGCAGGCCGTGCTGGCCTCGCAAAGCCAGATGATAACGGTGGCCATGAAGCGCGTCAACATGCTTAACGAGGCAACTGACGACATGCTCACCCACATCAACCGCGAACATGTGCAGCTGCTGCCCAACACGAGCGGCGTGCGCGATGCCGCAGAAGCCGTGCTGGCAGCACAGATGAGCCGAGAAATCTTCGGCACGCCGTTTATAAAGCTTGAGATTCACCCCGACCCCCGGTATCTGCTCCCGGATCCGGTGGAGACGCTGCTAGCCACGGAAAAACTGGCGGCCGACGGATTTGTGGTGCTGCCTTACGTCCAGGCCGACCCCGTGCTGTGCAAACGCCTCGAAGAGGCCGGTGCCGCCGCCGTAATGCCGCTGGGAGCACCCATAGGCACCAACAAGGGACTGCGCACGCTCGACTTCCTGCAGATCATCATCGAGCAGAGTAACGTGCCCGTTGTGGTAGACGCCGGTATCGGCGCCCCCTCCCACGCTGCCCACGCCATGGAGATAGGGGCCGACGCCGTATTGGTAAACACGGCGATAGCTGTGGCCGGCGATCCTGTAGAGATGGCCCGTGCCTTTGACTCGGCTGTAAAGGCAGGCCGGCAAGCTTTCCGCGCCGGACTGGGTGCCGTGGGCAACTATGCGGCAGCCTCGTCTCCCCTCACTTCATTTCTTAACTCATAAAAACACCAACCAGCAATGAAAATAAGCGATATAGACGTATCATCATACCCCAATTCAGAGAAAATATACATGAGCGGCAGCCTCTTCCCCGACATCAGGGTGGGAATGCGCCGCGTGCACCAGTATCCCACTGTCAAAATAGAGGATGGCAAGCGCACAGAGTATCCCAACCCCGACATTACGGTATATGATACATCCGGCCCGTACACAGACCCCGATATAAGCATCGACCTGTATAAAGGTCTTCCGCGCACACGCGAGACATGGGTAGAGCGCCGCGGCGACACAGAGGTGCTCCCATCCATCACCAGCGACTACGGCCGGCAGCGACTGGCCGACCCGGCCCTGGATGACATACGGTTTCCGGTGCGCCATAATCCGCGCCGCGCGCTGCCGGGAAAAAATGTGACACAGATGCATTACGCGCGCAAAGGTATCGTGACACCCGAGATGGAGTATGTGGCCATACGCGAAAACATGGACAACGAGCGTCTGGGTATAAAGAGCCACATCACACCCGAATTTGTGCGTGACGAGATAGCCGCCGGCAGGGCGATACTGGCTGCCAACATCAACCACTCGGAGGCGGAACCTATGATTATAGGACGCGCTTTCTCCGTCAAACTCAACACCAATATCGGCAATTCGGCACTGTCGTCAGGCATCGAAGAGGAGATTTCCAAGGCTGTGTGGAGCTGTTACTGGGGCGGAGACACCCTCATGGACCTCTCTACGGGTGACAACATCCATGAGACACGCGAATGGATCATACGCAACTGTCCCGTGCCCGTGGGCACTGTGCCCATCTACCAGGCCCTGGAAAAAGTAGACGGCGATGTCAGCAGGCTCACCTGGGAAATCTACCGCGACACACTTATAGAGCAGGCCGAGCAGGGTGTGGACTATTTCACCATCCACGCCGGCGTGCTACGCGAACATGCCGACCTGGTAGGCTCGCGCCTGACAGGCTGTGTGAGCCGCGGAGGATCGATCATGACACAGTGGTGCGTGCTACACAAGCAGGAGAGTTTCCTTTACACTCACTTCGACGAGATATGCGAGATTCTCAACAAATATGACGTGGCTGTGTCGCTGGGCGACGGTATGCGTCCTGGTTCTATACACGATGCCAACGACCGTGCGCAGTTCCTTGAGCTTGAAGTGCTGGGCGAACTCACCGAGAAGGCATGGAGCCACGACGTACAGGTCATAATCGAAGGTCCCGGCCATGTGCCCATGCAGAAAATCAAGGAAAACATGGAGAAACAGCTGCACTGCTGCCACGAGGCGCCGTTCTACACGCTCGGCCCTCTGACTACCGACATAGCCCCGGCCTACGACCACATAACATCGGCCATAGGCGCCGCTATAATAGGCAACTTGGGCACAGCCATGATATGCTATGTAACCCCTAAAGAGCATCTGTCGCTGCCCACCCTCCAGGATGTGCGCGAAGGTGTGATTGCCTATAAGATAGCCGCCCACGCTGCCGATCTGGCCAAAGGGCATCCCGGAGCGCAGGTGCGCGATGACGCGCTCTCCAAAGCCCGTTTTGAATTCCGGTGGAAAGACCAGTTCAACCTGTCGCTCGACCCTGAAAAAGCGCGCCGGTTCTATCTTGAAAGCCGTCGTAACGCACCTGACGCGGACGACCGGTTCTGCACCATGTGCGGCCCCAATTTCTGCGCTATGCGCATCTCTCAAAATATTTCGGAAGAATGTACGAAGAACTGAAAGAAAAACCTTTCGGCCACGGATTTGCCGACGTCATCGACCAGTATGACTGGGACGCCACCGTGGCCGCTATAGACGCCACAACGCCGGACGATGTGCGGCGCGCCCTCGCGCGCGCCGCATCCGGCGCCAGGCAGCTGGATGTGGAAGACTTCATGGCCCTCATCTCGCCTGCCGCAGACCCTTTTCTGGAACAAATGGCGGCACTCGCCCACCGTTACACTCTGGAACGTTTCGGCAGAACCATGTCGCTATACATACCGATGTACGTGAGCAACGCGTGCACCAACAAGTGCGTGTACTGCGGCTTCAACCACGACAATCCCTTTGCACGCACCACTCTGACCATGGAGCAGGTCAAAGCAGAGTGCGATGCTATAAAACGCCTCGCACCGTTTGACAACATACTGATAGTCAGCGGCGAATACCCGGCATTGTGCGGTGTGGAATATCTTGAGAAAGTACTTGGCGTATGCCGGCCTTACTTCAACAATATGACCATCGAGGTACAGCCCATGAAGCAGGAGTTTTACGAACGCCTCACGCATGCCGGACTTAACGGTGTGGTGTGCTTCCAGGAAACATACCGCCGCTCCGCATACAAAGACTACCATCCCAGAGGAATGAAAAGCCATTTTGACTGGCGCCTGAACGGTTTCGACCGGATGGGCCGCGCCGGAGTGCACAAGATAGGCATGGGGGTGCTCATCGGCCTGGAAGACTGGCGTACCGACATCACAATGCTGGCCAGACATCTGCGTTATCTGCAAAAGCACTATTGGCGCACACGTTATTCGGTCAATTTCCCACGCATGCGTCCGAGTGAAAGCGGATACCAGCCACACGTGGTCATGAACGACCGCGAACTGGCACGCCTCACCTGCGCTTTCAGGCTCTTCGACCATGATGTGGACATTTCCTTGTCCACGCGCGAAGACCCGAAGTTCCGCGACGGCATGATACCGCTCGGCGTAACGTCTATGAGTGCCGGCAGCCAGACAGAACCGGGCGGCTATGCGTCAACCCCCGAAGCCCTCGAACAATTCGAGGTTAGCGACTCGCGCACACCCGTACAGGTGGAAGATGCCATACGGCGTGCCGGCTACGAACCTGTATACAAGGACTGGGACGCCATATTCGACTGACAACGGTCTGAATACGACACTCTCCCGACATCGCACACCATAACCCCAAATGCCATTAAAAGTGAAAATAAGCCTCTTTAAACCAATCACCGCCATTTTAAGCCTCTGCGCCTTTCTGTCCACAGCGGCAGCCCAGCCGGCGCCCTCCGCAGGACGTCCGCGCCTCGTGGTCGGCATAGTCATAGACCAGTTGCGCACAGACTGTCTCGAACAGTTGCGCCCTTTGATGTGCGCAGACGGCTTCCGGCAGTTCATGACACGCGGAACCTACATGCGCGACCTGCATTTCCAGCCGGCACGCCTGGACATAGCCTCGGCCACAGCCATGCTCTTCACCGGCGCCACCCCGGACAAGACAGGCGTGCCATCGGCCTACACTTACTCCGCGACTACCATGAGACGCGAGCCTACCATGTCTGACCCGTCGGCCATGGGCAACTTCACTTCGGCAACTTACTCTCCGCGCTCGCTGCGCCTTTCGACCATCACTGACGAAGTCATGATAGACGGTGCCGGGCTCGGCATGACCCATGCCATAGCCACCGATCCGCAGCAGGCTCTGGCCATGGCCGGCCATGCCGCTTCAGGGGCGTTATGGCTTGACACCAACACCGGCAAATGGAGCACTTCGACCTATTACGGCGATATGCCCCAGCCGGCTTCAAACCGTAATTACAGGCACGCGCTCTCGGCACGCCTTGACACGATGCAGTGGAAACCCATGCTTCCGCTGGACGCCTATCCCGGACTGCCGGCACAAAAGCGCTACTACCCGTTCCGGCACACTTTCCCCTCTTCGGGCCGGGATGTATACCGGCAGTTTGCCGCGTCGCCCAAGGCCAATACCGAGGTGACCGACCTGGCAATAGACTACATCAACACGCTGCGCATGGGCTCGCGAGGCGATGCCATAGACATGCTGTGCGTAGGCCTTACGGCGGCTCCGTTCAAATATGTAAAAGATGGCGATTACCGCCTCGAACTGGCCGACACATATCTGCGGCTGGATCGCGACATAGAGCGGCTGCTGCATGCCGTAGACAAAGCCGTGGGTCTCGGGAACGCCCTCATATTTATCACATCCACAGGATATTATGATGATGCCACACACACTGACGCCAAATACAAGATCCCGGGCGGCGAATTCTCGGCCAAACGCGCGCTATCGCTACTAAACACTTATCTCTCGGGCAGATACGGACAAGGAGACTATGTATCTGCCTATGCCGACTCACGCTTCTATCTTAACACCGGACTGATCGAGGGAAAGAAACTGGAGCGCGAACAGGTGGCCGTCACAGCGAAAAACTTTCTGTCGAAGATGAGCGGCGTAGACCGCGTGTACACGCTGGCCGACATCCTGTCTTCGACGAGTGCCGACGAGGAGGCATGGCGCCTGTGCACTGATCCGCGTTCCGCGGCCGATCTCACGGTAGAAATTACCCCGGGATGGACACTGACAGACGACACAGCCTATCCCCCGGTATCCGTGCCTGTGCGCCGGGCACGCTACCATGCGCCTGCCATGATCCTGGGCACCGGCGTGCCTGCCACGACTGTCAGCACCCCGGTAGATGCCGCCTCGCTGGCCCCTACCATTACCGGTCTGCTGCGTCTGCGAGCGCCCAACGGAGCCTCGGCAGCCCCCCTGCTGCTTCCCTGAGCGGCACGGTCAACGGCGATGTTTGCGCGGAAACAGATAGCGCACGCGCGCAAGCCAGTGTGCCACAGTCCCCTGGAGTATGACCATGGTCACAGCCACAAGGATCAGCAGCAGCCCGGCCGTGTCGGTCCATGTGAGCCGCTCTCCGAACACCGTGACACCTATCACAACGGCGGTCAGAGGCTCCATGGCTCCGAGAATGGCAGTAGGTGTGGCCCCGATGTACGTGATGGCGGCCGTGGTGCACAGAAATGACACTGCCGTGGGAAACAGAGCCAGCTCGCATACAAAACTCCAGCCTAAAGCATCAGAGGGCAGTACAAGTCCGCCACGCAGCAATATGTCGGCCAGAAATACCAGCATGCCGAACAATAATACATAAAATGTGACACGCAACGTGGGTATGC
Source organism: uncultured Muribaculaceae bacterium (assembly GCA_910578665.1). Taxonomy (GTDB): domain Bacteria; phylum Bacteroidota; class Bacteroidia; order Bacteroidales; family Muribaculaceae; genus Lepagella. Next base: position 68,424 of record CAJTQU010000003.1, read on the forward strand.
GCGACAGCGCCGTATGGTTAACTCCCACTATATACACTGCGTAGGTAAGCGACGAGACCATTACCCACACGGTGCCTGTAAGGCTCAGCGTGGCTCCGTCCTCACCCCTGTAGAGCAAGGCTATGCCGGCCAATGCGCCGGCCAGGCAGAATATGATGTAGCCCGACAGCTTTTCCTTGAATAAGAATACCCCTATCAGAGCCACCATGAGTGGATAAACAAATAACATTGTCGAGGCTATGCCGGCATCCATATAGCGGTAACTCTCAAACAGCGATAATGACGATACCCCCGTGGTCAGTCCGAAAGCGGCCAGCAGCGCCAGCTGGCGTCGGTCAACTCCGAATGAGCGGCCCCGTACGAGCATCATGCAGGCTACGATAGGTACTGCCAGCAGATAGCGAAGGAAAAGAACTGATGACGGGGGCATGCCGCCGTCCAGCAGGGGCAGAGCAAACAGGGGATTGAGCCCGTAGGTAGAGGCCGCGATAAAACCGAGTGTGTATCCTTTTACTTTACGTGAATCCATTGTTGTCTATGCTTTAAAGGGATTGAAGCCGGCGGCTCCAATCCCTTGTGTGAAAAATACCAGATAATCCTTACATCAGAACTCGCAGTTGCCCGGATAACGGGGGAACGGTATCACATCGCGTATGTTCTGCATGCCGGTAACAAAGAGTATCAGACGCTCGAAGCCGAGACCGAAACCGGAATGCGGCACGGTGCCGAAACGGCGTGTGTCGAGATACCACCACATATCTTTCATTGGAATGTTCATCTCGGCTATGCGGCCCATAAGTTTGTCATAGTTCTCCTCGCGCTCCGAACCGCCTATAATCTCGCCGATCTTTGGGAAAAGCACATCCATGGCCCTGACAGTCTTGCCGTCATCGTTCAGCTTCATATAGAAAGCCTTGATCTCTTTCGGATAGTCGGTCAGTATCACAGGTTTCTTGAAGTGTTCCTCGACCAGATAACGCTCGTGCTCGCTGGCCAGGTCCACACCCCAGTATACCGGGAATTCAAACTTGCGGCCGCTCTGCTCTAGAATCTTTATGCCCTCGGTGTAAGAGAGGCGCACAAAGTCATTGTGTGTCACAAAGCGCAGACGCTCTATCAGCTCCTTGTCAAACATATCGTTGAGGAACTGTATGTCGTCGGCACAATGCTCCAGCGCGTAGTTTATACAATACTTGATAAACTCTTCGGCCAGATCCATATTGTCCTGAATCTCATAGAAAGCCATTTCAGGCTCTATCATCCAGAACTCCGAAAGATGGCGCGGAGTATTTGAGTTCTCCGCACGGAAAGTCGGGCCGAAAGTATATATCGCACCGAGAGCCGTGGCGCCAAGTTCGCCCTCAAGCTGGCCGGAAACAGTCAGCGATGCCTGCTTGCCATAGAAATCACCGGAATAATCCACAGCTCCGTCTTCGGTGCGCGGCAGGTCTGACAGGGGCAGCGTGGTCACCTGGAACATGGCGCCGGCACCCTCGCAGTCAGAAGCGGTGATAAGCGGTGTATGGAAATAATAAAATCCCTTGTCGTTAAAGAAATTATGTATGGCAAACGCCAGGGCGTGGCGTATGCGCAACACAGCTCCGAATGTGTTGGTACGCGGACGCAGATGCGCCTTTTCGCGCAAGAATTCGAGAGTATGCCCTTTCTTCTGCAGCGGATAATCTGCCGGATCGGCCGTGCCGTATATCTGCAGCTCGTCGGCCTGGATCTCCACAGACTGGCCCTTGCCCTGCGAAGCCACAAGCAGGCCCTGCACATGTATGGAGGCTCCCGTAGTGATAGGCTTCAGCTCCTCTTCGGAGAAACGGGAAAGGTCGAACACAATCTGTATGCTCTTGATAGAGGTGCCGTCATTCAGTGCGACAAACTGCACATGCTTGTTGCCGCGCCTGGTGCGCACCCAGCCTTTCACATCCACAACAGAACCTGTCAGTCCCTCGCAGTCTGCGAACAGCTGTTTGACGGTAATACGTTTAATATCTTTCATCGTCTTATGTTTTTTTATTCAAAAGTACCCTGGCGCAGATAATCTACCTCTTCCTGTGTGAGATAACGCCAACGTCCGCGCGGCAGATTCTTCTTTGTGAGACCGGCGAAATATACGCGGTCCAATTTAGTCACACGATAGCCCAGAGCCTCGAATATGCGGCGCACGATACGGTTGCGGCCCGAATGAATCTCTATACCGGCCTGGTTGCGGTCAGAATCATTGACATAGCTGATAGCGTCGGCATGTATCTCTCCGTCTTCCAGCTCGATACCGTCGGCTATGCGCTGCATGTCTTCCTCCTCGATATCCTTGTCTGTCCAGACATGGTAGATCTTCTTCTTGACAAATTTGGGATGCGTGAGCTTTGAGGCGAGATCGCCGTCGTTGGTTAGCAGCAGCACGCCGGTTGTATTGCGGTCCAGACGTCCCACCGGATATATGCGCTCGTTGCAGGCATTCTTGACCAGATCAAGCACGGTTGTGCGTCCGTTGGGATCATCGCTCGTTGTGACACAGTCTTTGGGCTTGTTAAGCAGCACATAGCACCTGCGCTCGGGAACAACAGCCTTGCCGTCATATTCCACCACATCGTTACGCGTGATCTTAGTGCCCAGCTCAGTCACTACCTCGCCGTTCACCTTGACCAGACCAGCCGTGATGTGCTCGTCAGCCTCGCGACGTGAGCATACACCGGCATTGGCCATATACTTGTTCAGACGGATCGGTTCGTTCGGATCTATGTCTTCTATTACATAGTCTATCTGCTTGGGACGCGGTATAAACTGCTTTCCGGGACGCTGCTGGAAACGGTTCTGGCCCGGACGTTTGTATCCACCCTGGCCCGGACGCTGCTGGCCGTACTGCGGACGTTGCTGGCCGTAACCGCCGGGACGCTGCTGGTGTCCGCCTGGACGGTTGTTATTATACGGACGCTGCTGGCCGTAACCATTGGGACGCTGGCCATAGTTGTTAGTGCGCGGACGGTAGCCACCCTCTCCTTCCGCACCCTGCTGCATGGGACGCTGCTGGTACGGACGCTGCTGGTAGGGACGCTGCTGGCCGTAGTTATTCTGGCGCTGCTGGCCGTAACCGTTGGGACGCTGCTGGTAGGGGCGTTGCTGGCCGTAATTGTTCTGGCGCTGCTGGCCGTAACCGTTGGGACGCTGCTGGTAGGGGCGTTGCTGGCCGTAATTGTTCTGGCGCTGGCCGTACTGCTGCGTATGGCCGTGCTGCATCTGTGAGTTTTCGGCATCCGAATCAGAGCCTGCCGCATCATTCTGCTGAGGACGGGGCTGATAGGGTCTCTGCTGATAAGGACGCTGCTGTCCGTAGCTGTTTGGGCGCTGCTGGTAAGGGCGAGACTGGTAAGGGCGCTGCATTCTGTCACCCTGGCTGTAGGAGTTGCGTTCCCCTGAATAATTAATCTTCTCGTAACGGGCTTCGCCATTTTCGGCAGAAGCCGCCGGCGTGGCGCTTACGCCAATACGCGGGCGTTTCGGTTTTTTTTCGTCTTCCATTTTTTGATTGAAAAGGTTGTATCACGCAGCATCGCTGCTGCAATTAAAGTAAGAATGGTTAATCCCCACTTATAATCTAAGATGTTTAATAAATATTATCCGTGTAAAATATGAGGCAAAATTAATAAAAATCTATATAACCGCAAAACAGCCATGGCAAAATCGCTGTCATACGGCAAGCAGACCGGCGCCGCTTCACCCACACGGCACGGGATCGAGAGTGTCGATCCAGCCCAGTGACACAAACGGTGCCTGCGGAGCGGCAAACGGTGCCGTACGGTCCAGCAGTACCGGCACAACCGATACAATGCCGTGGTCCAGACAGTAAATATCGGTGTCGGTGGCTTCCGGCTCGGCATTCACCATATGGCCGGCAAGCATATAAAACGGATGGCCGGAGGGATCGCGGTACTCGACATACTCATCGCTCCAGTTGCCACGGCATCCGCGCACCAGCCTCATGCCTGACGGCGAGGAGGCCGAGGCCGGTATATTGACATTCAGACACACTCCGTCGGGCAGTCCGTGCTCTATCACACCTGCCACGACAGCTCTTACAAAAGGCCGGCAAGGCTCAAAATCAGCCTTGTGGCTATGGTCTGTCAGGGAGAAACCTATTGACGGAACACCGAAAGCACACCCCTCGAAAGCGGCGCCCATGGTGCCTGAATACACCACGTTGACCGATGCGTTGGAGCCATGGTTTATACCTGTGACCACGAGGTCGGGACGCCGGCCGAGTATAGCATGCCAGGCCAGTTTCACACAGTCCACCGGGGTGCCGTTGGTAGAATACATCTCGGCGCCCATATACGGAGGCAGTGTATTTATCCGCAGTGCTCCCGTGACGGTAAGGGCCATGCTCTGTCCTGAACGCGGCCCGTCGGGACACACGCACACTATATCAGCCATGTCGGATATGAAATCTATAAGCCGGTGCACGCCCGGCGCCTGTATGCCGTCGTCGTTTGTTATCAGTATGAGAGGTCGTTTGTTATCCTTGGTCATTTCTTCTGTCTTTTTATATAATGGTCTATTATTATATTACGCCGGGCGCCGGGCAGGGAGGCCAGTATGTCGGTATCCGGAAACGAGGTGTAGTTACGGCGCATGCGGCGGAAATCACGATGGGCGCGGAGTATGGCCGCGGCATTGCGAAAATCAAATCTGAGCATAAACATGCCCCACGCTAGAGTGTCATACAGCCGGCGGATGAACAATTTACGCCGGCCCGTGCGGCGCGGCAGGTTTTTATGCAACAGCAGCAGGTTATTGCGGAAATTCAGATATGTTTTCTTAGGATTGCCCTGGGCCAGGGAAGCGCCGCCCACGTGATAGACTACCGAATCCGGCACACACACGATGCCGTAACCGGCCGCGTGTATGCGACAGCACAAATCGATCTCTTCCATATGCGCGAAGAAGTCTGGATCAAGACCGCCGGCCTCTAAATATAACGCGGTGCGCACCAGCATGGCCGCACCTGACGCCCACGCCACCGGTGCAGCCTGACCGTCATACTGCCCGGTGTCTGCCTCTATCGACGAAAAGAGGCGTCCTCGACAATAAGGATAGCCGTTGCGGTCCAGCAGTCCGCCTGCGGCACCGGCATACTCAAACATTTCTTTCTGCCTGTAACTGCGTATCTTGGGCTGCAATGCCCCACACTCCGGATGGCTCTCCATATAGTCGAGCAGAGGGTCAAGCCAACCGGGAGTGACCTGCACGTCTGAATTGAGCAGAAGGGTCAGCGGATAGCCTGTCTGCTCGATAGCACGGTTGTAGCCAGCGGCAAAACCGAGATTTTCAGGGAAACGCAATACCTTTACGCCCGGACAGTTCAGCTTTATCCATTCCGCAGAACCGTCTGTAGAGCCGTTGTCGGCCACTATCAGGTCGGCACGGGAGGAGACGGTGTATTTCTCCGCCAGGGGGAGGAATTCGCGTAACAGGTTTATACCGTTCCAGTTCAATATGATGACGGCCGCCTGTTTGCCTGTATATTGTGTGATATGGTCTGTCATTTCTTCTTGCTTTTTTTCGGCAGGCGCCAGCGGTTATGGCTCCACAGATAAGCTTCGGGGGTGCGGCGTATCTGTTCTTCGAGCGATGCCGCATAACGCTTTGTTATATCGCCGGGGTACTCCGAACGAGGATGGTCTGACAACACCCGTATAGCAGACACGTAACGCCCCCTGCCCTCCACACGCGTGTCAAAATACATGATCACCGCGTCTAATTTCGACGCAAGCTCCTCGGTCCCCCCTATAAATGGTGTGTCACGTCCCATAAAGGGAACGGTAAACACCCGGCCGGAATGAGAAGGTTTCTGGTCGGACAGAAAGCCGCATATCCATCTTACATCGTCACGCCGCCAGGTGAGCAGCCTGCGAAACACCTCTTTCATCGGTATGCTTGTGTTATAGCGTGAACGCAGACGCAGAAACCACCTGTCAAACCATGGCTGCCGCAACGGACGATAGACATGCGAGAACCGGGCTGTAGAAGATGTCTCGCACCACAATCCCATCGATGTTATCCACTCCCAGTTGCCGAAATGCGAAGTATATATCACTATGTCGCGTCCTGATTCAAGAGTAGAGTCTATTATTTCGGTATTCTCAAAACGCATGCGGCGCATCAGAACGCGACGCGACATAAAAGGGAACTTGACTGTCTCCACGAAATAATCAGCCAGATGCCGGTAAAAACGCCTGGCCATACGCCGGCGTTCCGCGGCTCCGAGATCGGGAAAACAACTGTCTATATTGGCGGCAACTACCCGGCGGCGGTAACGCACTATGTCCCTTGCCAGAAAGGCAATGCCGTCAGACAGAACATACAGTGCCGGAAAAGGCAGCAATGCGAGCAGGCGGAGCAGAAGCCCGACCGGCAGGAACGCTATGCGCAACGGCAGCGAAAGAGAACTTGGTCCGGCCATATTTTCTTCAGATTATCACGGCACTGAGAGAGTCGCCGTCTATAGGCTCCCCTATCCTGACATTAGTTATCGTATTAACCAGCAACGGATTGTGAGGCACAGCCACACGCAGATAATTGTCTGTGAAACCATGCATCATCTCCGATCCGTGGTGAGGTGCCTCCCACAGCACTGGTCGTTCTGTGCCTGCGGCCGCCCGGCGAAACTCGCGGTATTTCGCATTGCCCAGGCTGATAAGTTCTGACACGCGGCGGTGCTTTTCTTCTTGAGACACTGCACCATCTATTTCCAGCGCCCGTGTACCGGGCCGCTCGCTGTACGGAAACACGTGCAGCTGCTGGACAGGAAGCGAGGCGACAAACGCCCTGGAGCGTTCCCATTCCACGGGAGTCTCGCCGCGCGTGCCAGCCATGACATCCACACCGATGAACGCGTGGGGCATAAGTTCTCGTATAAGTCTGACGCGAGAGGCAAACAGAGCCGTGTCATAGTGGCGGCGCATAAGCTCCAACACCTTGTCAGAACCGCTCTGCAGCGGTATATGGAAATGAGGCATAAAGGCTCTGGCTGACAAAGCCACCCATTCTATTATATCGGGAGTAAGCAGGTTGGGCTCTATCGAGGAGATTCGGAATCTGGAAATACCCTCGACCTCGTCAAGAGCCTTTATGAGATCAAAAAACGTATCATCGCGGCCCTTTCCGAAATCACCCACATTCACACCGGTTATTACAATCTCCCGTCCCCCTTCGCGCGCCACATCACGCGCCTGTGCCACAATACTTTCTATAGTGCCCGAGCGCGAACGCCCCCTGGCCATCGGTATGGTGCAGTATGTACACCAATAGTCACAGCCGTCCTGCACCTTAAGGAAATAACGGGTGCGGTCGCCGCGTTCGCACGAAGGGCGGAATTCCCTTATGTCCCGGGCCGGCATCACCTCCACTATCTGGCACCGCTCTGACAGCCAGCGGTCTATAAATGTGTCCAGAAGCAGTTTCTCATTGCTTCCGGCCACCACGGCCACACCCGGAAGCGAGGCGACTTCCTCTTTTTTGAGTTGCGCGTAACAGCCTGTAACCACTATGGCCGCGTCGGGATGGCGCTGGTGCAGCCGGCGTATGAGCTGGCGTCCTTTCTTGTCTGCGACCTCGGTAACAGAGCATGTGTTGACTACGCATATATCAGGATCTGCGTCTTCGTCAACACGCATGAATCCCTTATCAGACAACAATTTGCCGATAACCGACGTCTCTGCGAAATTGAGTTTGCACCCTAATGTGTGGAAACTGGCTTTTAATGGTGGAAAATGTGCGGACATTGGCCGTAAGTATAATTTCTGACTACAAAGTTAGTGATTTTTTCGTAATTTTTATTAACTTTGTGGGTGGTAGAGTGTTTATAAAAAGGTATGCCGGGCCGCCGGATTTGTCATCCTGCCTGACACATATGACTATCCGTTTCAGCAACAAAGGATTACAGAACTAAAATATCCGTCTGCGAGCAAGGCATACATAAATTTGTACCATCTCTAAAAAAGAAAGACGATGTATAGATACCCCGATAATTTTATCAAGCTTTACGAAAAAAGCTTCAGACGCAATGCCGAACTGCCAGCGCTGTCACTGTACGGCGAGCAGGGAACAATGAGTTATCTGCGACTTGCGGCCAACATAGCGCGGGCCCACATACTTTTCCAGAACCTGGGGCTGCGGCGCGGCGACAGGGTGGCACTCTATGCCAAAGACAGCGATGTATGGGTAGAGGCATTCATGGCAGTCATAACCTACGGCGCCACCGTGGTGCCGGTACTGCCAGACTTCACTCCGGAAGATGCCACCAACATACTGAACCACTGCGAGGCAAAGCTATTGCTGGCAGGCGACCAGCTGTTTGACAAACTTGATTTCAAGAAGCTGAAGCATGTGGAGGCCGTGCTCTCTCTCATAAAACCAGGTATGCTCGCCGCAAAAGACCCGGCCAAGGTGGTACGCCTGCTGGAACGCCTGGGCGACGACTTCCAGAAGATGTATCCGCAGGGCTTCACCGCCGACGATATACATTACCGCCAGGTCGACAACAACTCTGTGATAGTGCTCAACTACACGTCTGGCACCACGGGATTTTCCAAAGGTGTCATGCTGACGGGGTGGAATCTTGCCGGCAACGTGGTGTTCGGCCTGCGCTCAGGTCTGCATTTCACCCGTTCAAGGGTACTAACATTCCTCCCACTGGCCCACGCCTACGGATGCGCTTTCGACATGCTCACACCGCTGGCAGCAGGCTCACACATCACTGTGCTGGGCCGCACTCCCTCGCCGGCAGTATTGCTGGGCGCTTTCGCCGAAGTAAAGCCGCACCTGATCCTGTGCGTGCCGCTGGTACTTGAGAAAATTTACCGCAAGCGCATTCTTCCAGCCATGTCCGAGCCTAAAGTACGGCGCATGCTGGCCATGCCCGGACTGCGCCACCTGGTATACCGCAAACTGCGCGCCCGGCTGACAGCGGCTCTGGGAGGATGTTTCAAAGAGGTGGTTGTCGGAGGTGCCGCGCTCAGCACCGAAGTAGAAGAATTCCTGCACAGCATAAAATTCCCGTTCACCGTGGGCTACGGCATGACCGAATGCGGCCCCCTCATCAGCTATACCACCCCCAGACAATTCATACCCACGTCGGTGGGACGCACACTGCCTGAAATCATGGAAACGCGCATAGACAGTACAGACCCGCAAAACATACCGGGCGAGGTGCTTGTCCGGGGCCAGAACGTGATGAAAGGCTATTTTAATAACGAAGATGCCACACAGGCAGTCATGGACAAAGACGGATGGTTCCACACCGGAGACATGGGCACGCGCAATCCCGACGGGACACTGTTCCTGCGCGGACGCTGCAAGTCTATGATACTGTCGGCGTCAGGCCAAAACATATATCCCGAAGAGCTGGAGGCCCGGTTAAACGACATGCCTTTTGTGGCCGAAAGCCTGGTGGTAGACCGGGGCGGCAAAATCACTGCGCTCATATATCCAGATGCCGAAGCGCTGGAAAGCCGGAATATACCGGCAGACAAAGTGGAACTTCTCATGGAAAAGATACGCGCCAAAGTAAACTCGCGCCTCGCTCCATATGAGCGGATAGCCGCTGTCGAAATCATGAAGGAGGAATTCAAGAAAACCCCCAAGCGTTCGATCAAACGCTACATGTACATCTGACTTTACGGCGCTGTTGCTGCATTCGGCTTTTTTGCGTAATTTTGCAGCGTAGCTACGACCCATGAGACTCGACCACATATCCATACTAAACTTCAAGAATATAGCGGAAGCCGAAATAGACTTCTGCGAGGGTGTCAACTGCCTCGTGGGCGCCAACGGGATGGGAAAGAGCAATATGCTCGAGGCCGTCTACTATCTGAGTATGACGCGGTCGTTCCTGCGACTGCCAGATACAGAAGTGATGCGCCACGGTTCTCAGGCCATGATGGTGCGGGGCGACTATACGACCGATTCGGGACGAAACGAACAGGTAAGCATAGGCTACAGCCCTGAGCGCCGCAAGGTGCTCAGGCGCGGCGGCAAGGAATACCGGCGCATGTCTGCCCATATAGGCACCCTGCCGGTAGTACTGGTGTCTCCGCAGGACCACTTCCTGATCACAGGCTCGCCCGAAGAACGGCGCAGACTGATGGATACTGTCATATCACAGGCCGACGCGGCCTACCTGTCACAATTAATACGTTATAATAAGGCCCTGCAGCAACGCAATTCTCTATTGCGGCAGGGGCTGTCAGACCCCCTGCTGACCGAAAGCCTCGAAATCCAGATGGAGGATGCCGCAACGGCCATATTCAAAGCCAGGCAGAATCTTGTAGAAGCACTGCGCGAACCTTTCTGCCGTTATTATGCCGCGATAGCCGGCGCAGGGGAACAGCCCGGAATGCTGTATGAAAGCGTCATGGCACACAAGACCCTGCGAAAGGCTTTTGATGACAGCCGGCGCCGCGACTCCGCGCTGGGCCACACCAGCGAGGGAATACACCGTGACGATCTTGCCCTGCAGCTCGACAGACATGACCTGCGCAGACTCGGATCTCAGGGACAGATGAAGACGTATACGATAGCGCTGCGCATGGCCGTGTTCGAGTATCTGCATTCGCAATGCGGCATATCGCCGCTGCTTTTGCTTGACGATATATTCGACAAGCTAGACGCCGCCCGTGTGCAGAACATCATGCAGGTAGTGAGCGATTCCGACGTGTTCGGCCAGATATTCATCACCGACACGGGCAGGGAACATATCGACACTATACTGGACAATGTGCCGGGGCAACACCTGCTGCTGGGTGTCGAGAGTGGACGTTATACTATTCTCAAATCATCCCGACGGCCATGAAACGCACCTCGCCAATGTCCATAGCCGAAATCGTGGACAAGGTAATCAAATCAAACAATCTGGAGGAGGGGATGCTCTCACACCGGGCCATGACTGTATGGAGCGAAGTGGTAGGCCCCGTGATCAACCGCCACACAGTCGAACGCAGGGTATACCGCGGCGTGCTATATGTGCGTATCAATTCCGCCCCGGTGCGGCAGGAACTCTCCATGCAGCGCAACCTGCTGCTTGACGCCCTCAACAAGGCGCTGGGCCGACAGGTGCTTAACGATATAAAATTCATGTAAATAAGTAACGCAATGCCACATATAGATTTATCCGAAATACCCTCTCCCTCATCATTCCGCCACCGTATCGACCTGCAGATGCGGTTTAACGACATCGATATACTCGGGCATCTCAACAACACCGTATATTTCTCGCTCTATGACACAGGCAAAGCCTATTATCTGGAAGCTGTGAATATGGGCAAAATGAACTGGCAGCGCGTGGAAAGCGTGATTGCCAACATCAACTGCCAGTTTATCACCCCGATATATTTCGGCGAGCCGATAGAGATATGTACCCGTTGCGAGCATATCGGACAGAAGAGCATAACCCTGTTCCAAATGCTTGTCAACAAAGACACGCAGGAGGTCAAAAGCATATGCCGCAGCGTGATGGTGGCCATAGATCCCGATACTAAGAAATCAGTCGGGGTGCCGGAAAAATGGCATAAAGGGATACGCCTGTATGAGGAAGGGCTAGAAACACCGCCTCCCACTCTGCTAAAAGAAAAATTATAACACAATGTTACAACAATCCATGAAAGATACACACACCATATCAGCGCAAGAGATAATGCGCGACATACTCGAGGCCGAAAGCCGCGCTGTAAGCTCGATACCAGTATCTGACGCTTACGACAAAGCCGTGGGCCTGCTGCTGCGCCATGTGCACGAACGCGGCGGCAAGCTGATCACATCAGGCATGGGTAAGGCGGGCCAGATAGCCATGAACATAGCCACCACATTCTGCTCTACAGGCACACCGGCGGTATTCCTCCATCCTTCGGAAGCACAGCACGGCGATTTAGGAGTGATGCAGCCCGACGATGTGATGCTCTTAATATCAAACTCTGGTAAAACACGCGAAATAACCGAGCTTACCGGGCTGGCACGACGGTTGAACCCCGAAGTCCCCTTTATTGTTATTACTGGTAACGCCGCAAGCCCTCTGGCCGTGGCTGCCGATGTGTGCCTGCATACCGGAGGCACACCGGAAGTATGTCCCCTGGGCCTCACCCCCACTACCTCTACCACGCAGATGACCGTGATAGGCGACGTGTTAGTGGTATCCACCATGAAAGCCATCGGCTTCACTCCCGACCTGTATGCACTGCGCCACCACGGCGGATATCTGGGGGCGGCATCGAGAGGCGAGGTGAAACCCGGAAACAAATGATATTAATTATAACTCAGACAAAAGGCTATGACACACATTGATATACCCCTGGTCCTCACAGGGTTCGATAAGAAATCAGAGGATATGCACATACTGCGCGAGGCGGAGAAGTGCAGACTGACAGTCCGCGAACTAGTGAATGACGGACGGATCATAGACGCTTTCGAGCGTTCGGTAGAGACCATGCGGCTCATGCGCACATTCTCAGATTTCGACAACACGGAATTTAGAGCGCTGCTCGTGGCCGTTCTGTTCGACATCGTGGAACTGCATTACGAGTTCAAAGACTACAAACAGAGCGAACACGAACTGGAAACATTGTTCCAGGTGCTGGAGGCACTGCTCAAAGTAGATGCCGAACGTTTCGGCCCGTACCACATCATGGCCATGGAACTGTCCACACGTATATTGCGCTCGCGAAAGAAAGCCATCGACATGCTGGCAAGCCAGCAGGCCGTGACAGCATCGTTATTCGAAAAAGTAAACACCGGCATGGTGGCTGCCACCGACCGCCTGGTCGACTCGCTGCGTAAGACGGCCCAGCTACTCGCGTCGTCGGGCGATTACCGCGCGGCACTCAAGTTCTATGCCGAAGCCATACGCTTCTCCAAGAAACGCACCGGCAAGGTGACACGCAAGGAGGTCAAAATGACCATCGAAATGGCCGAGATCATGATGCGCATACGCTCCATGCATCCGCGTGCCGAACGTCTGCTAAGCGCCGTTCTGCCGCATGCCATCAATCTTGAGACCATCGAGCTTGAAGAAGACATCCTGGCCTTGCTCGAGGTGGTCAACCATGTAAAAGACCGCGAGCCGCGCTGGCGCCAGTTCATGCACAGGCTGACAACCAAAAAAACTGCAAAAAAATGACAAACGAAGCCAATCAGCCGCTCAATATCCCGGCAGTGGTAGACAAGGAGAATTTTTCATGCGCCATAGCCGTGGCGTCGTGGAACGCGCAAATCACACAGCCGCTGCTCACAGGCGCCCTTGACGTGCTGGCCGAAGCCGGTATATGCCAGGACGCGATACATGTGTTGCACGTGCCAGGCAGTGTAGAACTGGTCAATGCGGCCGCACTGGCCATAAACGCCTATAATCCCTCGGCAGTAATCATACTGGGTTGCGTGATCCGCGGCGAGACACCGCATTTCGACTACGTGTGCCAGAGTGTCACACAGGGTACCACCATGCTCAACGCGCGTGGCGGCACACCGGTGATTTTCGGACTTATAACGACCGAAAACATGCAGCAGGCACTCGACCGCGCCGGAGGCAGGCTGGGCAACAAAGGCTCTGAGGCCGCTGCCGCCGCAATAGCCATGGCCAACCTGCACCACGCCCTCCAGCCCTGATGGACAAGCCTATGCCGCGATATCCGGAGGCCATACCCCTCTTAACGCTTCAAAATCGTCTGAAAGACCTGATAACAGCCGCCACCCGTCTGCAAAACCAATGGGTGGTGGCCGAATTTTCCGATGTGATGCGAAAGGGAGGGCATATCTATGCCGATCTTGTACAGAAAGACGAGTGCGGCTGCACCGTGGCACGGCTGCGTGCGACACTGTGGCACGGCACCGGCATGGGACTTTTCAGACAATACGGGCCGAGGCTAAGCGAAATATTTATGAACGGGGCCGAAGCCAAATTATGCGGTTCGGTCAGCTTTCATCCGTTGTTCGGTCTGAATTTCAACATCACCGACCTTGATCCCTCTTACAGGCGCGACACCTCGCGGCTACAGGCCGAGATTATAGCCGCACTGAGGCGCGAAGGGGTGATCGATGCAAACAAATCGCTCGACATGCCCGTGGCTCCGCAACGCATAGCCGTTATATCGGCTGAAGGAGCCGCCGGTTACGGCGACTTTAAAGCCCAGCTGCACAACAATCCCTACAGGCTGAAATTCTTCCCTGTTCTCTTCCCGGCAACAATGCAGGGAGCGGCGGTATCACCCACCGTGCGCGAGGCCCTTGAGGCGGTGCGCCGCAGACTAAGCGAGTTTGACTGCGTGGCCATCATACGCGGCGGAGGCTCCACGACCGACCTGGCCGGATTTGACGAACTGCAGTTGGCCAGGGCCGTAGCCACATTCCCGTTGCCGGTAATCGTGGGAATCGGTCACGAACGCGATAACACAGTGCTTGACTTCATAGCCCACACCCGTGTCAAAACCCCTACCGCAGCCGCCGAATGGCTTGTGGCAAATGCGGCCGGCGTGCTGGCACGCATCACCGAACTGGCACGCGCCACAGCCTCCTACGTCTCCAGCAGGCTCGCCGGAGACAACCGACAGCTCCGATATATAGAGGAACACATTCCGATTTCGGTCCGTTCGGCCATGGACCGCCACCGCTCGCGGCTGGCCGAAATCACTTCGGCGCTGCCGTTAAGCATATCAAACCGCGTTATGTCCGCTTCAAACCGGCTGGAGGCAGCATCAAGAGCCATAGACACCGCCGGCGCACGACGCATAGAGCGCGAAAAAGGACGCCTGGAAGCCATATACTCCGCCCTGCCGCGCGATACAGGCACGACCATACAGCGAGAACGCGCCAGGATTGAACGGCTGGAGGATGCCGTAGAGATGCTATCGCCCCGGAGCGTGCTCGCACGCGGATATTCTATAACCCGCGCCGGAGGACACGCACTGAGAGATCCGGCAGACGCCCCCCCAGGGACGCAGATCACAACCACGCTGGCCCACGGCACGCTCACTTCGAAAGTAAACAAAATATAGTACACCTTCGCCCATGAATACAAAACCGCTCCCCGAAACATACGCCGGGGCAATAACAGAACTAGAAAGCATAGTGCGCAAGATGCAGAGCGATGACTGCGACATAGACAGTCTGGCGGCCTACACGGCCCGTTCGCTGCAACTGCTTCGCATGTGTAAAGAACGACTACAGCATACCGATGAAGAGCTGAAGAAACTCCTCGAAGCTCTTTAAGGAACCGGCAGATAAAGATACGGGCCGCGCAGTCATATTTCTGCGCGGCCCGTATCTTTATTATCTTATATCGTCTTTACACCTTTGTCAGTCGCGGCTACCGCCGAAAATGCGGAGCAGGAATATAAAGAGATTGATGAAGTCCAGATAAAGGTTCATGGCACCCATAGTGGCGAGCTTGTCGGTAAGTTCGGGAGCCAGATTTGCAGCAGCGATCTGCTTCATCTGCTGCGTATCCCATGCTGTCAGGCCCACAAATAAAAGCACGCCGACTATCGAGATAATCCAGTCAAGAGTAGAGCTGGCCACAAAGATGTTAACCACCATAGCTATGACAAGGCCTATGAGAGCCATAAACAGATAGGTGCCCATCTTGGCAAGGTTGGCTTTGGTGAAATAGCCGTACACGCTCATAGCGCCGAATACGCCGGCCGTTATGAAAAACGTATAGCTTATGACACCGAGACTGTATACATAGAATATACTTGCCAGCGATGCTCCCATCAGGGCGGAAAAGAGGAAGAACAGAAGCATCGTAGTAGTCGTGCTCATGCGGTTCAGGGCGCGCGGTATGGCTATAGCCATCGCAAACATGGCGATAACCATGCCCCAGTATACCCAGGCATGGCCGAATATGAACATGGTCAGAGAGGGGGACGAGGCCACACCGAGGGCCACAAAGCCCGATATGAGCAGCCCTATGAACATGCGCAGGTATACTTTTTTCATCACGTCACTGACCTGCTGCGTCAGCGTGCGCGTGCCTCCGTAGATAGGGGGAGGTGTCTGGGAATTGTTGTAATAGTCCATTGTTTCTTATTTTGATTTTACTGGTTGGCGGATTACATGCGCTCCGGCATTTCTATACCGAGCAGCGCGGCGCTGTCACGCAGCGTGCGCGCCACTACGGCGGAAAGGAACAGGCGCGTGTCCCGCAGCGACTGGTTGTCTTCTTTAAGAATCGGACAGTCGTGGTAGAACTGGTTGTAGAGTTTTGCCAGATCATAACAGTAGTTGGCTATGAGTGCCGGCGAATAAGTACGTCCGGCCTCGGCCACTACCGAGGGCATGTCTGCCACACGCTGTATGAGGGCTATCTCCTTTTCATTGGGCGTGACCCCGCTAAAACCGGGAGCAGGAGCACCCTCTGCCAGAGGCTCCGCGCCGGCCTTTCTTAATAAGGAACGGATACGCGCGTAGGTATATTGCAGGAACGGGCCAGTATTGCCGTTGAAATCAATGGACTCCTTGGGATTGAATAGCATATTTTTACGGGGGTCCACTTTCAGCAGGAAATACTTAAGAGCACCCAGGCCGATTTTACGGCATGTGTCGGCAGCTTCGTCGGCCGGCATCTCAGCCAGTCGGTCTGCACTTGCCTCCGACGCATCAGCCACCATCGAGTCCATCAGGTCGTCGGCATCCACCACCGTGCCCTCGCGGCTCTTCATCTTGCCCTCCGGCAGCTCGACCATGCCGTATGAGAAGTGCACCAGGTCTTTGCCCCACTTAAAGCCGAGGCGGTCAAGCAGCAGCGAAAGCACCTGGAAATGGTAGTTCTGCTCATTGCCCACTACATATATCATCTTGTCGATAGGATAGTCGCGGTAGCGTAGCTTGGCCGTGCCTATATCCTGCGTCATATACACCGAAGTACCGTCAGCACGCAGCAACAGCTTGTGGTCAAGCCCCTCGGCCGTAAGATCAGCCCACACGGAGCCATCCTCCTTGCGGTACATTTTGCCATCTTTCAGTCCGTTGAGCACCAGGTCCTTGCCCTCGAGATAAGTATCGCTTTCATAATAAATCTTGTCGAAATCGACACCCATGCGGCGATAAGTCTCGTCAAAACCATCGTATACCCATGAGTTCATGGTCTGCCACAACTGGCGCACACCGGGATCTCCGTTTTCCCAGCTGCGCAGCATTTCCCGAGCCTCTGCCATAAGCGGAGAGCGTTCGGCAGCCACTTTCTCGTCAACATTGTCGCGCGCCATGATCTCGGCCAGTTCCTGGCGGTAATGTTTGTCGAAAGCCACATAGAAGTCGCCTATCAGATGGTCGCCTTTCTTTCCGGAAGTCTCGGGAGTGACGCCGTTACCCCATTTCTGCCAGGCAAGCATCGATTTACAGATGTGTATACCTCTGTCGTTCACTATATTGGTCTTGACCACGCGATAGCCGTTGGCTTTCAGTATCTGGGCCAGCGAATATCCAAGCAATATGTTGCGCACATGACCCAGATGCAGCGGCTTGTTGGTATTGGGTGAGGAATATTCCACCATGTACAGCGGTGATTCCGGAGTGGCGCGGCGCATGCCGTAATCGGCTGTGGCCGCTATATGGCCGAGCATGTCCAGCCAGTATGAAGGACGTATAGTGATATTCAGAAAGCCCTTGACAGCGTTAGTAGCCTCTACAGCCGGCTCATTTTCCACAAGCCACGCGCCTATCTCGGCAGCCGTGGCCTCCGGACTTTTGCGTGAAGCCTTAAGAAACGGGAAAACTACAACAGTCAGGTTGCCCTCAAATTCCTTTTTGGTGGCAGAAGGCACTATAGTTTCAGGAGCGAAATCAGCCCCGTAAAGCGCCTTTAGGGCATTGCTCACGCCCTGGGAAATAATCTGGTCTATCTTCATTGTTTCAATTGGTTCTCTACGAAGATTTTGTTTGGATTTAAACAACGTCCGGTCCGGTCAAAACATAGAAAACCGATGCCGGTAAAGCCTGCCGGTCCAGACGTCACGGACAGACATGCGAGACATGCCTACTTTAAAACAGTTTGAAATACAAGCCGGTTCAGTCCGGAAGAGAGAGGGGAACAAAGTTACAAAATAAATCTGAGCCGGCCAAATCGGCCGGCCCAGACTGTATGCGTTGCGTTAACCGTCAGAGTGCCAGGGAACAGAGCACAAACAGCCAATGGGCTACGATGGCCGCGCACAGGCCGCCTATGGTGTGCGCCAGTATGGCTTTCGGCGTAAGCTCGCGGTAACCCATCGAGTCGAGCATGGCGGTGTGGGTGGAGAGATATCCGCTCCAGCACATGCCGATCGCGGTAAATACCGCTATGGCGTTGCCGTCAATCCATCCGGAATCGATAAACGAGGGTATAAGGCCGAGGGCCGCGCCCACGGCGCCGAGGGCCGTGATGGGGAACGCCACAAGGTGCGGATCATGGAAACCAAACAGCCATTCAAATATGAAATCAATTTTCTGGGCAAGTTTCGGCAGAAGCTCGATACCCTCGTATTTCGCGCCGGTATAGGTGCCTGTGGCCGCGTCAGGGCCGAATGTGAGTATCATGACCAGGGTGGAGATTATCACCACGCCGGGAATGATGGCTATGCCCACGTCGACACCAGTCTTGCCTCCATCCAGCAGAGAATTGAGTATGCGTATGAAGGTGGATTTTTCCTCCACTTTCTTTTCTTCCGCAACCGCGCCGTCATGCTCGACGGCATACTCGTGAGCATAATTCGGATATGCCTTTATCACAAAACGCTGCATGAGACGGGTGGAGATAATGCAGCCGCAGAAAGCGCCTACAAAGCCTACCACGGGGGCGAGGAAGAAGCCCTGCCCCACCATGAACACCATGACCAGCAGACCCATGCCGAACGCCGTTCCGAAGTTGGTGAGCGATATATACTGGAATTTCTTAAAGTATGCGGAGAAACGCTTGTCCTGCGACAGCGAGATTATGGCCGGATTGTCAGACAGAAATGTCATGACGGCACCAAGCGACGCCACGCCGGGCAGATTGAAGAGCGGCTTCATGAGCGGCTTTAGTATCTTTTCAAGCAGCGATACCACGCCGAACTCCACAAACAGACGCCCTATGGCTCCGGTAATGACGCATATGGCCATCAGATAGAACACAGTGTTGAGCAACAGGTCGTGACCGGTGTGCATAATAGTGTTAAGCATCTGCGCCACCCCCATTTTCTGCCCTATGAGCCAAAACAACAGGAATACCGCCAGAAGGCATATGCATCCCGAAGGAACCGACGAAAAGAACCGGCCGCGTTGTTTACGGCCGTCGCCGGCCATACTTTTATCTTTATCAGCCATGGTTTATTTACGATAGAGTTTGAACAGGTTCATATCCCATGTAACGCCGCAAGAGAGGAACGTCGATTTGTTGTGCAGCAGGTCGCCGGCATTGGTGTTGCGGCCCCAGCCGTAGTAGCATCCGGCGTGCAGACGCAGCGAAGTGCGTTTTTTACGCAGAGGGAAAAATTCCACAGCTCCGCCGGCCATCTTAAATTCCGTGCCCGGCAGCACGCACAGGTCGGCGGCCGTATTGGTGCGGTTTACATCGTAAGTCATTTTGGCATGTATGCGCCAGTGGTCCGACGGGGCATAAGACAGATCGCCCATCACCGAACAGTCACGGAAAAGATAGGCCTGATGCGATGCCGCGCGGTTCATAAAGTCCAGCTGGAGTGTCACGGGACCCAGCTCAAACTGGTTGCCCAGCGCGATATAGGATATGTAGCGGCCCTTGGCATACTCGGCCAGGTTGACACTCCACAAAGATGAATACAGGCCGTGGCGTCCGGCCCACATAAGATTATACGAATACATATTGCGGTTGCCCGGCGAATGGAACATGCTCTGGCTCACCTGGAACATGAGCTTGTCGGCAGGAGTGACATTGTAAGCCACCGAGGCTCCGAACTGGTAACAGGCTATATTCTGCGTAAACAGCGAATAGCTGTATACATCGGCCGGATTAAGGTCGTATTCGTATCCGCCGATGCCCACAATCTGCTTACCTGCCGAGAATTCAAAATTGTGTGTGGAGTAGGTAAGGTTGATCCAGTCGGTAGCATCAAAAAAGTTTCCGTCTACAACCGATTTGTTGAAACGCTGGCGCCATGCATATTTCAGACCGGGAACAATCTCGCCGTCCAGTTTCAGCATGAGATACTTGCCCTCGAATCCGGTATTAGCGTCATTAGTGTTGCCGTCATCCCAAAGTCCCTGCCAGTCAGCACGGGCCTTTACATCAACATTAAGAAGCTCTGTCTTAGAATCTTGTGATACGGTAGATCCGGCTTCCTGGGCCGAAGCGATAGCCGCGGAACACAATAATGCTGCCGCAGCCAGGTAGATAGATTTCATGATATTAGGTATTTTGGTGCAAAGTTACACAAAGAGATTTAATGATGCAAAAAAATCTTTAACAGACGTGAAATATAACGGCCGGATACTCGCCTAAACGGCCGGATAAACGCGTCATTTTTCAAGTATCATGCGTTAATTATTGTTAATCCTAGCAACTTCCCATAGTTCATATATCCCTGATTATATTGGCTATATCCCACAAACTTTTCTTATTTTCAAAGACCAATACTTGTATACTTGATTATAATACTTAATTTTGCAACACAGATTTAATTATAAAACTTATTAATTACTATGACTACGAAAGTGACCAAATCTTCCGAAGAACCCAAAAGAGGCCGCGGACGGCCACGCAAACCAGAACATCTCAAAGCAAGATGCCGTAAAATATCATACAAGGCCGACATAAGCCACTGTATGGGAAACGACAGCGATATATGCGCCTCCTGCGTGCACCGTGCCATGTTCCGCATGTGGCTGCAACTCGACAACAGCAAGAGAGAGGGGGTGATACTGCTACCGCAACGCGCCCGTAGGCAAAGCTGTCGCAACCACATGGCCGTACAGGAATATTTCGACCTAATCGATGAAGAACGCAAAAAACTAAAGGACTATGAAAAACAAACTTTATAATTGCGAGAAGACCCCGGCCGGATGGACTGTGACAGCGGATTATGAGGCAGTCATAGACGATGTGCGCCACGGCGTGGCGCTGCTTAACCACAACTTCCGCAACACCACGGAGATGGACGATGACAATGACAGACATATGCCGCAGATATCATGGGACGACTCTGTAGACAAAATGCTGCTTACGCACTCCGTGCGGCACAAAGCGGCAGCCGTGATGCGCAAACTATCGGCCTGGCTCGCCACAGACGCGTCAGGCCCCACAGAAACGGGGTTCCGCTACGTCCTGCGCGGCAATATGTCCGACATAGCCGGAGTGGCAGGAGAAAGCATCGGACGCATTCTTGCCATGGAGCTTATGGCCGACAAACTTCAGAATGCCGATGGCGCGGACAGCGGCCCCCTCTGCACAGCCTGCCGCAACTGCCGCGAATGGTCACAAACGCTGCTTAACGGCCTTAAAGAAATGTTCTCGCTGTCGGAAAACATAATATGACGGGAGAAAGTAAAACACAGCTCATATGCGCCTGCTGCATGGCGGCGCTCGGAGCCGGCCTGCTGATAGCCGGATTCACAGTGCCGCCGTCAGGCAAGATAGACTCGTCGGTGCTGGTAGCGTTCGGAGAGGTTATGACGTTTGTAGGCGCCCTGTTCGGGATCGATTACAGGGCACGAAATAAGAACAGAAACAAAAATTCATGAAAACTATGAGAAATATAGACAAAATCATCGTACACTGCTCGGCCACGCCCGAGGGAAAAACATACCGTGCCGCCGACATAGACGCATGGCACCGCAAACGCGGATTTAAAATGATAGGCTACCACTACGTGGTACTGTTGGACGGAAGCATGGAATGCGGCCGCCCCGAAAGCATGGTAGGAGCGCACTGCACCGGGCACAACGCCCGTTCGATCGGCGTTTGCTATATAGGCGGCCTCAAAGCCGACGGCAAGACATCGGCAGACACAAGGACAAAGGCTCAAAAAGAAGCCTTACGCGAACTGGTGCGCCGCCTGAAACGCAAATATCCGCGAGCCACCGTCCACGGCCATCGCGAATATGCGGCCAAAGCCTTCCCCTGCTTCAACGCGGCAGCCGAATATGCCGGCATCTGACATACGCCGGCCAGTAGCCAAACACCCTGCAGAGGCCTTATTGCCTCTGCAGGGTGTAATTCATAATTACGTCAGACAAGCATCAATGCCGCGTCCATGGCTTGAACGTCTCCCCATATTCAGCCTCTTCCGCAGCCGTGAGCGGAATATACACGTCACGACGGTAGGAATCCTGCGGATTTACAGCCTCCGGACTGAAATTGCCAGGCATCTCTTCCCAGCCGTAGTATACACGCACCGTCAGACGGTCATCAGTCACAGACTCGATATAAAACAATTTGTCTGCTTTGTCGTCAAGACTCCACAGAGCATTTTCACGACCCAAAGTCACCCAGCCCGTAGACTGGTCAAAAGAATAGCTGTCAGTAATGTAATATGACGGACCGTCAGGCCAATGCATACCCACCGTCTCATAATAATGTCTGAATTCGTCCGGCATAAACAAAAATCCTTTATTCAGACCACCACCGACCAAAAAATAAATATCGTCAGCAGCAACAGTGCCATCACCTTTCACAAAAGTGGTTTCTATGATCTTCCAGGTACGCCCCACAACTTTTTGCTGAAAATCCTCTTTAGTGATCGACACCACTTTTGCACCAGGAACATCAGGCTTGTCATCATCACTACAAGATACAAAACCGCATATAGCCAACATAGACAGCCCGGCCAATAACATCTTCTTTCCCATGATTATAAATTTTAAGGGTTAGTATTTATTTTCTTCCGGATTTAAAAGATGCAAAACTATACAGCACACAAACATTCATATAACACATTAATATTTCTGGCAGTAATGTAAAAGATAAATGTTTTTTTGCAAATAATAAATCTTTTAAAGTTATGTAGGCCTCAAATTTACCACAAAAAAAACAAATTGTGCAAATTTCATAACGATGAATTTACAGATTATGCTATAAAACATATAAAAATCATCCATACAAAACGAGAGTGCCATACACTCTTAGCCACGGATTATTTTGCTGATAAACTTATATTGAGTAATTTTGTTGGCGTTAATAAAGACCATATGGATACGCCACGCCTTTTCCTTCTTGATGCATACGCCCTGGTGTTCAGGGCGTATTACGCTCTGATACGCATGCCGCGTATCACATCGTCCGGAATGAACACCTCTGCCATCTTCGGCTTCGTCAACACTCTTGAAGAATTGCTGCGCAAAGAGCGCCCCTCGCATATAGCCGTGTGTTTCGACCCCCAGGGACCCACTTTCCGGCATGAGGCATACGAGGCCTACAAAGGGGAGCGCGAAGCCACTCCTGAGGATATAAAGGCGGCTATACCTATTATAAAGGAGATTATAAGGGCTTATAACATTCCCATAATCGAGGCGCCCGGATTTGAGGCCGACGATGTGATAGGCACCATGGCAAATCTCGCTTCTGCCGAAGGGTTTACCACATACATGATGACGCCCGACAAGGATTTCGGACAGCTGGTCTCTCCCACAGTGCTGCAATACAAGCCTGCATACCGAGGCCAGGATTTCGAACTGAGAGGACCGGCAGAGGTGTGTGCCCGTTATGATATAGAAAGACCGGAACAGGTGACCGACATACTGGCCCTTATGGGCGACAAGGCCGACAATATCCCGGGCTGTCCCGGGGTCGGCGAAAAAACCGCTTCGAAACTTGTGGCAGAATTCGGCAGTGTGGAGGCACTGATAGCCGGCACCGACCGCCTAAAAGGGTCTATTAAAAAAAAAGTGGAAGAAAATGCCGAACAAATCACTTTTTCTAAATTTCTGGCCACCATACGCACTGATGTGCCGCTGGAGGTAGCGCCCTCAGACCTGGCACGACAGCCGGAAAACACCCAGAAGCTTTTTGAATTGTTCCGCCAACTGGAATTCCGCACTCTTGTGAAGCGCGTGGAGGAACGTCTGGGCCTGGACAAGCCGG
This sequence comes from uncultured Muribaculaceae bacterium, assembly GCA_910578665.1. Taxonomy (GTDB): domain Bacteria; phylum Bacteroidota; class Bacteroidia; order Bacteroidales; family Muribaculaceae; genus Lepagella. The sequence goes on from CAJTQU010000003.1 coordinate 92,485, forward strand.
CAGCACAGGCTGCCAGGCAAAGCATACAGGGATCTTTATTTGACGATGAAGAGGCACCGGCTGACGCAGGAGGACAGACGCCGATGCCGACCGTTACCACCGACTACGCGGCCATAGCATCTGCCGAAGAGATGGAGGAATTCGGCAAACAAGCAAGGAGATGCACGGAATTGGCTATATTTACGGTGGCCGACAGCGATAGCGACATGCGCGCCGAACCGGAGGGATGGGCCGTGGCAGACGCCCCGGGCAGGGCACGCTATCTGACGGCATCGCTGCCAGGCGCCGCAGAGCTCGTGGCAGATCTATATTCGGCCGCCGGCATAACCATCATAAGCGCCGATGTGAAGCGCGACTATGTGGTCCTGGCCAATATGCCTCAGACACAGGCAGTGGCCCCGTCCGGATATTTCGACATACGCATCGCGCACTACCTGCTCGAGCCAGAGATGCGCCACGGCACGGAGATGCTGGCCTCATCGTATCTGGGCATGCATGTGCCCGACTATGAGTCTGTAGGGGGAAAGGGAGCCAAGCGCGTGCCTCCCTCGCGTCTTGATAAAAAAGCACTGCTCGAATGGGCGTGCGCACAGGCCGACGCGGCTCTCAGGCTTCACACGCCGCTGCGGGAAGCCGTGGAAAAGGAGGGCATGACGCCGCTGCTGCGCGACGTGGAACTTCCGCTGGCCATAGTGCTTGCCGATATGGAGCGCGCAGGCGTGCGTATAGACGTGGGCGCGCTGAATGACGCCGCGGCACAGATGAGAAACCGCCTGGCCGGACTGGAACGCGAGGTGTTCGAACTGGCCGGCGAGGAATTCAACATAGGATCTCCGGCCAAGGTAGGCGAAATACTGTTTGACCGCATGCAGCTGGATGCCAAAGCAAAAAAAACCAAGACCGGACAGTATTCCACATCGGAAGAGGTCCTCGAAAAGATAGCCCATCTAAACCCTATAGTTGGCAAGATACTGGAACACCGGCAGCTCAAGAAGCTGCTGAACACATATCTCACCGCACTGCCGGCCAGCATCAATCCGGCCACCGGCAAAATACACACTACCTACAACCAGACGGTCACGGCCACCGGCCGCATCTCGTCGTCAGAGCCAAACCTGCAGAACATACCGGTGCGCGACCAGGAGGGCCGTGACATACGCCGCGCCTTTATCCCCGACCCGGGGCACACGTTCCTCTCGGCAGACTATAGTCAGATAGAACTGCGACTGATGGCCGATTTTGCCGGTGACGAAGTAATGCTCGACGCCTTTGCCCACGGCCGCGACATACATGCAACGACGGCGGCGAAGATCTACCACCTCTCTCTGGACCAGGTGGACGAGACGCAGCGACGACATGCCAAGACAGCCAACTTCGGCATCATATACGGTATCTCGGCTTTCGGCCTGTCATCACGCCTGGGCATACCGCGCAGCGAGGCAAAAGAACTGATAGACGGATATTTCGCCACATTCCCGGCCGTACAGCAGTATATGGCTGACAGCATGGAGCAAGCACGCGAGCAAGGCTATGTGGAAACTATCATGGGACGCCGCCGGCGCCTGCCCGACATCAACAGTCGCAACCCCGTGGTGCGCGGCTACGCCGAGCGCAACGCTATAAACGCCCCCATACAGGGTTCTGCCGCCGACATAATCAAGACCGCCATGGTGCGTATACACGACGAAATGAAAGAGCGCGGCATGAAAAGCCGTATGATAATGCAGGTGCACGACGAACTCAACTTCGACGTAATACCCGAAGAACTGCCGGCCATGCGCGAACTCGTGGCGCGCCGCATGCAGGAGGCCTACACGGGACGCGTAAGCCTTACAGCCTCGATGGGCGCCGGAGACAACTGGCTCGACGCCCACTGAGGCCGTCCGGGCCTATCAGTCCAGGTCGATAGACGAAGGCGCCACTATGTCGAAATTATACTTGATCGTGTCCATCACGAACAACGATTCGATAGTACCGATTGAGTCTATGCGGCCCAGGACGTTAACTATAAAATTCTTATAATATTTCATATCTGGCGCATTTATCCGCAGAAGGTAGTCATACTGGCCCGATATGTGGTAACACTCCGACACCTCGGGTATCTCCTTTATGACCGATACGAAGTCAGACACGACATCAAAAGTGAGCTGGCGCAGCTTGACCATACTGTAGACACAGAAACCCCTGTACACCTTGTCGGGATCGACTATGGTCACATACTTGGATATATAACCGTTTGCCTCCAGCCTCTTCCATCTCTCAAAGACCGGTGTAGCCGACAACCGAACCTCGGCGGCAAGCTCCTTAAGCGTGATACGGGCATTCCGCTGCAGGATAGACAGTATTTTCAGGTCTGTCTTGTCCAGACGGCGCACAGTTGTTTTTTCTGTTTGATTAGTCATATTCGTTGTTATTTATTATATTTTTCTATTTAAAAATCTGCCTACAGGGTCTTTCTCCAAATTACTATATTAACTTGTTTGTTATTTCTAATATTACTAATTTTGCAATGTCGATGATACGTTCATGGACAGTGTGATATGTCTTTCTGATGTGTGAATTTTATCCAGACATTGTAAAACCGCAAGTTGAAAAAGAATATTAGGTAGTAAATAATTAGTTGAAAAAGCGTAATTAGATAATTGGAACGACACAATGATGTAGTAAGCAATAGTTTATTCCCATTCACATCAGACATTGAGTGCTTTATACAGTCAGACAATATTGTCTGACTGTTTTTTTGCATATACGCGCGCCGCGGTATGCAGAAAATGATACTATGGCAGTCACAACGTCCCATTCCGGTATATTTCTGCCAGTGCCGCCGCGAAACGCGGCCAGCCCAGACAATTCTCATAACGCAGCCTGGAGGCGGTGCCCATGCGCTGCAGCACGTCACCATCGCCGGCCATATGCCTTAAAGCCTGCTTCATGGCATCGACATCGCCGGGAGACACAAACAGGGCTTCGGCCCCTTCGGCCATGTATTCGCGCTGGGCGCCGTTGTCAGTACACACCACCCCTCTGCCATGCGCCATAAACATGGCCGTGGGCAGACTGAAAGCCTCGCGTACATGCGACGGCACGACACCAAAATGGCAAGTATCCATCAACGGATGTATATCCACAGGACCGTTACGCCAATCAATCATGTCCATGACCCCCAGACGGTCGGCAAGGCGTTTCATCATATCTATATAGTCAGGATCGCCTGGTCCGACTATGCGCGCCCGGGCGCGCATCCCTCTCAAGGCTTCCAGCGCGGACACAAACGTCTCTACCCCCTTGCCCGGCACCACACGGCCATAAAACATGGCTATCTTCGGCCCCGTCTGCGGCAGCGGCGCATAACCCTGCCCCGGCATATAGATACTGCTGTGCAGAGTATGCACACGGTCTGCCGGAACCGGTGACAACCCGTCCGGCCATGCCGACATGAACGTGTCCCGGGCCAGACGGCTCACAAAGACCAGCGCGTGCAGGTTGCGGCAGATGCGCCTTGCGAGCCAGGTGTCACGGCCCGGCCGCACGCGGTGGCATGTGAGCACGACCCTGACATCGCGCCGGCGCGACAGCTTGCGGGCCAGCAACGCCAGAAAAGCATCGCGGTACTTGTGGGTATGCACCACTGTCAGGGCGTCGGTGTGCCTAAGATGGTGAGACAGTGATACCACGGTGGCCAGATCGGCATATCCCCGTAGCGGCAGATGCCTCACCCTCACGCCGTGGGCGCGAAACGGGGTGTCTATGGCAGCCATGTCACGGGTAAACACCGACACGCGCCACCCCATTTCGGAAAAGCCCCGGCATATGTCCAGGGCATATTCCTCGCGTCCTCCCCAGAACGAAGAGGACAGGATGTGTATCAGGCGCGGCGTGTCTGGCATCGTGGCTATATTCAGTTAGACTGGGTGAAGAGCATACCCAGGTCCAGTGACGGCATACCCAGTTTCGTGGCTATCGCCTTATCCACAAGGCATCCGCGATATGTGACAACACCTAACTGCACTCCGGCCAGATTGGACACCTGGCGGTTGATACCGCCCATGGCGAGTGTCTCCGAGAAGAAGTTGACCAGACAGTTGCTCATCGACATTGCCACCGTGCGCGGCACAATGATCGAAGGCGTGGTGTCTTCCAGATCCAGCAGGTATACATTGTCTTTCATCGCAAGCGACAGCTGCTTGGGAAAGCTGAAGTCGCGCGTGCAGCGGTCAAGGATTATCACATCGGCACTCTTGACATCGTTGTAAAGCACCTTGGGATGCACCACCGACGTGATAAGTGTGTTGCCGCACTCGGACTGGGCCTCGTAGAGCGATGAAATATCATTGTCCATCAGCGTGACGCGCGCCCCTACCTGCAGTGCGGCCTTGGCTGCCGCCTGCACGCGCCATCCGGCACCTATTATGAGCACCTCGCACGGCTGGAGACCGGGCATTCCGGAAAGCAGCACGCCCTTGCCCTCGCCCAGAAACGAAAGCCCCTCCTGGGCATACAATATGGCGGCACGCCCGTCTATCTCGTCAAGCATACGGGCAAAAATCGGTATCTCGTTGTCAGATTCCATGCGGTCAAGCGCCAGCAGGGTGATATGCATATCTATCAGGGTCTGCACCGTGTCACGCGGCAGCCCGGCGTCATACAGGGTGACCAGCGTGGCCCCTTTGCGCATCAGACGCGCGTCAGCACATGTGAGCGAACGCACCGACAACACTATGTCGCACGCCAGCGCCTCGCCGCGCGTCTTGATTTCCACCCCGGCCGCAGCATATGCCTCGTCGGTATAATTAATGTCCAGGCCCGCGCCGCTCTCAAGAACGATGCGGATACCCATAGTGTGGAGCATACCGCACGCCTCGGGTGTGAGAAACAGGCGTGTCTCATCAGAATCAGGGTAATTATTCAATACTCCGAGTGAAAACGAGCGTCGCTCGGTATCATTTTTCGACGGAGCTGTTTTTGTGGCACAAGATGTTGTCATATCGTTAATCATTTTATAATCCGAGTATGCCTGCGCGACATGAATCAAAGAACGGGTCAGACATACTCCAAACCAAGTAAATCAATGCAGCGGCCCACCGTTTCGGCTATCTCTCCGCGGCATTCTAGCATAGAACTCTCCAGACTGTAACGGGAACGGCTGTAATAAGGTTCACGCGACCTGCCGGCGGCATCGACATAGGCGCCCACCTCCGCACGGGACAGACCTGCTATGGCAGGCCGCCGAGCCCCTGCCCGGACCAGGCGCTCGACCAGGCGCTCGCGTCCGGCATGCAGCCACACTGTGTCTCCCCTGGAATTCATATAGTCCATATTATCGAAGAAACAGGGAGTGCCGCCTCCGCAGGCCACTATCACATCGGTCATCTCGCCTACTTCGCGCAGCAGGTTGTACTCGATACGGCGGAAACGCTCTTCGCCCATACGGGCGAAGATGTCGCTTACCGAACAGGAAAAACGACCCTCTATATAATGGTCCAGATCCACAAACTGCAACCCGGTGCTGCGGGCCAGGGCCCGGCCCAAAGTCGTTTTGCCGCAGCCCGGCAGCCCGACCAGAAATACCGGGATTCTCCCCACTGATATGCCGCCACGCGCCTCCATACCTATCTGATACCCAGGGCACGTGCCACGCCGCTGTAGCTGACCATAAAACCTATCTGCCAACCACTGTAATGCCGCACGGCGTCGGTATATACTCCGCGCACGGCATAAGGGGTGAGGCGGAGCGAAGAGACATAATGCTCCCGCATATTGCCGAACAGGGGAAACGATGTAACTGCCGAATGGAAATGCCACTCGATGTTTACACCGAACGCCACGTTGAAATCATCTATCTCCATGCGCTGCTGGAGCCCGGTCACCGACAGGTTGCCGTCGGCATCAGGCGCCATAGGGCGTGCCGTCCAGTTATAGCCGGTCCACATGCCGCCTACATAAGGTGCTATCGTAATACGCTTGGAATCATACACTGCATAGCCGGCACCAAAACCGATACCCAGGTAATTGGCATTCCTGACATTGGCCCGATAGCCCTGACCCTCATAGCCGGGAGTGACCAAGGCCTGGTCACGCAATGTCGGTATGGAATAACTTATCAAACCCTCCAGGCGGAAGCGACGCCAGCCGCCCTGCAGACCGAATGTGAACGCACATCCGCCGGAAAACGCATCAGACAGGCTGCCGGTAGGGAAAACACCGCCCACACCCACATAAAGACCATAGCTCCAGGGACTGAGAGCCAGGCTCACAGAACCGGGCACGGCTTTTTCGGTCTCCTCGAGAGCACGCCGTATGTCATATTCCCACATCTGGAGAGCACGGTCGGCAGTACCGTGGCGCGTGTCGGCAGCCATCTTGTCCGATTCCGTCCGGCACAGGTTGCGGTAGTATGCCAGACGGCGGTCTGCCTCAATGCCGTTTATACCGGCGGCCAGCTCGCGCTGCAGGCGCCGGCTCATGATTTCGGCAAGGTCGAAACGCGCCTGCATATAGCGGAGCATGAGCGGCGTGCGCGCCTCGGGAGAGGCATAGCTGCGCTCGGGATAAACCACGGCGGCCGACATTACACAGAAATCGCCCTCGGTATCGCCAGTGGTAGACATCACTATGTCGGCGGCAAGGTTGGCCGGAGCATCCGGCAATGCCGGGACACCCTTGAATTCTTCCCAGACCAGTGTGCCGGCCTCCCACATACGGGATTCCGGCTCCGCTGCAAGCAGTGCCGGCAGGAACAAAAGCAGTAATGACAAAAGTATCCTGGACATAGTTTTAGAGTGTTTCAATTTTTTATGGCCTAAAATTAGTGATAATTTCTGAATTACCATGGTTTTTCTTTAAGAAATTTCACATATTACCATAAATTTGCATGTTCGCGCAGTTATGACTAACTTCGCGGCCTGTCTTTAAAATATTATTTATGAACAGCATATCCGGATTTCTGGGCAGCAGGCCTGACTACCGGCAGGCCGTATACACACTGGTGCGTCTCGGCCTGCCCGTGCTCGTCACCCAGCTCGGCTCGATAGTGGTGAGCATGGCCGACACCATGATGGTGGGCGACTACGGCACGCCGGAACTGGCGTCGGCAGCTTTTGTAAATAATCTGTTCATGGTGCCGATCGTGATGCAAATGGGATTCGCCGGAGGCCTCACGCCGCTGGTGGGAGCGCTATACGGCCGCGGAAAGTTTGTCGAGGCCGGACAGCTGCTGCGCACCGGCATACGCCTGAACATGATACTCGCACTTCTAATATTGCTGGTCATGGGCAGCGTCTATTTCTTCCTTGACAAGATGGGGCAGCCGTCCGAACTGCTTCCGCTGATACGCCCTTACTACCTTATAGTACTCGGTTCAGTGGTTATAGGCGGTCTCTTCTTTCCATGCATGCAGATGGCCATGGGAGTGACCGACACCACCACGCCAATGATAATAATAGTGGTATGCAACGTGCAGAACGTGATCGGAAACTATCTGCTGATATTCGGCCATGCCGGCTGTCCCGAGCTGGGACTGGCCGGTGCCGGACTGAGCACGCTGCTGGCCCGTATCACATGCGCCGCAGCCATGTTCGGTGTGATATTGGTACACAAACGATACCGGCCGTACCGTCCCGGCCTTAGACAGGGAGCAGCTCCCGGACAGTGGCGGCAGCTCACCGGCACATCGGTACCGGTGATGATACAGGCGGGCATCGAGGCATCTCTGTGGTCCATGGGAGCCATAGTGTGCGGATGGTACGGCAAGGAGCAGCTGGCCGCATACCAGGTAGTACTCGTCATAGGCCAGCTAGGATTTATGACATACATGAGCTTTGCCACTGCAACATCGATACGCGTGGCCAATCTCACAGGCGTGGACGACCGCGCCGGCATACGCATCACGGCCCTGGCCGGACTGCATCTCAACCTGGCGCTGGCCACTGCCGCATCACTCACATTCCTGCTCACGGGGCGCACACTGCTGGGATTCTTTTCCGAAGACAGCAGCGTGGTGTCTGTGGCTCTCGGCCTCATAATCCCCCTGGTGCTCTACCAGTTTGCCGATGCTGTGCAGATGACCTACGTCAACGCTCTGCGCGGCACATCACGCGTGAAACCTCTCATAGCCATATCTGTCGTCAGCTATATCGTGATAGGCATACCGGTCATGCTGTTGCTGGCCTCGGTATTGCAGATGTATTCGGTAGGCGTATATTATAGCTTCTCGGCAGCACTTCTGGTGGCGGCATGGCTATACCGCCGGTCATTCAGAAAGGTCTTGAGGCAACCGCTCGCCGCAACCTCGGAATAATTGCGCACAACAGGCGCCACAGCCATATGCGGGGCCTGTCGAGCACTACTGCCGCCGCAAACCATCCGGCACAGGCCAGCCCCATGAGCAGCAAGCACGCGATGCCGTCGTAATGACGGTAGAGCGTCTTCATACAGGGGGCGAAATACGCGCCTCCCACCAGCAGGTGCTGGTGTAACAGGTAGACGGCAAACGATGATTTTGCCACCATGTTGACAAAGCCGGACGGACGCAGGCGCAGCCGGCTGAATGCCAGCACGAGGCCGGCTGCGCCTGCCACCACCAGAGGGTTGGCATATGACACCGGGGAGGGCAGCCAGCCGGCGCCGGACAAACCGGCTGCATAGGCCAGCCCCACATTCAGCCCCACTGACAGGAAATAGACCGACAGACCGTAACGGGCCGACGATCCTCCGTAAAGCCGGAGCATACGCGCCAGCAGATACAGCGACACAAACGAAAGAGGCGTATAGCCGGCCAGTACGAAGCGAGATATGCCGTCCAGATCAAACAAGGCCTGGAAAGCCAGCAGCAAGCCCGTAGTAATACAGAGCTGACGGCGCGACGCGGCACGGACATAGGCATTGAGCACCGGAGAAATAATGTACAGCACCGTATACGCCTGTATGAACCACGAGCCGAACAGGCAGCGTGCCATCTCGCGCAGACAGAACTGCGTCTGTCCGGAAAACAGCATGACCAGATATATACCGAGCATAAAATACAGACACTGGAACGCGAAATTAGCATAACCGCGCACGGAGGCCTTTATACCGAACCATCCGCTGATCATGACAAAGACATTCACACAGACCACCGACAACATTTCAAACAGCACGCGCGCAAAGACATTGGCCCCGTGAGAAGCCGCCATGTCAAAACGCGGCACCCCGAGACTCCAGTAATCAGCATGCACTATGAGCACAAGCATCATGGCCGTGATGCGGAGCAACTCGAAATTACTCTGCCGCGGCGCGCGGCCAACAGACGCTGGTTTCTTGTCCATAATGCAAATTTAGTTCATTTCCGGCATACGCGCAACACACATCCCCCGTATACGCATTAAGAGAGGCCGGCCGCACGGCCTGCCTCTCTCCCGGTCAGTCTTAGGTGTAAAAAATTGCCTTATCTCACTACTATTTTTATCTTCTTTGTTGTCGCATGGCGGTTGAAATATATCTCCGTTCAGTTACTCATGATAAACAAGACTGACCATAAACATCATTTATATGGCGCAAATATAAGTTAATATTTTCGAACCTGCAAACTTTTACACCATAAAAATAAATTTTTTCTTTCAACATAGCCATCAGATATATTATTACACTACCTGGCAATATGAAAACAGTACATCCCTGGCATACTGACGGCCATATGCCGGGAAGACGGCCTTACTAATTATTTTTAACTTTCATGAACTAATATTCACTCTGTCACCGCCGTTATGTAATCACAAACAAAACGATTACCATTTCTATGAATCACAAGTCTGTCAAAACGTAATGAAACTACTTAATGCCTATAACCAGTTTTTGCACCAATATCAATATGCTGTTCTAACTTCATAGTTTTTCAACCGCTCACTCTGCAACACCGCCACGGCGGCACGGCTGACTGAGTTCTAAACCATGCAGACACTGTAAGAGGCTGCCTTACGGGGCATCTGCTACCTGCCCCTGCCGGGATCCCTTATATTTTTTTGGGTTATATACATTAATATTTCATCCCCGTGCCATTATTACATGACACGGGGGAGAAGGCGGCACGTCGCGAGACGCGCCGCCTTTTTCTTTAGCTATATCGGCGAAAAAATTGGCCGATATGTAAGATCCGGCAATAATGGCACAACTTTTGCGTGATTCAGGTGTATATAAAAATGTACTCACTATATAAACTATAATTTATGCGAACAAGGCTATACATAACCCTACTCGCGTCAGTGTGCGCGGTCAGTGCCGCCGCCCAGACGGTGACGCTTGACTCGTGCAGGAATATGGCGCTGCGCAACAACAAAGCCATAATGATGGCCGACCGAAATATCGAGGGAGCCGGCTACCAGCGCAAGGCCGCGGCCGCGGCCTATCTGCCGGGCATCGATTTTGCAGCCACATACATGTACAACCAGCATAAGATCGCCCTGCTGGGGGAGGATGCCAAACTCCCAACAATGTCGTTCGATCCGGCAACCATGAGCTACAAATACAATCTGGTGACAAATCCGGCCACGGGCGAACCCGTGCGCGACCCGGCCACAGGCTCAGTTATACCCAGCGAGGTAGCCGTGATTCCAAAGGAGGCCATGACTTTTGACATACACAATGTGGTGGCAGGCGCAATAACACTCACCCAGCCCGTGTATATGGGAGGGGCCATAAGGGCCATGAACGAGATCACCAAATATGCCGAACAGCTCGCGGTGAGCATGCGCAATTCGGCCGTGCAGGACGTAGTCTATGCCGTAGACGAGGCTTACTGGACTGTGGTCTCGCTAAAACAGAAACAAAAACTGGCCCAGAGCTATGCTTCGCTGCTCGACTCTCTGCAATATAATGTAAACGAGATGTACAAGGAAGGGGTCGCGACAAAAAGCGACTGCCTGGGTGTGGATGTGAAGCGCAACGAGGCCCGTGTGGCACTGACAAAGGTGACCAACGGCCTGTCGCTGGCACGCATGGCGCTGTCACAGGTGTGCGGCGTGCCTGTAAACACGGTGTTCACGCTGGCCGACGAAGAGCTTTCCGGACCAGTGAGCGGCCCAGACCCGGCAGAAACGGATATGAGAGGCGTATATGAGCGCCGCCAAGACCTGGCATCGCTCAGAACCGGCATAAAGATATTTGAACAGCAGGAGAAAGTGGCGCGTGCCGCCATGCTGCCCAAGCTGGCCGTAGTGGCCGCATGGAGTTTCTCTAACCCCAATACTATCAACGGATTTGACAAACGCTTCGGCGGAGGATTCTCGGTAGGGGCCACACTGCAGGTGCCTATCTGGCACTGGGGAGGCAACCTCAACAAGGTGAAAGCCGCACGTGCCGCCACATCGGCACAGCGCCTCCAGTTGGAAGACGCCGAGAGCATGGTAGAGCTGCAGGTGAGCCAGGCGCAGTACAGATATGAGGAGGCACGCAAGACGCTCGACATGACACACAGCAACCTGGCCTCGGCCGACGAAAACCTGCACAACGCCCAATACGGATTCAAAGAGGGCGTACTGACCTCTGACGATGTGACTGCGGCACAGACCGCGTGGCTCCAGGCCCATTCGGAATATATCGATGCCGAAATAGGGCTGCATCTCTGCCGCGTGTACCTGAGCAAGGTACTCGGCACCATGAATTACTAATCTGACTAAAAACAAATACTGAAAGATACCCTGTTATGGAAGAGAGAATGAATACCGTGCGGCAGCAGGACGCGCTGGAACATTACGATGACAAACCTGCAACCAAGCGTGAGAAAGGGCTTGTGCTGGCCATGGTGCTGGTACTGGCCGGTGTGGCCGCGCTGGCGGTAATAGGATTCCTGGCCATCAAGCCCGTGCCCGACACGGTGCAGGGACAGGCCGACGCCACCGAGATACGCATCTCGGGCAAACTGCCGGGACGCGTGGCAGAAATATATGTGGGCGAGGGCCAGAAAGTCAAAGCTGGCGATACGCTGGTGCACATACATTCGTCACTCATGGACGCGAAAATGGAGCAGGCACAGGCCATGGAGAACGCCGCTGCCGCCACAAACCGCAAAGTGGACGCCGGCACCCGCTCGCAGATCATAAACGCGGCATACGACGTATACCGCCAGGCCGGCGCCGCACGCGGCATAGCCGAGAAGACATACCGACGCATGGAGAATCTTTATGCCAACGGTGTCGTGTCGGCACAGAAGCGTGACGAGGCAAAGGCTGCTTACGATGCCGCCGCGGCCGGCGAAGACGCGGCCAGAAACCAGTGGGAGCTGGCCAAATCAGGCGCGCAGCAGGAAGACAAACAGGCGGCACAGGCCATGGTCAATGTGGCCCGCGGCGGCGTGAAAGAGGCTGACGCCATGCTCGAAGACCAATACCTGGTTGCTCCCTGCGACGGCATCATCACCGTGGTCTACCCCCATGCCAGCGAGCTGGTAATGACCGGCGCGCCCATCATGACGCTGCAGCAGGACGACACGTTCATGGTGTTCAACGTGCGCGAGACCCTGCTCAAAGACATAAAGAGAGGCACAAAAATACGTGTTAGAATCCCGGCACTGGACAAAGAGGCCGTGGCCACCGTGTACTACATACAGGACATGGGCAGCTACGCCAACTGGCAGGCCACCAAGTCCACAGGCTCATACGACGCGCGCACTTTCGAGATAAAGGCCCGGCCCGACACCCCGATAGAGAACTTCCTGCCCGGCATGAGCGTAATATATCTGGGTGTACAAAAATAAGACAACCCGACGGCCCGCGGCGGCCTATAGAAGCTTTAAACAATGAAGACAGGATATTTAGCCATAATGAGGCGCACCCTGGTACAGCTGGCCTCCCGGCCGCTGTACTGGTATGCCATAATTGTGTTGCCGCTGCTGCTGTTCGCATTTTTCACCTCCGAACTCGAAGAGGGACTGCCGGTTAAGGCACCTGCCGGAATAGTGGACAATGACCACACCTCCATGTCCAGGCGCGTGGGCCGCAATCTGGACGGCATGCAGCTGGTGAGCCTGACCAAAGAATGCGACTCCTATTCCGATGCGATGGACGCGCTGCGCAAGGGAGAAATCTTCGGTTTCTTCCTCATCCCGGAGAACTACGAGGCCGACCTGCTCTCCGGCCGTTCGCCGGTCATATCGTTCTACACCAACATGACATACTTCATCCCGGGCACGATGCTCTATAAGAACTTCAAGACCACGGCGGTATATACCAAGGCCGGGGTCGTGATGAATGTGGTGCAGAGCGCCACTGGCGCGCAGGCCGACCAGGTGATGCCGCTTATCAACCCGGTGAACATACAGGCACACCCCATAGGCAACCCCTGGCTGAATTATGCCTATTATCTGGCCTCGAGCTTCATTCCCGGCGTACTGCAGCTGATGATATTCCTTGTGACGGCATTCACCATATGCGACGAGATAAAGCGCGGCACCTCGGTGAGGCTCATGCGCATGGCGCGCGGCTCGATAATCAGGGCCGTGACAGGCAAACTCCTGCCGCAGACACTTATATGGGTAGTGATCGCTATGTTCATGGAAGCATGGATGTACGGTTTCAACCATTTTCCGATCTACGGCTCACTGTTCTGGATGACAGTCTCCACCCTGCTGTTCGTGGCAGCCTCGCAGGGATTCTCCCTCCTTGTGTGCTGTCTGCTGCCCAACCTGCGCCTGTCCCTGTCGGTCAACGCCCTCATGGGCATTCTCTCCTTCTCTATAGGGGCATTCTCGTTTCCCGTGAGCGAGATGTACGGAGCCATCGGTATCTTCTCCTGGATCATACCCGTGCGCTACTACTTCCTCATCTACATCACACAGTCGCTCGACGCCATGCCCCTATACTACTCACGCTGTTATTTTGCCGCGTACTTCGCATTTATCACGGCACCGCTGCTGATGCTTTGGCACCTGAAGCGCTACTACCGCCGACCCGTTTACGAACCCTGACCCCTACCGGCTATGAAAACAATACTTCATAAATTCCTATCCGTATTCAGGACCCTGGGCGAGGTATACGCCCGGGAATTCCGCACCATACGCCGCGACCAGGGGGTCGTGCTGTTCTTCCTGTTCCTGCCGCTGGCCTACCCCGTGATATACTCCCTGATATACAACCGCGAGCTGGTGCGCGACGTGCCGATGGTGGTAGTGGACCACGACCGTACACAGCAATCCAGAGACCTGGTACGCCGCATGGACGCAGCGCAGGGAGCGCGCCTGGCAGGCTATGCCGCCGACCTGGCAGAGGGACGGCGCGCCATCAACGAGCGCGAGGCCTATGCCATAATGGAAATCCCCGAGGGATTCGGCCGTAAAATAGGGCGCGGCGAACAAGCCTCGGCACAACTATATTGCGAAACAAGCCTGCTGCTGCGCTATCGCTCGCTGCTCTTCTCCGCCACCGAGGTAGCGCTGTCAATGGGCGCCGACATACAGTCGTCTGACATAGGCAGTCTCGGCATGGCCGGACTGGCTTCCGGGGACCCCATGCCTGTGGTAGACGGCGAACTGGGCAACCTGCAGAGCGGTTTCGATTCGTTCATCATGCCGGGCGTGCTGATCCTTATCCTACAGCAATGCATAGTGCTGGCCGTGGGCATGATGGGCGGCGGACGCAACGAAAGAGCGCTCAAAGGCCTCTACACCCCGGCCTCCGGATCCACCCTCCTCACCATGACAGGACGCGCCGGCTGCTACATAACCATACTGGCACTGCCCGTGATATGGCTGACACATTATGTGCCCGTAGTGTTCCAATTCCCCATGGCCGGCGACACACTCGAAATCTTCGCTTTCCTGCTGCCTCTGGTTCTAGCCTGTATCGCGCTCGGCTTTATCGTGCAGCTGTTCACCTCCGAACGTGAAGCCATATTCCTTGTATGGGTGGCCACATCGGTGGCATTCCTTTTCCTGAGCGGACTTACCTGGCCTCGCTACGCCATGGCTCCGGTATGGAAACTCGCCAGCGACATAATACCGGCCACATGGGGTATCAACGGATTTATACTCATGAACGCCAACGGAGCCTCGCTGGCCGACATAGGCCCATACTACCGCAACCTCTGGATCCTCGCCGGAGTATACTGGCTTCTGGCCTGGATTATACAGAAATACATGCTCCGGGTTCGCCTGCGCCGCGAGGCGTCGCGCCCTTAAATCCGGCACTGCTTTCTCCCCTGCCCACAATGACGGTTATGCGATTTCGAAGTCGCACAACCGTCATTGCTATTATTATATCTACAGTTTTCAAAACCAGCATTTATGTAATTAACAAAGCTTAACATAAATTTATGTAATTTTCCAAAAAAATAATTTTAAATTTTCAAAATACTAACAATTAATAATTTTTGCCTATGAAACATTTACCGTTCTTATCACTATTCGCAATAGAACAACCGGCGCCCACCCACCGATTTTATATTTATTAAACCACAACACTTATTAATTGAACGATTATGACAAAAAAACTTTTGAACTTAACTGTGTTGATGCTTCTTGCAGCAGTTCCGGCCATGGTTTCATGTAGCGATGATGACGGACCCGACAAACCCGATACGACTAGCACACCTGACAATGAAAACCCCGGAGAACCCCGGTCCATAAGCAAAGAGGAGTTTCAGGAAAAGGTCATGGGCAAAATCTGGATACCTTCACAGGAACATTTTGAAATGACCGACCATGTCAGAGGCGACGGCACAATCGATAATGAGAACTATCCGGCACTGTCAGGAGGCATATTCGAACGCGGCTTTTATTTTGAAGCCGGAGATTATTATTACTACTACGGTAATCCGGGCATGGGCCTGCCTAATCCGAGCATCTACGACATATCGGGCTATGCCTTCGACGAAACGACAGGCCGGGCACACTACCGGGTATCGGCTCCGTGGAGCGATTATCTAAATGGTGACGACACGATTTTTTATATCGAATCTGTGACCGATGATTTGCTGGTAATCCATAATGACTACGGATGGGAGACAAGTGATGACTATGACAACAAGTCGGCCAGTCCGGAGAAGTCGTACACTAAACGGTACTACAAGGCCATGACTACAATGGATGTGGAAACATGGCGGTCTAAATTTGACCTGCATACAGACAAGCGTTAACACCGGCTAACAAGGCCGACCGAAAATACACACAGAGAATCCGGGCGGCATTCCGAAGAACTTCGGAATGCCGCCCTCTATTTATAGCAGTCTATATATAAAACAATATTTTTTTTAGATAACCATCTCGTTATCATATAAAAATTCGACCTTATCATATTACTTAATATTTTTTAACAAATACATAATTCATAAGACAATAAAATATTCCTAATTTTGCGCTCCGAAAAAGTATTGGCGGACAGCCGTCCAAAACTTAACTTACATGAAGGTTTAACAGCAAGCAAACTATAGGTTTATCCTATAAGTGAGAGTGTGTATAAAGTGTGTATCGATGGAATACCGAATTATACTGCTGATCTTATCCATACTGTTCAGCGGCATAGTCCTGGCACAAGGCACGCCAAATACAGACACAGCAAATACGCGTGTCTCTTTCCGACAGGATTTTGCAATTAAGGCACACGGTGCTTTAACCACAGACTCCGTGTACGATGCCGAAGCCCTGTCTTTAATTGACGGGCTCTCGGTCGCAGCTGTGGTTCCGGAACCACGCCGGAGCCTGTGCATGGCCCTTAAGACCAATATGCTGTATGACGCACTGCTCGTCCCCTGCATAGGCGCGGAGTTCAGTCTGGGCCGGGGATGGTCTGTGGCTGCAAACTGGATATATGCATGGTGGAAAAACAACTCCCGGCACAATTACTGGCGTGTGTACGGCGGAGATCTGGGTGTGCGCAAATACATAGGCAGCAAAGAGAGGCAGCTATTGCTCACAGGCCACCATCTGGGACTGTACGGCCAGATACTGACTTACGATCTAGCCCTGGGCGGACGCGGATACATGGCCGGCAAACCGGGTGGAAATCTGTTTGACAAGGCTAATTATGCCGTAGGCGCGGAATACGGATACTCACTTCCCGTGGGGCGCAGAATCAACATTGATTTCGCAATCGGCATTGGCTACATGGGCGGCACTTACCACGAATATCTGCCTATCGACGGATGTTACGTGTGGCAGTGCACGAAACAGCGCCGCTGGTTCGGGCCCACAAAAGCAGAGGTGTCACTCGTATGGCGCATCGGTCGCGGCACCGACTTCAGGAAAGGGGGCAAGCGATGAAACATCTGTATCTCCGCCTGCTCTGCATGGCGATACTGGCACTGACGACAGGATGCGAGCACAAAGAATTGTGCTACGAACATCCGCATACGATGCAGCTCGACGTAATATTTGACTGGGGCAAGGCACCCGGTGCCTCGCCCGGCTCCATGTCGCTCTATCTGTTCCCTGCCGACGGCGGCAAACCTCTGCGCTATGAGTTTGCCAGCTGCAAAGGGGGCACTATACAGGTGCCGGCAGGCCGCTACGAAGCGCTGTGCCTGAACAGCGATACCGAGGGCATCTACTACCGCGACACCGAGAAAAGATGCACATTCGAGGTCACCACGCGCTCCACGACAATCATGCCCGGACTGTCTGCGGCAGGAACCTCTTTTAACAACATTCCGCGCGCAGAGGGGGCGGAGGACGAACGCGTGGCATTACCCCCGCAAGATATTTGGAGCGACTACGCCGAAAGCATCGTGTTAGCCCCCGGGGCCGGCAGCGCGTCGGTCACGTTCTATCCGGAAATATCAGTGCATAACTATACGATAGAAATACGCAACGCGGAAAATCTGAAATATGTGTCGGCCGTGAGCGCCTCCATATCAAGCATGGCAGGAGGCATGCTGCCAGGCCTGGGTCACGACATACTGACCGAAGAGAGGGTAACGATACCTTTCGGGGTAAGCATATCTGCCGACCAGACGGTGGTCACCGGCAAATTCAAAAGTTTCGGCCACTGCCCGTCTGACCATAACAGGCATAAACTGGTGGTCTATACCGTATTGGCCGACAACAGCAAATGGTACTATACGTATGATGTCACCGAAGTGGTGCATACCGCTCCAGACAAGAAGAATGTGCATATACTGCTGGAAGAACTGCCGCTGCCCAAGCCTATCGTGGACGATGGAGGGTTCAACCCGTCGGTAGACGACTGGCAGGATATCGAAGTCGATATTGAGATGTAAAACAATTCATAATTAATTCACTAAATTCAATTTTTATTTCTAATTAGTTTTTATGAAACAGAAATTCTTTTTAGCAACCATGGCGGCAATCGCTATGACATCGTGCTCAAACGATGAAATTATGGAAATCAACACTGGCAAAGCCATCAGTTTCCGTACCGCAATGGCAACACGTGCTACTGAAACAACTTACGGCGACCTCAACGAGTTCTTCGTTACGGCATTCACCGCAAACTCGACCGACACACCGTATTTTACCGATCTCAAATTTGAGCGAGACGGCAACAGATTCTTCTCCGGTGAGAAATATTACTACCCCGGCGACGGCTCCGACCTGACATTCTACGCTTATGCTCCCTCTCAGACAGAGTTAGGCGCCACAATAGACAATAAGACTCAGATAATGACTGGTTTCTCTCCGAAAACAGACATTTCCCAACAGGTTGACTTCATAACCGCCAAGGCTACAGGCAACATGGAAAATACAGCTGCCGGCGTGGAACTCCAGTTCGCACACCGCCTCGCACAGATCGAAATCCAGGCATCCAGCGCAAACACAAGCTACAAATTTGAAATCAAGGGTATACGCATAGGCATGCCTGTGTCAAAAGGTGATTTCAACTTCACAAACAACACTTGGACCCTGGGCACAGACAAGGCTGTATACGAGAAAACTTTTGACACCGCGACAGAACTGGAAACGACCGCATCCGCACTGATGGCCGGTGACAACGCTATGCTGATTCCCCAGCAGCTGACCGCATGGGACCAGGAGAACGACAAGACCAATACCAGCAAAGGCGCATATATTTCAGTGCTCGTACGCATCACAACCAAAGCAGGAGCACTGGTATACCCCTTCAAGGGTGACACCGAGAAGTACGCATGGGCCGCAATACCTGTAAGCACAAACTGGGAGGCTGGCAAGAAGTATGTCTACACTCTGAACTTTACTACAGGCGCCGGTTATGTGGATCCTACCGCAACAAGCCATGCCGGCGAACCCATCCTGAACGGAGAAATCACATTTGAAATCGATATTGAGGAATGGACCAAGGATGACAACAATAATGATGTCGACATGCCTTTAGGCGACCTTGAGGTTGTCACTCCGCCGGATGAGAACGAGAACGTAGATCCCTGGGAGGATTAAAAATAAGTTTATCTAATGCGGCGCGGCCACTGAAAAAATTTCAGTGGCCGCGTTTTTTATTTCAAGAACAGAAACACAACTGTTCCTAAACATAAGAGTTATCAGATCACTAGTTTAAGTACTGTCTCTCCTGATACCGAGAATGCTCTCAGAATATAGATTCCGGACAGCGACGAGGTGTTGATTTCCACACCTCCGGTGCCGTTGCCCCGGGCCACACATACACCTGAAATGTCATACAGTGCGGCATCGATATTCTCTGGCAGCGCGGAGCCTATCTTTATAAGGTCCTTGTCAAGAGAGACTGCCAGACCACTGTCAGCAGCCACGGCTTCCACGCCTGACTCCGATGTATCGGGCCTTACAGAGGCCGCATTCAGTATCTTGCCCGTGGCATGGTCGATTATCATGCCTATGACCTTTACATTGTCTACATTCAGAATACTGCGCGGCAGATCGAAGCTATAAGATTCGGGATAAACCTCGCCGGCCGTAATTACAGACGGCACACTGCCCTCTATGCCGTCGACACCGCTGTATATGGCTCTGGCCACATGGTTGAATTTCATATCAGTGACTATCATAGCGGGACGATCCTCAAAACCGCCTATGACCTCGCCGGATCCGCTCATATAGTTTTTCTGATAGTACCCCTTTTTCCACACCTTGTCTTCAGTCACGGCAAAGGCTATTCTGTAGTCGGCATTGTCAATGTTGATCGGATAGCGTGTCGAGGCACTGATCTCGAGAGTGTTACCCTTCACGGCAGCGTCAAGCGATATTTCTGCAAGAGCCTGCTGGTCCAACACCTCGCGGTACACGCTCTCCAGACCGCCCATAAGAGTGGTATAGGTCTTAACGCCGTTCTCTGTAATAGGATACATAGGCGTAGGACAATATATGTTTCTGTCCACCCATACTGTAGGCGCTCCCGAGGGGAATGAGAAATTCTGGTACCCGTCGATCGACATATCATCGTCCACATGCACGGCGATACCGATAAAGGTGTCGGGATATTTCTCCTCGAGAGTCTCCATCGCCACGATGCCTTTAGGACAGTAGCCGCACCACATGCCGGTAGCTTCTTCTACCACTACGCCCCGTTTTGGTACGAAGCTGAGCACCATGGTGCTCATGTCCATAGGATCATAAGGCAGCCCGTTGACGGTAGCGCTGACTGTGAAATCCACCGTCTCGCCATATTGTGCCGTTATCTCTTCGGGAAGGACGAAATCGAAGCTTTCGTGATATCCCAGGTTCAGACCGCTATATTCGGCATGGAGGGTCCGGCCGCCCACCTCGCAGTCTACCGACAGTGTGTTGACAGGTTGCTGCGAATAAGCCGTAATCGTACCTCCTATATTGAACGTCTCGCTGCCTGCATGATATTCACCCGGGGTGACCAGAATCTCCGAAAGGCCCTTCAGACCGGAAACATTAATATCGTCAATAGCCAGAATCTCGCTGTCGAGACTTATATTCACAAAAGCTATGCGCACTCTCTGTCCTTCATAGGCACTCAGGTCCAAATTGTGTTCCTGCCATTTGTTGATATCCTCATCGGTCACTGTCACCAGCGGTTCGCCGGCAAAATCTTCTGGATTGTCTCCGGTTGCCGACACCCTTATCTCATATGTACTGGGTGTCTTTCGCTGCTCGTTGACAGACATAGACCGCCAGGTCAGTTTCACCTCGCCTCCGCGGATCCACACCGGCGGCGTTATCATCCAGTCTTGTGCCGGCAGGGGGTCCTCCCCTTTAGCGGTTTTAAAACGGGATGCCGATGCCGCATAATAATTTTCAGTACCGCGCTCTCTCAGGCAGATCCATGAATCATAGTCCGAAAAGCCGTTCTGGACCATGGTGAAATGTAGCTGGCATCCGTCCTTATCAACCACCTTCATTCCGGCTGGCATCGTTTCCGTAGCAAACGGACATTCGAAATAAGAGGTAAAATCGCCGGCAGGGCTTTCTGCCGAAAGACAGAAAGCCGATGCCAGCGAAAGCGATAATAAAATATCTCTTTTCATCTACTGTGTCACTTTACAAATTTACCCACGACGCGCACGCCTCCGGCTACCACTTCGTACACATACACGCCGGGAGTGAGCGAACCGAGATCAACATTAGACGTATTGTGCGAAAGCACGGCCTGGCGGCCTGACACGTCGCTTATGCGGATACTTTCTGCCTGCGCGGCCACAGTCAGCATGTCGCCGTCGACCCTGACAGCCAAATTATCATTTTCCAGAGCTTCCACACCTGATGACTTAAGGCTGCTCTTGGCGTATCTCCAAAGTCCGCTGATAACCTGTGTGGGATCGGGGTGGTATACCGTGGTATAGACATAGTCATCGTCGGCAGATATCACTAGAGGCCAGCATACCCCAGGAAGGCCGTCGGCGCTATACCATTGCTCGCCCATGTCATCAGTATAATAGAATTTGCCGTTAGGACCGGCAGCGTACAGATACTTGCCGTCATAATCTACACATCTCACATTCAGATTGTCTGCCAGAGGGTTAAAAATCTTGCCCCATGTGTAGCCATCCTTTGTAGTAGCCAGAAACTCAGTATCGGGATTCTGGTTCTCAGAGGAGCGCCCGGCTATCATTGTGTCGCCGGCAATAGTTACCGCGGCCATACAGTTGCTGTTCACAGGCAGTGCCTCCCATTTATCACGCGCAACATTGTATTTATGAATCGAATAAAGGCCGAAGAGGTAGATTTCATTATTGAAAGCGCTCATGTTATAGTAATTGTCCAACACTTTCTCATCACCGAAATCGATCATCTGTGACTCGCGGTCAGTAAAAGACCATGTCTCGCCGTTGTCTTCAGACATGATCACACCTCCGCCCAAGAAGTCACCTACATAAAGCACATCGTCAAGTCCGGCAATGGCATAACATACAGTTTCATCAGCCATACCGGGCTTTTCATAAAACTGTTCCACCACACGGGTATAATTCAAAACATCCCACGTACGTCCGCCATCCTCGCTGCGCGCTATTCTACCGGCTTTGCCAGGAGCATAAATATAATCGCCGATTTCCACAAACTTGTTATACATGTAATCGGCCACTTCACATTTAGTGAATGTCTTGCCTTTATCCTCCGAGTAGTAGATACCACCGTCCTGGGCATCTCTTAAGTCAGATATTAACATGAGGCCGTCTTTTGTAATGTAATGCGCGCTGGCCATCGGAAGCTGATAAACCTGCTCCCAATTGGCTGACGCCGGACATGCTGCGGCGATAGCGCCTGCTGCTACTAATGATTTAAGTAAAAATTGTTTCATAATTAAGGGTTTTAAATTGTTAGTGGCTGCAATTTAAAAAATCTTTTTCAATGTCTTTATATTATGCAATATCATTTAATATATATTAACATAAACACAGTCTATATTCTACCAGCCATCGTTCTCACTATGGAATTAATATATTCCTAATTTAATCTTATATATATTGTTTACTTATACATACATCTTCATATACTAGAATATTAATCCCCTATCACATCTTGATGGCAGTATTAATAAACGGCAACCGCGCAAGAAGCCGGAGAGATACCTTTCCGGTATCTGCTCCTCTCCTTGCGCGGCCCCGATTTTCAAATAAAAAACCGGTTATTTATATTCGTCGACCGTGATGTTAAAGTCTATGTCGTCAAGTTCGGCAGGATTGTCGATAGTGATATTGTAGACATAGGCCGTGCCCTGTTCCCAGGCTTTAACAGCCGGCGTAGTCAGCGGATACACCAGTCGTCCGCAGTCACTCTCCGGCACAAGCTGGTATGACGGGGTCGAACTGTTAGGCCACAGCAACACGCCGGAAGCAGAATCGTAAATCTTACAATCCACCGTGATATAGTTGCCTCGGTATCTATTGCCTGACACAGACACGTCTGTGAGTTTCTGCGGAATCATGAAGTATATGCCCAGTGTGCCGTCGGCCACATCCACCGGACGAGATTTTAGCACAAGGTCGTCCGAAGGGCCGTGGGCGTAAAACAGCAGTGGTGACGCAGGCTGGCTCTGGTCGGACCACACGCCGCGCACATCATTGTCTATCGCGGTCGTTGCCTTTGGAAATTCAAAATCACCTTTCAGAAACACATTATTAAGTGCCACGTGGGCCACTTCGACCCTTATATTAGGATTGTTGCTGGCCAGCATCACGGTGACACGCGACAACGCGTGGCGGAAATTAAGAGTGACCGGCGAGGGCTTCATGGTCTGGTTCATGGTCACGGCATACAGCAGGTCGACATCGCCCCTATTGGAAAAATCGTCTATCACGCCAGATCCGTCGGGACGGGTAGTCGCCGTCTGCGAAATATCGGGGCTGTAGGCAAAGAAATTAACCGGAGTGGCAGGCCAGTACATGGCCGGAGTATACGACCAGGAGCCTCCGGTTTTCTTCACAAGCAGGTTTTCCCTGTATGGTTTCCCGTCGGTAAAGGCATACAGGTTGAAACGGTCCAGCGTGGCAGTCGTGGTTCCGGCCATGCGCGGGGGGCGTTCGGCCACGGCTGTAAAGGATATCACCCTTTCATCCACAGGTTTGTTGTTGTTGTCATCGTCAGAACACGCGGCTGCCACGGCAGTAAGTGCGAATAACGGCAGACCCAGTTTTAGCAATTCAATCTTTTTCATAGTATATAAGTAATTATTAATGGGTTATATCAATTCAACCTCCCAGTTCTATTATCACCGTCTGCCATCCGTCCACCCCGGCGTCCATGCCGCCGGAATCCACACCGGGCTTGTCGGGCAGCTCAAGTCCCCTGATGCATATCGACACATTGAAAGGGTCGGGAGCCTCACGCACCTGGTCTGACACATCAAACTGGTAGCACAACTTTTCGCCGTCGGACATCCACACATACAGCGCCAGCCACTGCCTGGCCTTGCCGCGCGCATATCCGTATGTAAAGAATTGCGAGCCTATCACGCCGCCGGGCATACGCCGCGCGGCCAGCGGCAGCAGATATGCCTCCGGACCGGTTATGCCGGATGCGAAATTAAGACTGTTGGACATGCCTGAAATGACGGCGCACATCCGCCTGGCTCCAGGCAGGTTTGCCACATCCGTTATCTTCCATTCATAACGGGCTGTAAGCCTGCACGGACGGCACAACAGAGTGTCTGACGGCATGCTGCCGGCAGCCGCAGGGTCCGCTGGATCGCCCGGAGAACGGTAAACTACTCCGCCAGGCGTAACCTCTATATAGTCTGACACGGCGCCCCACATCATATCGGGAGTTATACACACCGGCTCCGGAAGACCGGGGCGCACGGGTGGTGGTGGTTTTAGAGCCGTATACCCGGTACCCAGTCCGTCAAGCAGCGAGCCGGCACGGCAGTGAGCCTCATAGTCGGAATAGCTGTCTGTACCAGAAAACAGCACTC
Organism: uncultured Muribaculaceae bacterium; assembly: GCA_910578665.1. GTDB lineage: Bacteria > Bacteroidota > Bacteroidia > Bacteroidales > Muribaculaceae > Lepagella. The sequence goes on from CAJTQU010000003.1 coordinate 117,228, forward strand.
CCGAAGTGTCATTGTTACGCATTATAAAGCGATAGCGGCCGTACGGCAGCCGCACCTGGCCGGCATCGCGGCCGGCAAAGTCGAAACGCCAGGGCTCGCCTCCCTCTTCAGGGAAAAACAGATATTCCATACCGGCAGGATCCGCACCCGGGGCCTCGGCCCAGTCGTTGACTATGGTAAACGAGCCTCCTGCATCCGGCGGACAAGGCACGTCGTGGTCGAAGATACAGCCGGACATCACGGATGCCAGTGGTAGTACCAGCATAACCATGCAATCTATAATATTGTCATTCCGGCTCATTATCTGCTTTAAAGGTTATAGTTCTAACGCACAACTCCGGATAATGTTTAAGCAAGAGGGGTATGTGCCTGAACAAACACATACCCCCTTATAACACACCTATGCAGCACTGCTGCCGGCCATATGTCTTATCTCTGCCTTATTTGCAGCAGCCGCCATGATTTCCGCAGCAGCCGCCGTCGTCATGGCCGTGGTCTCCGCAACAACCATCGTGGTCGTGGTCATGGTCGCAGCCGCCGTGACAGCCGCATCCGCACCCGTGCTGCGGCTGCAACTCTTCAGGAGTGGCGTCACGCACCTCGTCTATCACACCGTCGTAGCGCACCGTCAGGCCGGCAAAAGGATGGTTGAAATCCATCTTGACGTGCTCATCCGTTATAGCCAGCACTTTTCCCTTTATCATGAATCCCTCCTGGGTCATCATGGGCAGTTCGGCACCTACGGTCACCTCGGCCACGAGCTGTCCGTCACGCCTGAAAATATCCTTGTCCAGTTCCACCACGTTATCTTCGAACCGCTCTCCGAACGCGGCCTCGGGAGGCAGCGTCACTGAAAATTTATCACCACCAGATAATCCCTTGACAGCGGCTATCAGACCGGGTACCACCTCCTGGGTAACACCATATATCATTGTGTCGGGTGCTTCCGAGGGTGTTTCAAACAGCAGACTGCCGTCTGCATCATTATAAAGTTTGTAAGAATACGCGACAAACTTGCCGGTACCTATTGTTTCGTTCTGTGACATCTTATTAAATTTTCTCCAAAATTAGTTTTCTATTCAGTTTTCCAAAATTATCTCATCACCTGTAGCGGTAGATTCCGCCGAATTCTCAGGATATTTTATGTTGTATTGCTGTATCAGCGGCCTCACATCGAAGAAAAAGCCCTCGGGCAGCCTTGAACGCGTGGCCCGCGAGGAATCAGAGGGCGATACTTTCAGATAATCGTAGCCAGGCTCGCGGTATTCGTAGTCATCCACATCATATCCTAGCACTTCGAGCAGGAAATACTCATGGTCGGGGCTTATGACAAAAAACGCGTTCTCCTGGTCCTTGCCCGTGCCCGAACTGATTATGGCGCCTAACAGGTTTTCCAGCCTGTAGTCCCATATACGAGACAACATATCTTTGCCCATATCTTTAAGCAGCCGCGACAGCATATACATGCTCTGCAGGTCGAACGGATTATCGGCCAAAGCCATCTCGGCTATCTTGACTATCTCTCTTTGCTCGCGCATATTTCGTGTCCTGGCATTCTCATAACGCCGTTTCAGCTCAAAGGCGCCCAGCTTCTTGGCCTTGTCTGCCTCCATGGTAGAGTCTCGGCGCTGCCGCGCAGCGTAGTTAAGGTTCAGAAGCGAGTCTGTACGGTCTGTATAATCACTTTTCCTATAAGGATTATAATCCTCCTGGTACATAGAACCAAAATAATAGTAACGGTACTGCTCCGGTGTCATCACCGTGTCATTGACCTCGTACATCTTCTGCAGCTTCGGATAATAGAACTTGCTTGCCGGGTCAAGAGTGGCCCGGCGTATCTGCTCGAGATCAGGTTTTTCCACTTTGAGCTTCTTCTGCGCGGCCACGGCCAGGGGCGGAAGAAACGATATGAACAGGAGGGGTAATAAGACTATTATTTTTTTCATAATTGTCGGTATCAGGTTAAACAAACAACGCATGCCGAGCCAGCAGAAGCACCAGCAGCACACCGGTCTGCATCGTGGTTATGGCCACAGGAAACCCCTTGGCCAGCAGATAGGAGAAGAAGTGGCCCGATGACAGGCTGACAGCCCGGCCTCTGGGAGTACGCGTAAATATATAGTAGCCGAAGAATATGCCTGCCACCACTCCCAGAACCATAAACGCGTATACCGCGCCCAGACGCGTGGTGACGGAAAATCCGAGCAACCCCACCGCCAGACCGGCAAGTGATCCGACAGTGATATATCCCATACCGCGCCTCTGCTGCATAACGGCGCGCGGTTGCATGAGCGACACTCCTGTGACTATCACTGTAAGACACAGCCACGTGAGCAGTATATTGGCATTGAGCGGCAGGCATGACGCCGCATAGCAGCACGCCATACCCAGAAACGCCGATACAGGGGCCACGGCCTCGCGCTCAAACAGCAGCACATAAGCCAAAGCCAGCAATATCACGGCCAATATCACCAAGATTACAGACATGTATTATTCTCTACGGGTTATATACTATAAAACGCTCCAGTGACGTTTTTATTCCTTAATAAAGGTTAAGATGCCTAAGCGTGGCCCGACGAGACCTGCTGCCGGCGGTCGGGATAGGCCACACGGGTATGGTAGATGGTACCCAGGCGCTTCTTGAATGTCGCCTTGATATTCTCTACATCGGCAAATGACACAGGACTTTCGCGCAATAATCCGTCGGCTATCTGCGAATCTATGATTTTGTCCACCAGATTTGATATGCTGTCGGCGGTATATTCTTTCAGACTGCGCGATGCCGCCTCTACAGCGTCGGCCATCATCATTATGGCTGTCTCGCGGCTCTGCGGATTAGGCCCGGGATATGAGAACGGAGCCTTGTCCACGTCATGGCCGGCAGCATTACTGGCCACGGTGTAGAAATATTTGGTTATACCCTTGCCATGGTGCTCTCGTATGAAATTCTGGATCACCCTGGGCAGTTTGGCTTTCTCGGCCAGTATGACGCCGTCTGAGATATGGCCGATGATCTTACGGGCCGAAGTCTGGGGATCAAGCCCGTCATGCGGATTGACCCCGTGCTGGTTTTCGGTAAAAAATATCGGACTATGCATCTTGCCTATGTCGTGATATAGAGCGCCTGTGCGCACAAGCTGTGTATTGGCGCCTATGGCACGCGCGGCCTCGGCAGCAAGGGTACTGACCTGCATGGAGTGCTGGAACGTACCAGGTGCCTCCTCGGCCAGGCGGCGTAGCAACGGATTGTTTATGTCGCTCAGTTCTACCAGGGTGACTGCCGAGGTAAAACCGAATATCTTTTCGATCACGAATATCAGTATATATGTCAGAGAGAACAGCAGGGAATTAATGGCGTACGCCATAAACATGCGCCAGTCTATACTCTCCACCTCGCCGCTGACACAGCTAAGGACTGTACCTATAACACTGTAAGCCAAAAATATGACTAACGATGTACGCAACAGCTGCGAACGGCGCGAGAGCTGGTTCAGGCTGAATATGGCCATCAGGCCGACAACTATCTCGGTGACTACGAACTGGAACTGGTATGTGGCCATAAGGGCCGTTATCATCACCGTGACAAGCAGAGAGATGACGGCTGTGCGCGAATCTATAAAGATAAGCACCATAACAGGTACCGCTGCCACAGGAGTAAGATATATGCCGAGAGAGAAATTCTCGAAAAGCAGGGCTGCAAGCAGGGTGAACAATGTTATGAGAGAGACCATGAACGCCATATAGCGTGTGTCGGCAAACACAGCAGGACGGTACAGCGACAGATACAGATAAAAAATGACGAAGGCAAGCAGCACGTAGACAAACTGGCCGGCTATAGTCACCATCGTGTGTGTCTGGTCGCCCTCCTGGTTCTTGGAAAGCATCTCTTCATATGTCTGCAAGTTGGTATAGATCTGCGGCGTCACTATCTCGCCACGGTCAACTATACGCTGTCCCTGGCGTATTTTTCCCTGTCCGGCATTGACTCCCTGTAATGCCTGTGACAGATATTTCGTGTCATGGAGCGAGTCAAGCAGTATATTGGGAGACAAGGCCGTGCGCAGGGCCTCGACATCGCTCTGGGCCAGGCCGTCTATCTCTCCGAACGAACTGCTGTAATTGTCCAGCACCCATTTGCAGGCCTCATCGACAGAGAGCATGGCAGAAGCGTCACGGGCATTGACCATATTGTCGTCATCCTCGGTAAATATACGCACCTGGCGCGAGGCTGTGCCCCGGACGCGCTTGCGGAGCGAAGACGGCATAACCCCTTTTTCATACACCTGCGCGACAAGCCTGCGCAGCTGCGCGAGCTTGACCGGGCTTATCGCGGAATGCCCCAGCCTGTCCATCGTATTGCGCACGGCACTGTCGGAATATGTGACATATGGCGGAAAATTGCGCGTTATAGAGTCGGTGAGGTAGTTATAAGTTGTGGAGTCAAGATAGACAGGTATGTCAAACGGAGCCGTGAGCAACGAATAACGCCATGGCTGTCCCTCTTCATAGGTAAAAGACGCCCTATCGTTGCGAGGCAACGCCAGAACTATTGCGGCTACTGCCACCAGCAGAAGCAGAAAATGAGTGAGTTTCTTCTTTAATAGCTTCATTGTCTGTGATTTGCTTATGATATCCGGCGCGCAAACCGCACACCTTCGATTTTCTTTAATGACGCACAAAGGTCCGACACGGTACCGACCGAGTCCGTGTGCAGGTGTATCACGCAGTGCGTCACTTCGCCGGCCGTGTCTACATCCAGGCGGTATAATGCCATACGCAGCCTTGTGGACACCAGATGTATTATATCTTCCAGCAGCGAGGGACGGGAGATACCGTCTACCGCCACCGATACCTCGAAGCTGCAGCTGTGCCCCTGCCAGCAGGTGGTCACAAGCCTGTCGCCGTATAAACTTTTCAGACGCTGGGCACGGGGGCAGTCCACTTTGTGAAGCACTACTGCCTCGTCATCGTCGACAAAACCGAGCACATCGTCACCTGGCAGCGGCGAGCAACATTCCTCGATGCGGAAATTAGGCTCTGCCTCACCGGGATGCAGAATATAGGGTTTGTCCCGGTCCACCGGCCGCACTGTATTGTCACCCGGCTTCCGCCTGGAGGCAAAGGGATTTCGCCAGATCTTTGACAGCAGCGATGCCGGCTGGGATTCCCGCGAAGCGTAAACTTTCAGTTCGCCGGGCGACAACCGCAGTTCGTCTGCACCGAGGCGCTCCATAAAGAGTTCTTCGGAAGCAAGTCCGTGCGCGGCCAGCAGGCATGACATAAGCTTAGGCGACGGTTTGATTCCCTCGCGGCGCAAGGCATCGTCAAACAGCGAGCGGCCATATTCCCTCAATGCCGCTGAATCCTTGCGCAGCACACTGCGCAGCCGCTGTCTGGCACGCGCCGTATGGCAGAAAGAGAGCCACCGAGGCTGCGGCACCTGTGACTCCGAAGTAATTATCTCAACCTGGTCGCCGCTGTCCAGCACATGGTTCAGGGGCACCAGCCTGTGGGATATCTTTCCGGCTATACAGTGAAAACCTAGCTGGGAGTGTATGGCAAACGCCATATCGAGCACCGTGGCTCCTTTGGGCAATGTGAGCAGTTCGCCGCGCGGCGTAAACACATATATCTCCGAGGCAAACAGATCAAGCTTCACAGTATCGAGAAAATCCATGGCGTCCGGCTCTGGATTGGCCAGAATCTCCTTTATGGTGTTCATCCACACCGAAAGTTCTGAATCCTCCTCGTAGTCCCCGTGCTTGTATTTCCAGTGGGCCGCATAGCCTAGTTCGGCTATCCTGTCCATCTTTGCCGAACGTATCTGGACCTCTATCCACTTGCCGTCAGGCCCCATCACGGTTATATGCAGGGCACGGTAACCATTGGCTTTCGGGGTGGTGATCCAGTCTCTGAGCCGGTCGGGATGCACGCGGTGTCCTTCGGTAAAGAAAGTATATATCTGCCAGCATCGTATGGCCTCGTCAGCCTCGTTTTCATTCTCAAAAACTACTCTGACCGCATATACGTCGTATATGTCGGAAAAACCCACATTCTTCTTAACCATCTTCCGCCATATGCTGTAAGCACTCTTAACACGCGCCTTGATGGTATATTTGAATCCGGCGGCATCAAGTTTGGCCCTTACCGGGGCCACAAACTGCTCAACAACCTCGTTACGGCGCGTGGCACTGCCGTCCACCATGCTCATGATTTCGGCATATTTGTCAGGATGCTCAAAACGAAACGCGAGGTCTTCAAACTCCTCTTTCATCTTGAACAGACCGAGACGGTGTGCCAGAGGAGCGTAAACATACAGTGTCTCACCGGCTATCTTCAGCTGCTTCTCAGGCCTCAGCGAATCAAGTGTGCGCATGTTGTGCAGGCGGTCGGCCATCTTGATAAGCACCACCCTGACATCAGTACTCATAGAAAGCAGCAGACGGCGGAAGTTTTCGGCCTGGAGAGAGGCATTGGTGCCGAGTATGCCTCCCGAAATCTTTGTAAGGCCCTCGACTATAGAAGCTATCTTCGGACCGAAAGCTGCCTGTATGTCTTCATGAGTGTAATCGGTGTCTTCCACCACGTCATGCAGAAAGGCTGCACATATCGAGGTGGAACCCAGTCCGAGTTCCGAAATAACAATCTTGGCTACAGCTATCGGATGCATGATATACGGTTCGCCGCTACGGCGCCGCACACCGCTGTGCGCCTGCCGCGCAAAACGGTAGGCGCGCTCTATCAGTTCCACTTTCTTACGGTGGTGGCTGGACAGATAGCACTGCAGCACCTCCTGGTAGGCGCTTTCTATCATGTCTGATTCTTCCTGTGCGGAGTGAGGAGTATACATAACGGGGATCGTCAGAACAAAACAGTCTTAAGCATAGATATCGGGACCCACAGGGTGGCCCACAGGACACCAAGCACGAAAGAGGCTATAATCCAGCCCTGGGCACGGTCAGAGGCCCTGCGTGCCCCTGCCATGTCGCCGGCCGAAAGGCGGCTGCTGACAGAGGCAGAATATATTATGGCCACTATTCCGGCCACCGTGCAGCACAATATAGTCACAGCTACAGACCAGGCCAGATATGACTTCGGCCTCTCACCATCCGGCAACGTCCGGGGGGGAACTGCCGGAGGCTGCTGTGTGGGTACCGGGGGCTGAGCCTGGCGGCTGACACGCTCCGCGGCACTACGTGCCTCGCTGTCGGAATATTTCACCTGTAATACTCCGGCCCATTCCTCATCGGCACTCGGCACAGGGGGCGCCGCAGGCACTTCGGGAGCCTTGTGGTCCGCCTCTGCCCGTTCCGGTGTTGCTGAGACCTCGGTGACGGCATGAGAGGAGGGTAACCCGTCGTTGTCAAGCCGTTGCAGAGCCGCCACTATGGCACGGGGATACAGGCTGTATTCCACCGGGTGTATCTTGGCCTCAAGTGTCTCGGCAGTGTCTCCGGGCACAATGTCCACGCTCTGCTGCATGAGTATCTCGCCGCCGTCGATTTCGTCGCTCACATAGTGCACGGTAACACCGCTCTGCTTCTCTCCGGCTGCCATGACCGCCTCATGCACATGGTGCCCGTACATCCCTTTGCCGCCGTATGCCGGCAGCAGCGACGGATGTATATTGAGCATGCGGCCGCGATAGGCATCGATAATCGCAGGCTGTATGGTACGCATGAATCCGGCAAGCACTACCAGGTCCGGCGCGTAAGGACGCAGAGCATCGACTACCTGCGCGGGATCGTTGTCCCACACAGAGTTAGGCAGATAAAGGGTGGGCACACCGAGCGCTTCCATACGCTGGTGCACACCGGCATTTTTCTTATTGGACACTACCACTGCCACACGTATACGGTTCCCCTGGTGGAAAAGCCTGGCTATATTCTCAGCATTGGTGCCGCTGCCGGAGGCAAATATGGCTATATTTTTCATTTTTGGAAAAACGTTTTTGGTCTTTGTTTGCGAAGTTACAAAAAAAAATCGGTATTTCTCCGCTTTTCTAAAGAATAGCGGAGAAATCTACAACAAAGGGCAAAGCTTAAGAAAATTTCTGGAGGTTTACCAGACGCGCGTAATGCCCCCCCAGCTCCATCAGGGAGGCATGCGTGCCCTGCTCCACTATTTCGCCATCATGCATTACACAGATCTTATCAGCTCCGGCTATGGTGCTGAGGCGGTGGGCTATGACCAGGGTGGTACGCCCTTTCATCAGCCTCTCCAGCGCTTCCTGCACGGAACGTTCGCTCTCGGTGTCGAGAGCCGATGTCGCCTCGTCCAGAATCAGTATCGGGGGATTCTTAAGAATGGCACGGGCTATGCTGATACGCTGACGCTGCCCTCCCGACAGGCGGCATCCTCGGTCGCCGATATTTGTGTCATAGCCATGCTCGGTGGCCATGATGAAATCATGTGCGTTGGCTATACGCGCGGCCTGTTCCACTTGTTCGTCATCGGCCTCGCCTACTCCGAACGTGATGTTTGCGCGGATGGTATCGTTGAAAAGTATAGCCTCCTGGTTCACATTTCCCATGAGCGAACGCAGATCGTGCACCTTGAGCCGGCGTATATCGGTCCCTCCGACGGTCACCGCCCCCTTGCAGGGATCATAAAAGCGCGGCAGCAGGTCCACCAGCGTGCTCTTGCCGGAACCGCTCTGCCCCACAATGGCCACAGTCTGGCCCGGCATCACATCCAGACTGACATTCTTCAGCACCGGGGTTTCGCCAGTATAGCTGAAATCTACACCTCTGAAGCTTATAACGGGCTGTCCGGCAGCTGCCGAGGACAATACCGGAAGCTTTTCCGGATTGGCAGCATCCTTTATCGGATTGTCTGACTGCAGTATCTTGTCTATACGCTGCATCGAGGCCATGCCTTTCTGTATGGAATAGGTGGCTTTGGACAACTCTTTTGCAGGATTTATGATAGAGTAAAATATGACCATGTAATAGATAAAGGCCGGCGCGTCTATACTGCTCGAACCGGAGAGTATGAGCGTGCCGCCGAACCACAGGACTATGGCTATGGCAGCCGTGCCCAGAAATTCACTCATGGGATGCGCAAGCGAGTAGCGGCGCTGTATAGAGTTGGAGATGCGGAAGAAGCGCTGGTTCTCTGCATCAAAGCGTCGGTCCATCTTCTTTTCGGCATTGAAAGCCTTTATGACACGCAGTCCGCCAAGTGTCTCTTCGACAGTGGAAAGTATAGTGCCCCACTGCTGCTGTGCCTCGAGGCTTTTGCGCTTAAGGCGCTTGCCCACCTTGCCCATGACCAGGCCGGCCAGCGGAAGCAGGATAAGGACAAAGACTGTTAGCTGCCAGCTCACGGCTATCATCATGCCAAGGCACACGATAATCATTATCGGATTCTTAAACAGCATATCTATACTGGCCATGACCGAGGCCTCTAGTTCTGTCACATCTACCGAGATGCGGCTCATCACATCCCCCTTGCGCTCGTTGGTGAAGAAGCCCAGTGGCAGTGACAGTATCTTGGAATACATGCGGTTACGTATGTCTCTAACCACGCCGTTGCGCAAGGGTATGATGAAGTATGCCGACAGATAGGTGGTGCCTGTCTTCAAAAGAGTCATCAACACCAGCAGTACGGCAAGAAGTGCCAGCGTGGCCGATGCCCCACGGGAAACTATCATCTGGTCGGTGTAGTAATAGAAGTTGTTCATGACCACCTCTTTGACAGAGGCCGCGCCCCACTCCATATACTCGTAACGGGTGGTGTCAAGTCTGAACAGCATGTTGAGTATAGGTATTATAAAGGCAAAAGAAAACAATGTGAGCACGGCGGCCAGCATATTGAACAGCACGTTGAGCACCACGTTCCATTTATAAGGCGCCACAAAGCGGCGCAACATCCTGAAGAAGTCTTTCATCCTTTCTCTAAGGGTATTTCACAGCCGGCGGAGCCTGTTATCATGGCATACACTATCCTGACTGTATGTTTCGGGGTAAAATCTAAAGTCTGAAAAAACCGGCTTTCGCGACACCTTGCATGCCGCAGAAAGCCGGTAGACGGGCCTGTTTATCTTCTTTTGCCTTTTTTGCGGTTTTTCTTGGATTGCTTTGCGGCTTTACCCTTAGTGGGAATATTGAGTTTGTCTCCGGGGTGGAGCATGTCACCCTTAAGTTTGGGATTGGCTTTTCGCAACTCTTCGACAGAGACACCGCTTCTCTTGGCTATCTTGGAAAGATTGTCTCCACTCTTCACTTCGACATCTATATTCTTGGGCTGTTTCTCTCTCTTTCTAGCATTGCGGTTTTTCTTTCCGCGAGTACCGGCCTGCTCTTCGGTATAGGCCTTCTTACCGTTGCGCTTCTTGGACGCGACAGGCTGTGATTCTGCTTTCTCGCGTTTTCTTGAGGCGGCTACCGGGGCTTGTGTCTGTCTGGCAGAAGCTTCCTCCGCTTTTACATCTTTTGCCTTTTTACCGGCAGATGGTTTCTGGACAGCCTCTGTGCCGGCAGCGTCAGCCTGCACCGGTGCGCCAGAGGTATAGATCTTAAGCTGCTGGCCTGTGCGCACCGCATTGCGCCGCAGGTTGTTCCAGCTCTTTATATCTCCTGCCGTGCAGCCATACCGGCCGGCTATGGAGGAGATTGTCTCTCCGGCCAGCACCTTGTGGGTTACACTCGTACGCACGCCGGATGCGGCGTCAGCACGCTTCACTTCTGCCACCGCGACCTCTTCGGCAGCGTCGGCCGGAACCTGGGCCGGCTCAGACGCCGTAGCTGGCACATCGCCCGGTTCTGCCAACTCGCGACGGGCATATTTTTCAGCATCATGGGCCAGAATCTCATCCTCGCTCACTATATAGGCATGCACCTGCTGTGACGGAAGTATGAGATAATACTGGCGCTCGGCCGAAGCAGGGATAATGTCGGCACGAAACTGCGGATTGAGTATGCGCAGCTCGTCGACAGGTATATTCAGCACCTCGGAAACCTGGTTGAAATGCAACCAGTTATGTATAGCCACTGTGTCTGTGATCAGAGGTTTGGTGGCCAGAACCGGCGAGATATTATGTTCCTTGTGATAATTCATCACATAATTTGCGGCGATAAACATCGGGACATATCCGCGTGTCTCCGGGCTGAGATAATTATATATACTCCAGAAATCATGGCTTTTAGGGTCACCGCCGGCACGGCGCAGAGCCTTGTTGACATTGCCGGGACCGCAGTTATACGCCGCTATAGCCAGTGACCAGTCTCCATAAGTGTCATAAAGGTCTTTGAGATAGCCGGCAGCCTTTTCCGACGACAGATACGGGTCTCTCCGCTCGTCTACAAGCGAATTGACCTCTAGTCCCAGCCCCTTGCCGGTGCCGAGCATAAGCTGCCACAGACCGGTCGCACCATGCTTGCTGACCGCGTTGGGATCCAGACCGCTCTCTATCACAGGCAGATATTTTAGTTCGAGGGGCAGGCCGGCCTTTTCGAGAGCCTGCTCGAAAATGGGTGTATAATACAGATTGAGACCGAGTATGGCCGCTACCTGGGCACGCCCCTTGCTTGTGTAACGCTTGATATATTCCTTTACAATCTGGTTGAAAGGCATATCGATAACTGTGGGCAGGGCTGCCAGGCGCTTACGCAATTCGTCATCAGAGACATTGACATCTCCCTGGCGCGCATAGCGGTCGTCGGTAGTGGTATAGTTCTTAAGATACCAGCTCTCAAGCAGCTTGCGCGTATCTTTTTCAAATGTTTCGGGAAATACTATGGAGGTATCGGTTATGCTCTCCTTAAGGTCGAGCACATTTTTCGCTCCGGCACAGCCCGGAATGGCCAGTGCCGCTGCTACGATTGTGGAAAGGAGGAATCTTTTCATAATGCCAGAAATACTAAAAATTCAAAGCCCATTGCACACCCACGGCCGGCAGACTGCCGGATGCCGTACGGAACATGGCGGGCTGTATGTCCATGGAGAGATCGGGTGTTATGTCGAAATGCGCCATCGTGGCGTCTACGTAGGCATCTACCATGCAAAGCAGGTAAAGACCAACCATACATATAATGCACAGATCGCGGTTGCGCCTGTAGAAATTCTTACGCGAACGCAGTGTAGACTGCAGCCACGACTTGTCTATGTCAGCCTCATTTGTCGTGGGAGGAAAGAAATTCATATAGCTATTGGTGGAAGGATCGGCATCCATAAGATCGGCATAAGCCTGTGTATAATCGGAAAACTGCGAATTATTCCACGATGTGGCATAACCCAGCCCCATGTATCCGGCTACGATTATGGGGAGCTTCCAGTAACGGCGGTTGTATACCTGGCCCAGCCCTGGAAACAGGGCCGACATCCACACAGCTTTGTCCGGTTCGGGATTAAACGGACGGCGCAGACCGTATTCGGGCGAATAGCCCGGGGCGCGCACATCTACCAGCACACTGTCGGCCTCCTCTTCCGCAATTCCGGCAGCAGGATCCGGAACGGCCACTCTGAGGTCCAGCACCTCGTCAGGACGAACGGCACCAGCGGCTGTCTCCCTTTCCGGAAGATCGGCAGCGAGAGCTGACAAATCGGCCGGACATACCATAACAAGGCACAATATTATAATGAGGACGCGCTCGCACAACGACAAACGGAAGCCCCCATTGTGACAGGATGATATGTAGCTATATATTCGTTTCACTGCAATAAATATGTCAGCGCAATTTTTCAAACAACAAGACAAGCTGCTGCAACTCGTCATCATTGGCAAAGCGCAGTGTGATCGAGCCTTTACCTTCCGCATTACGCAAAAATTTTACGGGTGTAGAGAAGTAGCTCTCCAAATCCTTGCGAAAGAAGTCATACTCGCGGCTAGGGGCCGATGCCGCCACGCGTTTTTTGTTTATAGACGGCTTTTCACCCCTTTCCACCGCCTCCTGTATCTCTTTCGCAAGCTCTTCCACACGCCTCACCGACAGCCCCTCGTCCAGAATATGGGCATATAGTTTGAGCTGGTGTTTCGGATCGCCTATGGTGAGCAGCGCCCGGGCATGGCCCATGTCTATTCTCCCGTCACGCAGTCCGAGCTGTATCTCGGCCGGCAGGCGCAACAGGCGCAGATGGTTGGCAATGGTAGCCCTCTTCTTGCCCACACGTTCCGACAGGCGTTCCTGCGTGAGCTTGTACTGGTCTATCAGCTTCTTGAAAGTCAGTGCCACCTCTATGGCATTCAGGTCTTCGCGCTGGATATTCTCTATCAGCGCCATCTCCGTGATTTCGGCGTCGGTGGCCGTGCGCACATAGGCGGGCACACGCTCCAGTCCGGCCATACGGGCGGCCCTCCAGCGTCTCTCGCCGGCTATTATCTGGTATGACCCGTCATCCAGCCGGCGCAACGACAACGGCTGGATCACGCCCAGCTCGCGGATAGATGCGGCCAGCTCCTCGAGCGCCTCCTGGTCAAACGTGGTACGCGGCTGCTCGGGATTCGGGCTTATCAGCCCCAGTTCTATGTCATTTATTTCGGAAGAGCCGGAGGTCTGGATCTCGTTCATGGATATGAGCGAATCCAGTCCGCGGCCCAGTGCATTGCGTTTCAGTGCCATAGGTGTATTATTTACGATTGCGGGCTATCAGCTCCCTGGCCAGCTGGCGGTGCGATATGGCGCCCCTCGAATCAGAGTCGTAAAGTATCACGGGCAAACCGTGGCTGGGCGCTTCCGACAGTTTTATATTGCGCGGTATGACTGTGGAAAACACCATGTCGGCAAAATGGCCTTTCAATTCTTCATAAATCTGGTTGGCAAGACGCAGACGGGCATCATACATGGTCAGCAGGAATCCCTCTATTTCCAGCGAGGGGTTAAGCCGGCTCTTGATTATGCGTATCGTATTGAGCAGCTGGGTTATACCCTCCAGCGCAAAATACTCCGCCTGCACGGGGATTATTACCGAATCAGCGGCCGTGAGGGCGTTTACAGTGATAAACCCCAACGACGGAGAGCAATCGACCAGCACGATGTCATAGTCGGCCTTGACCGGCTCGAGCACACGCCTCAGCACTTTCTCCCGCTGGGGTTTGTTGATCAGTTCCAGTTCGGCCCCCACAAGGTCGATGCGCGATCCGACTATGCTGAGACCCTCTATGCATGTGGACTGCGTGGCCGCCCCCACAGGATATTCGTCAACCAGACATTCATAAATGCTGGCCTGCGCCGCCCTCGGGTCGAGGCCCAGGCCCGATGTGGCGTTAGCCTGCGGATCGGCGTCTATCAGCAACACCTTCTTGCCGGCCTCGGCCAGGCAAGAGGCCAGATTTATCGCAGTGGTGGTCTTGCCTACACCGCCTTTCTGATTTGCTATAGCTATGATTTTACCCATGCTTTTCTCTTTACTCGGCACACCGGCGGCACAACACCCTCAAAGGGGCCTGGCAGGTTATGGCGACGCACGCCACCGTGCCTGTCGCACCGGGCACACCGATTCTTTTTCAATTTGCAAAGTAACAACTTTTCAGCGGAATAACAATTTATTTTTGTATTAAAGCATGTTAAAGTGTTAATAACTTATGCAACATCCCAACAGGCAATCCTTTATGGCAGCTATGCTCAGGCGAGGCGTATGGCGCGGCAAAGGGCGGTGTAATGTTAATATGTGTTAAAGCACCGCGCATTAAACTGATAATAGCTAATTTTGCAACGAATTTCAGAGATTCTGACGGCAGGCGAGAGAGCTATGCGCACGATTTCTGTAATTTGCGGATCAGGAGCGGCTGAAAAGCCTGCCGCCGGCACTCGCCGGGGCAAGGGAAACGGGTGAGACTCCCGTGCAGACTCGCTGCTGTATTTCTCCGCCTGAGTATGCTGTCCTCTCAGCCCTGGGGGCTGGAGCCACTGAAGAGCCGGACTACGCCGTGCGTCACGACTCTCGGGAAGGCAGGATGGCTGAAATGGAGATAAGCCAGAAGACCTACCTGGTCCGCAGCCGATTACCAGCTTACGAAGAAGATAGCTGAGGCTGTGACTAATGTAAATAACATTAACGCCTTGCACCCCGGCCACGGGGCAGCGAGGCATGTGTCCCGTCCGGCTGTGTCTTTCCCTGGTTGGAAATTGGTTCCGGGTAATATCCCGGTTTACTCAGAGATTAGTAAAAACCAATATCAACAACCGATGAAAAGTATTATCATTTCATGCGCCGCCGTGCTGGCACCATTATGCGCGGCGGCCGCAGACCACGATGCAGGACCGATCGGAGCGTTCAGCGTGGTGCCGGAGACAGGCACGCTGCAGGAACTAGGCACTGTCCACATCAGATTCACCGGCACTACGGCCGGAATAGACGAACACCCTGACCTGTCAGGGGTCATACTAACCCGTAAAGGGGATATGACAGTCTACACCGTGGCGGACAGCCGAGTGTCATACAGCGATGTATATCTTGATTTCGCCCTTAAAGGGGACGACACACCGACAGTTATAAAAGAAAACGGCACATATACGCTCGACATTCCGGCCGGCGTATTCACATCTGTAAAAGACCCCTCGGTATCCAATTCAGCCATACATCTCGAATATGTAATAGACGCGTCGGCAACAACCACAATGTCTGCTTTCCGCCTGACTCCGGAGCCTGGCGAGATCGAAGAGCTGGCTTCTGTCAACATCGTGTTTCCCGACAGCAAAAACGGAATCGACATATTCAGTTTCGACACATCAGGTATCACACTTACATCGGCCGGCAGTTCCTTTAAAGTGGCCAAAGCCACTCCCAACTTCAAAGATTCGTCTGTAACAATGACATTTGCCCCTGCCGGCGAAACAGGCGCGCAGACTATCACCACCCCGGGAACATACCGGCTCCACATACCGGCCGGAACCTTCAAAGAAGATTTCACAGGCGTGTCTTGCGATGAGATAAACGCAGACTATACCATACCGGGCCAGGGCACCACTATACCGGCAGAGTTTGCGGACATGGTCGCAGTGCCAGCCGACGGAGCTGCCGTAGGAGCGCTCAAAACAGTGGAAATAACTTTCCCGAACATGGCTGACGGAATAGACTACCCAATAGCCGACGCGGCCTCTATCACATTGCAGCGCAAGGGGGATGACACGGTGTATCATGCCAATACTACAACAGTGGGCGGCCCGGGGCTGCGCACCCTGTCCACAGGTTTCAACCTGCCTTCCGTGACCGTCAGCGACATACTGACATTCACCGAGGCCGGAGAATATGAAATGACAATACCGGCAGGAGTGGTCAGAGCATACGGCTCAGGCACTCCTAATCAGGAGATAAAGCTCTCATTCACTGTAGATCCCATGCTCAACTTCACATGCCGTCTCTCGCCGTCTTCAGGCTCTGTAAGCGCCACATATCCGGCCATAAAGGTGACGCCGGGCGAAGGCATGGGCAACATACGTGTCAGAAACACCGGGACGCATGCCACGCTCACATGCGGCGAACAGGTCATAACCCTGGACGCTGCCGACGCCGCTGACGGACAGTCGGTATCTCTGACCGCGCCTGCCGACACTGAAATCGTGTTCGGAACATGGGAACTCCTTATCCCGTCAGGCATGCTCGAAGGGGAAAACAGCGAAGGCACAACCCTGTATAATTACAACGACATCACAGCCTCTTACACTCTCCAGGCCCCGGAGAAATTCTCATTTACACTAACGCCTGACAACGAGGTTGTGGACGCGTTCACCAGGCTCTCAGCCTCCTGCTCGGGCAAGGGTCTGAAAAAAGTGGCAGTCGATACCGAAGCCGGTACTCCCCTCCTGACTTCGGCCGGAGGCAGCGAATATCCGCTAGAAGGCAAGGTGTCCGGGAAAACCGTCAATTTCACCCTGGTAGAAAATACCGTGCTCCCCGACGGAGTATACACCGCGAGCATACCTGCTGGATACATAGTAAGCACCGATACCTACGGCCTTACAGCCCCTGCGGATGCCGCGACCGCCTCATTCACAATCAAACGTCCTGTAATGCCGGCAGACGCCAGCCAGGGAATGCTCGTCATCAATGAGGGCTGGTTCGGTCACGACAACGGTTCTATCAATTTCTTCGGCAATGACGGCGACACCGTATACGACATCTTTTCGCTGGCCAACCCCGGCAAATGCCTGGGCGCCACATCGCAATACGGACAATGTCACGGCGACAGAATATATGTGGTAAGTAAGCAGACAGGAAGTGGCAACGGAGTGACAGGCGGCCAGCTGGCCGTACTAGACGCGCAAACTCTCGAGCTGGCAGGCCAGATCGACGAAATCGACGGCCGCACTTCCGGCGCAAGGGCTTTCTGCGCATGGGACACGCACAAGGGATATATCACAACCGACAAAGGGATATTCATCGTCAACCTCGACGAAATGTCTATAACTGCCCCTGTCAACAATCTAGATATAATTGATTCTTTCGACACTTTCGGCGAAATGGCCGTAATGGGTGACTATGTGTTTGTAACCCTCAAATATGGCGGTGTGGCTGTGATAGACCCGGCACAAGACGACATAACCGCTATTATACCGGCAGAACTTGCCACGACACTCGTTACAACTGCCGACGGCTCGCTGTATGCAGCCACGCAGGACGAAGAAAGCGAATTCGTACGCATCACCACCACTGAGCCTTTTGCCACAAGCTCCGTAAACATCAACGAAGACAAATGCAAGATAGCCAACATCTGGACCACATGGAAGAAAGCCCCGATAGCCGCAGCCAAAGATGGTAACGCCGTATTTTACACAACTGTGGCCGACAACGCTACAACCGTGGCCCGCTATGACTTCGATTCCGACACTTTCACCAGAGATTTCATCACCCTGCCCGGAACAGCCGACGGCGAACAGGCCGACTGGGTGCTGTACGGCTCCGGCATAAGTGTCGACCCGGCAACAGGCCTGGTAGTGCTCATGGCAGTCGAAAAAGGCTATGGCACACATTACCGGCAAAACCGCATATATTATGCCGATCCCTCCGACGGACACATACTCACGGACAAGACCGTGACACTACGCCCGTACTACTGGTTCCCGTCAATGGCCCTGTATCCATGCTTCAGCGCCCCGTCGCTCACACTGCCGGAATCCTACTCATTCACACTCGACGGTAACCGCAGCGCGACCATCAATATGACCGAAGCCGCGACACTGCCTGTGGGCAATCCGCACATGATACGCTATACGGCTATATCTTCCGATCCTGAAATATGCACGGTAAACAGCACAGCTCCCGGTATATACGAAATCCAGGGAACAGCTATAGGCGCCGCAACAGTAACCGTCACCGCCTCTTACCAGGGCAAGACCAGCAGAGCCGACATCGCAGTCAATGTGGGTGCCACATCGCTGGACGCAGTGGGAGCGACAGCCATACGCAGCGACGTATACGACACTCGCGGCATGCTCATATTGCGTGATGCCCACTATGACGATATCAGCAAACTTTCACCCGGCATATACATAGCCAATGGCAAAAAAATAGTAATAAAATAATCAATTTTGTCAATCTGCGCGAAGATGCCGGCAGTATTCTAAAAAGCCGGATCCGTACCGTAACCAACCCCTGGGCGGAGGCCGCTATAGCGGCCTCCGCCCAGACTGTAAACATACCACGATGAGGCACAAAGACCAACCGCCGCCACAGGCATGCCGAAATAATTGCCTGCCTGTGCCTGCTTTCAAAAAAAATTCGTATCTTTGCACCCGTTATGACTTTCGCTGACATCACATCATCGCTTGCACCGGAGCTGGAGCGCCTCAACACCATAATAGCCGAGGCTCTCGATACGCCCACACCTCTCATGAACGAGATAGTCACGCGATACCTGCTCACCAAGGGCAAGCAGATACGGCCTGTGATGGTGCTGCTGAGCGCCAGACTGCTAGGCGAAATATCAGACAGGGTGCTGCACGCCGCTGCTGCCATGGAGATGCTGCACAATGCCTCGCTGATACATGACGATGTGGTGGACGACACTCTCACACGCCGGGGACGCCAGACTATAAATGCCATATGGGACAACCATATAGCCGTGCTTGTGGGCGACTATTTCATGTCCGGGGCACTTAACGAAGGGGTGCGCACAGAGTCCATAGAGATTGTACGCGCACTGTCTGAGCTGGGCAAGGAGCTGTCATTGGGAGAGATACACCAGATATGCAACGCGCGCGGCCACCAGTTCCGTATAGATGACTATTATACGGCCATACGCAAAAAGACCGCCTCGCTGTTCATGCAGTGCGCGCGCGTGGGTGCCGAGGCCGTCAACGCGCCGGCAGCACTGTCGGCAGCACTGGTGCAGTATGCCGAACTGCTGGGACAATGCTTCCAGATACGTGATGACATATTCGACTATTTCCCGTCACACGAGGTGGGCAAGCCATCGGGCAACGACCTGCGCGAAGGCAAGGTGACACTGCCTCTGCTGCATGCCCTGCGGACAGCCCCCGAGGCAGAAGCTTCAAATGCAAAAGAGCTGATCGCGCGCGGCTCGCTCACCGAACAGGAGATCGAATCCCTCATATCGTTCGCGAAAAAACACAGAGGCATAGAATTTGCATATGCCGAAATGGAACGCCTGCATGCCGAGGCACTTCCACTTTTGCTCTCATATCCTGATTCAGCCACACGCGACTCACTGGCCGGACTGTTTGCTTTCATCATAGCGCGCAACAGCTGACCGTACATATAGCACAAAACCATGTTGGAACCTTTCATGATGCCCGGACGCACCGAGGCCGGCTGCGACGAAGCCGGACGAGGCTGTCTGGCAGGACCCGTAAGTTGTGCCGCGGTCATTCTGCCTCCGGATTTTTCACACCCTTTGCTCAACGATTCCAAAAAGCTAACCGAGCGTCAGAGGGACATGCTGCGCCCCGTGATAGAACGCGAAGCGCTGGCATGGTGCGTAGTGATGGTAAGCGCCGCGGAAATAGATGAAATAAACATTTTGCAGGCCTCTATCACCGGCATGCAACGCGCTGTGAGCGGACTAGATATACGTCCGGACCATATCCTGGTAGACGGTAACAGGTTTTCACCCCATCCGCTCGGCATACCGCATACCACGGTGGTACACGGTGATGCCTCCTACGCCTCGATTGCCGCGGCATCGGTGCTGGCAAAAACACACCGAGACGAACTCATGAACAAGCTTGCCTCCGAGTTTCCGCAATACGGATGGGCTAAAAACAAGGCATACCCCACCAAGGCACATCGCCAGGCCATAGAGCAATACGGCCCTACACCATATCACAGGCTCACATTCAGGCTCACATGAACCCGACATAAAGTAAAGACCTGCCACGATGTCGTGACAGGCCTCGCAATATTTATGTGCCTGTATAATTACTTCTGGTTTTCCTTAAGATAGGCAAGCAATGCACCGGTCATAGAAGGAGTTTTCGCCGTAGGTGCCTCAATATCAAGGCGCAGGCCTGCATCACGTACTGCCTTTGCCGTACTAACGCCGAAACACCCTATCTTTACATTCTGCTTATCCTGGTCGAAATCAGGGAAATTCTTAGTCAGGCTCTTTATACCGGCGGGGCTGAAGAAAAGCAGCAGATCGTAGTCAAACGGCTCGTCAGGCTGAAAATCGTTGCTGACAGTACGGTACATCACAGCCTTGGTATAGTTCACCTTGTTACGGTCGAGCACATCGAGATTATCCTTATGCACATCGCTCACCGGAATGATATAACGTTCCTTATTATGTTTGTTGAGAGCGGCTATCAGCTGCGGATCATCAATTTTACCGGTCTGGCCAAAGAATATCTTACGTTTGCGGTATACTATATATTTCTGCAGATAGTTTGCCACTGATTCGCTGGTACACATATATTTCATTGTGTCTGGCACGTCGAAACGGGTCTCTTCTGCCAGACGGAAATAATTGTCTACAGCGGTCTTGGCTGTAAAAATCACCCCTGTGTAGTCTGCTATATTGATTTTCTGCTGGCGGTACTCTTTCGCCGAAAGCCCCTCAACCTTTATAAAGGGACGAAATACGAGATCAAGCCCGTATTGGGCCGCAATGTCAAAATAAGGTGATTTCCCTGATTCGGGATAAGGTTGTGAGACAAGAACTTTTTTGATTTTCATACAGAAAATTGATTTTTCTTCTATCCTACCTACAGCCGTACAAGCTCTTGGAAAGGCTGTGGGAAAATGACACCGGCACGGCTGTCAGCGGCTCATACAGGCTGCTATATTCCATATGAGCAACACCGGCACGATTTCAATACTGCAAAGGTAGTACAAAAAAAGGATATACGAACATTTTTGCTGTGAAAAAATTCTTGCACCCTTGAATATGAACAATAATCTGGCTGACAGGTAAGCCGACAGCGACAATATCAGTAATACAGACATTCCGGCCGGATAAAACACGCTAAGCATGGCCAGAGGAAACAGTACGATACCGAGCAATGACTGCCCGGCGGTGAAACCGCGTATCCATATCTTCGTGCTGGAGCGTGAGACAAACACTCGGCCTATGATTAAATATGCAATTAACTGGCATAAATAATACCCAGCCGTAAGAAGCAGACATATCCCGAGACTCTCGGGCAGATACCCGGCTGCAGGGGCAGGCGCATAACCTGTGTAAGACAGACCGGCGGACAGCAATAATCCCACCGATACTATACACAGCACGTTAAGCATTATGCCGAAAGTGGTCTCGCGCACAGTATCGTCAAACATATTGCGGCGCCGCTTGACACTGGCCAGGTCATACACCAGACGGCCGGTAAACTTAAAATTGCGGCGGTAACGCAGCGCGATCAGCATAAACAGTCCCACCAGACCGAGTATAAGCCATGACGCGGCGCCGGCATCGGCTGCGCGCGGTATGGCCCGTGGAGGAGCCGCGCTGCCTGCAGCCGGCTCTATGACGATGGCCTTACGGCCATGTGACACTGCCACGCTGTCGGTATGTCTTCCGGCGGCGCTGTCCAGATACAAAGCCGAATACGGTATACCGAGCGGAGTGCCGCCCACGTCAGACGGCTTATGCCGTTCCGCAGTACTTACGTAGCCGCGCGGTGTCTCCCGGCGCCTGGCCGGAAGAATATTCTGAGACTGTCCGGAGGCTGATGGCAGAGCGGCAGTTTCTATTTCACCGGCAGCGACCGGAACGTTATGTATCGAATCTGGCATACTCTATCGGTATTTATAGTAAATATATTACAGCCATCCGGCCTCGCGGTACCATGCTACAGCATTCCTCACTCCCAGTTCAAGCGAAGTACGGGGATTAAAACCGAAATCCCTCCGCGCATCCTCAATATCCGCATTCCAGTTGCGCTGGCGCATTATACGGTATTTGTCGGGATTGAGCGTCATGGCCTTATGGCGGAACCTGCCTATAAGGCCGCTCATTCCGCACACGGCACGCAGCACCCACAACGGAGCCACAACCGGCAATACATGGCGCCGTCCCAGCTCACGCGCCGCTATTGAACGAAATTCTCGCTGCGTGTAGGAACGCCCCTCGGCGATGACATATGTACGGCCTGCCGGTGCCTTTTCAAGCGCGTCATACACAGCTTTTGCCAAATCTCCCACATAGATAAACGTTAGCATCTGTCGGCGGAAGCCTACTGAAAAATCAAAACCCCGGCTTATGCTCTTGAACATGAGGTAATAATCTCGCTCACGGGGCCCGTAAATACCGGTACACCTGAATATCACATATGGCAGTCCGCTCGAGGCCAGACACATCTCGGCCTTGAGTTTCGAGGCTCCGTAACGCGTATTAGGCTGTGGTATGTCACGGGGAGTGAACGGTGTATATCCCTTTTCGTCGCCAGCTCCCATCACAGACAGCGAACTCATATACAGTATCTTGCCAGGGGTCATGCCTGTATCGGCAAGCGCGCTGGTGAAGTCTCTCAGATAGTCATGGTTCACACGGTTAAAACTAGCAAAATCCAAAGCTTTGGTCGCCCCGAGATTATATATGATATAATCCCAGCGTTCTCCTTCGGGCAATGCGCCGCGCAATGATTCTGACAGACTTTCTCTGTTCTGGAAATCCAGTTCGAGGAAGTGTATACGGCTATCCTGCAAGAACGCGCGCGAAGTGCTGGCACGCACTCCGGCCCACACCTCGTAGCCCCGGCGCAAACCCTCGCCAACTATGAATCCGCCGGTAAATCCGCCGGCACCTACAACCAATATTCGTTTCATAACATGCCCTAAATTTCAGCAGTCGGTAAGCAGCCCGAATCCGTAGCCCTCGTCCCTCAGCCACTCCAGGGCGGCAGGCAGGGCCTTTTCTATGCGTCCGAGACTTTTTAGCGAATCGTGGAACACCACTATCGCCCCCGGACGCGCGTAACGTTTAACATTGGCCAGCACATCTTCCCAGCCCAGACGGCGTGAATAATCGCGTGTCACCAGATCATACATCACTATCCGGTAATGCTTTCTGAGAATCTGTGCCTGCCGCGGACGCAGCCATCCGTGCGGCGGCCTGAAAAGAGACGTGTCGAGCAGCCGGGCTGCTTCCTGCACATCGCGCAAATAAGCGCGCGTGGTAACTTTCGCCCCCTGCAGATGGTGCATCGTGTGGTTGCCCACGGCGTGGCCGCGGCGTCTCACTTCGTCGACCAGCGCCGGATAGCGCCGGGCGTTGTCACCGACCATGAAGAATGTAGCTTTCACACCATAGCGGTCAAGCACGCCAAGCACCCACGGAGTGACCTCCGGTATCGGCCCGTCATCAAAAGTGAGATAAATCCGCTTCTCATCTCCCGGTGACAGCGGAACTCTGAACAGTCCGCCAGGCACCAGGCAGCGGAACAACCGCGGCGGTCTCTCTATCAGCATGACGGATCAGAGAGAGGCATTACCATGTCTGGCAGTATACTCATCGGCCAGACGTATGGCACGGTCGGCATCCACACGGTCTATGACTTCGAATTTCAACAATTCCTCCTCGCTGCCTCCGCTGCCCAGATACTGTTGCAGCATAAGTACAAACGTCGAGTCTATCTGTCTTTCCAGATCGGAAGCCTCGGCATATCCGGCAGCATCGCGGCCCTGCATCTCTACTACGATCTCGGCACATTTGGCCAGCTCGGCCGCCATGTCGGCATCACCGCCGCCCTGCGGCGTCTCGCTGCGCACGTAGTATTCTTTCAGACGGTCACGCATCTTTTTCGAGATACCGGCGCCTTTAAGTATTTTATCGGAACTCCCGGCTCCGGCATAAGTCTCATAGGCCTCTATAAGCGGATAATAAGTGTACAATATAGCCTGGTTCTCAGGAGTAACCATAGCATCAAGCTGCACACGCGCCGTACGAGTCTGCGGATCAATGTAGTCATGCACACCGAACTTCTCGGCCAGCATGTCGGCATACCTTACATTCTGCGCAAAACGCTTCATGGCTCCGGCCAGCACATCCAGTCCTTTCTTGGTAAGCGCCGGCTTGCCTGACTCAGTACCGATGGTGCAATATATCGTGCCTAGCGTATAGAGGTCGTTGAAACTCAGATGGCGGACAGCGCCCCCGAGGTTCTTTTCAAATGCGGACAGAACAGCGGCGGCCTTGTCATAGCTGCCTTCCAGTGTGAGCTGGCGCGCCACATCAAGCATAGTCATACGCACGCCGCTCAGCATACGCCCGGCCGTCTCGTCAAAATAAGGAGCATACTCTCCGGGACGCACATCGGCACCGCCCCATCGGTATTTTTTCATGACTATGTCATAGCCCCTTCTGGTGTCGGCCTGCATATCTGCCTTATAGGGGACGAGCTGCAGGGCCATGCCCGTGGCACGCAGATATGGCAGGAACTGGCGGTAGTTCTCCTCGCCCACAGTCATAGCCCAGTATATAGGACGTTCCCAGCCGTTGGCTGCATTCGTGGCTATTATGTCGAGCATGAGCAACTGGCCCAGATGCATGTTGCCGAGCTGCACCGGAATTGAGTCAAGCAGTTCTCCCTCACCGGCGGCAGAAACAAGACCTCGCGCGGCAGCCGCGGATTTATCCACCGGAATATACGTGTTTGTATGTCCTACTGTGGGAACCCTGTACGTAGGATCTACCTCCTTATTGTCGTAAATCTCTTTCAGGGCAGTGAGCAGAGGCACACTGTTAACCATATCGGTAGCACGTGTCACATAAGTAACATCACGACGGTGATATGCGTAATCAGACGGTTTTGCAGTGAATTTGACCGGAGGGGCCGTGTATGTCTGCAAACGCTGCTGGTCGGCATACCAGTCGGAATTAAGATAAGAAAGATTGATTATCTTCACATCGGGACGCACACCTTCCACTTCCTGTGCATACCAGAGAGGGAATGTGTCATTGTCGCCATTACAGAATATTATAGCGTTCGGTTCAAGACTTTCCAGATAATTAACAGCAAAATCACGGGCTGCATAACGGTCCGAGCGGTCATGGTCGTCCCATGTCTGGCTCACCATCTGCAAGGGCACGAGCACACCGGCGGCCACAGCCACCCATGCTGCTTTGCGCGCCTTGCCTGCTACGGCGGCATCTTTCACCTCCTCAGCGTCATCACCCGGATTCTTACCTGTCATCAGACGGGTAATCCACCACCACAGCGCGGCCACACCCATGCCTATCCATATAGCGAATGCATAGAACGAGCCTGCATAGGCATAATCACGTTCTCGCGGCTGCATGGGAGGCTGGTTCAGATACAGCACGATAGCTATGCCCGTCATAAAGAACAGGAAGAACACCACCCAGAACTGCTCTATGCCGCGCTTGCCGCGAAATGCCTGCCACAACAGACCCAGGAGGCCCAGTAGCAACGGAAGCATGTAGAACACATTATGACCCCTGTTTTCCTTGCCGTACTCATCGGGAAGCAGCGACTGGTCTCCCAGCCTGGCGTTATCTATGAACGGTATGCCCGTTATCCAGTTGCCGGCATCCTTCTCTCCGTACTGGTTGTTGATGTCGTTCTGTCGTCCGGCGAAATTCCACAAGAAATAGCGCCAGTACATATGGTTCAGCTGGTAATTGAAGAAATAATCCATGCTTTGGCCGAATGTCGGCTTGCGCGCTGTCTGCTGCGGCTGGTACGGTTCGCCCATGTCGTTATAGGCCACCTCGGTGCCCGGCAGCGGTAGCATATTGCCTGTAGATGAGTCGTAAGCCTCTATGGGGACCAGCGGCGCTGTGCTCAGATCTGCCCACAGCGCATATGCAGCGGCATGGCCAGGAGCCGAGCTGTGTATACGCGGCAGAAACATGTCCAGCTCAGGATTCATCACATACTCATTCTCATAGTCATAAAGAGCGTAATAATCGCCACCCCGGGCTGCCAGCTTTCTGTCACGCTCCATCTCGGAATCGCTGAGAAAGCCTTCGGGAGAAGACACACTGGCGCCTTTCACCCCCTGGGCATACTGGGCCTTGCCTTTGTTGATACGGGTTCTGAACACCTCCTGGCCATCGGGTGTGACAGTGGTCATCTGCTGCGGCGAACTTTCAAAAGTCTGGCCGTACAGCAACGGCGTGTCCCCGTACTGTTCGCGGTTGAGATATGAAGCCAGCTCATAGACATTGTCCGGAGAATTCTGGTTCATAGGCGTAGAGGCATTGGAACGTATCAGAATAAGGGCATAAGAACTATAGCCCACAAAAATAACGCATATGCTCCACATTATTACATTGAGCCACCGCACAGGCAGACGTTTGCCGAAAAAGCCGTACAGGAAGTATGCCAGCACGACCATCAGCAATATGCCGGGCCACAGGCTGGAGCCTATGAACAAGATACCGCTGAGCAGTACTCCGCACATAAACGACAGACGCATCATGGCGCCAGAACGCTGGCGGTAAAGCTCCCACAACGCCCAGAAAAACACGGCTACGGTGATAGCCGTATATATCAGAGTACCTGAGTTAAAACTCATGCCTAATGTGTTTACACACATAAGCTCAAACCATCCGGCCACTTTGATAAAGCCTGGCACCAGGCCGTACAGCACCAATACGACTATACCGAAGCTGACCAACAGCGCCAACAGGCTTTTCTTGACATTCATCGATGGGAAACGCCTGTAGCAATACACAAGCACGATGGCCGGAATACACAGCAGGTTGAGCAGATGGACAGCCACCGACACACCGATTATATATGCTATGAGTATCAGATAACGGTCCGAATGAGGTTCGTCAGCACGGTTTTCCCATTTCAATATAAGCCAGAATACAAGGGCCGTACAAAAGCTGGAGAATGCATACACCTCGCCCTCGACGGCCGAAAACCAGAATGTGTCGCTCCAGGCGTAAGCCAGGGCGCCGCACATTCCGCTGCCCATTATTACAAGATACTGCGTAAGACCCGGCTCGCCAGCGTTATTGTGAAGCAGCAGACGCCTCACCAGATGGGTGACAGTCCAGAACAACAGCAATATAGTCAAAGCCGACAGCAGGCCGCTCATGGCATTGACCATAAGCGCCACCTTAGACGGATCGCCAAAAGCAAAATTAGAGAAGAAACGTGCCGTGAGCATGAAAATAGGATTGCCTGGCGGATGGCCTATCTCAAGCTTGTCGGCCTGTATGATAAACTCCCCACAGTCCCAGAAAGAGGCCGTAGGCTCAAGTGTCAGCCAATAAGTCAGCAGAGCGATAACAAACACGCCCCAGCCCGTAATATTATTGACAAGGTTATATCTACGCGTAAATATCATAGTAATGGTTTACAGTATTCAAACTGCAAATTTAGCAATTAATTCCTAAAGTCCCCTCTATATCCATTAAAAATCCCCAAAACATATCACACAAGATCAATACAGGCGTACCTCGTTTGTCTCATACGCCGCGAAAGCCGTACGCCGCGCCGCCTTATTATCTATAGGGCCGTCTCCGGCAGCAGCTTACAATTAATGTCATTTCTTGGGATAAAGATGGGTCGCGCTGTCACTGGTAAGCGCGAGCGTGACTATACAGCCTTCCGACAGGTAACTGTACAGGCTGAATGCCACCGTGCCCGCACCGGGAATATCCACCTCGGCTTCGCCGTACACAGCCGTATGCTCAGACAAGTCTTCCTGCAATACCGGCAGACGTATTATACGAATGTCACGGCGCCAGTCAAGTCCGGGAGTAAGCGCGGCCTTATATAGTGCCTCTTTAGCAGTCCAGGCCATGATATTAGCAGGCAGCAGGTCCGCAGGAACCAACTCCAGCTCGGCAGCACCCAGATAGCGTTCCCTGACACTAAGCACCTTGAGACGGTCTGCACGCTCGGCATCTACGCCCAATGCCGTATGCCGGTCGAAACACTCCATGTCGGCACCGGGGGTTTCCGCCAGCGTCGCGACCACCAGCAGACCTGCGGTATGCGTGGCCGAGATGCGGCACTCTTCGTCATACAGCACGGGAGCACCGTTGTCAGTATGCAGCACCTCGCGGTATCCGTCACGCCCGTTTTCCTTATACACCTGCCAGGCCATAGCGCGCCATACGGCACCTGAACAGCCCTCTCCACCGCTTACTTCCTCTATCTTTACGCCTGCCGGGGTACGGCGGCGGCAATACACAAATCCGTCATCCATCATGAGCTACTTTTTATCATCATCCATTATACTGCACCGCACAGATATTATGCGGTGTTTCTGTATATCCAGCACCAGGAAACGGCACCTGCCGCAAATAAGTGATTCCTTCTTAGCAGGAAAATCCCCCTTTACCGCCAGCAGAAGTCCGGCCAATGTCTCGGCATCTTCACCGGCCTCGCCGAACTCTTCTACGTCAATCCCCGTGGCACGGCAGAAATCAGCCATCTGTATCTTGGCCTCGAACACATAAGTATTGTCCGAAATCTTACGGTACAGGTGTGTGCGCTCGTCATATTCATCGTCAATATCGCCCACTATCTCTTCAATGATATCCTCCAGGGTGACTATGCCGCGTGTCCCTCCGAACTCGTCGACCACAATAGCTATATGTATGTGCTTGCGGCGGAAATCTTCCAGAAGATCGTCTATCATCCTGCTCTCAGGCACAAAATAAGGCTTTCTAAGCAGTGTCTGCCACGCGAAATTATCATCACGCTTTCCGATATATGGCAGCAAATCCTTGCTGTACAACACACCCTTGATTGAATCCTGGTTGGTATCATAGACCGGAATGCGCGAATACCCGGTGCGCAGAATAGTGTCTACCACCTCGGCAAACGTAGAATGCCATTCTATATCCGTAACATCCACACGGCTCACCATAATATCGCACGCCTCTTTCTCGCCAAAAGCAAGAATACCCTCCAGCATCTCCTTATCTTTGCCGGCAGGTTCGTCGCTGATTTCCAACGCCTGGGACAATTCATCGGTAGTGACCGATTCATGCTTCTTACTGATAAATTTGTGCATCACGACAGAAGAACTTGCCATAAGCCGTGCCGGCCCACCGAGCATACGGTAGAGAAGCATCACCCCTCCGGCCGAACGCCTGACCCACTGCAGCGGATTCTGTTTGGCGACAAGCTTGGGAAATATCTCTCCGCACAACAGCAGCAGAAAAGTAAGAAATACTGTCTGTATCAAGAAATTAAGCAACGATGAATTAAACGTGCATACTTCGTTGATAGCAAAAGACAGAAGCACCACCATAGTGATATTCACCAGATTATTGGCTATCAATATGGTGGCCAGCAGGCGCTCGCTATTGTCAAGCAACCGGCGCACAGACCGGGCAGTCTTGTCTCCGTCCTGCGAGTCTTCTTCAACCATGTCAAGGTCCTCGCCTGAAAGTCCGAAGAATGCTATCTCGCTCCCACTGACAAAGGCAGACACACACAAACACGCCAATGCTATCAGCACAAGCGTACTCCATGAGACCCACGACGAGGGAGAATGAAACTCGATGGCAGGAAGCGTTTCCCGAGCCACCCCGCATATAATGTTAAAAGCCGCTCCCAGCGGCGTTGGTAAAGGATCAGTGTCCAAATCTAAACGGTATTGATTACTAATGTACAAAAGTACAAAATCTTTCCCAGTCCACCAAATCTGCGACCAGCACCACCGGTTTCTCCTATTAAAAACAACAATATCCCTATCCCAGGTTTACTCTAAACCAAAACAAGAAAAAATTTTTTTGTACATTTGCATATGAACAACACATACAAATCAAAAGTAGGCAGCCTATTCATATGGCTCTACCTATGTGTGACAACGGTATTAATTGCCATAACAATTTTATGCCGGCATGAGATGTGGGTACTAATCATTGATACTGCACTCACGCTTGTCTGCATGTTAATGCTTACAGATATGTACCTGCACACCGACTATACAATAAATGGCGACATCCTGCACATAAGATGCGGAGTGCTATTTAGCATGAGACTACCAATAAAACAAATTACCGAAATTTCCCACAATCCAAGCTACCCATCATCTCCGGCACTATCTATGAAACGAATAGGCCTAAAATATGGCCGAAACAGATGGGTATATGTCTCACCACGCAACGAAGCAGACTTTATCAGCAAACTAAAATCCGTCAACCCAGGAATAACAACCACAGACAAGGCAGGGCGCAGAAAGTAGCTGAGCAGGACGGCAAAGGCTGATAGCTGTGATGCATAAGCCCCATACGGCATACGGAAGCAGCACATCGCGATAGGAGAAAAACAGGCGCAGTGCGCAGGAGCAATACCAGTGCAGAAAAAAGAACAGAGACGGGCGTAAAGACACGCACAGGTGCAGAAACACAGTCTGGCATAGGGCAGCACGGTGACCACGAAACCACTCACAAAAAACAAAACAGCCGCACGAAAATAAAGGGCATTTAACGGAGCTGAAGCAAATGAGGCGCATAAACCACTTCCGACGCAATAACACCCCCCGGCCCGCGAGTGTCCCGTGAGAGCCCCCGTCCCAACCAGAAAAGCACACAGCTCATAGACGGGCTACACCGGAAAAACACGGGGAAAGAAAGACGGACGGAAAGGCAGACGCCACGGAAAGGTGAACGCGCGGAAGCGTGGAAGGACAACGCTAAGGGAGGCGGTAAAGACAGAAACGGCTAGACGGGAAAACAACCGCACCAGCCGCACAAAAAGCGGCAGGGCAGTGTGCAGAGGGACGGAAGCACGAGAACAACAGCAGACAAGGCACGGAAACACAGCGCAAAACAGAACGGGAAACCCCGGAGCGGCTAACGGAGTAGATCCAGAGGCACATGGAAACGACAAAAGCTGGAAGAAAATAAGATATTCCGC